>CAIUQR010000122.1 GCA_903901335.1 uncultured delta proteobacterium | reverse complement strand
TGGCCACCGGAATTCCCCCTATCAATGGTTAAGCGGTTTATTCCCTAATATTTCAGTATATTATACTAGAAAATGGCCGATTTTCCTATGCTTTTTTACCTTTTCCTACAGGCTCAACGTTCCGCCTCACCGGACCCGCGCTGTTTGCGGGGTCCGTGTGAAGGCGGTGGTTCGCCGAAATGTTAAGATTTAATTAAGGCTTCCGAGTCGATAGAGAATCCCGCCTCAACAAGTTCCTGTGCTAACTTTGTTCGCCATGCGCCGAGTAAATCGAACTCAACATACAAAACACCATGATAGTCGGATGGAATTTCCACATCGGTTTTATAAAGCGCACAGACTCTTCGCCGGCTAAGTCTACCGATGAAAAAACCCAACTCGAAAACAACGTTCTGACGTGCACGTACTCGCAGTTCTTCCGGCGTGGAAGCTAGCCCACCAACATCGTCTGGCGTGAGCAAGACAACTGCAAAACCGACATTTGAGTGTTTCTCTAATTTCTCTATTACAGTCCGACCTGCGCTCGCTTGCTCATGAAGAACTATGGGCTCAAGCTTGAGATGTTCCAGAAATCGAGCTACTGTTTGCTTTACTTCTGTGTCATGCCCATGTACCAAAAAAATTCGCTTTGAATGCGGTGAACATCTTGCCGATTGTGACGTTATTTCCTGTGAAATAAGATCTTGTTCAGGAACTCGCTCAATCTGCTCTTGCACAAGAAGCGCTTCCAAGAGTGCAGTCTGTGAATCAATTTTTTCACTCCATGGAGTGAATGGAGCATTAAATGATGAAAAATCTGAGAGCGCTTGGGCATCAAGTATTCGTGGAAGTATTATTCTCACTCGTTTTACCCAGGAATCATAATCAGAAACATCCTTAACGTTCCAACCTTGTGTAAGTAGTTGCTCTAATTTATCGCTAATTACCGACATTATTTACCTTATTATATTTGGCGAACTTATGGGTAAGCGGCGGCGGCCACCAACCTTGTTTTGAAAATCGCCCAATATCCCGCCGTCCGCTTTACTGGATTGTTGAGATTTTGGAAAGCTTGCCCCAACAAAGGTTTTATAACTGCCTTCCAGTTGATTTCTTGGTTTAAATTTACTGACAACTTCAACGACTTTCTTGCAAGCAAAATCCCTGGAGAATGGCCAGCAATTGGCATTTACCTGTTTGAAAGAACAACCTACACGCCAGGCAAAGGAACTGGCTGGAAGATGACATATGTTCGAAGGCGATACCTTTCAGATTACCCACCACACCTAACTTTAAATACCTTCCACCGTGTGCTATCCCGCTGTTTTGAAAGTGAAGCTTCGGATGAAAACCGCCACTCTCAAAAACCAAGACTTGATAGAACATTTTTAACCACAGCCTACATTTTTTGCCACAATACCATTATATTAAGTCTGGTCACTCAACAGTGCAATAAGTGGACTCTTGTCCGTCATATCACCCCCTATGGATGGACGGATTTTCCACATATTCTTATATTAAGCTTCAAACGTGGAAAAATTGGCAAAATCCTTTCCACATATTGCATTTCCTCTGGAAAGTTTCCATATATCGCGATATTATAGGATAGGATATGGAAAGTCAAAAGAAAAATACGCCGAAATTCCGGCCGAATCCCAGCCTCAAGCTGATGGATCAGGTACGAGAGGTGCTTCGCTATCATCACTACGCCTATCGGACAGAGCAGACCTATTATCAGTGGATCCTCCGCTATATCTATTATTTCGGTGGCAAAACCCATCCGAATACACTTGGGGCAAAGGATGTCGAACGATATCTTTCCCATCTGGCAACCGAAGGCAAGGTTTCCGCTTCCACTCAGCGGCAGGCACTGAACGCCCTTGTTTTTCTTTATCGAGATGTCCTTGACAAACCTCTTGCCGGAGAAATCGCCCCAGTCCGCAGCAAACGTCAGCAAAGACCGCCCACCGTACTGACTCAGTCTGAGGTTCAGCGATTGCTTGCCGCCATTACGGGTAAGCACGCTTTGATGGCAAAACTGCTCTACGGCGGCGGTCTGCGCCTGATGGAGTGTATCCGCCTGCGTATTCAGGATTTGGATTTTGGTCAGGGCCTTATCTTTGTCCGGGGCGGCAAGGGAGGGAAGGACCGGACCACCATCCTGCCTAAAAATCTACAGGACGAACTGCAGAGGCAGGTTCAGGCCGTGAAGGTCCTTCATCATCAGGATTTTGAGGAAGGATTTGGGGAGGTGTATATCCCGGACGCCCTAGCTAGAAAATATCCGCATGCCGGACGGGAAACCGGCTGGCAGTGGGTGTTCCCATCGAGGGATCGTTCCTTTGACCCGCGTTCAGGCATTGAGAGGCGCCATCATGTGCTTGAGTCCGGGTTGCAGAAGGCGGTGAAGCGGGCGGCAGACCAGGCCGGAATCGACAAAAAGGTCGGCTGCCATACCCTGCGGCACAGTTTCGCCACGCATATGCTGGAAAACGGGGTGAATATCCGGGTGCTTCAGGAACTCCTCGGTCATGCCGATGTCAAGACCACCGAGATCTACACCCATGTCATGGCCCGTGACATCCGGCAGCTGCAAAGCCCGCAGGACCGGCTCTAAAAAAAAGGGCCAAATCAAGTCCCGGCCAGCTACTTGCCGGCACACCAGTCGTAGGCATTTCTGAACATCTGCATCCAGGGCGTCACCGGCAGTTTTTTCATCCCGGCGGGCAGGTAATGCGCCTGCCAGGGCAGGAAGGTCCTTTCCGGATGCGGCATCATGGCCAGATGCCGGCCATCGGGCGAACAAAGACCGGCCAGACCACCGGGGGAGCCGTTCGGGTTGAACGGATAGGCCTCCGTCGGGTTGGAATCATCGTCGACAAAGACCACCGGGATCATATTCCCGGCCTGGACCTTTACCTGCACGGCGGGATCAGGGAAATGCAGCAGGCCTTCGCCATGATCGACATGGATCCCGAAGACAAGGCCGTCCATCCCTTTCAGCATGATCGAATTCGACTGTATCACCTTGACCGTAGTCCAGCGGGATTCGAACCGGCCCGAGATATTCCTGATAAAGCGCGGCTGGCTCTCGGGGGAAATCCCCTGCCAGGGCACCCAGCCCAGGAGCCCGAAGAGCTGACAACCGTTGCAGATGCCCAGCGTAAAGGTATCGGGTCGATTATAAAACTCGTGAAACATTGATTTCAGCCTGTCGTTGAAGAGGATGGTGGCCGCCCAGCCCTTGGCCGACTCGGGGACATCACCATAGGAAAATCCACCGACAGCAGCCAGTCCACGAAAGTCCGCCAGGTCGATCTTCCCTTGCAGAAGGTCGGTCATGCAGACGTCCCACGGTTCAAAGCCCGCGGAATAAAAGGCAGAACTCATCTCACGATCGGAATTGGAGCCTTCATCACGCAATATCGCGACCTTTGGCTTCTCCTTTCTTTTCAGCAACTCCGGAGGAGCCGGCTCCGGATCGAAAGGAATCACATAGGTCGGACCCGGGCGATGGGCTATATTGCTCTTTTCCTCGTCCGCACAATCCGGATTCATCTGCAGACGTTCAAGCTGGTAGCTGGTCTCCTCCCACCACTGGCGCAGGAGATCCATCTCTTCGTCAAGAACGAGCTCGTTATCGTAGATAATCCGAATCTGTTTGTCGGCGGTGGTCTTCCCGATCTCCAGGTACGGGACACTTGCAAATTCCAGGATATTCTTCACCTCTTCGCACATGTCCTCCCTGCACTCAAGGACCAGGCCAAGTTCCTCGGAAAAGAGCAGGGCCAGGGCCGAATCCCAGCCCATCATCGAAATGTTCAGACCGCAGTCACCACTGAACGCCATCTCCAGAAGGGTAACGATCAGACCGCCATCGCTGCGGTCATGCCCGGCCAGGATATGACCCTTGCCGATGATTTCCTGCACCGCCATGAAACCGCGTCTGACCAGCTCCGGATCATCCATATCCGGACAATCGTTCCCAAGCTGCCCCAGGACCTGGGCCAGAGCCGTCCCTCCCAGCCGGTTTTTCTCGTCACTGAAGTCGAGAAAGAGCAGGACGGAACCCGGCTCTTTAATATCAGGGGTCACAGCCCTGGTAATATCAGGCATCGCGCCATAGGCGGAGATGACCAGCTGGCGCGGTGACTTGACGGTCTGTCCGTCCACCATCGTTGCCATGGACAGGCTGTCTTTGCCGCCATCGACCGCAACCCCTAGAGCGATCATCGCGTCCCGCATGGCCTGGGCAGCATCGTATATGGCCGCACCCTCACCGGGGAGTTTCGGGGCCCACATCCAGTTAGCGGAGCATTTTACCTGCCGCAGATCTTCAATTCTGGCCCAGACCAGATTGGTCAGGGCCTCGCCGACCGCCATCCTGGCCCCCGCGGCCGGATTCACAAGCATCTTGATCGGTTGTTCACCGATGGCTGTGGCCACTCCGGTAAGCCCGAAATGCGACTGGGCCACGATTGCCACATCGCCTACCGTCAACTGCAACGGGCCGCAGCACTGCTGCTGGGCAATCAGGCCGGTCACCGCCCGATCCACCTTGCTGGTCAAGAAGCGTTTCGATCCGACCGAAACAAGACGCAGGACATCATGGAGGGCATCGCGAACAGTCAGATCATCCGGCAGAGATATCGGCGAGAGGTGCAGCCCCACATGCCTGTCGGCAAAGATCTTCCGCGGGATATTGCCAAGCAGGTCGTCGAGGGCAATATCGACGGGTGTGGTCCCATCCTCTGCATCATGGACAACAAAATGCAGATCACCGGTCACTTCGCCCAGCACCTCACAGGCGACCTTCTCCCGGGCGCAGATCCTTTTGAATTTTTCAATATTATCCGGCCTGATCAGAAACCCGTTCCGTTCCTGATATTCGGCTACATAAATCTCTAAGACCGACATGGTGGGGTCGCCGACCCGGATATTCCTGACCTCCACCCTGCCGCCGGATTTTTCCACCAGCTCTTTCAGGACATTGGCCGGACCGCCTGCGCCCTGATCATGGATCACATCGATGAGGGTTTTCCCTCCCATCTCGTTGCAGGCCCGGATGACGCGGTTCATCTTCTGTTCCATCTCCGCATCGCCCCGCTGCACCGCATTGAAATCAAGGTCGGAGGCGTTCTCCCCCTGGAGCATACTGGACGCGGCACCGCCCCCGAATCCGACCCGGTAGGCCGGACCGCCCACCTGGACGATGAGCATCCCCTCGTCCGCTTTAGCCTTTTCCGTATGCCGGGCGTCAATCTGGCCTATCCCGCCGGTAAACATGATCGGCTTCAGATAGCCCCAGCGCTCTCCATTGTCCAACTGCATATCAAATGACCGGGTAAAACCCTGAATCAACGGCTCGCCGAACTTGTTGCCGTAATCCGAGGCGCCGTTACTGGCTTCGATCTCGATCTTGAGTGCGGAGGCGAGATTGTCCGGACAGGGATACTGCTTTTCCCAGCTCAGTTCGTAGTCGGGGATGTGGAGATTGCCGACACAGTAGCCTGCGGTACCAGCCATCACGAAGGCGCCCTTTCCGGTCCCCTGGACGTCCCGAATCCGGCCGCCGGTCCCTGTTTCCGCACCCGGAAAAGGGGCCACGCCGGTGGGAAAATTATGGGTCTCCGCCGTCAGCAGGAGGTGATACTGAACATCGGCCATCGCAAGAGATGACGGCTCGCCGGGACTTTCCGGAAGGAGTGTTTTAATCTCATACCCCTCTATGACGCTGGAATTGTCCTTGAAGGCCACAACCGAGCCCTTGGGATTGGCGTTCAACGTATCCGTGACCAGGTCAAAGAGGGTCTTTTTTTTCTCATCGCCGTCAATAACCTGTTTTCCTTTAAAAAAACCATGCCGGGAATGTTCGGAGTTGGCATTGTTAAGATCCATGATCTCAACGATAGTTGGATTGCGGCGATGTTTTTTAACAAAATAATCGTAATAAAAATTCCGGTCCCAGGCATCCATCGAGATCCCCGGGATATCGGCCAGGGCCTCCGGGCCTTTGCCCTTCAGGTCCACCTCATACACCGGCTCCGGCACGATCCCGGTCTCAAAGGTGGTCAAGGGCTTCGGATAGTGACATTCCGTCATCCGATCATGATGGACCTTGATGAACTCCTGCAGATTCTGATCTCCCGGCACCAGATAACGGCGTGAACGTTCCACCCGGCTGATGCAATCCAGCCCCGTTGCCCGGCAGATCGAGACCATATTGGATGACCAGGCGGTGGCAAAATTGAGCCGCGGCCCCACCTCCACCATCCGGAGCCCTGTAAGAACAGAAACGGGAGAGACGGTTTCAATCAGAAACCCATCTGCCAGAATGAGCCGCAAACACTCCATTTCCCCAGGGGTAAGGGGTCGAGAAGACTCAACGTTGAAACAATACTCCCTGTTGGAGTCAATCTTTCTGAAGAGCTGTACAACTGTCAATCCCATAGTCGGTTCCTCTTGAAATTCTCACTGTTGTACCAGACAGACGGATTTCCATAAACTGCCTGATATCATTGGCAGATCGAATTCATCGATAGATTTCCCGTCGTTCCGATCTGCTGATCGGGGCATTAAACCACAAAGTTCCGCCGGCGTAAAGTAGGCACCATGGATAATTCCGCTTTCCGCTCTGCTCTTTGCCCCCTATTCCCGCCTGGATCCCCGGCCTTTCAGCCTGCAACTGCGATATGATCAATCCCAGCGTCCGCTCAGACACATATGCTCCACCTGGGGCCCGACCTTGCTCCAATCAACACATGGACGTTTAAATCCCTTAGGATGGATCAGCGGACATCCGAATGCGGAATCGTCGATATAAAGATGGGCATAGGCCTTCGGGCTGGTTGTCCAGCTCGTCTGGGCTGGATTCTCGTTCACAGCAAAAAGGATTATACCATTCTTCTCCAGATACGCCACGGCATCGGACAGGGCCGTCTTGAACATCTCGCTGTTCGAACGCATTGTAAACAAGATAATTTTCACTCCATACCCATTCAATCTTTTCAACCATTTCAGCGCCCCCGGAACCGGTTCTCCCATATCCGGAAAACAATGATCCACTATCGTTCCATCAAAATCGACACATACAAACATGACATCTCCCTGAAATCACACAATTAACTAGAACTTTCCCTGGTGAAAATGTTTTCTATTGTTTTTCTCCCCCTGCCTGTGTATTACAGGACAGACTCTGCGATGACAGGAACCTCACTGCCAACCCATCAACCACTTTCGATAATATACACATGCAAGGCTCCTATCACTCTCTTCTTCCTGAATCTATCCTCTATATTTACTATATCGACGGGAAAATACCACTTCAACAGAAGTTCCCCTCCGGCAGCTTTCTCGGCAATTGGGAAGAAGACGGTTTTTCCTTCCTTTTTTTTCGGCAGCCGGCCCGGGAACTTATCGAGGATCTGGTCAGGGACGATCCGGCCCTCCACCTTCTCGATACCTATGAGATGACCTACGAGCAATGGCAGGGGGGGAAAATTGAACCCGTCAGGATCGGGCGGTTTCTCTTCGCTCCACCCTGGATCGAGACCGCGCCTGAACCCGGGCAGCATGCACTTATCCTTGATCCCGGAGTGGTCTTCGGAAACGGCGCCCACCCGACGACCCAAGATTGCCTTGAGGCCATCGACCTGATCTGCACGGGGAAAAAGGTTCAAACCATGCTCGACCTCGGGACAGGAACCGGCATTCTGGCCCTTGCCGCAATCAAATCAGGATGCCAAAAGGCCCTCGCCGTCGATTTTAATTATCTCGCAGCCAGGACTGCCCTGAACAACGTCCACCTGAACAACATGGAAAAGAACATCCTGGTCATTCAGGGCCGCGCCGAGGAGTATACCGCTCTGCCCTCAGACCTGCTTGTGGCCAACATCCATTATGAGGTTATGAAGAAACTTGTCCGCACGCCCGGCTTTCTCCGTCAGAAATGGTTCCTCCTTTCGGGGCTTTTACGGAGCGAGGCAAAAGAAATAATCGACTTCCTGTCCGGACAACCGGTAATCATCGTTAAGCGCTGGAACAAGGATGGTATCTGGACAACCATTCTCGGCATCACCCGTGAGGAATAACCTCCCTCCGGTGCTCTCACAGAGGTTTTCGTATTTTGTTCTATATTTTCAGAATATTATACAACAAACAGGAAACAACCTCGTTTATCGTTGGAATCTATTTACTTTTGCATCAGATATTTCACAACCCTTTCAAGCCCGTCCAATGACAGTTCAAACATCGGAATGATATTCCGTATCACATTGATCGAGTACGTCCCCTGCCAACTCTTTTGCGGGATCGGATTCATCCAAACAGTATGACTAAACATATCTGCCAGGAATTTCAAGCGCTGAATACTTGGTTTGCCGCTGCGGTCATAACTGTAAATTGACCCGTCGGCGGCCATGAGTTCATAGGGCGCCATACTGGCATCTCCCACGATTATCAGCCTGGTATCTGGATCCAGCCTGGCGAAGTCATCGATTCTGACAGGTTTTCTGTACCGTTGCGGATCCTCCCAAAGCAGGTCATAGATGGTATTGTGAAAGAAATATGTTTTGAGATCCTTGAATTGCGCTTTTGCATACTGGAAGAGGATTTGAACGGTATTGATATACGGCTCCATCGACCACCCGCCATTGTCGATAACCAGGATGATTTTCAGTCGATCAACGATTCCCCGGTCAAAAACAATCTCTATCTCACCGCCATTTTTGATCGTCTGATAGATACTGGCGTCAACGTTGATCCGATCCTTCACCCCCTCTGGAACCAGATTGCGCAGTCTTTTCATGGCCTCACCCATTGAGTGGAGAGTCAGCGGGCCATCTGCCGAGTAGTCCTTGTATCTGCGTTCTTCGGCGATTTTTACGGCCGAAGAATTTCGGGAAATCCCACCGATCCGCATACCGCCCGGATGAAAACCGGAATGCCCGACGGGAGAGGTTCCGCCGGTTCCGATCCATTTTGAACCGCCGTCATGCCTGCCTTTCTGGTCGCGCAACCGCTGTTTAAAATATTCGATGAGTTCATCAGGGGACATCTTCTGCAGCTCTTTCTCATTCAGCCCGAGAGAGGCAGCCAGGATCTTCGGGTTCTTGAGCCATTCATCGAGCATGCCTTTGGCCGGGAGTTCATACTCCAGATCTTCGGTATCAGGGAGTTCAGCCCCTTCAAAGGAATAGGCGAATATCTGGTCGTACAGGTCAAAATGCCTCTCACTTTTAACGAGAATAGCCCTGGCGGCGATATACAGATCATCAAGCGAGTTCACCAGGCCACGATTCATCGCCTTATGCAAGGTCAGAAAGGAGGTCGGACTGACAGGAATACCGGCCTCTTTCATAGAATAGAAGAATTGAACAAACATCAGCTCTTAATTCCTGAAAAATCGTTTTTTCAAAACGGTGTCTGCCGATTTCTGATAGTCACCGCTCTTTTTAAAGAGGACACCGAGATAGGGGATCTCCTTCTGAATCGTGTCTCCCTCTCTGAAATCGGGGTCGGCCGAAAGCGCCCGGATCCAGTTGATCAATTCTCGTGTGGCCGGTTTCTTCTCTATGCCCTCAAGATCCCGTAATTGATAAAATATCCCAATCGCATTTTCCGCAAGTTTCTTCGGGATATCGGGAAAATGGACATCGACGATATTTCGCATCATCTTCGGATCAGGAAAGGCGATATGGTGGAAATTACACCGGCCGAGAAAGGGGTCCGACAGATCCCTTTTGGCATTTGAGGTGATGATGATCACCGGCCTGTGTGCAGCCCTCACCACATCGTCCGTCTCCATGATATCGAACTGCATCTGATCAAGGACATCCAGCATATCGTCCTGAAATTCGGTCTCGGCCTTATCAATCTCATCTATCAGGAGCACACATCGCTCCTCTGCGGTGAAGGCCTGGCCGATCTTCCCCATTTTTAAATATTCCTGAATATCGCTGACATTCCGTTGCGAATCCCCGAACCGGCTGTCATTTAAACGTGTCAGCGTATCGTACTGGTATAAAGCCTCGATGAGCTTCATATTCGATTTCACGTTCAGAATAATCAGGCGCATCTGCAGCGAGTCCGCTATCGCATGGGCAAGCATGGTCTTGCCGGTACCCGGTTCACCCTTGAGCAGCAAAGGCATCTCGAGGGCCATCGATATATTGACTATTTTTGCAAGCTCCTCATCGAGGATGTATTTCGTAGAGCCTTTGAAACTTTTCGTATCCATTACCTTTTTTCACCTTCCATTTATTCGTTGGCAACTCGAGCGTCATGCACGATCAGATCGGATCCGAATCTGTGCCGTCTCCATGACGTTCTTTTATAATCTGTATAACTTCTCTTACAAACGCAAATTCACATAAAGCTGGGCAACGTTCAAGGTTTTCTCTTTCTAAACAGAACCGGGAACATTCGTCACCGCCCATTTTGCTTTCGGGGTATTTTTCACCGGTGTATAAATCGAGAAAATCCCTGGCTTCAAGCGCAATCGTTGAAAAACAGCCCTGCACCCTGTGGGTAAAATAAAACAGTCCCTTTTCCTGGATCTTAAAATCAGCACTATATCCTTCCAGCTGCAGAAAGCAGTCATTTAAAAAGGCCTCTCTGCTTTTCCAGATTTTCCGACACATCGGACATTCCTTAAAGACCTCTGCATCATTCACATACTGTTTGTTCATTGTCCAATCCGTTTCTTCATGTTTTGATAAAGCATTTTTGTTGCCTGTGTATACAATTTTTCCGCCTGATAGGAACTGCGGACGAAGGGTCCGGCAGCAACACCCACAAAACCGATATCCCTGGCCTTCTCCTGCAGCGACTGAAATTCATCCGGCGGCACGTATCGTTCCACCGGCAGATGGGTTGGCGAGGGTTGCAGATATTGCCCCAGAGTCAGAATATTACAACCGGCGTTCACTAGATCTCTCAGGGTATCGAGAAGTTCTTCCTCAGATTCTCCAAGTCCGAGCATGATTCCGCTCTTCGTCGGGATCTTCGGGCTGATCCGCTTTACCTGCCCGAGCAGATCGACGGAACGGGTATATATCGCCCCGGGACGGACTGCGGGATAGAGACGAGGAACAGTTTCAATATTGTGATTCAGGACATCGGGGCAGGCCGCAAGGATTTTCTCCAGGCCACCCCGATCTCCCTGCAGATCCGGTATAAGCACCTCGACAAGGGTTGCAGGCATCCTCTTCTTGATTGCCCGGATGGTATCGGCAAAATAAGAGGCGCCGCCATCGGCCAGGTCATCCCTGGTAACCGAGGTCACCACCGCATACCGAAGTCCCAGCAATTCAACGGCCTCGGCAACCAGAGTCGGTTCCTCCGGGTCCGGGAGACCGATCGGGCCATGAGCCACAGCGCAAAACCTGCAGTTCCGGGTACATCGCCTGCCCATGATCATGAAGGTCGCCGTTCCTTGAGCATAACACTCGAACTGGTTCGGACACTGGGCCTCCTGACAGACCGTGGTCAGCCCATGCCCCTGCAGGAGTCTTCGGAGCCTTTCATACCCAGGTCCCGAGGGAAGACGGCGTTTCAGCCAACCTGGCTTTCCTTTATGCCTTTGCCCGTCAATCATATCGATCATCGTCTCAACCGCAAATCACGGCCTCAAGATCTATGGCGCTGAAATGCCGCTCGAAGACTGCAGCGAGATGCCCTGCCATCTTCTTTTTCACTTCCTCCATCGGCAATTCCATGGCCAGCTCCCTGGCCAGCGAGGTCATCCGGATATCCGTTAATCCGCACGGGTGTATCCAGTCGAACGCTTCAAGAGAGGGATCAATATTAACAGCCAGACCATGAAACGCAACCCCATGGCGAATGGCGATCCCGACACTGCCGAGCTTCCGGCCCTGGACCCAGACCCCATGATTGCGCGGATCGCGGACGGCGGCCACGCCAAAATCCGCACTCAGCCGGATCATCACCTCTTCCAGACGGTAAATATACTCGGTGACGGAAAGGCCGGCAGCTTTCAGCTCGATTATCGGATACACTACAAGCTGGCCTCTGCCGTGATAGGTGATATTTCCTCCCCGTTCGACATGGATAACATCCACGCCCTTCTGCTGCAGAAACTCCTCCGAGACGGTCAGGTTTTCCCGTCCCCCCCGGCGACCAAGGGTAAAGACGGCCGGGTGCTCTGTGAGCAGGAAGACATCGGTTTCGATAGCACCCGTCTGTCGTTTTTCCACAAGATCGAGCTGCAGATCATAGGCCTTCTGATAGTCCATAACCCCAAGGTCCTGAAAAAAGGCCTTTCTTTTCATCGGCTCCTACCCTTCTTATCCGGTGAGACACGGGTGCCTGGCGGCGGCTGTCTCGTCCAACCTTTTGACCTTGCAGAGATGGGGTGCCTCGTGCAAAATCTCCGGGTTTTCCCGGGCCTCACGGACAATTTCCTTGAAGGCCTCGATAAAGAGATCGAGATCGTCCTTGCTTTCGGTCTCGGTGGGTTCGATCATGATCGCACCGCTGACAACCAGCGGGAAATAGATGGTCGGAGGATGATACCCGAAATCCATCAGCCGTTTGGCCATATCCAGGGTCGACACCTTGAATTCATGCTGCTTCTGATCGGAAAAAACACACTCATGCATACAGGGCCGGTCATAGGGGAGATGGAGGTCTCCTTTGAGTTTTTCCTTGATATAGTTTGCGTTCAAGACCGCGAGCTGACTTGCCTTTTTCAGATTTTCCGCACCCATGCAACGGATATAGCTGTAGGCCCGGATCAGGATCCCGAAGTTGCCGTGGAAGGCATGAACGCGGCCGACCGAGTCAGGACGATTGTACTCAAGACGGTAGCCTTTGTCATCTTTAACCACCCTCGGAACGGGTAGATATTTTTTCAGGTGATCGACCACACAGACAGGACCGGCGCCCGGGCCCCCTCCCCCATGCGGCGTCGAGAAGGTCTTATGGAGATTCAGATGCACGATATCAAGACCGCATTTCTTCAGGTCGGCCACCCCCATGATCGCATTCATATTGGCACCGTCGCCGTACACCAGCCCGCCTCCGGCATGAACGATCCGGGAGACCTCTTTGATATTTTCCTCAAAGAGCCCCAGGGTATTGGGGTTGGTGACCATAATGCCCGCAGTTTCCTGATCCATCAGCCGGGCAATGACCTCCGGATCCAGGATACCGTCCGGACCGGACTGAACCGGGACGGGATGGAGTCCGCAGAGGGCGGCGCTCGCTGGATTTGTTCCGTGGGCGGTATCCGGAATCAGGATCTTGGTCCGCGCTGCGCCCCGGCCTTTATGGTAGGCGGAAAAGATCAGCATGCCGGTCAGCTCGCCATGCGCACCGGCTGCAGGCTGCAAGGACACCGCATCCAAACCGGTGATTGTAGCCAGATACCCCTGCAGCTCATACATAATCTTCAGAGTCCCCTGACAGAGCCGGTCCGGCAGCATCGGGTGGCTGGCGGCAATCTCAGGGGTGGCAGCTATCTTGTCGTTGATTTTCGGATTATACTTCATCGTGCAGGAGCCGAGCGGGTACATCCCCGTATCCACACCGAAATTCCATTGGGACAGCCGGGTATAATGACGAACGATATCGACCTCGCTCAGGTCCGGAAAATCAGGGCCGACGCCCATAAACTCTGGATCAATCTTGGCTGCCGGGACATCGCTTGCCGGGACATCCATCCCCCTGCGTCCCCTTTTCCCTTTTTCCCAGAGCAGCGGCTCATTTAAGATCAACCCGCCCGTGGCTAAAACAGTTTTCATTTCTTCACCTCCGCGACAAGGGTATCAATGATTTCCCGGCTTACGGTCTCGGTCACGCAGAAGAGATATTTTTCTTTGAGGTTCGGGTAATACCCACCCAGATCCAACCCGGCCACGATCTTCTTTTTCAGAAGCCGTTTGGCGACCGGTTTGAAGTTTTCTGCAAATTCGACCACGAACTCGTTGAAGGTGGGTGAGTCAAAACAGATCTTCGCCCCTGCCTTGACCAGCCCGGCCTTGAAGTATTCGGCCTTGTCGTAGTTCAGCCGGGCAAGCTCCCGGATCCCGGTGCCGCCCAGGGCGGCCATATACATGCCGACGGTCATCGCGCACAGCCCCTGGTTGGTACAGATATTGGAAGTTGCCTTCTCCCGGCGGATATGCTGTTCGCGGGTAGAAAGAGTCAGGACAAAACCCCGCCTTCCTTCGAGGTCGGTGGTCTGGCCGATAAGCCGCCCCGGCATACTGCGCACATACTGCTCCAGGCAGGCAAACATCCCCAGTCCCGGTCCGCCGAAGGATCGGGGGATACCGAAGCTCTGGCCTTCGCCGCAGACGATGTCGGCGCCACAGCTGCCCGGATTTTTCAACAACCCATAGGCCAGCGGCTCGGTAAAACAGGTGATAAAAACCGCATCCCGACTGTGGATCGCCCCGGCTGCAGCCGGAAGGTCCTCGATGACACCGAAAAAATTCGGCGACTGAATGGCCACTGCAGCCAGTTCCCCAAGCCCGGCCAATCCGGAAAGATCGGTGCGGCCGTTTTCCAGAACCGGCAGTTCCAGAAGCTCGAATTCCGTGGGCCGGAAGTAGGTCCTGGCCACCTGCCGGTAATGGGGATGGACGGCTGATGAGATGGCCACCTTTTTTCTCTTTTTCGAGATTCTGATCCCCATCAGAAGCGCCTCGGCCAGGGCGGAGGCACCGTCATAAATGGAGGCGTTGGCTACATCCATTCCGAGCAGCCGGGCGGTCAGGGTCTGGTATTCGAAGATTCCCTGCAGGGTCCCCTGGGCCATCTCCGGCTGGTAGGGTGTGTAGGCGGTCAGAAATTCGGAGCGGCTGGTCAGGGCCGGGATAATCGCCGGGATATGGTGGTCATAGCTTCCGGCACCGATCAGCACCTTGTAATCGGGTTTGATGTCCATCAGGGCCGCAAGCCCCCGGACATGATCGTTCAGCTCCCACTCGGTCATGGGCAGAGGCAGATCCATCTCACCGTCACGGCGGCATGCCTCGGGTACGGAAGAAAAAAGATCATTGAGGGAGTCCACCCCGACTACCCGGAGCATGGTTTCAATTTCTTCACTGGTATGAGGTAAATAGCGCATGGTTTTTCCTCAGAGAAATTTTGGGCTTACCGGATTCGGATTCGGTCAGCCGTTCAGCAAATCCAGATATTCATCAACTGACAGGAGCGCAGAAAGCTCTGAGAGATCGGCGGGTTTGATCCTGACCAGCCAATTCTCATAGGGGTCCTTATTCACCAGCTCAGGCGCATCTGCCAGGGCCTCATTGACCTCCACGATCTCACCACTCAGAGGCAGATAGGTTTCGGATACGGCCTTCACGGACTCCAGCGTCCCGAACTCCTCTCCCTGGCTGAATTCGTTCCCCACCTCCGGCATCTCCACATAGACAATATCCCCAAGCTGATCCTGAGCATAATCGCTGATCCCGACGATGGCCGTGTCCCCATCTACCCTCACCCATTCATGGTCTTTGGTGTAATGCAGACCTTCCGGCAGATTCAGCTCATTGATTTCTTTCATGGTCTCCTTCCTCTCTGTTATGATTAATGAAAGCCAAACAAATTTCTCTCATCTCGATTCGAGCGTTATAACATCTTTGCAATCGCCCACCTGGCAGTCCGGTCAGGCCGGATATCCTCCCGTATCTCCACGTTGATCTTTCTTTTTCCATCGGTCAAGATAACTTCCTCGCCTGCCGCTATCGGTTTTGTCACCTTCACAAAACCGCAGCACAGTCCCTTCGCCGCAAAATCCTTCGGTTTCCCTGATGTCTCGGGCGTTGCAATGCTGACGACATTCTGACCTGCGCGGCCTATGGACATGTCGGTCGTGCAGGTCAGAATGGTGCCGATCCTGATGCCGTTGGTGTCTGTCACAAAACTGTTCTCCCCGGCGTTGATCTTGCGGGGATCATATCCGGCAAAGGGTAATGTATAATCCTGATTTTTGCAGCGCGAAAGGGCATCCGCCCCGATAAAGTCCTTGCTGAAGCGCTGGCCTGTCTGATCCCAGGCCAGCGCGAAAAGCCAAGGGTTATTGACAAACGGCCAGTGACCGATGTCCTGATGGGAAAGGGGAAGAACGGCGCCGGTCCGCAGGGAATCGCGGGCCGCCAGGCCGCAGGGAATCAGATTAAAGGCACGGCCCGCAGCCAGGATCATCTCCCAGAGACGGATCGTCTGAGAGATATCGACATAAAGTTCAAAGCCGAATTCACCGGTATAGCCTGTCCGCGAAACCAAGACCGGTGTCCCGTCCAGCAGTTCGACCCGGAAAACGCCGGGTTCATTGCCAGCAAACCACCCTTTAAAGGAAAAATAGGCCATCTTCTGCAGTACGACATCCGGATCTTTGATGATCTTTTTCAGGATCCTGGCCGAGGACGGTCCTTGGATATCCATCTTGCCGATCCGATCCGTCAGATCGGAAATGACCGGATCCGGCCCTTTTTTATGACTCTCCAGGTGTGCGGCAATAGTCCCGCCCATCCCGGCATTGACCACCGCCATATAGAGATCCTCCGTGACCTGATAGACGATGGAGTCATCAATGACATGGCCGTGGGTATCGAGAAACACCCCGTACACACACCTCCCCGGCAGAAGCGGGCCCCTGTTCGGGCCGAGGCAGGTGTCCAGGTCCTTGGAAAAACAGTACTGCAGCAGCAGCCGGGCCATCTTTCCGCGCACAGTGAGAATGGACATATGAGTGGTGTCAAAGAGTCCGGCCCCGGTCAGGACCGCCAGATGTTCGTTCCTGGCGCCGCTCGGATACCAAAGCGGCATATCATAGGAGGCAAAAGACGCCATATTGGCGCCGCCTTCCACATGCCACGCATGCAATACGGTTTTCAAATCTTTCTCCATGGTCTTTCACCCTTCAGGCGGTCAGAAGAACCAGAAACGATCTTTGAAAAGGGATGTCTTCCATCCGTCAGATGGTTTATGATAGAAATATCCTGTTCACCAATTTTCATACAACCCGTTACCTGTTGATGTTTTTCCCTTGCCTTATCTTTTCAAAACCGCAGCGGCATTTCAAGGAGATTACTTATCATGACCCTGAAAATCGCAATTCTCGGCGCCGGACCCGGCGGCTATGTTGCCGCAATCAGAGCGGCCCAACTGGGCGCGGAAGTGACCCTTGTCGAAAAGGCCCGGATCGGCGGCACCTGCCTGAATCATGGCTGCATCCCCTCGAAGATCTTTAAAAAGAGCGCCGATCTGCTTGAGAACTTCAAGAGGGCCGCAGAATTTGGAATTAAGGCGGATTCACACCCTGTCTGTACAATGCAGGCTTTGATAGCCCGCAAGGAGTCAATCATTGCCGGTCAGCAAAAGGGCATCCTGACCCTCTTAAAAAATCATACCATCCAATATGTTACCGGAACAGGGTATATTCAAGGGAATAATCTTCTGCAGGTCACGGACGAGCAGGGGAACGTAAGCAACATCCACTGGGACAGGCTTATCCTGGCAACGGGCAGCCGTCCCCTCAACATCCCCGCCTTTCCGCTCGACGGCCGGGCCATCCTCTCCAGTAATGATGCACTGGCACTCGACCATATCCCGCAGTCGATCACCATCTTCGGCGGCGGCGTCATCGGCTGCGAACTTGCCTGTATCTTCAACGCCTTCGGCTCCAGGGTCACCGTCGTGGAAGGACAGGACCGCCTCCTGCCGCTGCCGTCAGTCGATCGGAATTGCAGCACAATCATCATGCGGGAGATGAAGAAACGCAAGATCAGAGTCCTGGTAGACAGGACAGTGGAATCCGCAACATATGCTGGAGACGGGCTCGAAATTATGATCGGCCCCTCACCCTTCGCAACAAACCTCAAGGAAAAGGAAAAGCAACTCATTCGGGAAAATTCGGAGAAGCTCCTTGTCTGTATCGGCAGAACGCCGAACAGTGACGATCTTGGACTTACCAATATCGGGGTCGGCGTGGATGAAAAGGGGTGGATCATGGTCGACGAAACGCTGCGTACCAGCACCCCTGATGTCTTTGCGATCGGCGATGTCCTCGGTCCTGCGAAGGTGATGCTGGCCCACGTCGCCTCCAGCGAGGGAGCGATCGCCGCTGAAAACTGTCTGGGAGCAGAAAAGAGAATGTCCTACGAGATCATTCCCGGTGCCATCTTCACGATGCCCGAGGTCGCCAATGTCGGACTGTCCGAAGAGGAGGCAAGGAAGAGATACCAGGACGTTCGGGCGGATAGCGTCCTCTTTCGGACCACCGGCAAGGCTCAGGTCCTGGGAGAGATCGCCGGAGAGGCAAAGATTATCTCCCGGTCCGGCTCCGGCCGGATCATAGGTGTCCATATCACCGGTCCCCACGCCTCAGACCTGATCGCCGAAGGTACTCTGGCCATCCGCATGGGAGCCACGGTCCGGGATCTTGCCATCACCATTCACGCCCATCCGACTCTGGCGGAAGTCCTGCTGGAAACCGCGTTCAAGGCTGTGGGCAGACCTCTGCACGGGTAATCTCAAAAACTTCACAGAAAGGAGACCTGCATTTCCCGGTAAAGATTTGCCTCGTTCCCGCCGATAAAAGAACCAAAAGGGAAACCACATCTTGCCATGGAGGGCGTTTATGACACCCAGAGAAGCGATCCGAATCCTGATGCTCAGTCCATTCTATTTCCGACTGGAAATACCTTGCAGAAAGCAGCTTGTCAAAGAATTCTGTAAACTCTTCGAACAGACTGACAAAAAAGACCCGCAGTGAATCATTACGGTCTCTTTTCTATTTTCTTAAGAAACGAGAAGAAACCAGTTAATTTTCCATCTTTTTTTTCCATGTCTTCTCTTTCCCTCTGCACAGCCTGCCGATATTTTCCCGATGCTTGACCCAGATAAGAGAGGCAATAACTGCAGCTGCCAGAATCGTTGATCCGCTGCCGCCAAAAAACCATACCCAGAAGGGGGCCAAGGCAGAGGCCAGCAGGGAACCGACGGAGACGAATCCAGTGCCTATAACCGCTGTGATGAATATCACCAGACTGACGGTAATGGCTGCCGGCGAGAAAAAAAGAAAGACCCCCAGCCCGGTTGCTACCCCTTTTCCTCCCTTGAATAGCAGATAGACCGGAAACATATGTCCGACAACGGCCATCACCCCGCATAAAGAGATGATCTGCTGTCGTGTTTCCCCTTCAGGCAGATAGAGATAGGCGAGTCGCATCGGCAGATACCCCTTGGTCACATCACAGAGAAGCGTCAGAAGACCAAGCTTTTTACCCAGAACCCGGCTGACATTCGTGGCACCAATGTTACGGCTCCCTTCCCTGCGGACATCGACACCCGCTGCTTTGCTTATAAGCAGTCCGAATGGAATGGCACCGACCAGATAGCTTACAACAAGGAAGATACTATTCATAGACAGATCCGGTTGAGTTTTTCTCAAAGACGATTATTATTTCTAGAGTACCTGCCCTTCTAAAGGGCTCTGAAAAATGTCCCGTTTATCTGGATAGGGGGAAAGGCCGTCCGAATCCCCCTGATCGGTGACATTTTCGCAGATGGCATAAACTGCCTCTGTATGGTAAGATAAAGGGGCATTCAGTGCAAGAGATTAAAATCATATGAAATTCATTTTTCTGTTATGAAGAGCTTCCAATGACGATACGTACCATTCTCACCTACCCTAACCCCCTTCTTCGCCAAAAGGCCAAGCAGGTTGGAACCTTTGATAAAGAATTGGAACAGCTTATCGACGACATGGCCGAAACCATGTATGACGCGCCGGGGATCGGACTTGCGGCAACTCAGATCGGAGACTCACGACAGCTTATCGTTGTGGACATCTCCAAAGAAAAAAGGGACAAAGATTTCATGCCCCTGGTAAATCCCAGGATTGTCAGCAGCGAAGGGCAGCAGATAGACGAGGAAGGGTGTCTCAGCGTTCCTGAACTCACCTCCAATGTGAAACGGTTTAAGAAGATTACCGTTGCCTATCAGGATATAACTGGCGAGGCAGCGGAAATTACAGCTGAAGAACGGTTTGCCGTTGTCCTGCAGCATGAGATCGACCACCTTCACGGTATCCTCTTTATCGACCACCTCAGTCCCTTGAAAAGGCAGCTTTATAAAAAGAAAGTAAAAAAGATGCTCGCAGGCGAAGAGAGGCCATCTGGATGAAAACCTATCGAATCATCTTTCTGGGTACCCCCGATTTTGCGGTGCCCGTCCTGAATAGTCTGATCGCGGGCCCTGATGAGGTTGTGGCAGTGGTTACCCAGCCGGATCGGGAAAAAGGACGGGGCAAGAGACTTACCCCGCCGCCCGTCAAAACCGCGGCCCTTGCTGCAGGCCTCCCGGTCCTGCAGCCCACCAAGATCAAAACCCAGGAATTCAGGGACACCCTGGCCGGTTTTGCGCCCGACCTCATCGTGGTCGTCGCCTATGGCCGTATTCTTCCACCCTCACTCCTGGAGCTGCCGCCCCTTGGCTGCATCAATGTCCACGGGTCGCTGCTCCCGAAATACAGGGGCGCAGCACCCATCCAGTGGGCCGTCCTTAAGGGTGAAACCGAAGTCGGGGTCACCGTAATGCGGATGGATGAGGGAATGGACACCGGCGATATCCTCTTGCCCGCCCGTCTTCCTGTTGGTCCGGACGAGACGGCCGGGTCGCTTTTCCTAAAGCTGGCAGACCTCGGGGCCTCGACCCTGAGGAAGGCCCTCGACCTCCTGCGGCAGGACGGGCTTCCGCCTGTTCCCCAGGATCACAGTCAGGCCACCCTGGCCCCTATGTTGACCAAGGAGCACGGCCTGGTCGACTGGAGCAGGCCGGCTACGGAACTGCACTGCTGGATCAGAGGGCTGGACCCATGGCCCACCGCCTACAGTTTCCTGGCCCGGAAACGCTTTCGCCTCTTCGCCCCGGAAGTGCTTCCTGTCCTGATCGATTCCGCGCCGGGAGTCCTGCTGCGCGCAGACAAAGAAGGACTTTTAATCGCCACAGGACAGAACGCCCTCCTGATCAGGGAAATCCAGCCGGAAGGGGGGAAACGGATGACGGTCGATGCCTACATCTGCGGCCACCCGCTGGTACCTGGTCAATGCTTTGCAAATGCATAACCCCGGCTGCATGCGAGGTATCCCTGTTCTCTGCAATCCAGCCGCTCCCCGGGCCCGCCTATGACAACAACACACGCTCGAATCGCCTATGCCGACTGCTTCGCCGGAGTGAGCGGAAATATGTTTCTCGGGGCGCTCATCCATGCAGGCGTCGATGAGGGCATTCTCCGCAGTGAACTCGGCAAACTGGATATCGGCCCGTTTACACTCTCTATTGAATCAAAAATCGTTTCATCGATCGAAAGCATCTACATCTGCGTCGACAGTGAGCCACGATCCGAATTCCGGCATCTCTCGGCAATCATTTCTTTGCTGGAGAGATCGAGACTTCCGGCGCGGATAATTGAAAAATCCATAGCTGTTTTCCGGGAACTGGCCATCGCCGAGGCAAAGGTCCATGGGATTCCGGTGGAGCAGGTCCACTTCCATGAAATAGGCGCCATCGACACCATCATCGACGTTGTCGGCACAGTGCTCGGCCTGCATCTGCTGGGTATTAAAAGGCTTGTCTCCTCACCGGTCCCAATGGGACATGGTTTCGTCGTCTGCGCCCATGGCACCCTGCCTTTGCCTGCACCTGCGGTCTGTGAACTGCTCCGCGGACTTCCAGTCTATGGCGTTCCGATTGAGCAGGAACTGGTCACCCCGACCGGTGCCGCCCTCTTCAAGGTCCTGGTCGACCATTTCGGACCGATGGAGCCGATGACTATTGAACAAACAGGCTATGGCGCAGGCAGCCATGTTCTCCCCAATCACCTGCCCAATCTCTTCCGCCTGATCGTAGGCCGAACTCATTCAGTCAGCGAGTCCCAGGAGGTGGAAATTATCGAGACGAATCTGGACGACTGGAATCCCGAAGGATTCCCCTATGTCTGCGACCTGCTGCTTGCCAGGGGTGCCCTCGACGTGAGCCTTACCCCGCTGCAGATGAAAAAAGGAAGACCCGGCTTCAAACTGCAGGTAATCTGCAATCCCGTCCATTGTCCCACACTGAAAGAGACGATTCTGTCCGAGACCAGCGCCATCGGTCTGCGCTTCAGAAGAGAACAGCGCTCCACCCTGGCACGGGAAATGGTTATGGTTGATACCAGATGGGGAAAGGTTCAGGCAAAAAAGGTCTGGACACCGGCAGGGATCGTTGTCTATCCGGAATATGAGGCCTGCAGGGAAATTGCTGCACGGCATAATGTGCCGCTACCACAGGTCTACAGGGCCGTCTGTCAGGGCGGAGAAGAGACAGCATGAATCAGCTGATCATCGCCATCGCCACCGGCTGCTATGTCGGGAAACTCCCCAAGGCCCCCGGCACTTGGGGATCGGCTGCTGCCTTTGTGCCCTGGTTTTTCATCAGAGGATGCAGCCTGACCATCTATCTTGCCATAATAGCAGCACTTTTTGTCGTCGGTTTTTTTGCGGCCGGTTCTGCCGAAAAAATCATGGACCAGCCTGATCCCGGTTGTATTGTCATCGACGAAATCGTCGGCATGTTGATTGCGTTGACCCTTGTCCCCGATCAGCCTGCCGCCTGGCTGCTCGCCTTTATCCTTTTCAGGATCTTCGATATCTGGAAGCCCTTTCCAGTCTCCTGGTTTGACCGGCATATCCATGGTGGTCTCGGGATCATGTTGGACGACGTGATGGCCGGAGTGTACGCCCTTGTCTGCCTGCAGATCATCCGGGTTCTTTTTTGATGATCTGCAGGCATCATCCTCAGAGCTTTCCGGTCTTATCGAGAACTACGACCGTGCATTTATAGGCGACAATAATCAGCACAATCCAGGAAATAAGCAGAAATGCCTCCATATTCACACCTCCAATGATTTCTCAGTAGGCCTTATCGCCGGTAACATCGTCAACATTCAGCTTTTTGGCATTCATCTGCCGCCAGACCCAGGCAATATAAGCCAGGACAACGGGAATAACGAGGGCAACATAGGTCATCACCGTCAAAGTATAGTGCGTTGAAGAGGCATTGTAGATCGTCAGACTCGACTGGAGATCCGCCTTGGACGGATAGAAAGCGGTATTATTGAAGCCGGCGGTAAAAAAGACGGCAAGACCGACCAGAACAGTCCCGAGTCCGCCAAACCAGACCCCTTTATCACTCCCCTTGAGACTGGTCAGAACTACTCCCCAGATAACCAGGACAAGACCAACCAGCAGCAGGCCAAGGACCTGGGGCATGGCCAGAAGGTTGCCGAGATATTTATGCGGAACCATACTGATCACGCCCTTCCCGTCAAAACCAAACCCATCCATGACCAGAAGGCTCACAAGAACATAGAGTAAAAACGGCAGTGCATAGAGCAGATTCATCAGGCAGGCCTTGCGGACTCTGGTCTCAAATTCAGTCATACCGCTGAAATCGATGGTGTTGACCAGGTACATAGCCCCGAGAACCCTGGCATTGAAGACCAGGAACAGTCCGAGCGACAGATTAAAAAGAGAAAAGGCGGCCTCCAGCCCCATCAACGGATGGGTCCATTTGACCTGATTGTAGTCATTGAGGGTAAAGTTGGAACCGGTGAAAAATGTACCGACCGCCGCCCCGATCAGCAGAATGCCTACGGACCCATTGATCAAGAGGAACAACTCGTAGACGGGCGCTCCCAGGAGATTGTTGGGTTTTTTCCGGAATTCATAGCTCACCGCCTGGACGATGAAGGTAAAAAGAATGAGGATCCAGACCCAGTAGGCCCCGCCGAAACTGGTCGCATAGAACTTCGGGAAGGCCGCAAACAAGGCCCCGCCGAAAAGCACCAGCGTCGTAAAGGTGAGTTCCCACTTCGTGCCCAGAGAATTGATAACCAGTGATTTCTCCGTTTCCGTTTTGCCGACCTGCCAGAGCAGGGTCTGCCCCCCCTGGACAAAGGTCAGGAAGAGGAAGAGCGCCCCGACAACCGAGGCTAAAATCCACCATATCTGTTGTAGAATTACATAATCAAGATTCCCTATCATCTTATACCTCCTCCGGTCCGATTTTGATCTGTTTGAGCATGATTTTCACCTCGGCCAGAAGGAGCAGGGTAAAAAGCCCCAGGAACATGAAGAAGGTTGCCTGGACGTTGCCGGCTGCGATATTGGATGTCCCTATGTGAACCGGCAGGTAATTCTGGATCACCCAGGGTTGCCGCCCCACCTCCGCCACAACCCAGCCGGCCTGAGATGCCAGCATTCCCAGAAAAAATGAAATAAACCCCAGCTGCAGCAGCCATCTGTGCCGCTCCAATGAATTTTTATATCCCAGATACAGGAAGACCAGGAAGAAAAAGGTAAAGAAGCACCCAAGAGAGACCATGATATGGAACGAATAAAAGGTGAGTTTCACCGGCGGGATGCTCTCTTCTGGTTTGGCAAAATACCCATAGCCCAGGTAGTCCTTATTGACAGTGAACTTCTCCAAGGCCTGAGCGCTTCCAGCTGTATCGCCACTTTTTTTAGCGTTTTTATAGGCGGCAAGGTCGGCAATCGCCATCTTACCTCGCTCCATCTTGGCGTTGACGCCGACAATTTTTTCCAGGGTATTGCCATAGACAAGATCCTTAATTCCGGGAACAAAGCTGCTCGCATCCCGGTTGGCAAGGAGCGAGAGAAGGCCAGGCAGCTTAATGTCGAAGAGGAATGGATTCGTATCATCACCTGGCATTTTCTCGCTTTTCAGGATACCGAAGGCGACCAGATCCGCCTTCGCCTTGCCGTTATACAGACCTTCATAGGCGGCAAGCTTCATCGGCTGGGTGAAGGCATTGACATAGGCCGATTCATCCCCGGTTAGCCCCGCATAGGCAGTCGACAGCAATCCGAAGACGGAGGCGACCAGGATAGATTTTTTGGCCATCTCCGTGTTCCTGCCCTTGAGAAGGTACCAGGATGAGACGGTGATCACAAACAGTGATCCGACAATAAAACTGGAACTGGTCGTATGAGTGAATTTGGCTATTGCCACAGGCGAAAAAAGGACCTCCCAGAAATTCCGCATCTCAAAACGGGCCGTATCGGGATTGAAGATCATGCCGACAGGATGCTGCATCCAGCCGTTGGCCACAAGGATCCAGAGCGCCGACAGGTTGGAACCGATCGCAACCATCCAGGTCGAAAACAGATGAAATCCCTTTGACACCCTGTTCCAGCCAAAAAACATCACCGCAAAGAAGGTCGCCTCAAGAAAGAAAGCAACAATCCCCTCCACCGCCAGCGGCGCCCCGAAGATATCTCCGACCATCCAGGAATAATTCGACCAGTTGGTGCCGAACTCAAACTCCAGGATGATTCCAGTGGCAACCCCAATCGCGAAGTTGATGCCGAACAGCGTCATCCAGAATTTGGCGATCTTTTTCCACTCCTCTTTCCCTGTACGCACATACAATGACTCATAGAAGGCGCAAAGAAACGACAGCCCCAGGGTCAACGGAACAAAAATCCAGTGATACATGGCAGTGAGTGCAAACTGCGCCCTTGCCCAGTCTACCATGTTTAAATCGATCTGGTTCATCTGACCTCCCTCCTCGGTAAAGAATTATTTATTGTCCTTTCCATCAGGCATCTTCATTTGCAGTGTGATCTGCTCCAGCACATGGTCAGACCGCTGTTGATCAGTGGAAAAATTCGTATGCAGGTAATCTGAAAAGAAAAACAGTTTAAGAACCGCAAACATGACAAATAATTTAATCAAAATTATCTTCCAGAGCGTCTTTCCTACAGTCATCGCCCGAAAACCACCCAGGTAAAACCGGACAATCGTCCTCTGCCAGTGGGGAAAAATACTTTTTCTCATTTGGGTACCCATCATCCGGAACAGCTCGACGTCATTAATCTTATCGTTGAAGCCATTAAAGAACCCAATCTTTCAACCAACTTAATCCGCAAACAGAAATGAAAATCAATAATATAATGTACAAATTATTTGTCAATAATAATTATCATTTGCATGCATATTTTTTGTTTAATCCAGCCACCCCTGCTGTAATATATTTTTTACACATAATATCAAAGTGTTAAATCAATAAAAATCGGACTGTCAGATAATGGGAAGATGGGAGAGGAAGAGCTGCTCCTTTTTGGTATCCTGCCAAATTTGCAGCATCGAATTCAAGGTTGAAATACACCACTATCGAATTGCAATAATCTCCTCTTCATCACCTCAAGCCGAACCTTGCCCGAAAAAAAGATAATAGTGGCACTAAAATTGCTATATAAAATACACACCTAGTATCTTCGAAATCACCGCCTTCGAGCCCCAAAGACTCAGCAGAACATACTTTTGATGGAAGGTTATAAAAGAAATGAATAAACCGATGTACCTGATAGATACAACCTTGAGAGAAGGCGAGCAGACAGTCGGGATCAACTTTACCATCAGCCAGAAGAAAGTGATCATCAATGGCCTTGCACTGGTAGGTATCTCCGAACTGGAGATCGGCGTCGTCTCTCCGTTCGCCCGTGATTTGGACGAACTCATGACTTTCTGCCGCACCCAACATCCCGATTTAAAAACTTCCCTCTGGTGCAGATGCAAAGAAGAAGATATTTTCATGGCGGCAGCCCTTGCCCCTGATCGCCTGTCCCTCTCCATCCCTGTATCCGATCTGCATCTGGACAGGAAATGTGGAAAAGACAGAACCTGGGCTGAACGGACCATGCAATCGGCGATCGGGGCCGCCCGGCAGAAGGGCATGGAGGTATCGGTCGGGTTTGAGGATGCCACCAGGGCGGATCCGGACTTCCTCGCCAGGATGGCCCGTCTTGCCGAACAGGAAGGAGCCTTCCGGATCCGATTGGCCGACACCGTCGGTATTGCCACCCCGGTGCAGATAATCCGGATGGTTGACGAGATCAAGAAATCCCTGTGCAGTTGCGACCTTGCCGTCCACACCCATAACGATTTCGGCATGGCCACGGCCAACGCCATGGCTGCATTGGAATCAGGTGCCGACTGGGCAGACGTCACTGTCCTCGGCCTGGGAGAACGTTCAGGTTGCGCGCGCCTGGAGGAACTGGCCGGTTATTTGGGCATAATGCGTTCACCCTCACGGATCCAGCCTGAACACCTCAAGCCTCTGGCCGAATATGTTGCAGGAATTACAAATAAAACAATCAATGACGACCGACCTCTTATCGGTGATAAAATTTTCAGCTGCGAAACGGGCTTACATCTGCATGGACTCCAAAGGGACCCGACCACCTATGAACCGTATCCACCGGAGCGGGTTGGTATCGCCCGGCACCTGTTGCTTGGTGCCAAATGCGGCCGGAAGGCGCTGAAAAAGAGGCTTGCCGAGCTGGGACATGAAATTGATAACGATCTGCTTCTGCAAAAAACACATGCTCTGAGGGAAAAAGCATGTGTTCTGGGCCGACCGCTCAACGATAAGGAAATCCTTGCCGGAATGCTTCCATGATGACCATCTTTGGTTTTATCTTAAACTATCCCGTATCGGGACAGTTTATATTTTCTGATCCGGTACCCCATTTGCCTCTGGGTCAGACCCAATTCCGTTGCAGCCCTCACCTGTACCCAGCCATGCCGTTTCAATGCAGCCTCAACTTCTGCCCGTTCGATATCATGTAAGGATTGTCTCTCCTTCTTTTCTCCGGGTGGCCACTTCTGGACCGATCTTTCCTCCGGGCGGCCATGAACCGAGGCCAGAATATTCGGTGTCAGGTCGGCCAGAGTCAGCCTCTCGCCCTCGGCCAGGATCACCATCCGTTCGACCAGATTCTGCATCTCCCGCACATTACCGGGCCAGGAATAGGAAACCAGCAAATCCAGAAGCTCAGGAGTCAGGCTCAGTTTTTTGGCATTTCGTTCATTGCTTATCCCGAGAAAGTGATTGAAAAGAACAGGGATGTCCTCTTTTCGTTCTCTGAGCGGCGGCAGAACAATAGGTACAACATTCAGACGATAGTAAAGATCCGCCCGAAAGAGCCCCTTGGCAACAGCGTTTTCGAGGCTGACATTGGTTGCAGCGATAATACGGACATCGACTGCAAATGTCTTGTTGCCGCCTATCCGTTCAAACTGTTTTTCCTGCAGCACTCGCAGCATTTTTGCCTGCAAAGCCAGAGGCATCTCCCCAATTTCATCAAGAAAAATAGTTCCCTGATCGGCAAGCTCGAATCGGCCGGTCCGTGTCGCATGCGCCCCGGTAAAGGCCCCTCGTTCATGCCCGAACAGCTCGCTTTCAAGCAATGTCTCCGGCAGTGCCGCACAGTTGACCTTCACGAATGGCTTTTCTTTCCTGTTACCAGTCTCATGAATGGCCCTCGCCACAAGCTCCTTGCCGGTCCCTGACTCTCCAAGGAGTAATGCGGTGACGCGGCTTGACGCAATTTTCGATATAATACTGAACACATCCTGCATCGGCTTGGAATGGCCGATAATGAAGTGGCCGTCATGCAGGTTGTGCAGTTTTGCCTTTAAGGATCGGTTTTCTTCCCGGAGTTTTTCTTCCTTTTTACGAATGGCGGTATGCAGGGTCAGAAACTGAGAAATCAACGTCGACAGGACGGTCAGGAATCGGATGTCCTCCTCAAAGGAGACCTCCGGACCGAACAGCCGATCAACGGTCAGCACTCCGACCGGTTCCGCATTTACCAGGACCGGCACGCCCAAAAAGGACATCTTCGTCTTGCTGATCGATGATCGCGCCCCGGTACGGTTCAAGAAAAGCGGTTCACTGTTGATGTCGGGGACGACAAAGGGTGATCTGCTCTGAAAGATCTGGCCACAGATACCCTCATTGGGTTTATAGACCCCCCTCATTTCTTCCGCCTCGGACAGCCCGCAGGAGGCCTTGATTGTCAGGCACTGCGTCTCTTCGTCAAGGAGAAGCAGGGTCGCCCGCTCCATCCGCAGGGTATCCTGCAACACCTTCAGGATATTGGCCAGAGTCGTCTCCAGATGAACTGCCGTCCCGATCAGCTCGGTTATTCTATGCAGGGCCAGAAGTTCAAGCCCCTGTGTCAATCGACCGGCTCGAGAGGGATTATTGAGATGATTTTCCATTTCTTTCTCCAAATCAGTAGAGAAGAACCGTATTTCAAGCCGTATCACCTTTAATGGGCAACGACATGGAGGGTTTTCAAGAAGAGCAGAATTGTCTGTAATGTGTTTAAAATTCATTAATTGCGATCATTTGTAACATCTATTATGCAAATTTCAGTCCCAAAATTTGCAAATCGTCTAGGATGCGATAATGGCTACAGAATAGTTAGAAAGTCCGTTCCGCAGCCCACTTTTAAATATTACATTTACGTGAGGTGCCTCGAGAAAAAAAGCTGATATTTACATATTTGTACTGTACCGAGAAAATCCTCCCGCCCCCCCTCTTTCTCGTTTCGGAAATTACTTCCTGGCGCATTGAAAATAGAGCCATCAGCCGTAAACCGGCACCGATGAGTTCCCGGTCAGGCGTATGAACATGCCGACCATAGTGTAACCATATCTTCCTTTTTGTAGTTTTTACGACAAAAAGGAAGGAGGTGTTAGTGATAACAATTTATAAACAATACTGTAGTAAAATTTTATATATAATTGATATACATAAATAAAAACTATGCTTTCGTAAATGGCACGCCCTTTGCTTTTAGAGATTCCAACAGATGCAACGGTACAGATGTAATGTCACTTTTAACCGGCAAAGATTACTCCCACTGAACAGACGAGCTTGTTTCCCCGTTCAGACGACACAACAAGGAGAACCACGATGAGAAAAGTAGCGATTTATGGAAAAGGCGGAATTGGAAAATCCACAACAACCCAGAACACAGTGGCAGGACTTGCCCAGATGGGACGCAAGGTCATGGTTGTCGGTTGCGATCCGAAAGCGGACTCAACCCGGTTATTGCTGGGTGGTCTGTCCCAGAGATCGGTCCTCGATACCCTGCGGGAAGAAGGTGAGGACGTGGAGCTCGACAATATCAGAAAGAAGGGATACGGCGATACCTGGTGCGTTGAATCCGGTGGCCCGGAGCCCGGTGTCGGCTGCGCCGGTCGCGGCATCATCACCTCGATCAACATGCTGGAGTCTCTTGGAGCGTACGATGAAAGGGAAGGATTGGATTACGCCTTTTACGATGTCCTGGGCGACGTCGTCTGCGGCGGGTTCGCAATGCCGATACGGGACGGTAAGGCTGAAGAGATCTATATCGTCGTCTCCGGCGAGATGATGGCTATGTACGCCGCCAACAACATTTGTAAGGGAATCGGTAAATACGCCCAGTCCGGAAGTGTTCGGCTTGGAGGATTAATCTGCAACTCCCGCGCAGTTGACAACGAAAAAGAGATGATCGAGGAACTGGCCAAAAAAATCGGCACAAAGATGATTTATTTCGTGCCCCGCGACAACGACGTCCAGCGAGCTGAGATTAATCGAAAGACCGTTCTCGAATGGAACGACAAGGTCCCTCAGGCCGACGCCTATCGGGGACTGGCCAAGGCCATCGATGAAAACACGAACTTTGTCATCCCGAAGCCCTTAGCCATGGAAGAACTTGAGCAGCTTCTCATGGACTTCGGTCTGATGGCGGATGCATAATCAATCGAAACTACAACAAGGAGAAACAACCATGATGATTATGATCAGAGCAATAATCAGACCTGAAAAAGCAGACGATGTCCTGGCGGCCCTTATGGATGCAGGGTTTCCGGCAGTTACAAAATATTCGGTAGCGGGGCGCGGCAAGCAGCGCGGTATTAAAATCGGGGCCATAACCTATGACGAGCTGCCCAAGACTATGCTGATGAGCGTGGTCAAAGAGGAAGACAAAGACTTTGTCATCGAAACGATCATGGCCGCAGCCAGAACCGGCGTCAAAGGGGCCTTCGGCGACGGCAAGATCTTTGTCAGCGCTGTCCAGGACGTCTACACCATCAGCTCCGGGATCAAAGAACCCGTGGCCGTGGGAGGTGCGGTATGAAAGAGGTGATCGCAGTTGTGCGCATGAATATGATGAACAAGACCAAGATAGCCCTGACCGAGGCCGGTGTCGATGCCTTCTTTGCCCATGAGGCGCAGGGGCGGGGAATAGGTTTTATAAACCCTCAGGTCCTGACCGGGGCCAAGGACGGGTATGAAGAGGCGGCAGCCCTCCTTGGCCAAAAGGGAGCCCTCTATGCAAAAAGAATGCTGACCGTCGTCATCAAAGACGACATGGTCGACGATGTGGTCCAGACGATTATCGAAACCAACCAGACAGGCAAACCCGGCGATGGCAAGATCTTTGTGCTGCCGGTGGGAGATTCCGTTCGCGTCCGCACGGGCGAGAAAGGCGAAAAATCAATCGTATAAACCTCCCCAAGGAGATACATGATGGCACGATTAAAGAAAAAACTGGTGCAGTGGGAACCAACCGACATCAAAGCGGAACTTCTGACAAAGTACCCGCCCAAGGTGGCCCGCAAACGCGCCAAACAGATAATGATCAACGAGGCCTTGGAGAACACCACTCCGGAGATTGTCGCCAACGTCCGGACCATCCCCGGCATCATCACCATGCGTGGCTGCACCTATGCCGGCTGCAAGGGCGTTATCATGGGACCGACCAGCGACATCGTCAACCTGGTGCATGGACCGATCGGCTGCAGTTTTTACGCCTGGCTGACCCGGCGGAACCAGACCTCGGCCTCCGGCGAAAAAAATGAGAACTTCATCCCCTATGCCATGTCCACCGACATGCAGGATTCCGATATCATCTTCGGCGGTGAGAAAAAACTGGAGGCGGCAATCCAGGAGGCCTACGACCTCTTTCACCCCAAAGGGATCGCAGTCTTTGCCACCTGCCCGGTGGGTCTGATTGGTGACGATATCCACGCTGTCGCCAGGAAGATGAAGGAAAAATTCGGGAACTGTAACGTCTTCGCCTTCAGCTGTGAGGGCTACAAAGGCGTTTCCCAGTCGGCCGGCCACCATATCGCCAACAACCAGGTCTTCCGGCATATGGTCGGCACCAGCACCACCGAAAAAACGGATAAGTATAAGATCAACCTGCTGGGCGAGTACAACATCGGCGGCGACGGCTTCGAGATCGACCGGATCCTGAAAAAGTGCGGCATCACCAATATCGCGACCTTTTCCGGAAACTCGACCTATGATCAGTTCGCCTCGGCCAACCAGGCCGATCTGAGTGCGGTCATGTGCCACCGCTCCATCAACTATGTGGCGGACATGCTGGAGGTTAAGTACGGCATCCCGTGGATTAAAATCAATTTTATCGGCGCTAACTCCACGGCCAAGTCGCTTCGGAAAATCGCAAAGTATTTTGGCGACCAAGAGCTGATCGACCGAGTGGAAGAGGTGATCGCCGAAGAGATGCCGGCAGTCGAGGTCGCAAGAGCAGATGTACTCCCCCGCACCGAAGGGAAAACGGCAATGATCTTTGTCGGCGGCTCCCGGGCCCATCATTACCAGGAACTCTTCAAGGAGATGGGCATGAAGACGATCAGCGCCGGCTATGAATTCGGCCATCGCGACGATTATGAAGGCCGGCAGGTGATCCCTACTTTGAAGGTCGATGCCGACAGCCGGAATATTGAAGAGCTCGAGGTCGAGCCGGACGAAAAACTCTTCCGGCCCCGTAAAAGCCCCGAGGAGATGCAGGCCCTGGAAAAAGACGGCCTGCACTTCAAGGAGTATCACGGACTCAACCCGGATATGGATAAAGATACTATAATTATCGACGACATGAACCAGTATGAGGCCGACAAGCTCATCCAGATCATGAAACCTGATCTCTTCTGTGCCGGGATCAAGGAAAAATACTCGGTACAGAAACTGGGCATCCCCCAAAAACAGCTCCATAGCTACGATTCCGGCGGCCCGTATGCCGGATTTGTTGGGGCAGTGAACTTCTATCACGAGATCGACCGGCTGGTCAACAGCAGGGTCTGGAGCTATATGAAGGCCCCATGGCAGGAAAACCCTGAACTCTCGGCAACATACGTTTGGGAATAACCCATACCAGGAAAACGACAATGCTACTACGACATACACCCAAAGAAATAATGGAACGGAACGCCCTGGTGATCAACCCGGCCAAGACCTGCCAGCCCATCGGCGCGATGTACGCCTCGCTCGGCATCAATGGCTGTCTTCCGCACAGCCATGGTTCACAGGGATGCTGCGCCTATCACCGGAGCACCCTGACCAGGCACTATAAAGAGCCGATATCGGCCGCGACCAGCTCGTTTACCGAGGGCGCCTCCGTTTTCGGCGGCCAGGCCAATCTCCTGCAGGCCATTGAAAATATTTTCACGGTCTATGAACCTGAGATCATCGCCATACACACGACCTGTCTGTCTGAGACCATCGGTGATGACCTGAAACAGATCGCCATCAAGGCGGAAAAAGAGGGGAAGATCCCGAAAGGCAAGCATATCATCGGCGCACCGACCCCGAGCTACGTCGGTTCCCACGTCACCGGCTTTTCCAATATGGTCAAAGCCATGGCGGGGATGGCAACGCCTACGGGCAAGAAAAACGGCAAGGTGAATATCATCCCCGGTTGGGTTGAGCCGTCCGATATGCGGGAATTGAAACGCCTGGCGGAGATGATCGGCGTCGATTACACCCTCTTTCCGGATACTTCCGGTGTCCTGGACGGCCCCTTGTCCGGCGAATACACCATGTTTCCCAAAGGCGGGACGACGGTCCAGGAGCTGAAGGGCTGCGGGGACGCGATCGGCACCCTGGCGCTGGGCGAATGGTGTTCAGCCGATGCGGCCCGCTGGCTGGATTCGAAGTGTAAGGTCCCCTGCTCGGTACTCGATATGCCCTTCGGCCTGAAGGCCACCGATCGTTTTATCGATGCGCTCAGGATCGTCGCCGGAACAACCGTGCCGGATGAGGTGACCTATGAACGCGGCCAGCTGGTAGATCTGATCTCGGATATGCACCAGTATTTCTACCATAAGCGTGTCGCCCTGGTCGGTGATCCTGACCAACTGATCTCGATGGTTGAGTTTCTGACCTCCATCGATATGATTCCGGCTTATGTCATAACGGGGACACCAGGGAAGAAATTTGAAGCTCGGATCAAAGAGCTGACCAAGGATGTGCCCTGCGAGGTGAAGGTCAAGGCCTGGGGTGACATGTTCCTGCTCCACCAGTGGATCAAGAACGAACCGGTAGATCTTCTGATCGGTAACACCTACTGCAAGTATATCGCCAGGGACGAGGATATCCCTCTGGTCCGCTGGGGCTTCCCGATCCTGGACCGGCAGGGGCATCAGTATTTCCCGACAGTCGGCTATAAAGGGGCCTTAAGGTTACTTGAGAAGATTCTCAGCGCCCTGCTTGATCGGAAAGACAGGGATGATCCGGAACGAACATTTGAGCTTGTTATGTAAGGCCCGGCTCCTGCGGCAAGCCCCCCCTTTCCGCGGGAGTAGTTCTCAAGAGCCAATCGAGGATATCAGGATGAAGACTACAATTGCTAAAAATTCAGCTTCTTGCTGCTGTACCGGCGCCTCCATTGGAAACAAACGGATAGTGGAACTTCCTGCGGCACCCCGCATAAATGCCAGAATTCGTTTCGCCTCGATGAATCCGGAGCCTGCCATGCATTTAGCACCTCAGGAGGCTCTGGACAAGATAGCGGTGTTCGTGGAACAGGGAGAAACAATAGATCGCATCAGCCTCTCCGGACCCGGAGATCCGCTCGCCTATATCGAGCCTACCCTGGAAACCCTGATGCTGATCCATCAGCGCTTTCCCGAAATACCGCTCTCCATCAAAACACTTGGGATCGGTGGGGAAAAATATGCCGATACTCTGTCAAAGGTCGGAGTGACCCACGCTGATCTGCTGGTCAATGCGGTGACGGAAGATATTCTGGAAAAGCTCTATGCCTGGATCCGACCGGGATTCAAGACAATTCGGCTGCAGGATGCTGCGAAGATACTGGTTGCCGAACAGAAAAAAGCAGTACGGGCCTTTAAGGACGCCGGGATGAAAGTCAGTATCGTCACAACAGTCTATCCGGAAAATAATACGGATCACGTTGAAGCGATTGCCCATCTGATGGCGGATCTGGGGGCCGAAAATATGATTCTCTGCCCGTACCGGCCTGAGGAAGGGGCGGAGATCAATTTGGCACCACCGGATAAAGAAATGATGGAGATTGTGCGTAAAAGCGCCTCCCGGTATATCACCGTCTCCGCCGAACACCAACCGGAACCGGCTACAGGATGTCATCAGGATGTACGACCCGGTTTGCCAAAGCCAACCAGGAAGAGACCCAATGTGGCCGTGGTCAGTTCAAACGGTATGGATGTCGATCTGCATCTGGGCGAGGCCATCCGGGTTTTAATCTATGGGCCGCGGGAAGATGGTCTGGCCTGCCTTCTGGAGAGCAGACCGGCACCCGAACCGGGCGGGGGCGGATCGCGTTGGGAAACACTGGCCGACATCCTGCCCGACTGTTTCGTCCTGCTGGCCGCAAGTGCCGGTGAAAACCCCAGGAAAATTCTGGGCCAGGCGGGAATCAGGGTCCTGATTACAGACGATACCATTGAAGGCACCGTCGATGTCCTCTACGGCGGCGGCAAAAAAAAGAAAAAGAGCCGTAAGTAACGGCATTACCAAAGAAAGGAATCAATCATGGCACTACCTGAAAAACAAATACTTGTATGTCAAAGCTTTAGAGTGAAGGGAGACCCGAAAGGCATCTGTCACAAGAAAAACGACGGCTTCCTCCAATATATCGAAGAGGAAATCCTGGATCGGGGGCTTGATATGCAGGTCGTCTCCACCGGCTGCCTGAAGCAATGCGAAGCGGGCCCGGTCATGGTCATCCAGCCGCAGAACTGGTGGTTCAAGGGTGTCGACAGTCAGGAGGCCATCGATGCAATCCTGGATGGTCTGGAAGATGGTGAACCGGCAGCGGAGTATCTGATTGAGTAGTCTCCGATGACTGATACACACATAGAAGTTCGCCCGGCAGTTCCAGGAGATATCGCCGTCCTCACGACGCTCCTGGAACTGCTTTTTGCCGTTGAAGAAGACTTTCATGCCGATGCGGCCCGACAACGCAGGGGGCTGGAGCTGATGATGAACAATCCGGCCTGCTGCATCCTGGTGGCGGAGGATGAAGGAGAGGTCATCGGCATGTGCTCGGGCCAGGTGACGGTCTCAACGGCCGAAGGGGGGCTGGCCCTCCTGGTCGAGGATGTGGTCGTGAAGAGTAACCGGCAATGCCGAGGCGTCGGCAGTCGACTCCTTCGTGCACTGAGCAACTGGGCCATGGAACGCGGTATTTCCCGTCTCCAGCTCCTGGCCGACCGCAATAACAAAAAGGCGCTGGGATTTTATCAAAAACTTGGCTGGCAGAGTACCAGCTTGATCGCTTTACGGACATACACGGAGGCCTTTAGATGATGGTCCAGATCACAAACTGGCAGGAGTATCGACGCGATGGGGAGCAGTTTCTGCACACTGCCCTGATGGCCAGAAAAAAGAACAAGAAACATTTCACCCCGGAGATCCTCTACAACTTGACCGGAATGGCCATTGAGAAGCTGATCATGGCCTATCTGATGAAGAACGGGGATCTGGCCGAAAATCACACCATGGGCGATCTACTCACCGCCCTGGAACGGCATGCCGGCAGCCAGCCGGAACTCGCCGAAAAGCTCCGCTATCTGGACTCGTTCCAGGAGATATGTGATCTGGAGGCCTACTCGGTCAGGATACCGACCCAGGAAGATACCGAGGTCATTCTTGCCATCGGCCAGAAGATCAGCGATTTTCTGGCGCCGCACCTTACCAATTGAATTCACCTGATCCGAATATGCACCACGACCACCACCTCTGGAGGAAACAATGGGCCCACCACTCAAGCCCCTGGGTATTATCAAAGAAATGCTGGATGGTATCGGATTCGAGATCACCTATGCCTACGATGATCTGATCTTTATTGAACACAACGCCTTTCTGCTGCAGATGGGAAAATCCGGTGAGGATGTTTGGCTCTACTTCCATACGGATTCGTCCTTGGAGAAAAGAGCCGATATCACCAATCTTCTGAAGGAATGTGGCCGGCAGTACCGGTTTATGGTCGACAGAAAAGGGACCTATACGGTTTCGCAGAATAACCACCAGGAAAATTTTCAGCTCCAGTTTTTCGAAGGGCATCTATAAGAGATTCACGGCCTTTTACAGTGCATTTTCCATAGCGATTGTGGTATCATTGATCGTTTAAGAGTGACTTCCGCCGCTTGTGCCGGCCCGGCATACAATGGCAAGATCTCCGCTCGTCAATTGAATCTATGAAACCTGAAAGAAAGAATCGCGTCTGTCCCGTCGAACTTGCCGGGAGCCTCGACATGGCAATCCGCAGGTGGCTGCAGAATCCCCGGATAATCCTTGAGCCCTATATCAACGAGGGAATGACGGCCCTTGACCTCGGCTGTGGTCCGGGATTCTTTACCCTGGACATGGCCCGGCTGGTTGGCCGTTCAGGCCGGGTGATTGCTGTCGACCTCCAACAGGGCATGCTGGCAAAAGTACGGGAAAAAATCAGGCGATCCGAGCTTGAAGACCGAATCACCCTGCACCAATGCAGCGAGAGCGCGATCGGCATATCAGATCAAATCGATTTTGCTCTGGCCTTCTACATGGTCCATGAAATTCCGGACAAGGAATCCTTTTTCAGTGAGATAGCAACGATTCTGAAACCCGGCGGGAGGATGCTCATCGTGGAACCGCCGCTTCATGTCTCCCGGTCCGATTTTGAAAAGACTCTGGATATAGCCAGACACACCGGATTTGCCGTCACGAAAGGACCGAAGGTCTTTTTCAGCAAGACCGCCATCCTCAAAAATGGCAGAAGCGCCTGAGGTCCCATCAGATAAGATGCCCCGCCAACAACGCTCTCCCAAAAAACGAGCTACATCATATGGATAACACGCATAAATTCCAGATAGCTTACCATATCGATCAATCCGGCAGAGGAAAGGAAATCAACCGAACTGAAAGTGCAGGCGGGCAACCATCGCCGGGGCTCCTCTGGGTCCATCTGAACTATACCGACCAGGATGCCCGGCAGTGGCTCCAGGAGGAAAGCGGGCTCAGCGAAATAATTGTAGAAGCGCTGTTGACCGAAGAGACCCGGCCGCGCGTGAACGATATCGATGACGGATTGCTCATTTCGCTTCGAGGTATCAACCGGAACCCCGGCTCAGACCCGGAGGACATGGTGTCCCTGCGGATCTGGGCGGATAAGGACAGGGTTATCAGTACCGGAAAAAGGAGGCTGCTGTCGGTGGAGGAACTCAGCGATGATATCAGCCGGGGCAAGGGTCCAAAAAATGCCGGGGATTTTCTTGTTGAAATCTCAGCACGTCTTCTTGCCCAGATGAGCCTGGTGATCCAGGAGGTCGAAGATGATGCCGACAGACTTGAAGAGGAGGTGCTCCTTTCGGATAGCCAGGAATTGCGCCTGCGTCTCGGTTCAATACGGCGTCAGGTCATTGAGCTGCGCCGGTATATCGCCCCGCAGCGGGATGCCATGACTACACTCCAGATGAAAAAGATCACCTGGCTGGCTGAGGATGATAAAATCCGGCTCCGGGAGGTCTCGGATCATATTACCCGGTTTGTCGAGAACCTCGATTCGATCAGAGATCGGGCCGCCATTCTCCACGAGGAATTCGTCGGGAGATTGTCCGACTCCATCAATCGGCGGATCTATATCCTCTCCGTGATGGCCTCCATTTTCCTGCCGTTGAGCTTTCTGACGGGACTTTTAGGTATTAATATCGGTGGCATACCCGGTGCCGAAAACAAACAGGCCTTCACGATATTCTGCCTCTGTCTGTTGATCATCGTCCTCTTCCAGTTATGGATTTTCCGGCGGAAAAAATGGATTTAGAGCTTATCCGTAATTAAGCTTTCAGGGGATCGCGCCGGATTTTGAGACGTATTTGATCGCGACGATTGAACAAAACCGGAAGCGTAGCAGCGCTACGGTGAGGATTTTGCGATTGAGGAGCGATCAAAGGCGGCCAAAAGCCGGATGCGAACTCTAAAGTTTTATGTACGGATAAGCTCTTAAAGTAGCCATGGAAAAATTCAGGAAATGCCTGTATGGTGTTTTGCAGTGAACTGATCTGCTGCCGCCGTTTTTTACAACAATAAAGAGGAAAAATGGGGAAAAACATTTTCAAAATACTGGGCTTCGGTCTGCTCTTCTCGATGGTCGCCGGAATATCATATATCTCCCTGCTTGGAGAAAACGACAGGGCGCAAACGACGGTGAAGAGGTATTTCGACAATATCGCGGGTCAGCGGTATGACTCCAACACACCACTTTGCAGCTTTACCTACAATCAAAAATTCGACAATGTCAACGACCCGATAACCCACCAGTTTTCTCTGGAAACAGCACTCCTGAATCACTTCAGCCTGATCAACACCGCCCAATATACCATCGAGGCCCGGAGAGACGGATTCTGGTTCCCCTGTCTCGGACAAAACACGATTCATGTTTCGATCAGGGTGAGCCCTCAGGGGTCAGGCAGGATTCTGACACGTTTAATGGACAGGAGCGACAAAAAATTTCTCAAGGATCTTGTGACGTTGGTCAGAGAAGACGGCAAGTGGAAGATTGCCGATATTGATACCCGCACAAGCGCAATCGCCAAGGATTATCAGGAAACGAAACATTCAATGCAGCACTCAAAATACATCCAGCAGACAACCGAAGGCCTTACCCTCAAGGAAAACACCATTGAATTCGCCACACTCGATCCCATCCAGAAACGGATAATTCGCTTCAATCTCAACAAGGCCTTGACTCTTCTGAACAATCACAAGTGAACGCAAAATAAAATCCATCGCTTTTTCTACGGCCTCAGACCGAGCACCGTAATCAACCGTACTTCAATCCCTTGTCGTTAATCGATACCTTTTAATGGCTCCAGCCATTGAAATATCTAATCGCCCCTCCTATAATGGAAACTAAGGAAGATACCGACAGCTGCGGCAACCTTCTGTGGACAGCAGATTTTTCCTGGCAACATCGTCCCAACCCTTTGGTATCAAACTGTTTACCCGCACTTCCGGAGGTTTTAATGAACACAGCGCATCATGAACGAAGGAGAAACCCTCGTTACAGGGTGAATAAAGATGTTCTGTCCGTTAACCAGGATATTCTGGCAGAGGTAATTGACATCAGCAAAAGCGGCATGGCCTGTAAGTGTCTGACAAGCACCGATAAACCGTTGATCGCAATCACCGAGATAGAGCTTCTGAATTGTGAACTCGGAACCTCCATTGAAAGTCTTCATTGCCGGATGGTGCGAAGCAGTAAAAAGACCATATCCGGTGCTTTCACATCGACTATGATCATGCATTTCAGCCTGGAATTCCAGAATATCACCAGCCGCCAGCACCAACAGCTTGACCAGTTCATCAAAGACAACTCACTATTTAAATCGGAAGAATCTTTGCATTGAATCGGGTTTATAAACGTAGTATAGCCATGCATCCTGTTCATTCACTGAGAGGCCTTGTATGAAGAGCTTTGGGTGACGCCACATATCGCAATCGATTTTTCAGAGGTTTGATTATGCTTAGAGATTTATCGTTAGCCGCCAAAGCAGCTTGCAGCAAGGAGGATCAGCTCTTACTGGTGCCGCTGGTTCTGGAGCTCAAGGATCTGGCTGAAAAATCAAAAAAATCAGGGCTATTATCGTTAGAGGGCGAACTTACCCAGATCAACGATCCTTTCTTAAAACTCGGCATCCAGCTCATCATCGACAAGACGGATCCTGCCAATATGAAAGATATTCTCGACTCCGACATCTACTATAATGAATCCAACGGCCGTGAATTACTAAAAAAAATCATCCTCCGGGAAGGTCTTCTCCGGATCCAGGCAGGCGACACCCCGAGAAATGTCCTGATCTGTACCAAAGTATTTTTAGGAAAGGTCGACAACGATACCTGGAGAAACTGACCCGGCTTACGTCGCTGTCCGACAGATTCCATCCCCTTGCACGATCCAATAACACTGTATCCTACATTTTTGTCCCCCTCCCTTCATTTTTGTAGAATTTTCTACAAAATACTCCCCTGCCACCTTTTTTCATTTCCCATCCACCCCCTAATTATTTTGTATTTAGCTGTTTTTTCTAAGGTTATTCAACTCACCCCCATCCTGGCACGCCTGTTGCTTTAGATGTATCCATACAGCAAAGATTTTCCCTGCACTCACAAGAGAGAAAGGTATGGAACCAGCAACAGTTTTAACCGAGAGACAAGGTCAAATTCACAGAAAGGGACCAGCACCCTTTGCAATGGAATGCAACAAAGACAGTCTGGCCGGGGCGGTCAGCCAGAGGGCCTGTGTCTTCTGCGGCTCCCGCGTCGTCCTGTATCCTATTGCCGACGCGGTGCATCTGGTCCATGGCCCGATAGGCTGCGCCGTCTATACCTGGGATATCCGGGGTGCATTATCCTCCGGCCCGGAGCTGCACCGGCTCTCCTTTTCCACCGACCTGCAGGAAATAGACGTGATCTTCGGCGGCGAACAGAAACTCTACAAGGCCCTGATCGAGCTGATCGACCGGCATCATCCAAAGGCTGCCTTTGTCTATTCAACCTGTATCGTCGGCATCATCGGCGACGATCTTGAGGCCGTCTGCAAAAAGGTCTCGGCGGAAAAATCCATTCCGGTCCTGCCGGTCCAGTCCGAGGGTTTTAAAGGCAATAAACGAGAAGGCTACACCGCCGCCTGCAAGGCCATGGCACGGTTGGTTGGCACCGGGGATATCAGCGGCATCTCGAAATACAGCATCAACATCCTGGGCGACTTCAACCTGGCCGGCGAGATCTGGCTGATCCGTGACTATTTCAACCGCATCGGTATAGAGGTTGTCGCCAACATCACCGGCGACGGCCGCATCGACGATATCCGCCGCGCCCATGGCGCCTCCCTGAATGTGGTCCAATGTTCCGGCTCGACCATGGATCTCGCCAGGATGATGGAAAAAGAATACGGCATCCCTTCCCTGCGCGTCTCCTACTTCGGAGTCGAGGACATGGCCGAATCGTTGTATGAGGTGGCACGCTTCTTCAAGGTTCCGGCGATAATGAAGAAGGCTCGGGAAGTAGTTCGCGAAGAACTGCAGACGCTTCTGCCGGAGTTGAACCGCTACAAAAAAGCGCTTACCGGGAAAAAGGCCGCCATCTATGTCGGCGGAGCCTTCAAGGCCTTTTCGCTCGTCAAGGCCTTCCGACTGCTCGGCATGGATGTGGTTATGGTCGGGTCGCAGACCGGCACTGAGGAAGATTACGAGGAACTCCGGCAGATCACCGATGACGGCACCATCATCGTCGACGATTCCAACCCCTTGGAGCTGTCCTCGTTTCTCAAGGAAAAAAACGTCGACATCTTTGTCGGCGGCGTCAAGGAACGGCCCATCGCCTATAAACTCGGGGTCGCCTTCTGTGACCATAACCACGAGCGTAAGGAGATGCTGGCCGGTTTCCAGGGCATGCTTAATTTCGCACGGGAAGTGCACGGCTCGGTTATGAGCCCGGTATGGGGGTTTGTCCCCCGCAGGGAGAACGCCAATGACTAAAATGCCCCATTATACTTCGACCACCAACGCCTGCAAACTCTGTAAACCCATCGGTGCGAGCCTCGCTTTCCGCGGAATCGAAGGCTGTGTGCCGTTCCTGCACGGTTCGCAGGGCTGCGCCACCTACATGCGGCGCTATATCATCAGCCATTTCAACGAACCCATTGATATCGCCTCCTCTTCACTTGGCGAAAAGCATGCCGTCTATGGCGGCGGAGCGAACCTGAAACTCGGCCTGCGGAACGTGATAAAAAAATATCGACCGCTGCTCATCGGAGTGGCCACCACCTGCCTGACTGAAACCATTGGTGATGATGTAAAGATGATCCTCAATGAGTACAGGCAGGAATTCGGCGGGGACGCCGACCATCCAGAGATTGTTTCCGTATCGACGCCCAGCTATTCAGGCACCCATATGGAGGGTTTCCATGCAGCAGTCCGGGCAGTTGTCGAACAGATGAGCGAAGGGGGGGAGAAAAATGCCGTCATCAATCTGCTGCCCGGTTTTGTCTCGGCGGCCGATCTCAGATACCTGAAGGATCTCTTTGCCGATTTAGGCTGTGCTCTGACCATGCTGCCCGATTATTCCGACACCCTGGACGGCCAGGCGTTGAACGACTATCCGTTGATCCCGGAAGGCGGCACTCCACTGGCTGCGATCAGGAAAATGGGATGTTCCCGGGCCACGCTCGAACTGGGCCGGACCCTGCCCGACATAACGGCAGGCACATCCCTGCGCGACAGGGACGACGTCCCGCTGCACCGCCTCGGGCTTCCCATCGGCATCCGGGAGACCGACCGCTTTCTGGCAGCGATCCATGAGATCACCGGCATCGCTATCCCTGCGAGACATGAACAATCCCGGGGAAGACTGGTCGACGCCATGGTGGACGGTCATAAGTATATCTTCGGCAAACGGGCGGTGATATTCGGCGAGGAGGATCTGGTCGTCGGCCTCACCTCGTTTCTGGCCGAGATCGGCATCCAGCCCGTCCTCTGTGCCACCGGCGGCAAGAGCGGCAATTTCGCTAAAGCGGTATCGGCCGTCCTGGCAGGGACAAAATGTGACATGCCGGAGGTTCATGAAGAGGTGGATTTCTACGACATTGAAGAGAGGGCCAAGGAGCTGCGGATCGATCTGCTCATCGGTCATAGTAAGGGCTACGCCTTTGCCCGCAGGGAAAAAATCCCGCTGGTCCGAGTGGGCTTTCCAATCCATGACCGGATGGGCGGTCAGCGCATCCTGCACCTTGGCTATCACGGTGCCCAGATGCTCTTCGACACCATCACCAACACGATTATCGCCAAGAAGCAGGACGATTCGGATGTTGGCTACAGCTATATGTGAGCCCCTCCCGTCAGACAACAGAGACTTTCAGGATATTGCCATGAAAACACACATAAAAAACGACTTTCACCGTCACCCCTGTTTTAACCCGGATGCCAAGGGGCAATATGGACGCGTCCACCTGCCCGTCGCCCCGAAATGCAATATCAAATGCAATTTCTGCGACCGGAAATACGACTGTGTGAACGAGTCGCGTCCGGGTGTGACCAGCTCGATCCTTTCGCCTGAACAGGCGGGGATTTACATGGCTAAGGTCATCGATAAGGAGCCCCGGATCGCGGTCGCAGGCATCGCCGGTCCTGGTGATCCGTTCGCGAACGGAATCGAGACGATGGCGACCCTGCGCACGATCCGGCGGCAGTTCCCTGATATCCTCCTCTGCGTCTCGTCCAACGGCATGGGAATCGGCCCGTACATCGAGGCACTGGCCGAAATCGAGGTCTCCCATGTAACCATCACCGTCTGTGCAGTGGACCCGGAGATCAGCAGGCGTATCTATAGCTGGGTCAGTGACGGGAACATCGCCTATCGAGGTCTGGAAGGGGCGCGCCTCCTGCTTTCCCGGCAGCTGGCAGCTATAGAAAAACTCAAGAAGTTCGGGATAACCGTCAAGGTCAACTGCATCGTCATTCCCGGTGTCAACGATCACCATGTGGAAGCAGTGGCCGCCAAGATGAAGGAGATGGGCGTGGACCTGCTCAACTGCATGGCGATGTTCCCCAATGTCAATACACCCTTCGGGCATATCCCCCAACCCGGCAAAGAGATGATGGAAGACATCAGGAAGACCGGTGAGAAATATCTCCCGCAGATGCGTCACTGCACGCGCTGCCGCGCCGACGCCGTCGGCCTGCTGGGTGAAGACAGGACCGAAGAATTCCGGGGCTGCCTGTCCGCCTGCGCAAGCCTGCCGCCCATCCCGGCCCAGGAACGACCTTATGTGGCCGTGGCCACGCAGGAGGGGATACTTGTGAACCAGCACCTGGGTGAAGCGCGTACCTTCCAGATCTGGGCACCGGATGGTGACTCCTACCACATGATTGAGACACGCAAGGCGCCGACCACCGGCGGCGGGATCAGGCGCTGGCACCAACTGGCTAAAATCCTGGGCGACTGCCGGGCCGTGTTGATCAGCGGGATCGGAGAAACCCCATTCGAGATTCTTGAAAAATCAGGAACAAAGCCCATCGAGGCCGCAGGCTTCATCGAGGAAGGGCTGGCCGCAGTATATGAAGGGAAAAAAGTCGACAGCCTGAAAGGTCGGCGAAAATCCTGCGCCTCGGGCAAATGCGGTGGTTCAGGAGACGGCTGTATGTAAGAGGGCCTGGAAAATCGGCCTTGGAGGCAAGGTACCCTCCCTCAAAGTACCTGTTATTATCCTTAATCATGCTCCTCCGGTTGCCCCTGTAATCTCCCGGTTTTTCTTTACAGGGGCAGCCGTTTTTCTTCAAGTCGGTAGCTTTATTGTGCCTCTAAAAACAGAGCTGCGTTTTTAGAGGCCTATTAATGGGAGACCTTCAGATCCGTGGAGAAGAATTCATCCCCAAAAAATAAATACCGCGCTCCTTATCGACAGCCTGCATTCTTTCTGTGGTTTCAGAAATGGAGGGTTGTTTTTTCTCTCGCCAAACATCTATAATAGTAAGAAGCTTGTTATTGAAGAGGCCCACGAGAGAAAAGGACCCCACCTTTTAAGATATCGACACCCCAGAAGGAGTAAACGCCATGAAATCACTGCCAAAAATATCAACCATCCTCTATGCGACTGATCTTGGCAAAAATACCCGGCCCGTCTTCAAGCAGGCCATTGCCCAGGCCAGAGTACACAATGCTTCAATTATCATGATGCATGTCGTCGAACCCCTCGGTGAAACCGCCAGGGCGGTTATCGCCGCCTATATGCCGGAAACGAAAATTGAGGGCATGGAGCGAGAAGGGATGAAAAATGTTATCAAGCATATGAAAGAGCGGTTGAAAACCTTTTATGATGAAGAATGCGAAGAACATGAAAAAGATCTCCTCCCGGTAAAAAATATCCACGTCATTCCCGGCAGTCCCAGCGAAGAGATCCTGACTGCAGCAGAGAAGTTCAAGGTCGACATGATCGTGATGGGGCAGTCAACACGGAAGATCCTGGGCAGCAAGGTTATGGGTTCATCGGCCCGCCGGGTTGCCCGCCTGTCGACGGTGCCCGTTCTTATCGTCCCCAATATGTGAAACATGCCGAAGTCAAGAATATTCCCGGTAAATGAAAGAAGGATGTTTTTCAAATGTCCTTTCTGCCAATCCAGAAGAAAATTCACCATTGCTCCCGGTATCCGTAGAAAATCGGTATGTTGTCAAAAATGTGGAGAGAAAACCTTCTGTACTCTTGACCGAAGACAAAAGGCAAGAACCAACCAGAGCGGGCTGGTCCTTCTACAGGTCGGCAGCGATACATTCGAAGTGAGCTTGTTGGATATCTCGGTTAACGGTATCGGAATTGAAATGAATTTTCGGTCAAAGGTCAAAATTGCGGTAGGGAGAGAGATACAGCTCAAATGCGGCTGGAATCCCTATCTATTCAGCCAGAAAGGCTATATCGTCAAATCTGTGAGAGGCTTTAAGATCGGACTGGAACGCCGGATGTGAAGTGTCGATGATGCGGCTTTTGTGCTAAGTTACTAAGTAGACTGAAGATCTGCTCTCTTGCAGAAACACGATGATTTGAATACTATGGCCCCTCACAAGCCAAAAGTAATCGAAAAATCGGACGCCAATGAAAAATCTGAAGGCCCAACTGGCCTGTCTGTCGATCGTCTGTATCTGGTCAGGGTGGATTGTCATCTCGCGCCTGGGCGTGCAGACCAGACTCCAGCCGGCCGATATCACCCTGCTGCGCTACGGCACCGCACTGATCGGGGTATCACCTCTGATCGCGAGGCATTCCTGGAATAAATTCAAGCTCTATCAATATCTTATTGTCGGCCTTGGGGTCGGATTTCCGTATACTCTCTTCTCGTTTTACGGTCTTCGTGAGATTAAAGCCGCCCATGCGGGTGTGCTGGTCAACGGGATGCTGCCGGTCCTTGGGTTGATCACGGCCTGGTTTCTTTTCCGCCGGAAGATCACAGTGCTGCGTTATGGCGCAATTGGCCTGATTTTTATCTCAAATTTCATTATGGCGGGTAGCGACACCTTTTCTACCGAGCATCTTGTCGGGATCTTTCTGCTCCTGTCCGCCGCCGTGGCCTATACGATGCATATGACCGGCATAAGGCTGTGGGAATTCGGCTGGCGTGATGTCCTTGTCACCGTGCCGGTGATGAATGTCCTGCTCTTTGTTCCTCTCTGGTTCTTTTTCCCGACCGCGCTCTTTCAGGCCCCATTGCGTGATATCGCCCTGCAATCGTTCTACCAGGGGGTTGTCGTCAATATCGTTGCCCTGATGTTCGTGGCCTATTCGATCCGCCGGCTCGGACTCATTACCGTGTCTCTGTATATGTCTTTCGTGCCGGTAGTCACCGCCTTATTTGCGTGGATATTCCTGAGTGAATCCTTGAATGTCCGGGAAGTATGGGGAATTGCCGGGTGCTCTGCCGGCCTGCTTCTCTATGCCGGAGGGCAGACCCCTTCGCAGGCGGATATCCTCCTCAGCAAGTCCGGATCCTGAATCCGGAAGAGTCAGCTTTTCACCCCGACTTGTCGGTCAGCGGCAGACCGAAACTGGTCTGGCCCAGAAGGTGAATGGCACCGTCGCCAAAGAGGGAAAGAAAACTGTTATCGGCCAGGTTGCAGCGGAAGCCCCGGCAGGTCTGCGGCCGATAGTGATAGATTTTACAGGTGAATTTTTCATTCCGTTTCTCCAGAAAAACACACCCCTTATCGTCGGGATGGATCATAAAGACCCGGCCCCTCTCTTTGGCCTCCCTGGTGGCAGCATCTATCCCCTGCTCCCGGATGGCCTTGAGACTGACATCGACGCCGACATGTCCTCCCATCTGTTTGATGAAGGCGACCTCGTCGGGCTGAAGTGTGATCTTGCGGTATTTTTTACAGCATGTTCCGCACTGACGGCAATCATCGAAGATGGTATTTAAAGTGCTTTCACATAAAGAACTGAAGTTTACCGTAAAGATCTCATGCCGCCATCCGCATTAACGCGGTCACGAGAGAATTAACCACCGATTTGCGTGGAGTTGGGCAAAGTATCGAAAAATTATCGTCTAAGGCCGCCTTTGCCACCAATCTTCGGAC
>CAIUQR010000121.1 GCA_903901335.1 uncultured delta proteobacterium | reverse complement strand
GGCCGTCACTCTCCACGGCCTTCAGGCACACAGCCTCTGTCTGATCCTTCACATATTGCAGGGCATAGCCGTCACGCTCCACGGCCTTCAGGCACACAGCCTCTGTCTGATCCTTCACATATCGCAGGGCATAGCAGTCACTCTCCACGGCCTTCAGGCACACAGCCTCTGTCTGATCCTTCACATATCGCAGGGCATGGCAGTCACTCTCCACGGCCTTCAGAGCGGATTCGATATCAAGTATTGCGGCAAATTTTATTTTCATTTTATAATCCTCGTGTTAAATTGGGTTTGTTGTCTTCATACGTGTTTCATCCTCCAACCCGGTCAGGCGTTCTCGCGCTTGGCCGGGTTCTTTTCGTCAACCCGGAACAATCCGGGGTTGCTCTTGCACTTCTCAAACTTCTTTGCCCGCTTTTCACTGGCTTCTGCTTTCCTTCTCCACATGGCCGAGAGAGAAAGGAAAACTTTTTTCATGTTTCTTGCCTGCTGGATTTCAACTTCGATGCTTGTCATGTCTTCTTTCGTCATGGTTGTTTCCCCCTCAACTACCGAACATCTTCAGCCCGTAGTCGAGTAACCACCGGGCGTCGCACTCGTTATCGTCAATCGGGTCCTTTCCGAATTTGATACGGTAGGCCCGCATCATCATGTCTTTTTTCGAGTTCCCCTTACCTGTGGCGTGAGCCTTCAACGTTGCTGTGTGGACATTGGTATGCTCTATGCCAAGATCAGCGCAGGTGCTTTGTAGGTGGGTTGCAAATCCGGCCGCAATCTCCGTTGCCGCTCCGCCGCGATGGTGGGCCTTCTCGATAATGATCAGGTCTGGTCTGATGAATCCGATTTTCTCCCGCAGCCATGAGACAAACCGAAGATAGCGGGTACCGGGTGATTCGCCGCGGCGAACGTCGAAAATATCAACGCCGCTTAAAGATGGCGCGTTGGTTGCCCATCCAGTTTTTGTCGCGAGGTCTAGAGCTAAAATCCTCATTATTCTTCCTTTGCTGCTTTATGATTTTCGATTTGGAAAATTTCATCCGCCACAGGCCCGGTAAGCACAAAAAACATGCCTTGGTCAACCTGTGACGGATTCAAACCTTCCGAAAGATTCAAGTGCAGGATGCACCGTTTTTACTGCTGACCAAGACAGGGAACCCGCGCGGCCATTACGAAAAGAGGAACTATGGTTATGAGTGGGCAGCGCTCGAGCATCTTCCGGTGACTCCCTCTTTTCGTTCGTTAATCAATGGTGATACAGAAAACTTGAAAGCAAAATCAAAGCAATAACGATGACGCAAAAGGCCGGGACGATGAGGGGCTTTGCCTCGAATTCTTGATCTAATTTTTCAACGAAGCGAAGATCGCTTTTTGTCCTGAAATTTTTCTGTGTCATGATTTTTCCTCCAAGATATTGAGAATTAGTGAAATGCCGCTAAGGGCTATGAATACGCTAGGCCCGGTCGTGAAGCCGACCGAGGGACCAAAAACTACAACTGACGAACCGATAAGGACCAGGGCAGAAATGATCATTGCCGCCGCGCTCCTTTCCTGGGCCGACCGACAACAACAACCGGCTTGACCTTCGTTGACAAGAACCAAGAGTCAGCGGATTTGAGGTCAATCAAGTAGGCTTTTCCGGGCTTGTATGCTTCAACGATCCCTTTATCCACAGCGCTCTTGATTGCCTTTCTGTGGCACCGATATCGTGCCTGGGCTTCTTCGTAAGTTATTGTCTCTGGTAAGATCATGGCTTCACCCTCCCCATGACGAGACTCTATCTTTCGTCTCGTTTGAGAATTTCTCCGATGCCTCTTCAGCGGTCATGAGTCCTTGGTTGATAAGGGCGTCCTTTATTTTTTTTGATTTCCCGGCATTCCAGGCCCCGCGCTTTCCAGAGAGGTAAGCCCGAACGGTGCTCACCTTGAAGCCGTTCAGGTCAGCCCATTTTCTGACTGTCAAATCACGGTCCCATATTTTTCTGCAAATTTTATTCATTTCCTTGCCTTTGTGTGTCCTTGTGTGCTACGGTTGTGTTCATGTGTATCGTATGATGTAAAAATACAGGAGGATTAGAACAAATGCAAGACAAAATTACAGCAGATGCTAAAAAAATTCTAACTGATGTTAAGAATTATGTCAATTGTAAGACTTTCCGGGATCTTGCGGAGTATTTAGGGGTTGATGAAGCTCTGATTTACTCATGGAGAAATAGAAACAGTATCGGTGATCCGGCTGTCATTTTAGACAAATGCAAAAATATTCGACTGGCATATCTCTTAACAGGGGAAGGCCCAATGCTTGAGGCGGAGACTCAAGAAGAAACCCCCACAAGTATGGGTTGGATGCCGAGCCCGACCAGAGGCATCCATAAAATTCCGATTATCTCGTGGGTGAAAGCCGGAACATGGGCAACCGTGGAAGATCCATTTCAGCCCAACTATTCAGAAGAGTTCGTTTATATCTCCGAGACATGTGGGCCGAACACCTTTGCATTAAGAGTTGTCGGTGATTCTATGGAGCCTGAATTTGTCGATGGAGATATAATCCTTGTCGATCCTTCCTGCGCATGGTCAAATCGCGATTACATCATTGCAAAGAACGGGGAGGAAGCGACGTTCAAGCAGATCGTGGTGGATGGACCAAACACCTATCTTAAGCCATTGAACAAGGGTTACAAACCTATCGATATGACCGGAAAAGATTTCAGGATTGTTGGCGTTGTTATTCAGAAGGTGAAAAAATACAAAGGATGAACCAATGAGAACCTTCATATGCTTAATGCTTGCAGCGTTTTTACTAGCAGGATGCTCCGATCCAAAGAGTTATAAAGTTGCGAAACTTACAGAAGCACAAAAAAAAGAAATAGGTCAAAAACTCACCGCCGCTGAAGGGCTAAAGTTGACAGGGTGGATGATGCTTAGATCAATGTCAGGAAAAGATATCCCCGATGATTTCACAGTTGGTCAAGCGCTGAAAGAACAGGATGAGTGGATTATACAAGACGACATTAGAAAAGCTCGGGAGGCTGAAGCGAAAAAAATATCCGGCGCCAAAGAAGAAGAACTAAAAAAACAAGCAGCAGAAATGAAGAAGCAAGCAGAAATAGAGCGTCAAGCCAAACTAGATGAAATAGCAAGTTTAGTATCAGTTGCTCTTATTGCAAAAAAGAACAAAGAACATGAATATAACAGTAAATTTGTCTTTTTAGAGTTGGTTTTTGAAAACAAAAGCGATAAGGACATTCAGGGTATTAAGGGTGTTTTAACAATAACTGACATATTTGGTGATAAGATAAAAAGGCTTACTTGGTCGTACGACAAGGGCATCAAGGCAAAACAAAAAGCAATTGAAACAGATCACGGCGTAGACATTAATCATTATATAAATGAAGACCAGAAGCTCTGGAGTACCGACTTTGACAAGCTGAAGTCATCGTATAAAGTGGCAACGATCATTTTTAAAGATGGATCAAAGATTGATGCACCTGACCAAGAATAAAGGAACCCCATATGAACAGAATCCTGCTACTCATCGTCTCATGCTTCGCGGCCTCATTTCTTTATGGTTGTGCTGTTCCTGAACCGCCTAAATGGAACGACCAAGCGAGCACAGCAGGGGAATACAACAAATACCTTGTTGAGGGAAAATCCTCTATATCAGGGCAAGCGTTTTTCGCTCTTACGAATGGAGGAGTTGTCAAGGGAGCTGGTAGCCAGGTCACCCTTGATCCGGCAACAACAACAGGAAGGGAGTATTGGGAGAAGGCAGGCAGATCCTGGACGTTTCGAACCTTGGCCCATCCTTCGCCAGAGTTTGGCAAGGCAAGAAAAATTACAATTGCAGACGCAGATGGCAGATTCAGTTTTAAAAATATTCCAGCGGGTATCTATTATGTCAGAACAGCAGTGACCTGGTATACTGGCACTTTTGATATACATGGCGGCATCGTCGGCAAACTCGTTGAAGTAAGGGAAGCCCAAAACACCGAAGTTATCCTTAATGAATATGCAATATAGAATGGGTGCGAAATGAACTTAGTCAACGGCAAAGAGAGGGAAGAATTAGAGGAACTCGTAAAACAGTTGCGCTCCCACGGAGACGGGGGGATGTCGTCTGCTCTACTGAAGGCAATGTATCCTTACTGTGCGATGAATACATATCAACTGGCCCTTGCGCTTGCAAATCAATTACTCGGGCTTCGCGTCACGGTTATCGGCAGCGGAGGCGGGGGAGCGTTAGAGGGAGTGCCAAATGATAGCATACGCTGCGGCGCCGGTGGTGGCGGAGTGAATCCGACATTTGGAGTGGCAACCGGGGGCAACGGGAAAAACATAAGGTGATTCCGAAGAAAGGATTATCGCTCCAGGAGACTAAAAAATAAAGCACTTGCCCCTCGAATTGCCCCTATAGCTTACAACTTATTGATATATTTTAAATTCGTCTTGACTGGCAGTCAAGAGGTCGTCGGTTCGATCCCGACTAGCTCCACCAAAGAATACAAGGGGTTAAGTCATCAAGACTTAACCCCTTTTTCTTTCCGTGCCACCTCGGTGCTACCTTGCAAATAAAATGGGCCGATACAGTGTAAAAAACCTGTCTCTCGATTGCTCTGAAATATCGTAGGCTCGAATGTACAAAAGCCTACAATATTGATTCATCACTCTCGCTGATCCAGATTGGAATAATCGGGATGAAGGATAAGCATTTTGCTTTGCACACTCAAACAAATTTGGAGAATGCAGATTAAGTGAATAATAAAACAGTACCAGTGAAAGATATCTCTTCAGATGAACTGCCTCCGGTTGGTTCATCTGCTGATATACGAAGGTGTAACGCAAACAGAAAAGTAGATTTCTCCGATGAGGACTTCACTAAGAGATACCCACGACCAAAGGGAAAAAATGACCCTTGCGGCCCGAAAATAATTATAAGAAAGGCAACCCCAGCTCGTTGAGGAGGCATGGCCATTCATTTGGCCCTGCCTTTCTAATTCGTTTTTCCGGAATAATTTTTTTCTTCTGATTTTAAATCCTGTAAGGTCGGCTATGCTTGTACCGAAAAGCAGCATGATTACTGGTCCTGAAACATTGTCCTGGCGGGGTTGGGCGTCGAATTCGATCAGACTCTTGAGCCGATAGATTGCAACATTACGGAGTTCAATGGTATTGAAACTTACCGACAGAAAACCGTTCATTTTTCCGGAAAGCCGGAACCAAATTCCATGTTTACAAGAAACAAAGCATGTCACGTAATAGTACTACGTTACGATCTAAATGGAATAAATAGAAATAAAAGTCGTCCGCATAGGAATATATTTTGCAAAGGTTTTTTCAATTAATGTTGACGTATTTATAGGTTCTTCGTTTTTTTCGACAACTATGGAAAATTTCTTTTTCGTCCGATTTCTGCATTATGCCATAAAATTAAATCCCTTAGATATCAGACACGGACATAGGATACAATATTCGGCATACCTCGATCTCCTGTAAGATTCTAATTTTTTAAGGTCGCCTCAATTTTTAGTCATGAAAAAGTGTCTCAATACAAACCTTACCAAGGAGGAAAAAAGAAGAAGAACCATTTTGCACAATTGGCATTCGGAATTGCACTATTGGCTTCGACTGGCTTGACAGTAGTGACAATCTCGAACAGATCAAGTTTTCATTTATAAACCTCGAAAATAACCAATTAGGAGCTGCTTATGAAGAAAATCTATCTGACCGGATGTTTTGTAGTAGTAATGGCTCTTGGAACTCCCTTACTTACGGTAGCGACTACCGTTAATGTCTCTCTTAACCCTGCTAACTGGGACCGCTATCCTGTGTGGTCTAACGGGACAAATTATAACACAGCACCTGCATCGGAAGAAATGAATGCGGCAGGCCACCTGGTAGGAACCAAGACCACTGGTACAGGTGGCTCGAACTGGATCCTGGGCCTTGAAACAACACCGAACTACAATTTGCAGAATGCGACGCTGGACTTTCAGTGGAAACTGAACGGGAACGGGAGTTACGCTGGTATCTATGTGGGAACCCGTGATGGGGCAGGGGTGATTACCTCCTCCAGTCCTTTTACTGTCGCTTGGCACTATGTAGGTTATCAGATTCCTAATAACACTTGGATTTATACGGAACTTAAATTTTCACCAAGTGGGTATAATTACAGTTACAGTTATACGGGTTATGGTGGCTCAGATTTCCTGAATGGCACCGCAATCTATGGTTCGGCTACGTGGGACAGACTTGCTGATAGCAAACTGTTTCTTCAACTTGGTGACAACTACGTTGCTGGAGCGTACATGGAACTTGCGGAGGCTAAAATTTCAACGGCGGCAGGAGCCGTCCCCGAACCAGCCACCATGCTTCTCTTCGGCATCGGCCTGGTTGGATTAGCAACAATTCGCAGGAAAAAAGCAGCCTGATTAGTTTTCCGCATATCTGGACAAATCAAGGCAGGGCCATTATTTGGCTCTGCCTTTTTTATTTTGGAAAGCAACTGTTGCTCTGGTCGACATACCAGTGTTTTCACTATGGGCAAAATGCGGAAGCCATCTTCTCCACCACTAATAAAAACGTGTCAATAAAACTGCAAGTACACGTTTTCTGAAAAAATCAATCCCATCTCCGGCCGGGCTTGCATCCTATCTTGTGAATGCCTTGTCCTTGGCCGACACGGAAAATCCCCCGCCGTACGTTAATAAATTCTTCTTGTCATCACAGGTCTAGTACTAAAAAAAAGGTGTCGGTAAGTTTTCACAATTTCAGAGGAATGCTATTTTTCATATATTTTCAAAATGGGTATTAGGTAAATGCCTATGATATGGTTTACAATAAGCAAATCTGGACTGAGTTGAATAATTACATTGAGGCAGTATGTTTGATACGTATAGTAAAGCACCTTCAGATGGGGGGTTATCAGGACTCTTGGTACGTATAGTGCCGGTCTGGAGGGACAGATCAGACTCTGAACACGAACAAGCCGTTATACGTGTCTTGGTGGGTTTGGTTGGAGCCGCCTACCTCATTCTGGCGCTTTCTTTAAATAAGAAAATACCTGAATTATTCCAGTCAACTCTATTTTTCTTAATGGTATTTTTCGTGGCCGCATTGATGATCATTGCCTGGCTGGTTATTAATCCCCGGAAAAATATACCCCGCCGCCTGCTCGGCTGTATCATAGATATTGGCACCACAACTCTCCTGCTGCTCTTGAATGGAAACCAGACTGTTCCATTTTTCATTGTCTGTTTATGGGTAACCTTCGGCAACGGATTCAGATATGGTCGTTCATATCTCTTGTTCTCCATGATCCTTAGTCTTGCCGGCTTTTGTTTGGTTTTGTTTTATTCCGGAAGTTGGTCGGCATCCCGTGATGAAACCATAGGATTATTGACCGGGATGGTTGTGCTTCCACTTTATGTGGCATCTTTGTTGCAACGTCTCGAAAAATCCCTGGAAATGAGTGAGGTTGCCAGCCGGGCGAAGTCGAATTTCCTTGCAATAATGAGCCACGAGATACGCACACCACTCACTGGTATAATAGGTGTCTTAGATCTTCTAGAAAAAACACGGCTCAACAAACAACAGCGCCATTTTGTCCATCTGCTCGGCACGAGTTCGGACTGGTTGCTGCGCATTATTTCCGATGGCCTTGATTTTACCAAAATCGAGGCCGATGAGCTTATCGTAGATTCCAGCCCAACGAATTTAAGGGAAGTCTTAAGAAGTGTTTCGGATGTCTTTTCCGAGGTTGCTTCAGAGAAAAAAATCCGATTTGTCTCCAAAGTCGATCCGGATATACCGGAGGTCATCGAGTGCGATCAGTTCCGGATTATTCAAATCCTGAACAACTTATTGCATAATGCCTTTAAATTCACAAACCAGGGTGTTGTCGGTCTCTCAGTGTCTTGCAAAAACCGCACTAACGGGACCGTTGAAATTAATTTTTCAGTACATGATACAGGGATAGGTATAGCTGAGGAACATCTTGATAAGATTTTCAAGCCATTCCGTCAAGCCGACACCTCAGCATCACGCACTCACGGTGGGACAGGACTTGGATTGACCATAGCAAGCAGGATTGTTACCTTGATGGGGGGGAATATTCAGGTCGACAGCAAACAGGGTAATGGGACAACCTTTTCTTTTACTTTGAATTTCAATATTTCTGCACATTCTGTGCTGTCTTCAGCATCTCCAGTCAAGACCCGCGTTCTTTGGCAGCGTCAACCCGTTGTTCTGCTTGTTGAAGATAATGAAATAAATAGAGAGGTGGCGGTAAACCTCCTGGAATACCTCGGGTGTAAGGTTTTCACCGCCGAGAATGGACTTTCCGCCCTGAAGACTGTTGAGAAGAATGATTTTGATATACTATTGATGGATTGCCAGATGCCGCAGATGGATGGATATGAGGCAACGAGAAGAATTCGGGAGCTCAGCGACAACCATGCAAAAATCCCGATCATTGCACTGACAGCCCATATAACCAACCAGGATCGAGAAAAGTGTTTTGAAGCCGGCATGGTTGATTACATGGGAAAACCGTACAGAGTAGAAACGTTAGAATTGCTGTTACGTAAATGGATGCCTTCTCTTATTGCCGGGGATGAAGTAAGCACTATCGACACGGTACCATCGAATGAGGAGGAGAATAGTCAGGATAAAGATGCGTCAAGAGAAATCGTTCACGATCTTCATAATGCCCTGACAGGTATCATGGGGGGAGCCGAGCTTGCTTTAATTTATCAAAACGAACCGAATCAATTGGAAAAACAGTTAAAAAGTATTCTTAAGGCGGCCAAACAGGCAATAAAAGTTGCCTCTGGTTTATAATCAAAGCCAACATCCTCTTTCGGCTGAAGCGCGAAGGAGAAAAAATTCTTAGCTTAATTGTACGCCTTCAAAGCAACTGCCTGACGTCTATCCAGCCCGCGCCGGTCAACATGTATTTGTTTTCCGGCATTATCCATGAGAGGAAAGGTCACTTTGTAATGCTCACATCGACGGTCCTGCTTCGTTCGGATAACGTGTCTTATGTTGTTGGCGAGCTTGAGATTGAACGTCATACGATTTTGACTTGCTACAAGCCGTTCCATTAGGTGCAGATTTTTTTTGCTCAATCGCAAGGCGGCATCAACCCATATCTTGGTAATACCGATAAGCTCCTCGTAGGTAATGGGATTATAGAATTGTTTGACCGCCTGAATGGCCTGCATGCCGTTTGATAGGTGTTTATGGGTATTGATATAACTGTTCACGGCTTCACGTCCCTTTCCGGATTCGGCAAGGACATCGACAACGCACATTTCATGTAACTCAGATGCGTTATAAATTTTTCCCCTGCAGAGCAGCCGTTCAGCTACGTTCACGCCTGCTTTCCGCGCTAAAAAACTATAGGCCCCCATTCCTGGAAAAAGGTTGAAACGGATTTCAGGCACCCCCATCTGCGCATGTTTTTCCGCAATAAGGACATTAGTGGACAATGCCGCCTCAAATCCACCGCCTAAGGCAGTACCTTCAACAAATGAAATCAGCGTCAGGGGAAGATGAAGAGAAACTGCATTCATATAAAGGATGTCGATACAATTTGTAGCGTATTCAAGTAACTGCTCTCGTTTCTGGTCTGTGATAAGTTGTATGAATAAACTCAGGTCACCCCCAAAGTTAAAAACACCAGGTGTTTGCGAAGCAATTATCAAGTAGCGTACCGGGTATTTCTCTCTTTTTTCGTTGGCTTGGAAATATCGGATGATAGATTCTTGTATTTCTTTTATTTCTTTCAATAATACGGTCGAAAAACAGGGCCGATTCCGAGGGTTGAAATAACACCAGATTGCTTCCTGTTCCCCGTCATATCTGATTGACATTTCACTGTAGTCACGGAATATCTTTGCAAAGTTATCCGGCATGCTTCATCCTTACCAAGGTGGAGGTGATACTTCATCGCTTTTCAGGACTGTGGCTCTAAAAAAGAAGCGCTCTTCGATCCCGTATATCAGCCCCAACCGGCACATAAAATCGTTCCAGACTGGGCCGTTTTCCGGAAGAATAAAAAACTATTACAAACCAGCTAATTGAAAGTCAAGACCTTGTAACCATACCGGTGAAGATCTCTGCTACAACCGGTGTCAGGCAAGGAATACTTGGGGGAGTTTACGCGGAAAACGACATAAAGAGGGAATTTTTTTCTCCTCTAAGGGGAAAATGACGGATACGGGTTTGCTTTCCTGAAAGCCCCATTATACAATTACTCAAAGGATGACGGAAATGGGGGGGCTCTCCGAATCATCCTTTCGTAAAATGACAACGAGAAACTGCTCCAAAGAGAAGATTTTTCGAATACGTGATGAGGGGGCATTATGAAAATAGTCATTGTTGGTGGAGGAGCGATAGGCCGGCTTTTTGGATCATTTCTAGGCAAAGGAGGACACGAGGTCAGCCTGATCGATATTAACCAGGAGGTGATCGGAGCGATACAGGGTGAGGGAATAGGACTGATGGCCCAGGATGAGGAGGATCGCGATATCGTTATCTCGGTTCCGGTAACAGCCTTGCATAATGGTTCAAAGATAGAAAGCTGCGACCTGGTTCTGATTCTGGTTAAATCCCAGGCAACCCTTGCTGCCGCCCGAAGTGTCGCCCATCTGGTCACCGACACATGCCCGGCACTCAGCATCCAGACAGGCCTCGGCAACCTGGAGCTGATTCAGAGTGTCATTCCGGGAAACAACATTCTTCTCGGCCTGACCTTCATGTCAGGCACGGCACTGGGAGGAGGCCGGGTTCGTCAAGGGGGAATCGGCACCACCTTTATCGGCGAATTGAACGGCGAATTCACCCCGCGACTGGAAAAGATCGCCAACCTCTTCGCGGATTGCGGTATCGTCACCCAGATGGTGCACAGAATCCTGGGGCGGCTCTGGTGCAAGGTCATTATCTATTCGGCCATGAATCCGCTCTCGGCCATTCTGAAAGTACCGAACGGCTTTCTCACCTCAATGCCGGAGTCAGTCACGCTGATGAAGACCCTCCTCGATGAAGGAAAACGGGTCGCCGATGCCTGCTCGATCGATCTGGTCTGCGAGGATCTCTACCAGCTTCTCCACGATACCTGTCAACAGAGTGCCAACAACCTCTCATCCATGCTGCAGGATATCCTCAATGAGCGGGGGACCGAGATCGATGCCCAGAATGGGGCTATCTGCCGCTATGCCGAAGCACACGGGATCCCTGTTCCGACGCATACTACCATCGTCCAGTTGATCAGACTGCTGGAACGCTGGAAACCCGGCATTGAGCAGGCATAGGATGCGAGCGAAAACTGAACATATGACAACCTGCTGGTCGTAACTTCAAAAAAGAGGGAACGATAATGGCTCGATGGGAAAAAATACTTGTGGCTGTCGATGAGGGCGAGACATCCTTACGGGCGCTCCGTTATGTGGGCCGGATGACTGCCGCAATGACGGATCTATCTATTTGTCTTCTCAATATATATCCTGAACCTCCACCTGATTTCTACACGAACGGGGGGGTGCTTGCGGTCTATCAGGCTGAAAAAGAAAAAAGAGCGGATATGATATTTGCAGAGGCTGAACGCGTATTGCTTGAGGCCGGCATCCAACCCGGTCTGATAGAGAGAAACACCCTGCTGGCGGCAGGAAAGACCATCAGTCAGATGGTCCTGGATGTGCAGCGGGAAGGCAATTTCGGCACCGTGGTGGTGGGTAAACGCGGGGTGTCCAAGGCCGAAGAATTTCTTTTCGGCTCCATCTCCAATGCCCTGGCAAGACACAGCAGCAGCTTCACCACCTGGGTTGTCGGGTGAGATCATGGTCGACTGGAACCGTTTTCCCTCCCATATTCTCCCGAAGCTCAAGAGTCACTACGCTGTGAAGAGCATGCGCAGGGAACCGAAATTGTTCGGAGACACCAGCAACTTCACCAGTATTGATTATGGTGATGTCATCCATGTTGGAGACCGCTATTTCCTAATTGTCGGCTATACCAAAGAGGGTCGTTTCGGCATTGATGAGCAGCCGAAACAGTGGGTGCCCAAGGTCTATGACCTGGAATCAGGCGAACGAAAAATCGCCAAACTGACCTTCCATGAGACCTATAAGCTGACTATCGGCGGCTTGGAGGTGACCTGCTACCGGAATCCTGAAAAAGAAGCGCAGGTCATCGAGCTGGTCAAAGGAAATCCTTTTTTCATGCAGGGGTATTCCGCCTTGGACGAAGCAGGCAATCTTGTGCGTGTTCTTGAGGTTGTCCAGGGAATGCGCCTGGATAAATACCTGGAGAATATGGGGGCGACCCATAAGGAATACTTCGAAATTCATTGCAAGGGCATGTTAGTCAATTTTCTCGATTCCGTGCGTGGGATTTCCCTTCTTCATGCCCACGGACTCAAGCATGGCGACATCCGGCGCGACCATATCTACGTCGACCATGAAGACGGCCGTTTTCGATGGATCGACTTCGACTATGATTTTTATCTTCCGGAGCGGCCGTTCGCCCTTGATCTCTTCGGTCTTGGAAATGTCCTGCTCTTCATCCTTGGCCGCAAAAATTTTCGCCCCTCCGATATCCTTCAAGACCCCGAATTGGGGCCGGAGGTCTTTGCAAAGCTCGACACCAACGACCTCTCTCTGGTCGCGGCCGACCGGGTCTTCAATATGCAGAAAATCTATCCGTATATCCCGGACTGCCTGAACGACATACTGCTGCATTTCTCTGCCGGGACTGACGTAATGTACGATTCAGTGGACGAGTTCCACGATGACCTGGTTGCCTGCATCGATAAAATCTAACTCCGACAAACGGGATAAGCACCTTCACGAAATTCTTTCTTAAAAAACAAGAAAAGAATTTCTAAGGTACTAATTTATTCTATCAAGTTCCGCGCTTTCAGTGATCGATTTGGGCAGGGCCTTTTTCACCTTCACCCCGAGCTCCGGAAGGCCGTGAGCCAGAGCAATGATGTTTCCCCGGCCGCGGGTCAGTTTGTTCATCGCGGCATCGAAGGTCATCGTGCAGGTGCCGAGTTGTTTTCCTATCCTCTCCATGTCCTCGACAAAGCTGCAGAGCTTGTTGTAGAGCGCCCCGGCCTGGTCGGCAATCTCCTGCGAATTTCTGCTCTGGTGCTCGAACCGCCAGATATTTTCTATCGTCCGCAGGGTGGCCAGGAGTGTCGTCGGAGTCACCACGATAATCTTATGGGTAAAGGCATCGGAAAAAAGCCGCTCGTCGTGCTGGAAGGCTGCCATAAAGGCCGCCTCGATGGGCATGAACATCAGAACGAAATCAAGCGAGCGGACACCCTTGAGCCCGCTGTAATCCTTCCGGCTCAGATCAATGATATGTTCCCGGACGGCCTGGACATGCCGATTCAGAAACGGCTGGTTGTGATCGTTCTCGTCGCAGTTGACATACTGCTCCCAGGCCGAGAGCGAGACCTTGGAGTCGACGATGATGTCCTTGCCGTCGGGAAGATGGATGATGACATCCGGTTTCAGCAGTTGATTCTCCTGATCCCTGAATCCCCCCTGGGTCTCGTATTCATGCCCTTTTCGCAGGCCCGACTGTTCGAGGACCCGTTCCAGCACCAGCTCTCCCCAGTTTCCCTGGAGCTTCCGGTCTCCCTTCAGGGCCCTGGTCAGGTTGATGGCCTCTTCGCCCATCTGCCGGTTCAGATCCCGCAGATGGAGGATTTCTTCTTTGAGCGAAACACGTTCTTTCGTGTCGTTGAGGTAGATATCGTCGATGCGTTTACGGAAAGAATCCATCTGTTCCTGAAAGGGCAGCAGGACAGCGCTCAGCCTTTCAGTATTTTGTGTGCTGAATGTCGCACTCTTCTCGTCAAATATCTGTTGGGCAAGGGCCTGGAACTGGAGCCTCAATTCGTCCCGCGCCCGTTCCAGCAGGGCCAGCTTTTCTGCCCCATGCTGCCGTTCCTGCATGAGGTTGGTTTCTATTTTTGCAGTGTGGACCTTCAGTTCGGTGATTGTCATCTGCAGCTGGGCCATTTGAAGATGAGCCGCGCTGATCTCTTTGTCCTTTTCCGCTAGCCGCCATCTGAGGAGACGGACTTTATAGCCTGTCAGGACCAGGATGACCATGCCGGTACAAAAGATCGCCGCTATAGCCAGAAGCACTGGATTCAGGTTTTGAGCAAGCAGTTCTTGCAGGATTGAATGCATAGGCAAGAATCATCCTGGCGGCCGGTTCATTGATCTGCCGCCCATGATATGCTTATGAACAGGAAAAACTCTCTGTCCGGTCTCGGCGCCGTTGTTGATAACTGCCCGGAAGTTATCACCGATCCCATGGTCGGCGGCAATCCTGCAGAACAGACAATCATCCATTATTTTTTCTTCTATCATGTTAAAATTGTTTATAAAGAGATTTTCGCAGATATACTAAAGCAGGTCCTGCTTGTCAAATCAAAAGATACAGCGCCCTCTCCGCATCCAGAAGGTGTAATCATACATGTCTCTAAAGACGCCTGATTTAAAGAGATGTAAGCAGCTGGAAAAATTATCGCTTGATTTTAAGACATTACTACCGCACTATTTATGAACACATCACGATCGACGGTTTTAAACGGTGTCTGAGAAACCATGAAAAAAACAGCCCACTCCGGGAGGCCACGGATCTGGCAGCCTGGGTGAAGAGAGGAAATAAATCATGCGGAACACATTAATTATACTTGGGCTTATTGTTTTGCTGATCGGACTGTTCTGGCCCTGGCTCGGCAAGATCCCTTTGGGCAGACTACCGGGGGATATTATTATTTCCCGGCCTGGATTTAAATTTTATTTTCCGATAACTACATCGATTATCATCAGTATCATTATAGCGGTGATTATGAAGATCTTCAAATAACGGAGGGAGCCATGTCAGTGGAAAAAATCACAGCAAAGATGCATTGGCTGGGCCATGATACGTTCAGGATCGATGCCGGACCGACCATCTATTTCGATCCATACCAAATCAAACCGGGTCCAACGGCGGATATCATTTTCATTTCCCATGACCATTATGATCATTGTTCACCGGAGGATATTGCAAAAATACAGGGGCCGGAGACGGTTATCGTCACCAGTCAATCCTGCCTGAAAAAACTGACGGGCAATGTCCAGGTAGTGGCCCCCGGCGACTCTCTGACCGTGAAAGGCATTTCGGTCCGGGTTGTCCCGTCGTATAATATCAACAAGAAGTTCCATCCGAAGAAAAAAGGCTGGCTTGGTTTTGTCATAGAGATCAGCGGAGTGCGGGTCTATCACGCCGGGGATACCGATCTGATTCCGGAGATGAAAGATATTCAAGCGGATATCGTGCTGCTCCCCGTGTCCGGAACCTATGTCATGACCGCCGAAGAGGCTGCGGAAGCGGCCCTGACTATCAAACCGGCCCTGGCCGTCCCGATGCATTACGGCACCCTGGTGGGCGAAGCAGCAGATGCTGAGCGCTTCAGCCTCCTTCTCGAAGGGAAAGTCCAGGTGAAGATCCTTGAAAAGGAATAATAGATTTCCTGCTTAATTATCAATATACTGGAGACAAAAAAACACAATGAACACCTCCGGCACAACAAAAAAGAAATATATGGAACCCGTTATCCATTTTCTGCAGAAACGTGTAGAGGTTGGACCGGATGAGACGGCAGGAAAGGTCTCCGTTTCTGAGTTCGTCAAGGCGGGACAGTGTCTCGCAGATTTTCCTGAATTTTCCAAGTACGCCCAGAAAGGGTTTGAAAAAAGTCCACTGCAGGCCGGAAGTTATACGGAATTCTCTCAAGATGGCAATTCCCTTCTGGCCTGCGTTTCCGGTTATCCAAGAATTGATACCCAGAAGCAGAAGGATGATGAGAAACAACTCACAATCATCTCCATTGAACCGCTTGTTGAAATCCGCCCCGATAAGATGCAGGCCAGCCTCTGTATCCAACCACCGATACCAGGTTCGTCCTCTCTGATCAACGAAGATCTGTCACAGCTTCTTGAAGAAGCAGGCGTTATCTATGGCATCGACTCCAATGCCCAGCAACAGGCACGGACATTCATCAGTGAAATGCGAAATGAGTTCTGCAAAATGGTCATCGCCGACGGCAAGCCTCCAGGCACCAGCACCGACGCCGAGATCCGTTTTGAGATTGAAATCGGGCCCTTGGCTGGCAGGTTCCTGGAGGATGGCACCATCGACTTCCGTGAACGCAGGATCATGGTCGGGGTCCGGGCAGGACAACATATCGCCACAAAAATACCTGTAATTCCGGGATCACCTGGAGTGAATGTCTTAGGAGAGGTGATCGAGCCAGAAAAGGGCAATGATATCAAGGTCAAGGTCGCAAACGACGCCGCCTTTTCCGAGGATGATCTGAGGATAACGGCAGTAAAAGACGGGGTGCTTTCCGTTGTCAATAATGAAATCATCAAGGTCTGCTCCAAACAACTGATACCGGGAGATATCGATTTTAAAACCGGAAATGTTGAATCCGGAAACTGCCTCTCCATCCGCGGTTCCATCCAACCGGGTTTTAAGGTCGCAGCCGACGGAGACCTTGAGATAGGCGGAAGCGTAACGTCAGCGACCGTATCATGTCAGGCAAACGTGGTGATTAAAGGCGGAATCACAGGTAAGGGATGCCGCATCAAGGCCCTTGCGGATGTCGATATCCGGTTTATCGAACAGGGGACGATTGAGTCCGGAGGGATCGTTGTTGTACGAACCCAGTCCTATTACAGCAGGATCACAGCGGTATCGGATATTCGCTGCCAGGCTGGAACCAAGGTGATGGGAGGAGAACTCATTGCCGGCGGAAATCTCACCGTCGCCGATGTCGGTTCGGATAACTGTGAGTCAACGCTCCTTGCCGCAGGTGTTGACGCTGAACGGCTGGCCCTTCACATGGAATTACAGGACACTATCGTACAACAGCAGAAGGATATCATCCGCTGGATGCAGCTCTATGAAGGAAGCTCCAAGTCAAAGAAGATACGGAAAATGGAAGAGGAAGTCTCTGATGCCAAGCTCAAGCTTCTCCAGTTGAACCTGATTCCGGAGACAGGACTCTTCTCCCGCGGCGGGGGTGATGACAGCAGCGATCCCGGCGAGGAGACCGGCAACATCGATAAGATCCGGATTGATGTGCACGGAACAATTTTTGCCGGCACCCGGATACGGATCGGCAACCGCAGTATGGTTGTCGATAAGACCATCTCAAACAGGCAGTTTCGTCTGCAGAAGAACCTGAAATCAATTATCGACTCCGCGCTCAGATGACTCCGGCTGTCATCCGGAAAGGAACCTGCCCGACCTTTGTCTATTTTTCATCCGGGTGCTGGAAAATTTCTGCCAGTTTCCGGGCTAACAGGCCGAGGGTAAACGGCTTCTGGATAAAGCCCAGGCATCCGCGCTGCAGAATATCCTGGGCCTGTCCGTCGGCGTTAAAACCGCTGGAAAGCAGTATATCTATTCCGGGATCAATCGCTCTCAGGCAATCAAAGGTTTCACTGCCGCTCATTCCGGGCATGATCACATCCAGGATCACCAGATCGATATTCCCCCGCCTGGTTCTGAATATATCGACAGCCTCCTGACCGCTCTGCGCCGTAAGAACGGTATAACCGAGGCGAGACATCATCCGGCTCACCGCACTGATGATAATCTCCTCATCATCCACCAGAAGGATGGTTTCAATCCCTCCCGCAACAGGTGTGTCCACGGCAACCTCTTCCTGAGCCGGTTCGTTTTCCGAAGCCGGAAGATAAATAAAAAAAGAGGTCCCCTCATTTTCACGACTGGTGACATTGATGTATCCCCCATGGCTCTGGATAATGCCATAGGAGGAGGCCAGTCCCAGTCCGGTCCCCCTGCCGCGTTCTTTTGTGGTGTAGAAAGGGTCGAAGATGCGGGGGAGTGTATCCGGGGCAATGCCTGCACCCGTATCGGTAATCTCGATCTCCACATATCCACCTGACTTCATGCCGTGGGTGTCGACCTCGTGGACAGCCATTACCCTGTTCTTTGTCCCGACGAATAAATGCCCGCCGTTTTCCATAGCCTGCCAGGCGTTTACATACATATTATAGAGTACCTGGTCGATCTGGCTGCGGTCAACCTCGACCGGCCACAGACCCTTTTCCAGTTCTGTGTGGACCTGCAGATTTTTATGGGTACGGGCGAACATTTTCATACTCTGCTCGATCAGGAGATTTAGGTTGGTGGCACGCACCTGATATTTCCCTCCCTTTGCAAAACCAAGCAGTTGCCGGGTCAGATCCGAGCCGCTCTTGACATACTGTTCGATGTTTTTCAGGCGGTCAAAATTGAGATGATCATCTCCCATATCCATCATCAAAAGCGAGGCATTACCCAGAATGCCCATCAGCAGATTATTAAAATCGTGTGCCACCCCACCGGCCATTGTACCGACGGATTCCATCTTCTGGGCATGCAGAAGCTGGGCCTCTAGATTTTTCTGACGAGTGATATCCATCAAGTACCCCAGAATCTCGATCAGTTCTCCCTGAGGGGTGAACCGGCCTACACCATTGAGATGGACGTGAATCACCGCCCCGTCACGCCGTGTGAATTCTACCTCGACATGCTCGAGTTTCTTTTTATCGACCAGATCATCCAACAGCCTGGAACAAAGATCAGGCTCTTTGAAAAACCGGCAGAAATTCAGGCCGATGGCCTCTTCAACATAGGAAAAACCAAGGATATCGGCAAAGACCTTGTTACACATGATCAGCTCACCGCCAGGTTTTAGGATATAAAATCCGCTGAGATCGGCCTCAAAGATCTGCCGGTAGCGCTCTTCCTTTTCACGCATCATCTCCTGTTCTTCTTTGATCTGGGAAATATCCTGAACCTGAGTGATATAATACAAGGGTTTCCGGCGCTTATTGACGATGAGGGCGATATTCAAAAGCGCCCAGACGGTCTTTCCCTGTTTGTTTATATACCGCTTTTCAAGGGGTTGTACATGCTGACCCGCGATCAGCGAAATAATCATTTTTTTAGTCAGGCCAACATCCTCGGAATGGGTCACCTCACGCCAGTTTTTCCATTCCAGCTCTTTGGTGGTATATCCGAGCATGCGCTGAAACGCCTCATTGACCCGAATATAGTGTCCCCGCAGATCGACCAGGGCCATCCCGCTGGCCGCGTTGTTGAACACGGTGCGGAAACGTTCTTCGCTGCGGTGCATAACCTCAAGAGAACGCTTTCGTTCTGTGTTGTCCACTACGCTGATGAGAATACGGGAAAACTCCTCCTGAGATGGTGGCAAGGTGGTGCTCAGAATCACATAAAGCCGTTGCCCGGTGAGTTTCTGGCTCACGGTTTCGCATTCAAAAGAGGACCGGCCCTCCGCAATGGCCGCCACGACCTGCTTGAAACCATCTAAAGAATCGGGGGTGAAAATCCTCCCGAACGACTCCAGCAGATCCTCCTTGCTGTCGGCCCCGTAGAGACGCACGGCGGCAGGATTCACATCCAGCACTTTCAACATCCTGACCATCTCGCGGACATGTTGCGGATTGGCGTTCAGGTATCCCATCATATCCGTAATGCCCTCGCCTATCAGTCTTTCCACCTCCACCTTGACAGCCAGACAGTCCTCTTCAAACAGGGCCACGGCATTGTGTTTGAACATATTTTCATAACGATCACGGGCAGCTTTTAAGGATTGGGCCGCCCGTCTGCGATGGAAATCGGCAATCAGGAGCAGGAGGACGATGATGGAAAGCGAGCCAAAACCGATCATAATTGCCCAGTCCTTCCCTCTGTCCTTGAAAGGACGGGCAAGTGAAGACCCGGTGGACAGCTCGTCACGGCCCGGCCGGAGGGTATCAGCAGTGTCGGAGGAAATCCGGCCATCCCGAACTCCCGGGGCCTGACGCCCCTCTCTCTCCGATCCTGGATGCGGGGCAGCGCCCGGAACAGAATACGACCCGCCGATACCGGCCAGGCAAGGATACGGAAGTAAAACCGACAGACCTGCCAATAGCCAGGTAAGCAGCAGAAATCCTGACACTGATCTGCAACTCGATACCTTTACCACCACCATACGACTTCGATCTTTCATGTCATTTTCCGGTATTCACTGTCCAGAGTGTTCGACTTCACTCTCTGCCGACTCTCTTTCAGCCCCTTACAATCTTCTGTATCATCTCAAACACTATGGCTGCGGTTAACCCCCAGACCAGGTACTTCTCCGTCTTGTACACAATAACCCTGTTCTTCATCCCCTCCCGGTTTTGTCCATACATCGCCGGCAGGCCGAGTTCGTCCACCGGCAGGAAGATCTGCTTCTTGCCGTCCGGGCCGATATTGGAGGCCTGGAGTTCCACCCTGGTAAAATATATTTCCGGTCTGTTTTCCATGAACCAGGAAACAGGGATCGTAAAGACCTCTTCAACCTCACGGGATGCAGGCCTCAAGTCATCAAGATTATCAAGAGCAAGCGTACCGATGAAGGTCTCAACAATCACTCCCCGGGGGGTAACCAGGGTGTCAAGACGACCTGTAATCGTAATCTTGTCACGAGCAAGCCCTAGTTCTTCCACCGTTTCCCGAAGTGCCGTCTCCTGGAAATCCCGATCAAGACAGCTGTCATGCCTGCCGCCGGGAAAACAGATCTCGCTTCCCTGCCGGATACCGGCCGCCCTCTTCTGAAACAGAAGGTGATATTCGCCTTCGATCAGCAGAAAAGGAACCAGTACCGCCGAATTAAAATAGAGGTCTCTGCCAAGAATTCCAGGGACTTCGGGGAGACTGCCAACAAATATCCTGAACTCGTCTTCTTTCATGCTTCTGCCTTGCCTGCCAAGTACATTTGAACATTCACACCTGAAAATCCGATCTAATACGCACTCGAAGCCGACCTGACGAAAAAGGGTGGGGCTGCAAAGATCATCAACCCGTGTTTGCGTCTGTTTTCATTACAAACATACGTCAAAAAACTCAAGCACAATCCTGTCTGTGGTGCAGTTTGAAGGGGCGCAGGTTCCTGGAAAACCATTTCCGTGAACCTTTGAAGGAAGAGAATAAGAGTTGCACCCCCAGCCGGGAATGATTACAAATGAATGCCAGCGAAAAAAGCGAGATAACAGGAGACAACGCATGCATTATGAAGGGAATATCTTCAGACCGCCAAGTGAGGCGAACAGCATCCTCTTGCAGGTTACCTGCGGATGTTCACATAATAAGTGTTCCTTTTGCGGGATGTATAAAGGAACGCGATTTACCATCAAAGACGATGCGGTCCTTCTGGCCGATATCGATTTTGCGTCAAGGCACTGTCGAAAACAAACCCGACTTTTTCTCTGTGACGGCGATGTCTTGAACATTCCTCAGAAACGGCTAAAGACCATCCTTATCGCAATCAGAGAGAAACTCCCATGGATAACGAGGGTCGGAACCTATGCCAACACCAGGAGCATCATGCGAAAGACCCCGGAACAACTCTTTGAACTCTACAATCTCGGCCTGACGATGGCCTATATGGGCCTCGAATCGGGAGATGATGCAACCTTGCAGAAAATAAACAAAGGGGCGGACTCCGGGCGGATGATCGAGATGGGGAAGAAGATCCGGGCCGCCGGAATGAAACTCTCAATCACGGTTCTTCTAGGGATTGCCGGCCAAGAACGCTCTGCTATCCATGCCTCGGAAACCGGCAGGGTCCTCAGTGCCATCGATCCGGAATACGTCGGGGCGCTGAGCCTGATGATGACCCCGGGAACCCCTCTCTATGATGACTACATTGCCGGAAATTTTTCTTTGCCGGAACCTGCCGGGATGCTCCAGGAACTGAGGATCATGTTTGCCTGCACAGATTTGACAGACGGTTATTTCCATGCCAACCATGCCTCCAACTACCTGCCGATCAAGGCAAAACTACCGCGGGACAAGGAAGCGGTCCTGGGCCTGATCGATAGTGCCCTGAAGGGCGAAACGGCACTAAAGCCTGAGTACATGAGGGCATTGTAAGAGGCTTATTTTTTTTGTATGATAAGAAAGTAAGGATATCCCTCAGAACCATTTTATTCCAGCTCCAGATCATGCTGAAAGTGTGCAGACAACCGGCGGCGAAGTGCAGGAGGAGTTCAACGATTACGTTTGACATGGGAACGGGATAAGGAAACGGCCATGCAGGTGCACCCATGGTCTGAACAATCTTTAATTGGAGGAGACAATGAGAAAGAAGGTATTGGCAGCTATTTTCTGTATCCTGGTAACCCTCACGGCCTCTTTTGCCTGGGCTGATATCAGATCAGAGATCCAGTCACAACACCATCGCATCGGACAAGGGATACGCTCCGGAGAGCTTACACGGAGAGAAGCGGAAGTCTTGAGGGACAATCTGGCGCATATTGAACGGCAATATCGAAGAGCCTCAAGAGATGGCTGGATCTCCCCCGGCGAAGAAGATCGGCTCTACCGGGAGCTGGAACACAACAGCCGTAAGATCCACAGGCTCAAGACAAACGATATCGAAAGATATTAAGAGCTTTTGGGGGCCGCATTCAAGACGGTGCATCCGCTTGATTGCCGGCCCCATCCCTCTCATAGCCGGTATCGACAGGAAGATCCGCCCCCCGGGCAGACGAGACTGCCAGCTCGTCGCACCGTTCGTTGAGCGGGTTTCCGGCATGCCCCTTGACCCATTTAAAAACGATGTCCAGCCCTTGGGTCAACTCCAGCAACTTGGCCCAAAGATCCTGGTTTAAAGCCGGTTTTTTGTCCGCTTTGATCCAGCCGTTTTTCCGCCAGTTCTTGGCCCAGCCCTTGGTGATCCCGTTCACGACATAGCTGGAGTCGGAGTGGATGGTGATCGGTTTATCTTTATATTCGAGCTGCCGAAGGGCAACAATGCAGCCCATCAGCTCCATCCGATTGTTTGTGGTCAGCCGGTATCCCCCGGTCAGTTCTTTTCTCTCACCGGCGTAGGTCTGGACAACGCCATATCCTCCGGGACCCGGATTGTTCAGGGCGCCGCCATCGGTATAGATTTCCACTCCACCCTCGCGACGGATATCTGCCGGAGGTGGTTTTTTGGTTATCTTCCGGGCGGCAACCCGAACAGGACCGGGGTTTGCCATCCAGCTTTCGGCCTCTTCTCTGGTGGCAAACCCCTTGAATCGTGCCTGAGGAAAACCCTTCACCTGGGCCTCAGCCTCCGGCCAGACCGTATAGATACCCGGTTTACGACCCGAAGCTATTGCATAGAATTTCTTATTGGCCATTTTCTTTTCTCCGGCTCAACCACATCGTACCAAGGACCTGATTCCCCAGTTCATTATAATGCATCTCATCAAAGCTCAACATATTGGCCATAGCAATCCCCCGTCCATGGTTATGGGTCGCCCGCAAGGGTTCAACTTCCAGATACCGCCTCCAATCAAACCCCTCTCCTTCGTCGGTAATCTCCAGGGTACAGGCCTTATCCCTGCGGAAAAAGGCAACCCTCACCTTTTTTAGAACGGAGCATGGATCGTCATACCGTCGGTTGATTTCCTCCTGCCAGCGGTTCTCGGCCACCAGCATACTTTTCAGGTCATAGTTTATCCCCAGATTTCCATGTTCCACGGCATTGATCAGAAGCTCGGAGATGCCCGCCACTACCCGGTCCGGCTCCGGGAAAAGACTGGCCAGAAAGGGTGCCAGGGTATCGGCCTCGGTCAGCGTTTTAAAGGTACACTGCAGGACCTGAACCAGCCCTAGATTCTTTTGCTGCTGCCGGATCTCCTTCCGAAGCTTCCGGTATTGCCCGGCCTGTTTGACAGCGGCCGAGACTACCGAGAGCAAGGTCTTCTTGTCAAGCGGCTTGGTCAGATAATAAAAAACCCCCGCCTGGATTCCCTCGCTGATCTCTTCCGGTCTGTCAGCCGCTGTCTGCATGATCACCGGGATATCCCGCAACCGCGGATCAGCCTTCAAGGCCGCACATACCTCAATACCATCCATTCCCGGCATCATCCTGTCCAGAAGAATACTCTCTATCTCATCAGGATTACTTGAAAGATACTGTAGAGCCTCCCTGCCGTTGACGGCGGTCGCCACCTCATACCGTGCTCGCGTAAGAATGGCTTCAAGAAGACGGAGGGCGGTGGGATTATCATCTACGGCTAAAAGTTTGATTGGCTTCGTCAACGTTTGCTTAGCTAAGGGCATCTCATCCTCTCGACATGCACAGAGATTGATCGCAATAAAAAAGGGCAGGCCCATTTCCATGGTCCCGCCCTCGTTTTTTTATCTACGAACTGCAGAAGATCAGCATCCGCGAATCCCTCACTCGCCGGCTTTTTTCGCCTCTTTCTTTGTTCCTGCTGTGCCTTCGGTTCCCACAGTACCGATCGCATCCCGGGAGACTTTGATCCGGACGTCCTTATCTATTTCCACCGTCACAATCTGATCGGTAAGGGCCGTAATCTGCCCATGAATTCCACCCTTGGTGACCACTTTGTTACCAACCTTCAAATTGTTCAGATATTCCTGGTGTTTTTTTGCCTGTTTCTGCTGGGGCCGGATGAGCAGAAAATAGAAAACGATAAAGATAAGGATCAAGGGTGCAAATTGGGTAAACTGACCCAGTCCTCCCGCCAGTCCCGCAAGTCCGGTTGCCGGATCGGCTGCATAGGCAATTCCTGTCATAATAATTCCTCCGAAGAAAAAAGTGTACCGGCATAGGTGCCGGTCGAGTTTCCATCCAAATGTGGCCTAAGATAATCATTCGTCCTCGAGCCTGCCATAAAAATCTTTCCGGAAGGCCGCCAGGCAGTCCTTTTCAATGGCCTCCCGGATACCGGCCATCAAGCCCAGATAATAATGCAGGTTGTGTATGGTATTCAGATGATAGCTGAGGATCTCCCGGGACTGGTAGAGATGGCGCAGATAGGCGCGGGAATAATGCCTACAGGTCGGGCAGTTGCAGTTCTCGTCCACCGGTTTGGCGTCGTCTTTATATCGTGCATTCTTGATCACAACCCGCCCGGTCGAGGTGAAGAGCTGGCCGTTTCTGGCGTTTCTGGTCGGCATCACGCAGTCGAACATATCGACGCCGCGCCAGACACCTTCCACCAGATCGGCAGGGGTCCCTACCCCCATCATATAGACCGGATATGTGCGGGGAAGGTGCGGCACGGTGGCCTCGGTCATCTCCTCCATCAGGGTCTTTGATTCGCCGACACTGAGCCCGCCGAGGGCATAGCCGTCAAAGCCGATCTCGACCAGGGCCTCGGCCGCGTTCTGCCGGAGATCGGGAAACATCCCGCCCTGGACGATCCCGAAAAGCAGCCCGCCGCTCTCACTCTGGGTATTCCGGCATCTCCTGGCCCAGCGGGTGGTCAGATCGGTCGATTTGATGGTCTCTTCCCGATCCGCCGGATAGGGAATGCAGGTATCGAGGCACATCATGATATCCGAGCCCAGAGCCTCCTGCACAAGGACCGCGTCTTCCGGGCTCAGAAACAGTTTTGACCCGTCCAGATGGGAACGAAAGGCCGCACCCTCCTCGGTGATCGTCGCCAGATCCTTCAGGCTGAAGATCTGAAAACCGCCACTGTCGGTCAGAATCGAGCGGTCCCAGTGCATAAATCCATGCAGACCGCCCAAACTCCGGATCAGCTCATGGCCGGGCCGGATAAAGAGATGATAGGTATTGCCGAGAATGATCTCGGCATTCATCTCCATGAGATTTTCTGGGGTCACCGCCTTGACCGTAGCCTGGGTGCCGACCGGCATAAAGACCGGAGTCTGAATGCTGCCGTGCCGGGTCCGGACCTCACCTCTTCTGGCGCCACACTCGGAAGAACGGCAATGGATGGTAAATGGCGATATGCTCTTCATGATCGGGAAACCTTTCTTTATTTTTTTCAAGGGGATTTAACGTTTAAGAAATGTCTCATATAACAGAATCTCCGCTGATCTCCTATAATTTTCCCGTTAAAAAGCCACAGGGCCGGAAGGAGTGCCGTTGCGGATTGCCCGAACGGGATTACGGAAAGAATTGTGAAAAACAGGACGATTCCAAAAATTGGAAAGGTTCAACGCTCAGCGCCATCAGCCCATCGGCGATGACAAATTCGACAAACGACGAATCTGATACCATGTCAAGAGTTCAATCAGCAGGAACAGGCCGTAGATCAGCAGGATAAGCACACCGGCCGACTCAGGCAAGACGAGGGAACCTGCCAGCAGAAACACTGCAATCAGGCTCGCGATCAGTAAAAGCAGGCCAACAAGCCACTGTACCCATCGCGCCATAATTAAGATCCCGACGCCAATCGAGATCGCGAAGACACCACCGGCTATCAGGATATACGCCGGTGACTTCCAGAAGTCTTGCAGTACAACCACACCAACGATGGCCATGGCCAATCCCACAACAAGATGAAAACCTGCAAGAAAAAGCTTCATAGAGTAAATGATATCCACGTATCCCTGCCCTGCAGTTAAAAAACGAGTGTGTCCCGACAAGCCGGACCACATTGCAGGCTCTGACGTGTTCAGGATACCATAGATCGTATGGGCTCTGCATTCGAAAGATTTGTCGTCTGCAATGGGATGCTGCTGTCTGAAAGCAAGCCGCCCGTAGCTTAATTCACCAAAACATTATCAACCTCCTGCAGGTCATCCCGAATGGCTGCCACGATTGTCTCCCAGGACGGATGGAGAAACAGATGGCCGCCAGGGATCATCCTGAGCGAGAACCGCCCCTGGGTCAGACCCTGCCAGGCCGCAAGATGCTCCCGGCGCACCACCTCGTCCTCGTGTCCGCCAAAGGCTGAGATGGGACAGTCGAGGGGGGGATCCGGTACATACTCATAGCTGCGGACCAGGGACAGGTCCGAACGCAGGTGAGGAAGGATCGGCGCAATATCCTCTGTGTTTTCGAGCCTGCCGATGGTGGGGATCAGCATTGCCGAAACCTTCAGAATGTTCTGATCGCTGAGATCGTCCAGCGGTAGAAGCGTCTGGATCAGATGCGCATGCGGTGGCGGAAAGGCCGAGAGAAAGAGATGGACCGGGGGCGGGATGTCCTTGCGGCGAAGCTGGCGGGCGACCTCGAAGGCCAGTAACGCACCCATGCTGTGTCCATAGATGGCAAAGGGCAGGTCCAGGCGTGAGGAGACAAAACGCTCGACGGCGGTAACCAGTTCGGGGAAATCCCTTGCCGCTCTCTTGCCGGATCCGTTCCCCCGCCCCGGAAACTGGATAGGGCAGATCTCGATACCCGGAGGGAGTTGGCTGGTCCAATGGCTGAAAATAGAGGCATCTCCACCGCCGTAAGGAAGGCAAAAAAGCCGTAACCGAAGTGGATGTTTAACAGAGACAATCGGACGGTCTGCCGGGATAAAACGCAGAGGTGTCAACAGACTATCCAGGTGCTCGGCCAGGTTCGCCGCGTCGGGGTGGGTCCAGAGCAGCGTTGCCGGCAGTCGCAGTCCCAGACCTGCCTCCAGCCGGTTTCTGACCTCCAGGCCCATCAGGGAGTCAATCCCGAGGTCATTAAACCGGGTCTGCGGATCGATGCAGGAAGACTCCATGCGCAGAACCTGAGCCACCTGATTGCGAACGAAGGTCAGCAGAAGCGCCTGCCGCTCCTGCGGCAGGGCACGCAGCAGTGTCTGGAGAGGGCCTGCCGTCCTGGCCGGGTCCCCTTGCCGGAATTCCCGCACCAGATACGACATTAGAGACGAGGTTGCAGCCTGGGGATGAGACTCAAGCCATTTCTGCATATCAAGCGGCGCCACGCCCACCTGGGCGGACCGCTCATGGGCAAGGAGATCGTCGAGAATCTGCATCCCCTGTTCCGGGCTGAGAGTCTCCAGACCCTGATGGGCCAGGCGTTCCCCCCGGTTACTGTCTGCAGCGGCCATGCCGACCTCGGCGAAATTACCCCAGTTGATGCTCAGGGCAGGCCGCCCCTGGGTATGGCGCAGATGGGCAAGGGCATCCAGGAAGGCATTGGCCGCGGTGTAGTTGCCCATTCCAGGAAAGCCCAGAAGGGTAGCCACCGACGAAAAGAGGACGAAGAAGTCCAGCGGGTCATCTGTCGTCAGCGTGTGCAGATTCCAGGCCCCGGCGACCTTGGGAGCCATCACCCTTCGCAGGCTCTCCAGATCCTGCCGGGGGAGAAGGGCATCGTCAAGAAGGCCCGCCGCATGCACTATGCCGCGAAGAGGGGGCATTTCCGTCCGAATCCGGGCCAGGGCACGATCCATCTGCACCGGATCGGCCACGTCCGCCTGCAACATAAAGATCCGGACCCCGGCGGTTTCGAGCCTTGCCACGACAGCGAGTTGCTCGGGAGTCGTGCATCCCCGCCGGGAGAGAAGCGCCAGATGGCGTGCACCTTTTTGGCCCAGCCAGCCGGCCACGACAAGGCCAAGGCCACCCAGGCCGCCGGTCACCAGGTATGTCCCATCCTCTCGGATGCTGTTGGCCGTGGATGACGAATCGGAGGCCACCGGGAAGGCCGGGTGGTGAATGTCGTGCTGCCCGGAGATCTCGGGGGCCAGGCGCACAAGACGGGCCGTATACCGTCCTGCAGGGCGCAGGGCCAGTTCTTCTTCCCGGAAGTCGGCGAGAAATTCCCGGAGAAGCGATTCCTCCTCAGCCGCCGAAGGTTCCGGGGCCAGATCCATACGGGTACAAGAAAATTCCGGGTATTCCGCGGCAATGGTGCGGGCGAGCCCCCATAGGGGAGCCTGAGCGACGGCAATCGTCTCCTGAAACCGTTCCACCGCCAGCGCTCCGCGGGTCACGAACCGCAGGCGGGGCGGCTCCGGCCAGGTCCGGCGGGCAAGCGCCTGCACCAGGTGCATCGCACTTCCGCAGGTGACATCCTGAGTCCCTTCCAGAGCGACCACATCATCTGCCTGCGGAGTGGAGAGGCTCCAAAGGTGCACAATTCCTCGAAAGGGAAGCGGGGAATTTGAAATCTCCTGCAAAACCTCGTCGAAGCCGGAAGGAGAAACCGGATCGACGATGCGGCAGACGCCTTTCCGAAGGGGCGGCTGTCCGGCCGGTATAACCTGAACGACCCGTTCGCCTGATGCTTCCAGGAGCAGGGCTAGCGACGCCGCCAGCCCTGTTTCATCGCTCAGCAGCAGCCAGCAGCCGGGCTTTGAGAAAGAAGCGGGGTTTGCAACGGGAAGGTCCAGACGCTCCCAGCTCACTCGCAGGAGCCAGTCGTCCTGCCCGCTTAACCGGCTTCGATGCCCCAGGGGCTGAAAGAGCACCCCCAGGATCTCGACCAGCAGCCGTCCGTCGGCATCAAAGATGTAGATATCCCCCTCGGCCTCCCGGCTGCTGAAACGGGTGTACACCCGGACTTTAGTCTCGGGACGCCAGAACAGACGCAGGGATCGTATCCGGATGGGCACGGTAGGTCCGGCGGTTTTGCCGGTCCGGTGCAGAGCGGCCAGAAGGACCTGCAGGCAGCCATCCAGCAGGGCCGGATGCAGGATATAGCGAGCAGCCTGAGGGGCCAGATCCGCCGGGAGCAGCACCTCCGCCAGGGCCTGATCGGTGCCGCACTGGAAGCGCTGCACCCCCTGGAAACTCCGGCCATAATTCTGTCCCCTCTCCAGGAACCAGGGGTAGAAGGTATCTGCCGTCATTGCCGGGCCCAGCTGCAAGGAAAGATCAGCCGGAATCTCCGGTGATTTACCCGTGGCAATATCCGGCTCATGGTGCAGAAGACCTTGGGCGTGCAGGGTCCAGACATCCCCGTCCTGCCAGCTGAAAATGCCAAATGATGCCCGCTCCGGCCCCGCATCCGTCCACACCATCTGTACCCGGCGGGGGCCGGATTCGAAGGTCAGGGCCTTGCGGAATTCCACCTCTTCCACCATCTGCACCCCTGCTCCGAAGACCCCTTCGGCCGCAGAGACGGCCATCTCCAGAAATGCGGCCCCGGGCAAAAGAATGGCGTCCTCCACCCGATGGTCCGTAAGCCAGGCCGACCGGGACGGACCGATCAGGCCTTCCCAGAAGCGTGTCCCGGCCTGCCCCGCAAGCGTCGAGGCGGCCCCGAGCAGGGGATGGGCAGATCCGTCTGCCGTCTGCCGGAACGGTTCGTGCCCATTGGCTGAGGGTGTCTCGATCCAGAAGCGCTCGCGCTGCCACGGATAGGTCGGAACCGAGACCACCTTGCCGTCGGAATAGAGGTGCCGCCAGGAGACCGGATAGCCTGCCGTATATAAATGCCCAAGAGACTCCAGCATCATGGTCTGCTCGGGCTGGTCCCGTCTGAGACTGGCAAGCGCCAGACCCGCTGAGACGCCGTTTTCCAAATGGAGCATCGATTGGATGGCCACCGACAGAACAGGATGCGGGCTCACCTCCAGATAAACGGCCGGGCCCGAGGCGGCCAGTTGCCGGATAGCATCGGCAAATCGTACCGGCTCCCGCAGGTTGCGGACCCAGTAGGCGGGATCAAACAAGGAGCCGTGGGTTATTTCTCCGGTCACAGTGGAAAGGATGGGTACCCGGCAGGCTCGTGGTTGTATGTCTGCCAGCGCCACCAGGAGTTCGTTTTTAAGCGGCTCCATCTGCGGGCTATGACCGGCCACATCGACCTTCACCCGGCGGCAGAAGATATCCGCTTCCTCCAGGCGGACCAGAAGGGTATCGAGTGCGTCCAGAGCCCCGGAGACCACCGTAGAACGAGGACTGTTGCTTGCTGCAATCGATAGCTGGTCTTCAAGGCCTGCCAGGTAGCGTCCGGTCTCCGAGGCGGATAAGTCCACGACAGCCATGCCCCCCGATCCGCTGACCCGGGCCATCAGGCGGCTGCGGCGGCAGATAACCCGAACCGCGTCCTCAAGGCTCAAGGCGCCTGCCACATGGGCAGCCGCAACCTCTCCCATGCTGTGGCCGACCACCATGTCGGGTTCCACCCCCCAGGAACGCCAGAGAGCGGCAAGGGCCACCCCGACGGCGAACAGGACCGGCTGGATCACGGCGACCTGGTCGAAGCGGGCTGCCGCTGCATCGGCGTAGAGTTCTTCCAGCACAGACCAGCCCGTTTCCCTGCAGATGGCCGCATCGATAGTCACCAGCGTCTCGGTAAAAACCGATTCAGTCTGCAGCAGTTGCCGTCCCATCCCCACCCATTGGCACCCCTGCCCCGAAAAGATGAAGACCACGCGTGGGGAGGTGCCGGATTGCCCTTGAGACAGGCCGGGGCAAGGTTTCTGCGCAAGAAAGGAATCCAGGCTTGAGGCGAGATCAGCCGCACCTTTTCCGACCACCGCCAGACGATGTCCATGATGCGTGCGGCCGACTCCGGCCGTGTAGAGCATATCGGAAAGCAGCTTTGCACCGGTAAGGGCCTCACGCCACCCTTGGGCAAGATCTCTCAACGCTACCGGTGTCCTGGCCGAAAGGGGCAGAAGCGCCGGACGTTCGAGTTTCCTTGTCTGTGAAAAGACCGGCGGTGCCTCCTCGACCACCACATGGGCATTGGTACCGCTGATGCCAAACGAACTCACCCCGGCCCGCCGCGGGTGAGCTCCGGTGGACCACGGCTGCGCCTCTGCCGGAATGACAAAACGGGTCCCGGCGAGAGTGATGCGGGGATTGAGGGACTGAAAATGGAGCAGACGCGGTATCGACCGGTGCTGCATGGCAAGCACAATTTTGATGAGGCCAGCCACCCCGGCCGCGGACTCGGTGTGGCCGATATTGGCCTTGACCGAACCTAAAAAACAGGGGCCGGCACCGGTCCCGCCGCCACCGACTATGGCCTTCAGCGCTTCGAATTCGATGGGGTCGCCAAGGGAAGTGCCCGTGCCGTGGGCCTCGATGCAGCCGATGGTTTCCGGGGCGACACCGGCATCTTCCAGCGCCCTCTGCAAGACCTCCTGCTGCGACAGCACGTTCGGAACCGTAAGCCCGGTCGACCGGCCATCATGGTTTACCGCGGAGCCGCGGATCACGGCCCGGATCCTGTCCCCGTCTCGCTGGGCCGCCGACAGGCGTTTAAGCAGGACAATGCCGCAGCCTTCGGCGCGCACATAGCCGTTTGCCCGGGCATCAAAGCTCCGGCATCGCCCGTCCGGCGACAGCGCCCGGGTGCGAGCCAGCCCATCCATCACCACAGAGGAGAGAATACAGTTGACCCCGCCGGCCAGCGCCAGATCGCATTCCCCGTGGCGCAGACTGGTTGCGGCCAGATCGATGGCGACAAGCGATGAGGAGCAGGCGGTGTCGACGGTCAGGCATGGCCCCTGCAGGCCCAGCACATAGGCCAGACGGCCCGTCGCCACGCTGGCGATGTTACCGGTGAGGCAGTAGGCATCCCGCTGCGCCGGATCCTGGGTATTAACCAGATGGGCGTAGTCCTGGCTCCACAGGCCGACGAAGACCCCGGTGCGGCTCCCCGTCAACCGCTCCGGCGGCAGACCTGCGTCCTCGAAAGTCTCCCAGGCGACCTCCAGCAGCAGGCGCTGCTGCGGGTCCAAGCTCTCTGCCTCCCGCGGCGCAATGCCGAAAAAAGCGGCATCGAAGGTCTCAAAGAGATGCGGCTCCAACAGCCCCGCCCACCGTGTCCCCTGCTCTCCGGTGCTCGACTGAGGAAGCCGGTTCTCCGGTATTTCCTGAATCGCATTGACCTCGCCTGCGAGTAATCGCCAGAAGGCCTCCGGATCATTTGCCCCTCCCGGAAAACGGCACCCCAGCCCGACAATGGCGATGGGCTCGTTGGTTGCGGATTCCGAACCATCCTGAGCCTGCACCAGCGCCGACTCCGGCACCGCCGTTCCGGTCTTGTATGCCTGCCCCGTCTCGCGGGCCAGGGTGCGCAACAGATAGTCCGACAGATCTGCAATATCGGGATAGGTCCAGAGCAGGGTTGCCGAAAGCTCCAGGCCCAGCTCTGCCTCCAGACAGTTGCGCAGCTCCACCCCCGGCAGGGAATCAAACCCGAGATCCGAAAACGACAGGCGGCGATCGATCCGAGAAGGATCAAGGTGCAGCGCCCGGGCCGCCTGATCCCGGATAAAGGCCTCCAGGAGCCGGCGCCGTTCATGAGGTGCAGCCATGAGCAGGGTCTGGCGCAGGGCAGGCAATAAAGTTGGACGAGAAGGTGTTTGTAAAGGGGTCGACTCGGGATGGTTCGTTGCATCAGGCATAACCGGCTGCTCCTGCAAAGAGTTACAGAAAAAACCCGCTCAATGGGCCTTGAGACGGGCCAATCTTTTGAGGATCCAGATACTGTTCTTTCGGGTAACTACCAGTTAATCATTGGGATACTGATGGGCTTGCAATGAAACCTTCACTGCAAACATGGGAAAGGATATAGCATATACCTCAGAGCAGCACAAGCAGCAAAAAGAAAAGCAGTCGTTTTTTTTGGATCGATAGAAAAAAAACAGAAAGCTCAAGGGATTGTGGAGAACTACAGAGGTCTTTTTATGGTTAGAGATGATGAAAAAATCGCCCGCTCCGGCTCAACCCTGGACAAGTCCAGAACGAGCCGGGTCGCAATGCTACAGTTACTTGATATATGCAAAAGTCAGTTCATCATCCTTCAGACCCACCTGCGCCTCGCCACCGTGGCTGAGCTCGCCGAAGAGGATCTCCTCGGTCAGGGCATCGCCGATCTCCTTCATGATCAACCGCCGGAGCGGCCGGGCGCCATAAATCGGGTCGTAGCCTTTCCGGGCAAGCCAGCTCCTGGCCTCGGTGCTGAGGACAATGGACACCCTCTTTTCGGCCAGCTGGCCCTGCAGCTCGCCGATCAGCTTGTCGACCACCTTTTCGACGGAGGCGGTATCCAGGGCGGCAAACGAGATGATACCGTCGAGCCGGTTGCGGAACTCCGGCGAAAAGAGCTTGGTTACCGCCTGCTGGGCCTGTCCTTTCTTGGCACCTTCGGTGACGAAACCGATGGAGGCGGCACTCATCTCCCGGGCGCCGGCATTGGTGGTCATGATCAGGATCACATTGCGGAAGTCCGCCTTTCGCCCGGAGTTGTCGGTGAGCGACGAGTGATCCATGACCTGCAAGAGGATGGAGTAGATATCCATATGGGCCTTCTCGATCTCGTCCAGGAGCAGGACCGAGTAGGGGTGCTTCCGTATCGCCTCGGTCAGAAGGCCGCCCTGATCAAACCCGATATAACCGGGAGGGGCGCCGATAAGCCGGGCCACGGCATGTTTTTCCATATACTCGCTCATATCGAGGCGCTCGAAATGGACCGCAAGTGCCTGGGCCAGCTGCCGCGCCACCTCGGTCTTGCCGACCCCGGTGGGACCGGCAAAGACGAAAGAGCCGGTCGGGGAATCCGGATTACCAAGCCCGGCCCGTGAGCGTTTGACGGCCCCCACCACCGCATCGATGGCCTCGTCCTGACCGAAGATCACGCTCTTCAGTCTCCCCGGCAGGTCTTTCAGGGATTCGGTCTCGGAGCGGGTACTGCTCTTCGCCGGGATCCGGGCCATCCGGGAGACCACCTTTTCCACGTCTCCGACCTTAACCATGCTGTGCAATCGTCCTTCCAGGCGGAACAGCGAACCGACCTCATCCATTACGTCGATGGCCTTATCCGGCAGGAACCGCTCGTTGATATACCGGTCGGCAAGCTCCGCCATCGCACCTATCGATTTTTTCGAATATTTGATCTGATGGTGATCCTCATATCGGGACTGCAGCCCCTGCAGGATCAACCGGGTGTCGTCAACCGACGGTTCTTCGATATCGATCTTCTGGAAACGCCGGGACAGCGCCCTGTCTTTCTCGATATGGTTTTTGTATTCTTCATAGGTGGTTGAGCCGATGCAGCGCAAGACTCCTGCCTGCAGCGCGGGCTTCAGCAGATTGGAGGCATCCATCGAGCCGCCGCTCGTGGCACCCGCCCCGACAATCGTATGCATCTCATCGATGAAGAGGATTGCATTTTTCTTCTTTTCGATCGCGGCAACGACGCTTTTCAGCCGTTTCTCGAAATCGCCCCGGTATTTGGTACCGGCAACGAGCGCTCCCAGGTCGAGGAGATAGATCTCCACGTCCTGCAGCAGGTCCGGTACCCTCTCCTTTTCTCCGGCCGCTCTGGCCACCTTGTCATGGTGGATACGCAGGGCCAGCCCTTCGGCGATGGCCGTCTTGCCTACACCCGGCTCGCCGACCAGAATCGGATTATTCTTCTTGCGGCGGCAGAGAACCTGCATAATCCTGCTGATCTCCAGGTCGCGGCCGACCAGGGGGTCAAGCTTCCCTTCGGCCGCCTGGACGGCCAGATTAACCGTAAAGTCCTGCAAGGCTTTTTCGTCGGCGCCCTTCTCCTTTTTCTCCGGCCCTTCCGGTGGTCTCGGCAAGGGTTCCTGCTGCAGACTGTTGGGGAGTTCATGGGAGATAAAGTTCACCACCGCCATCCGGCCGATACCCTCGGAGCCTAGGAAATAAACGGCATGCGATTCCGCCTCCGCAAAGATCGAGACAAGAACATCGCCGCTGTCCACCTCCTGTTTGCCGCAACTCTGCACATGAGCGACAGCCCTCTGCAGGACGCGGTTGAAGGCCAGGGTCTGAGAAGGTTCGCTGGTGCTGTTTACCGACAGCCGGGGGATCTCTCCCGAGAAGAACTTCTCCAGACGCTGTTTCAGGCTCTCGATGGAACCGCCGCATTCCCGAATGATATATCTGGTCAACTCGTCATAGAGAAGCCCGTAGAGCATATGTTCCACAGTCACATATTCATGATTGTAACTTTTCGCTTCTCTGATCGCCCGGATAAGGGCTATTTCCAATGTCTTGCTCAGCATAGTCGAATACTCTTTATTTTTTAGCGTTATGCCGGCTCCATGGAGCAGCGGAGAGGAAAACTATTGTTCCTCGCCAGCTCATGAACAACCGCTATTTTCGTCTCGCAGATCTCTTGGGTATAAACACCTGCCACCCCGATTCCTTCATTATGGACGTTCAACATGATCCTGGTTGCTTCGATTGTTGATTTATTGAAAATATTTTCCAGGATGGAAACCACGAATTCCATCGAGGTATAGTCATCATTATGAAGCAGGACCTTGAAAAGCGAAGGTTCCTTTGTATCAGTCCGTTCTTTTATGAATACCGATTCTTGATCTTTGGGGCTGCTCATAATAATGATTTTCAAAGGGTTTGCTTTCTGTCCAGTGTTCCGCGCCTTACAGGTAAAATAGTTACGAACTTTCCTTTTTCAATATCGATCTTGGTGTAAATACTTTCGCGTCTCCTGTCTGTCTCTACATCTGTATAAATATTCTACCACAGATTCAAACACGGCTACTATGCATTTTTACAGGGTCCGGGACGTAGCGAAAGTTTCACCTTCTCCTCGCAACATGGTCAGGAAAAGCTCATCCAGAATAATGTGCTGCGGGATTGCCGAACCTTTCAGACGGAACTCCGCCTCAAGCAGGAGTCCCAGCCATTTTTTCAGGACCGGGCAGGAGAATTCGGCCGCCTTGGTGAAACTCATATAGAGTGCATACGGATGTCCCTTCAGCAGGTCAGGCCATTCCCCCAGCTCTTTCAAGGCCGGGAGATAGTTTCCCTGGAACTGCTGGGCGCTCATTCCCTGCCGCCAGGCCGGGGCGGGGCGGAGCTGGAAGGAACGGAAGATCAAATGCCGGCGCAGATAATTGCGCATCGTGGCCAGGATCGCCAGGCTGTGGATGCCGTTGTCAAGAAGATGATGCAGGGTGACGAGGGTCTTGGCGGTCTGCCGTTTCCCAAAGGCGTCGGTCAACTCGAACAGCGCATCTTCCCGGCTCCGGCCCACTATCTCCTCAAGGTCATCGCAGGTGATAGTTGGCCGGCCATCGACATAAAGGGCCAGCTTCTCCGTCTCCATGACCACCGCCACCGGATGGAAGCCGACCCGTTCCAGGAAGAGATTCATGGCCTTCGGTTCGATCTTCTTCTTGAATACAGCCAGGGTTTTCTGCACCATCTCGAGAAGGACCTCTTTCTGGACCTTCTGGGCCGCCGAACCGGCCCCCGTTTCGACGGCACAGTCGATGATCGTCCCGTGTTCTTTAATATAGGTAAAGAGCCGTTTGCGTTTGTCGACCGCCTCTGCACTCAGAATCAGGATATTCTGAGCGGGCAGCCCCTTGGCGAAGGCCGCCATATACTTTTCGGCCAGATTGGCAGTGGCTCCTTTGGGAGAGCACTGAGGCACTGCCTCTCTTACCAGCCTGTCGGCCCAGGCAAGGTCCCCCGCCGGTTTTCCGATGCCGAAGAGGGTCTGCCACTGGTCGGCACCCATTTCGGAGAAGGGCTCGCGGTTCTCAAGCGAGACTGAGGCAGAGCTCAGCATGTTCAAAAGATACCTGAGTGCCGGGGCGGGACGATTGGCCTCGAATTCCTGAACGGCCTTGTCCCAGATACCGGCGTTGGTCTCTTTTGACTGAAAGAGGCGGCTGTCGATAACCCGGTAGATCTGCAGTCCGGGCAGCAGACTGAAGCTCAGCAGCCTGGCCAGGGTCTGGCCGGCGTCCTCCTGGTCGCCGTCGATCGGGTGGACCGCGCCGGTGTTCTGCTCCAGCAGGGTCTTCTGCAGCAGGTCGGCCGATTCCCGGCAGAGGTACCGCTCTCCGAAGAACAGATACACCTGTTCCTTTTTCCCCTGCCGCACCCCGTCAAGGACTGCTGCCAGTTCACCGCGTTTAATGAGTGCCATCTGCTGCCAATTCTTTTTTAAAGAGGACCTTTGGGTCATCAGCCCTCAGGGAATCATATTCATGTATTCACTTCTCGATTCAGGAATGGAACAACCTGACTATACCATTGAAAAACGGATTGACAAAGAAACATTGCTCCCATAGAGTTGCCTGGTTAACTATCAAAACAGCTGGTTGGAACATGCCTGAGGACAATGGGAGCAAATATTGAGAAAAGGAGAAAACAGATCATGAAGATTTTGGGAATTGAAGGAAGCCCCAGGAAGGACGGAAATACCGAAAAACTGGTTAAACAGGTGCTGGCCGGAGCCCATGAGGCCGGAGGCCGGACGGAGTTTTTAAAACTGGCTGAGCTTTCGATCAATTACTGCCGGGGCTGCGGCTCCTGCAGGGCGACGGGACAGTGCGTGATTGAGGATGATATGGACCGAGCGGTCGAGGCCATTCAGCAGAGTGACGTTATTGTGATGGGCTCGCCGATTTATGCCTGGCAGGTAAGCGGCACGACCAAGGTGTTTATGGACAGGCTTTGCCGATTACTCACCCCGGAATATAAAAGCCGCCTGAACGGGCCGAAAAAGATTGCCTTTGCCTATACCCAGGGCAATCCTGATCCCAACCTGTTCAAACCCTATTTTGATTATCAGGAAAAGGTCTATGCCTTTCTCGGATTTACTTTGGCCGGCCGGGTACAGGCGACAGGGACGCGCACCAAGGAGGATATCCTGTCCCAGGATCAAACGCTGTCGACGGCCTTTGCCTTCGGGCAGGAGCTAGCTACCTGAAATAAGAAGGTTTATGCAGTAACAATTTGCTTTTAAAAGAGAAAAATAAATTATCCTGTTTCTCCGGTTTCTCTTTTTTTCAATGATTGCAAAAAATATTTATTCTTTCGAGGGGGTTAAGAGTAGTATAAGATAAAGGTATATGAATAGATGTGCGATTTTCTGTAGGTAAAGAGCGATCCGGAAAAAAACGGACAAGACTTGAAATATCTTCCCGGGAACAGAAATGACCGTCCAAGACAGCAAGAGGAACTCCGTTGTAGAAATCCACTTTCTCTCGGAAATCGTCAGCCTCCAGGAGGGCGACGTAACGCGGGATTGTGAGATCGCCCAGCTTGTCCGACCAGGCCAGCTTCTGGTCTCGATTCCGGTCTCTCCTGCAGAGACGGCCCCCGGCTCCCCAAAAAAACAGAAAGGGGTGCAAGTCCGGTTGGTTGCAGCCAGTAATTGCGAGGTCTCCGCCGGTGGCACATCGGTTCTCTCGACCGTTGCCGGTTATCCACATACTGACCAGCAGAAAGAGGACGGCCAGCAGGTGGTCTCTGTTTCCGTCACCCCGCTGGTGACGGTAGCAGAGGATGGGATGAAGGCCTGTCTGACCCTGTATCCTCCCGTCAGCGGCACCCCTGAATTTCTGATCGAGGACCTTGAGCTTTTATTGAATGAGGCGGGAGTCGTGCAGGGGATCGATCAACGCTTTCTAAAGAAGGAGCTGGAAAGGGTAATAAAAGAACGGCAGCCGGTAGCCGACCTGGTCGTGGCCCATGGCATGCAGCCCATACACGGTCTCAATGCCCATCTACGTATGGAAATTGAAATGGGGTCCGTCCCCGGCAAGATCAGGGGGGACGGGAGCATCGATTTCAAGGAACGCCGGATGTTTGTCAGCGTGGAAGAGGGGCAGCTCATCGCGACAAAAATCAAGGAAACCAAAGGCGTCCCGGGAAAAACCGTCCTCGGGCAGGCAATCCCGCAAAAAGAAGGCCGCGATATCACCGTCAGAGTCAGCGAGGATGCCCTCTATAATGAAGAGGACAGGACGGTGAGGGCCGTAAAGGCCGGTGTCGTCTCCATCGTCAAGGATAACACCATCAAGGTCTCATCCAAACAGACGATTTCAGGTGATATCGACTTCAACACCGGCAATATCTATTCAAAAAATGCCGTGGAAATAAGTGGTTCTGTCAAACAGGATTTTGTCGTAGCGGTCCGCGGGGATGTGCTGATCGGCGGGGATGTACAGTCGGCCACCATCAGCTCCCACGGCAATCTGGTGGTGAAAGGAGGAATAGTGGGGGCTGCCTCCAACGTCAACATCCGCGGGGATGTGGACCTCAACTTCATCGAGAAAGGAACCGTCCACGCCGGCGGCAATGTGCTGATCAGAAAGAGTTCCTATTACAGCACAATCATTGCCGATGGGAATATCACCGGAGATCAAAAAACAAAAATCGTGGGCGGCGTTCTGGTCTGCAGCGGCTCTTTGATTGCCGGGGATATCGGTTCCAGCAGTGCAAGTCCGGCCAGTATTACGGTTGGAACCGACGTGAAACGTTTTCAGCATTACCAGGAGCTGCACAGAAAGGTCATTGAACTGGAGGGGGAGACTGCCCTCTGGCTGCAGCGGCACGGGCAGGAGGCCGAGAAGTCGGTCAAGATGCTCGGCTGGGAGCAGGAATTGGCGAAGGTGCGGGCGGAACTGCATTGCCTGAATCTGATCCCCGGCTCTCCCGTCGACTCAATGTCTGAGGACTTTACCATCGATGACGATGCCGAGATTGTCGTTTCCGGCCAGATTTTCCAGGGGACAAAACTGCGTATCGGTAATGTGACCCGGACGCTTGCCCTGAATCAGTGCAAAAAAAGATTCAAAATCGACAAAAACACCAAGAAAATAGTGGATGAGCCGTTCTGATCTTTTAAGACAGCGCGCGCCCCAAAAAGAGGGTAATATGTTTGTTAAACTCTGGATGAGCAAGGACCCTGTTGTGATCACCCAGGAACAGACCCTGGCCGAGGCGGACACCCTGATGCGTCAGCATGCGATACGGCGGTTGCCGGTGGTGGATACCGAAAGAAATCTTGTCGGAATAATCACCCGGACGGATATCATGAAGGCAAAGCCGATTGACCCGCCCCCGGACGACACAGGCATGGCAGGTCAGATCCCGGTTGCGGGCTTTATGACCGCAAGCCCAATCACCGCCGGCCCGATGGATCCGCTGGAGACAGTAACCCATATCATGCGGCAGAACAAAATCGGTGGTCTGCCGGTAGTGACCCATGAGGGTACGCTTATCGGCATTCTAACCGAGTCGGATATCTGCCGGGCGCTCATGGATATCCTGGGTGCCGAAGCAGGCGGGGCCAGGATCGAGCTGCAGGTAGGAAAAACCGCAAGAGAACTCTATGAAACCTTTGAGATATTCAAGGACTTTGATATGGTCGTCAGATCAGTTGCCGTTTATCCCGATTTCAGCGAGAACCAACAGCTTCTGACCCTCCGTGTCCAGGGGGATGGACTTGACGCCATGCTTGACGCCTTATGGAAATCAGGCTGCAAGATTCATCGTATCATGGTTGTTGACGAAAATGGGTGATGGATTATCGATGATCCGGCCGGTAAGAAGATAAGATTTTTGTGGTATCTCAATACGTCATACACGCGGCATTGATAATGCCGACAGTCAGGGATGTTGCGCCTAAGAATATTCCCTTGGCCACCTGATTGTGCGGGATGTCCTGAACAATCGACGGGAAGATGAGCTTGACGACAAAAAACGTCGCCACCTGAACGATCAAGGCCACAACGCCCCAGATTATCATATCCGGCAGGCCGACACTGTGCGTCACCGCACTGGCCAGCGGAACGATAAAACCGAGCAGCGCCCCGCTGTAACTGCAGGCCGCCGCCGTGTTGCCCTCTCTGATAAGGCTCAGTTCATGATAGGGTGTTATTATCGCATACAGCACCGCAAACAAAATCAGCAGTCCGATCGAAATTCCGAAATACACACCAAAGGCGCCAAGGCCAAAAAGGGATGCAACAATTTTTTCTTCCATGATGGACTCCCGTTAACTTTTTACGGTTGAAAGTAATGCGGCACAAACAGACTCGAGTTTGTGGTGATGGGCGTTCTGTCTTCCCGGATACCAATGCCTGCCGGAAGCCCGTTTACCACCCACGACCCGATCACTGCATGGCTGCCGTTGAAGTCCGGCAGCGGATGCGCCTGTTGATACACATGGCCTTCAATGCCATAGTGTGCATCGGTGCCTTCGTAGGTATTTCCGCCGGTCCTGAGCACAACGTTTGCTCCCTCACGAGAGAAAAACGGCTTCCGGACAAGGTCGCCGGTTATTCTCCCCTCTTCAAAAAAGGAAGGCAGGAGATTCTTGTGCCCCGGCGACATTTCCCAAAGAAGCGGCAGGATACCCTTGCCCGCAAGGATCATCTTCCAGGCCGGCTCGAAAAATCGAATTTGTCCATTGATGACATTCTCACCGAACTCGTCGGCCAGAAGCCACTCCCACGGATAGAGCTTGAATACATACTCGATCGGATTATTATCCTGATCGCAGAAGCGCTTTGCCTCAGCATCGAATCCGATATCTTCAATGAATATATGCCGTCCATCCAGACCGCTCTGTACCGCGACATCGCGCAGGTACTCGACTGTGACAAAGTCTTCTTCATGATCCTGCACACAGGTAAAATAGAAGGGCTGCTGCTGCGGTAGTGTCGATTTTACTGCGGTAAAGGCATCCTGCAGTTTCTCGTGAATGGAGTTGAACTGATCATAGGCCGGAAACAACTCCTCAAGCCAGACCCACTGGGCAATACTCGATTCGACAAGGGATGTCGGGGTGTCGGCGTTGTACTCAAGGAGCTTGGGCTCGCCTTTGCCGTCATAGGAAAAATCGAATCGCCCGTAGAGCGAGGGATCTTTCCGTTTCCACGACTCGGCTGCATAGGCTCCCCAGCGCTCCGGGATGCCGATCTTCCGGAAGAGATTCCGGTCGATCACATAATCAACGGCCTGAAGGCAGAGGGCATGCAACTCAGCCGTCACCTCTTCCAGATGGTCGATCTCTTCGCTTGTGAATTCATAGCAGGCGCCCTCATTCCAATAAACGCCACCCATGGAGTGAAACGAAAAGCCGAGTTCGTCGAACTTCTGCTTCCAGTTATCCCGTTTACGGACGATGCAGCGTTCCATGGCTAGGACCCCGAACTGTGGGACGAGGAGGAGTGCCCGAACCCGCCCCGCGTCACACTGCTCGACATGGAGCTGATCGAGTTTGCCGAGTGCCCGCCCGGTGCCAGGCTCGACATATGCCCGGTCCGTGCAGGTTCAGGATCGCCACCTCCCTGCGGAAAATAAAACGGCCTCCCGGAGTTCCAGAAATAATGCGGGCCGTAATAATGACCGGTTGTAGTCGACTCGCATTTGTCTTCGGAGCCCCAGTCCTGAACACACTTTTCCTTGTTTCGATAGATTTCACGCCTGGTTGGCTGCTCTCGGCTGCATGCCGTAAACAATACCGTGGCCGTAGCCAGCAGCGTCAGCGTAATAGCCCGTGATCGTTTCATGGCAGTTGCCCTCTGGGAAGTTTGTCCGGCTTATACTCTGTAAGCCTGACGTGGCGCCTCGCCTGCACAAATGTTATCTTCTCCTAACAGGGCATTTTAATCAAAAGATGACGAATCCGCTACTAAGGAACTTCACGCAGCTACTTTTCCTGATATTTACATCTTCAAATCTGACATCATTTGTGAAACCCATTTTTTTTTGGGGGGGCGAATCATTGTGGAATAATGACGTCGCCAGGTTTTTGTCCAGGTTGACACGGACCGAGACGTCGGGCTTCCAGGGTCATGCTGGTTTCACTCATGCCACCATCGCGAGGAGGATTATAATGGGTTTTTATTGTCCCCTTATAGGCCGAATCAAAACTACCCTCAAAAATATTATCTGAGATAATAGTCATTTCTTCAAGCTTGCATTCAGAATGAATTGTAACCTTGTCACCTGCACGATTGACCACCATGGTTTTACAATCAGATTCATCTTCTTTTACTTGTTGCTGCATAACACTATTGGTGTTCTCATCTATGCATTGCTGCACCGGGTCCATATTCGGAACCCCTTCAATCTGCATCTTGACTTCCCAAAGTCCTGGTTTCAGTTTGGGAATATCGGTTGCCAAGGCATTAGTCGCGAGAAAGACCAAGAGGCACAGACCCAAAAACGAGAGTAATTTTTGCATAGTCATAAACATGATTCGGCTCCTTTCAGGTATCGCTATTATACATGGGACTTAAAAAATAACTACCCTGCGTTAGAGTTATTGTCAAGATCGGTGTGACAGCAACACCCATAAATAAAACGTGTCTCTTTGCGTATTCTGAAGTGGCTAAATTTATTTAAACAAGTTTCTACCGGATATGAGGGGGATCTCATATGGTGACAACTCCTGACCATACGTAACATCCAAGATGTTCTCGACTATCTTGGAGAAAGTCTACCGGCAATAGATGTCTTTTGGCAATGTAATGCGAATGCCGGACACGTCCGGTTGATATATTTCCTGACCATCGTGAGATATTAATGCCCAGGAATATCTTTCGTTAATACCTCCCTCTTAACAACAGCCTGCAAGCAGGGGCTCATGTGAAGGAGGTATCTGATGTCTGATCGGCATAAAATGATCAAAAAAAAACCGTACTATTTATATGACCTTCAAGCCGTTAGCGGTACTTGTTGACCGCCGCCTCAATCGCACCTCCAGCCTTCAATAAATCGTCAGGCACCATCACCGGATGAAGTTCTATACTGGCATTGAAAGCGATGAACCATGGCTCAGCGATAGCGGGGATCTGTGAAGCGTCCTGCATGTCGAAGAATAGCAACCCCGTCCGCTGACCATTTTCGTCTGTAAAATAAGCAGCCTCAGGTTTCAGATCCGAAAGAATAGACTGAATGGTTGTACCAAGTTTTCCTGCTTTCGCCGCTGTGTTACCAGCTTCGACTGGGATGTTCACTTTAAGAAGAAATCGCATAAATCACCTCCTGGTGAATTGTGGATTGTTTTTGTGTCAGATTTTGTGAGCATTTTTTGAGTATCTGTATGTCGCCATTCCTTGGAGGCGATATACTTACCTATGTGCTTAAAAGGCGCTCACTGCTTGTTTACTAACTTAATCATCATCTCAGATGCATTTGTCAATTCTGAGGTTACTATGCATGTTAATATGGAATCTCAACTACTTGTGAGGGATGATCCTTTTTTTAGAAAAGTCATGCCTGTATTGGCGGGGAAGTCCTCTGTTAAGCGAAGGATCGACACGTCCAGATGAGATGTTTCCTGACATGCTCATCCATGCCACCAACCACAATTCCTGCATTTTTATGGTATCATAACCTGTAAACCTTTCCCGCTTTTCTCAAATCTACAGGAGGTGCACTATGAAAGTTACACAGGCAGTCGATTCCCATTTGCAGTATCACCGGGCCAATTCCAAAAAAATCCTGTCAAAACCAGTGCCTTCGTTCCTTAAAATACAAAGTAAAGGGGGTAAAGAGGGGAAGGCCTTTCTGTTAAAAAAAGCGGGTGGCACTGACTGAGGAACGACGCATACCCGGTCATCGACCGTTCGTCTCGATTCACACTTCGATGCAGATTTTTCCGAAATGCGCACCGCTCGCCTCGTAACGAAATGCCTCGATCAGGTCTTGCAGAGGAAAGGTCTTATCGATGACCGGCGTCATGTCGTTGGCATCCAGAGCGCGGATCATCTCGATCTGCTGTTGGCGGTTTCCGACCGTCAAGCCCTGAAGCCGTACTTGTCGAGTCAACAGCGCCACGGTTGGGATCGGACCGGAGAAACCCGTCAAGACGCCGATGAGCGCGATATGCCCGCCGATGCGGCAGGCGCTGATCGACTGCGGCAGAGTGTCCGGACCGCCCACTTCGATGACATGATCAACACCGCGTCCGCCGGTCCGGTCTAAAACCTGATCCGCCCAGTTTGGATGCTGCTTGTAGTTGATTGTATGGTCGGCGCCCAGAGCGCGTGCGTGAGCCAGTTTTTCATCCGATGACGAGGTGACGATCGTCAATGCACCCATCATTTTTGCGAACTGCAGGGCGAACATCGACACACCGCCCGTACCCAACGTCAATACCGTCTCGCCGGCCTTCAAAGGACCATCATTGACAAGTGCGCGCCACGCCGTAAGGCCGGCGGTGGTCAACGTCGCCGCTTCGGTATGGCTGTAATTCCTAGGGGCGCGAGTGAACCAATTCGCCGGCCGCACCACCCTCTCCCGCGCATACCCATCCACGCCATCCCCGGGCGTCTTGGCGAACCCGGATGATGTGGCTTCGCCGTTTTGCCACTCGGGGAAAAAACAGGAGACGACGTGGTCGCCCACGGCAAATTCGCTGACGCCCTCCCCGATTCTTTCGACGATTCCGGCTCCATCGGACAACGGGATGAGTCCGTCTGCAGTGGGAATCGTCCCCAACGCGACCAGATAATCATGATAGTTCAGCGAGCTGGCGTGCAGCCGCACCAGGATCTCGCCTTCCTGCGGCGCACCCGGCTCCTCCATCTCAACCACCGTCAGGCGCTCGAGCCCGCCGGATCCTTTAAGTCGTATCGCTCTCATAAAGTGCCTCTCCTATGGTAATGGTCAGGGTGAGAAGCGGCATGAGGTTAAAACAGATGTCGAACTGACTCGGGCCACTTTTCACACGTTGCATTCAGTGTTCAACGAGACGATCATCTCAAGCGTTTCGTTTGCGCTTTCAAGGGCATTGCATGGCTAATACGTAAAATATATGGCTAACTGGGGGAAAAATAAAATTATTTATGATTACGAGGGTCGAATTGTAATTTTTGACTTTTTACGAGATCATCAATAATAGTCTCTTCTTCAAGATTAATTGGATCTGCTGTATTATAAAAGGAACTCTGGAGTCGTTTCCATGCCAATAAAGCCATTTGTGAAGAGGAGAAACCCATGGTGAAATTTACCGTTCACACCCTTGGTGAACATATCATCGACAATATGGTTGTCACCGGCCCTTACCGGGATATCATCATGAGCATGGCCGAGATGTTTCTTGCCACGTATAGCGGTCCGCCGGATGGCGATCTCGACACCGCTTTCGCCGAATACATTATTGGGGTGTCGATGGGACAAGGCCGGATTTTAGATTGGCAGCCATCACTTCCCCAGAAAATCCACTGATTGATCGGTTTGCTTTGGTTTCAGCAACGTAACTCCTGAACAACACAACCACGATGGCAGAGAACACTATGGAAATAAAATTTGAAGAGGCTGGTCATCTAGGCTATATGGGGCATAACGGTGGGTTTCAATTCAGACAGATATCAGCCTCGGAATATGAATACAGGGCTACGATACAGGATTTTCATCTGAACAGCGGTGGTATAACGCCTGGCGGTTTCATTATGAAGTGGTTCAAGGTGTTTTGACGATTTTGGTAAAAAGATAATCGTTGTTTGCCACTGGCATATGGCATTGGAAACACTCGTTGACAAAACCAGCGTCTTTCCCATAGGGTTTTAACTCGTTTCCAACAAATCGAGCAAAACCCCACCCACCTGTATTTTTATACTTCTTTGCGTCCTTCACCATAAACTCAACCTGTACGAACTCTCCAGGTATTGTGGCGTCAGGGAAAAAGGGATGTTTTTCTGCCTTCCAGGCTACTTTGGCCAATACGCTCCCATCTGGGAGTGGATTCTTACCGGCATGCAATGCCGCAATAGCAATCTCGTTGCCGGTTATAATGCGAATATGTCCTTTATCCTCCCGATAGGAAGGCGCAATAACTTTCCAAGTCATGTAATTAGGATAATAGGCAATTCCGTTAGGAGCAACCGGCATTTTGGCAGCTGAAATCAATATCGGAGCAAGTATACTGATGGCAATAAGCAGCATGAGTTTTTTCATGTTCATCTCCTGTTGAAATAAGGGTTCCGGAATACCTTCTTAGCGACAGACTTCTTAACAAAGAATTCGTACATTCATACCCCTGAGGGTTAGCATCTCACTCTGAAGATTTCTCCTGACTATCCGTAACAAAACATGTTCCCAAAAGGTCAAAATCGTAAAGGACTCAAGCTGTCATATCAAGTCTCAATTTCAACAAATAACATTCCATTATCCCATATTGAGCAACTATGTATTACAAAACAAATGGTCAGAATAGGTCATGACTTCTTTTCTTCCTTGTGCTGGGAAGGTTTTGTGTTGGGATCGTCTGTTGTGTCCTTAATATCTTCCATCCCCCTCTTAAAGGCTTTGATGCTCTTTGCGAGACCCTCACCGATTTCCGGCAGTTTACCCGCTCCGAAAATGATAATGACGATCACCAAAATAACAATCAAATGCAACGGTTGAAAAAGTCCTGAAGACATAGTGTGGCCCTCCTTGGAGAATTGTTTATGTGCAGGGTGAAAATAACCGATTCTTTATTTGCAGTATGACTGCCTTTAATACCTCGATTATTATCGATAGCCGGCCCCCAAAATGCGCTTTTTACCATTGGCTGGCTAAGTTCCCACCGCCCTCTGTATCACTGACTTAAAAGCAGTGGAAGCACGTCGTGTTATCTCTTGATATTCTTGAAAATAAATGCCCATTAAAACCACACCAATAATGATAAGCAGTCCAGCTAAGGCGATAAATATAAATCCATTTTTTATTTTATCAGTCGAGATCCGCCTCCTGCCCTGACCTGCATTTATTCTGGGTGGAATGTAGTTGCTGCCATTAAAGATATTATCTATTGAGAAATCCGCAACTCTTCCAAAACTGTTGATACGTTTATATTCGTTTCGTTTGGCTAAATAGGTAGGAAAGCCGATAATCCAACAAAATAGGCAAGCAAAAAACCAGGCCCACGGCCCCATGTCTGCCACTCCCCGAATCTGGCCCTTCTTGACACCGATTGTTTGCGCGTCACCAAGAACCCAAATACTTGTTGTTAAAACAATAATCCATACTATCTTTCCCACGACTTATTTCCCTTATATTACCAGAGGCCTGCTTTCCTGATTTAGATTTGGCAGCACATTGAATTTCTTCAACATCATGTACTCCATCCATTGGGACTAAAGGATTAATTGACTGTTTCAGACAGCTTGCTGCCTGCTTTGAATCGGGCGACTTTCTTTGCAGGGATTTTAATGGTAGCGCCGGTCTTCGGATTTCTTCTCTGGCGTGCCTTTCATTTTGATACGGAGAAGGTGCCGAAGCCAACCAGAGTAACCGCATTACCAATATTGAGAGCCTCGGTAATCGCCGTCAAAGTGCCGTTCAGGGCCTTTTCAGTTGTTGCTTTGTTTATTTCTGCCGCATGAGCAATACATTGAACCAATTCTTTCTTGTTCATGTATTGTCTCCACAGTATATTGTTAAATACTCGAAGGAATGAACCTCCAATCGCCATTTCGATTCACTTAAGCCTATCGCTTTCACGGCGGAAAACGCAGGCTATGGAAAAAGTTCCCATTTTCCATGCTTGGCAACTGAAACAGAGGTCTTTCCTTATTTCCCTTGCTCGTTTCCCCAGTTGACATAATATCGAAAATGATGAAGATAAGAAACCTCTCATTTGTGACCAGCGAATCAATTACATAGGTTAAATTGGTTTGTCCCTGCCCTTCTAGCAAAAGTGTCAGAAAATCATAAAAACAGGCGTATACTTGAGGTGACCTTCCCCCCCAAATTCCCCCAAAACTATTGGATCTTAGCATACCAAGATGGACATTGATGGACAACAAAAAAACCCGCTTTCCTTGTGAGAAAACGGGTTTATATATAAAGCCGGACGTTGTGCTGGTGGGATGCAGACATTGTTACTCCTAATGTTAACCAGGCTTGCTATTTTATTGATTCCAACTCATCTTCTACGGTTGAAAACAAATAGTTCTGCAATTACAAAACAATACGACATGCGAAAAATGTGTTGGCACTACCGGGCATGAACAATCTAAAGGAAACGCATTCATATTTCGCGTATCGTCGGTGGCAAGGCAACGCCTACCGCCTGAAACACCTTCCCACAAGACCCGATACATGCAGTACGGACAACAAGACTCCGACTGTTTTCCTCGACAGTCACTTCTTGCAACGCCTTGAGGTCTCGCTTGATGTCCGCCCATTCGAACTGATGTCCGGCAGAATCCAGGCGCCGATCCAGTTCCTTTCGCAGAACAAGGGCCAGGAAACTGCAGAAAACATGACCACGGATGGTCTCGTCCCGTTTATGGAAAATGGGCCTGGTGTCCAGGATCGACTTCACGTCGAGGAAGACCTGCTCCACCTGCCAGAGTTCCTTGTACTTGAGAGCAACCCGTTTGCAGAGAGGTTGATAAGCAAGGTCTTCTCCGAGAATCCGGCAAGCGAGCGGATAAGGGTTTCGACGCTTCCCTTGGCCTGGAGCTGGTCGAGACGACCGACAGTAGAAATGACTCGCTGGCAGACTTTATCGCTGATCTTGTTGTTTTCGACAAGATGCAGGTACTGATACCTACCGGATTTTTTGATTCGTGCAAACACTTGGGTCTCCTTTGTTGAGGACACCCTGAAAATACTATCCAATATTCTATTATATCAATATAAAGTACGATTTCAGTTGGCACTACCGGTCCAAGTCACCCTAACAATAGACATTGTAAAATCAATATATTATACAAAGGGAATGGACTCGAAAGTGCCTTCCAACTGTAGAAGAAAAGGTTAAGGTTACCTCACGACGGGGAGTTAAGATCTTCCTGCTGTCCGTACAATATTCAGTGAATATTTGCATTCACCTTCAATTCCTATGAGGCGTACAAAATAGGTATCTTTTTTGGGGGCAGTGAATGGAAGAATGGCAGCCTCAGTGCCGCTATACCGTTTGTAGGGGTCTCGGTATACTACATTTCCAGTCGAATCAGAAATTTCAACATTGTACTTTCCACGGTCCCCTGTTGGGAAAAAGTTCAGGCGGATCGGGTTATATGCCTCCAACTCAAGCCGGTACTCCGCGACAGCACCTTGAGCAATTACACCTTCGACATTATTGCCACCGACCTGAATAACATTTGTCTCACTGCGTAATTGAGAATTCAAAGCAATCGATGATACCTTGACTGCATATTTCCCTTCTCCTTCGGTCCCGATAATGTGCAATGCATAAATATCGTTTTTTGGTGGAGTAAAGGGAATATTGGCGGTTTCCGTCCCGGAATAACGTTTATCCGGATCTCGATATACTGCTTTTCTCGTTGAATCCCAGATTTCGACATTGTACTTCTCATTATCTCCTGTGGCTGGAAATATCAGACGGACAGGGCTGTTCTCCTCCATCCTGATCCAGTACTCGGCGACAGCACCGTGGGCAAGTATGCCCTCGGCTGCATTATCTCCAATCTGGATTATATTTTTCGGACTGCGCAATTGAGAATCAAAGGCTATCGTTTGAATCTTAACTGCGTACTTCCCTTCACCTTCAGTTCCTATGATGTGCAATGTATAGGTATCATTTCTAGGTGGTGTAAAGGGAATATTTACGGATTCTGCCCCGGAAAAATTTTTGCCCGGATCTCGATATACTACCTTTCTTGTTGAATCCCAGATTTCGACGTTGTACTTCTCCTTATCTCCTGTGGCCGTAAACTTCAGACGGACGGGGCTGTTCTCCTCCAGCTTGATGAGATATTCAGCTACAGCACTTTGGGCAATGATACCGGAAAATCCCGGTTCATCGGTCTGGACTTTTTCTTGAGCGGGAGGCTTTGCACTTATTTTTTTGTTCGGCTGCGACGGACTTTGTTTACCAGCCTGATTAGAATCTCCAAAAAACAAGGCAAGGGTATTGGCCAGTGCGTCCTGACGAATAACATTGCCAATATCATCACTGATGGAAAGAAGCATACCGGATAGCTGACCGGCAATATAAAGGAGGCTTCCGCTCTCACCTTTCAAAATTGCGTCCGATTTATTTATCGGGCGGACATTAATGTTTCGGTATTGATCATACCCGACAATATCGACAGGGGTTCTGCGGATACTTCCGTCAGCGAGCATTGTGCGCAGTTCGCCCTGTTTTTCCGTTTCCAACAGGGCGTTTAAATGAGTATTGTAAGACCAACTGGCATGGCGGCACATGGATGATTCATCGCTGCTGATTCGAAGCACGCCGATATCATCAGGAAATAATTCTAGAATTTCTGCTGAATATTTTGTCTTATCGGCTACTGTTATGTCGACTTTGAAAGCGTTTTCCACAACATGGGCAGGGGTGATAAGCAAACATTCAAAGCCCCGTTGACGCAGTATTCCTTGACCCAATTCGTTATCATCGACTTTTATATACGCATCTGACGAAAAGGAAGATTGCACAAAGCCGATACTGAGAAAAAATATGACCGTACAGAGGTGAAAATATCGATGCATGAAGTAACTCTATTGATTCAAAATTAAAAATTATCCGAAATGGAAAATATTTTGCTGAAAATCATATGCATTTCAAATGGTTCTTCTCCATTGACAATACATTAGGACTCCTCATTGGATTTGATTTGCAGGTGGTGATACAATAAACGAGTAAGAAATACCAAGATACCCGGAACAGTGAGCATTATCGCCCATGTTATCACCAGTTCCTGATCTTTGCCGAGTTTTGACCATAAATTATTTTGAATTTTAAAATTAGTTTCTCTGAATTTTTTTATTGTCGCGGAGCGAGCCTCGACAATTGCGACGATTTGAATTCCTCGATCACCGTCGAACGTCACCAAACCACTTGTCTTTGGTTCTGCGGGCACGAATTGTATTTCGTCGCCTAGCTGCAACTTATACGGCTCCACTTTATAATGGTTTCCAGACAATAATTGTTTAGCAACCATCTGGATTTCACCTTCAAGCAGGAGTCCATTTCGCAGCTGTATGCCAAATGTCGGGATCCGCCCTATTATTAACGGTCCGTCGATGTTATATTTCCAAGATATGCCTTGATTTATTAATCGATGAGGATCATTCAGCACCAAATCAACAGCAGCTGGCAGAGAAAATTGTTTTTGATCATTTTCATCATAGACAATGGTAGGATTTTTGCTTTGAATTTGAATATGCAGCGGTCCAGTCCCCACCCTTGAGAAAACAATCTTTGACTTGCCTTGAATTTGCAGGGAGCCGCTGCTTTCCGGAGGCAATGATTTTGATTTTGATGAGGTCAAAGCTGAAGGATCAAACTTCTCATCACTGATCTCATCCCAATAAAATGTTGCATTATGAAAAGCTATTCTTGGGGGATCAATGCTATCAGGTTGATATTCAATTCGTTCTGTCCTAGCAGAAATAATAAAAGACCCGGTGGTTGTGGAATTAATTACAGCTTTAGTTAATAAAAACATTAAAAACAAAACGTAGATGCAGAACAGTATAGCTATAAAATGCAAAAAACGAGGGTGTTTATTTGATATATTGCGGAAGTGATCCTTTTCAGGTTCGGATACAGCTGCAGCAAGAAATACATTTCCTATTACCGCAAAACAGGTTTTTAATGCCTTAGTAGTTCTCACCAGTTATCTCACTGGAAACTCTACATTTGGAAGTCTGTTGCCGAAGTTTTTTCTAACCAGAAAGATACTTTTGGGCTCGTCAAGAATACCTTTTGCAATTATGCAACGAGTATCATACGCAATAGTGCTGTCAGCATTAATCTTCGAGCACTGAATCCTTTCCGACTCTCCCGGTATGCCAATAATTGTATCTGTATTCCCTGAATTCACATAAAGTATGTAATCGGATTTGGTAACTTCTCCCCAACTGGTCGGGACATATTTCATTTCACCGGACGCACAGTCCTTTTTGGTTATAGCAGCAAGTACAACTAATGCATCAGTCGAATAACTCGATACCTGTGCCTGATATTTTGACGGCAGGTTGACCGCGATGGAACCAGCAGTTTGTTTTCCAAGAGCATACTCCCACGATGCTGAATATCGACCGTCACGGCTTACCATGTTTACACACAACATAGCATCCTGATCCTCTATATCATGCTGTAAATTCACATAGAGTTCATGGATATCGACATGGTCCAGTAGACTCTGGTACATGAAACCAGCGCGAATGCCACCTGAAACAGTAACCGTTTCAAGAAACGATTCCTTGAATTGTTTCTCATTGAGAACGATCCGTCGCTGTTCTTGTTCTTGCGCCACAGCATTTGTCATAAAACAAAAGATGATGGTAGTCGTAAACAGTAAATATCTCGTCATTTTAATATCCTTTTATGATGTCTGAAATAACTGGTTCGTTATTATCTGAAGCAGATTTGAATTAATTCCTATACAGGAACTATCCATAAAAAATAATCCCAATACAGACCATATCATTTTCTTACATCGATCATCGTGAAAATACCATTGGGTCTTCGATTCTTGTATTACTATCCCCTGGCAATCATTGAGACAGATGATACCTCGAATATTTCAATTCTGAGGTGGATTGCAAAGGCGGCAGGAAGGAAAAAGTCGATGCTGTCATGAGATACTACCGTACTGCTAAAAACATGTCTTCAGTTCAATTGCCAACGGTTATACCTGGTTACTTTGAAGAGGTATTGCGAGTCCGCACTCTGTGCATACGGTCGAAGAATGTGATGTTTGGAGCCAACTTTAAACAGCAAAGCAGTATTGCGAAAATTTCCCGACCGGCGACTCTTACTTTCGACACACAGTTCATACAGTATCAATTATGGGCAATATTTTCCTTCGCGTATCTATTTTTCCAAAACAGTTGGGCATACAGCCCCATGCCGCTGCTCTCTGCAAAGGTTTGATACATTGCAATAGATCAAGGCTAGGCATTATTCCCTGAAAACTGATCTTACCGGCAAGGGATAACCTTACGAAAAGTGTCTTTGGACCAGATTGTTTGGCCATCCGGTGTCTTGCCATCCGTTTTCCATTTATCAACAACACGAAGACAGTAGGATCCCAAATTAACAATCTCCGGTTCCTTGTTCTCCGGCGCTTCACCACCTATACGCATCAAATCAGGATTTGCTGAAGTATAGTTGGGGTTGATCGTGGCCTTGCCACCCATGATACACCCGGTTAAGCCAAACGCAATAACCGCATAAACGAAAAGCGCGCATAACTTGTTCATGATATGTTCTCCTGCCCTGATATTGTCCATGTAGTATATTGAAATAGTTGAGCGTCATAAGATTATCTTGGTCTCTTTTGTTGAAGAAAAAGAAACAGGAGAGACCATATTTAACTTGAAGAAAAGATATCACGGTTAAGGGGAAGACTCCAACAAAATTTATTTCCCATGTTGGATGAAGGTGATGCAGTCCGCATTTTTCGGCCCGGTCTTGAACGGCACAATCACCCAAAAGACATCTCCTGCCACTGGGCAATATCTGCTGATAGACTTCGAGGTTCACCGCAAAAAACAAAATGGTATAGACTTTGCTGATCAATTCCCATACGGTAAATTAATTGATCAAAGTCTTGTGGCCACTTTTTCGCAAGGCCTTTATATGAGCCTTCCAAAATCTGCGATTGGTTTCCTCGACCTTCCCGGTGTCGTGTGTGGTCCTATTCCGATTCGGTCGGTTTAAGGATTAGCTTTGTTCCCTCTTTTTTCGAATATTTCCTCAGTGGATGAAGAAACAACATCCAGTCCTAATTTTTGATAGAGTGCCAACAGTTTGTTTTTGACAGGTAACAGATCACTGTCTTCCTCCCAACACCCCCATGTCAGAAATTCCGGATCGAGCATTCCTTCCGCTTCCACATCAATCGACCATAAAATTTTCTCTTCTTCTGGAGTCAACCCGTTATCTTCCGAAAATCGAACATCCTTAAGTCCGAGTACTTGAAGACGAAGTGGCACTGGATCATCAATGTCAACTCCATAAAAGTCAATCTTACCGTACGTAGAAACACAGTTAACAACAGAAATTTCAAGTGCTTCTAACTTATGTTTAGCAGCTCTTATAATTGCATTTTCAATAGTCATGTCCATCTCGCTGTTTTGATCCAGGGGCATTTGGTTTCTGAGGTGCAATGGAACGGAATACATCCATAAGCTATATGCTTACCTGTCATCTGTCGTATTACGCTATTTTGAATCAGATTGATTTCTCCCTGTCAGCCATTCCCGAATACCCCACACATCGTATCTAAAAAATATGGTTAAATATCATGGCCTTGGTATTTGAGCACATAAGGCACTGAATATACGCAAGGTTGGTAATTGACCTGAGAGGCGACCTTTAGATAAAGGTCAGATTTTCATTCAACCGGCGCAAGCTGTTTTCCGACTACCAGAACCTCGAAGCTATCTTTTACCATCACCGGTCGTTGTTTGGAATCTCCTTGTGTCGATTCCTTGGGCTGGGAAAATTGAGCAGCAGGCAAATAGATATTGTGGGTTATTGGGTCTATTGCCATTGTTCGAGATCCGCGTTGGGTTATAACCGTTTCCACAATTTCGAAATTGCCTGGAGATGCTTCGTTCATTACAGTAAGAGTGCCATCACCATTCGAACTGAATGCAAGTCCGGTCCCTGCATCAAAACCGTTTCCATCAACTTTTTCACCGATAGGCAACGTGGCTATTACTTTACCAGTCGTGGTGTCTAATACCGTCATTGTTCGATTATGGCAGCCTGAAAACACCCTGTTATGTTCTGCGTCTAACCCTAGACCTGTTGGTTCTTCGCAGGGGCTCAATGAAAACCTGCGTGACTCAATGGTTTTGAGACTATCAATTTCGACGATTTCATTGGTGTCCTCGATATTGACGAAAACCTTGCCCTTACCGTCAACAGCAGCAAATTCTGGTTTCCCGCCGAGAAGAAGTGTACGTAACACCTCCCCTGAAACAGCATCGAATACGGTTGCATCCTTGCTGCTTCCGTTGAAAGTGAACACATGTTTTGAAGCAGGATCATAAACAATGGCATCAGGGTTTTTCCGGGTCTTAACTTCACCTAAAACCTTCAGTGTCCTCAAGTCGAAAATAGTGGAGCTGTCGGCCTTTCCATTACTTGTGAATCCACGATTCAGTTCAGGTGCGATGGCAATTCCATGCACACCCGGTGTGTTGGGAATATCGCCTACGACCTTATCCGTATCCAGGTCCATAACAATGACATGGGTGCTTCGGGAGATGTAGAGACGACGGGCTGCGCCATCCACTGTCAGGTAGTCCCAGCCCCCTTCACCACCAACTTTAAGTCGTTTGATTATATGGTATCCGGAATCGGCACCGAACGAGTTGACTGCAAGAATCAGGATACAGAATACTATCATTTTTTTCATTACACATCCTTTCGGTCGAAGGGTGGAAAACTCTATCGTTTTTAGTCAATGGCCAAGGTGATTTCAGGAAGTTTCAGGGAAAAAACCTGCACCGACAACACAAAAATAGCTTCAATAAATGGCGAGGCGCGTCCCTATGCCCCCTGCTAAAAAACAATCGAAAAGAGCTGTGCTCATAAAAACTCATCACCTGGCCTCTCCCTTGTCGTCGTCAACTATAGTTTGTAAAAAGATATTGTTTGAGACCATTCGCAGCATCATGCCAGATCCCGTAATAACCATCATTATCGGAGAAAGCATGAAAAATCAGGAAAAAGAAGAAGTAATGAGTCCGAAATTGGAGAATCCATTGTCTCGAACTGATTTTTTGTCAATTACGGCCGTATGTTGTGATGGGTCCCTTTGTTGTTTCATGCATTCTTTACATCTGCTGCTTTTCAGGTTATGTATTGCTTCTTTGAAAATCCTGTTCCCATGCCTTTTTCAAGATCAATGATTCTGTTTCTTATTTCATCCGGAATAAGTGCCTTAATATTGTTATGATAGTCGAATGTCACAAGCAGGCCTTCTCCCAATGCTGCTATTTTCTGATGTTTGTGACTAATGGCGGCATACTTCATTATAAAACGATCCTTTTCCATAGCTTCTACTTTGGCTCCCACCGTGACTTGGTCCGGATAGGTTAGTGGAATTTTGTATCTGCATTGAGTGGAAGCCAGTATAGGACCAATATTTGTTTTATTCATAATTTCAAAGAAACCAATTTTTTCAAAATATGCCATTCGCACACTTTCGAAATGTTTGAAATAAACTATATTGTTCACATGTTGAAATGCGTCCATATCGCCCCATAGTATCGGAATTTCGATTACTACAGGATAGGTGCTGATTAGATCTTTCATTCTTCCACCGAAGTTATAAAAGATGGTACACAGAAAGCGCTGTACCTTTATAGGCTTAACCTGGATTTTTCGATGTTCAACATCCTTCCAATATACAATAAACTGATATGACTCCTGAGCATCGCGGATTGTTGGATGTATTAGTAGGATATCTTGTTTGTAGGATCGCCTTCAGACAGCATATCTTGCATTACTTGTTTTTCTTGGATGCCCGGAACCACTCCGATAAGGTCGGCTTCTAAAACAGTTATATAATTCTCATTGGTAAACACCGCCTCGCCTTTTGCCCGGCCTCGATCGTCAATTTCAGTAATCGTGAAATCGCATCGAATAGTATCTCCTATATGTACCGGTTTCTTGAATTGCAAAGTCATGCCGGACGCCAACCAGCCGATCTGCCCACCGATTTCAGTAATGAGACTGGCAACGAGAAGACCATGGCAAATCAGGCCATCGATTCTTTTTACATTTGAAAATCGTTTTTCAAAATGAATAGGGTTGTAGTCTCTCGAAATTTCAGCAAATTGAGTCACATCCTCTTCCGTGAAAGTGCGTGAGACAGAAAAAGTATCACCTTTTGCCAATCCTGAAATAGCTTTCTTGCGAATATACGACATTCTGAATCAACCCCTCTTTATGTGTAGGTTATTTAAAGTCCAGAGGCAAACATTGATTTTATAACAAGATGGCAGATAGTTCACTAAACATTTCTGCGGTAAGAGGCAGAGATTTTCAAAACCCCATATCTTGATTTGTCAGATCAAGTCTCAACTACTTCGATTAGCCACATCGGTAGGGTGTATAGGATCTCTGCGAAATCCGTCCAAGTAGTCGGCCCAATGTTGCATCATCTTCTTTCGCTCCGGCATAAACTCCGCGTAATTATACGCCGCCCGCACACTGTTTCTTTCAGCATGGGCAAGTTGTCGCTCGATAGCGTCCCGGTTCCATCCCTGCTCATTCAATAACGTGCTGGCCATGCTCCTGAACCCGTGGCCGCTCATTTCATCCTTGGCAAATCCCATACGTCGAAGAGCCGCCAAAATAGCATTGACAGCAACACCCATAAATAAAACGTGCTTCTATGCGCATTCTTTTAGCAATCGCAGAAGTTTTAACGCTGGTGCTTCCTTCCCAACGCCAAGTGGCTTTTGCAACTTCACCCCCAGAAACAACAAAATGGATCCCGGTCGATTTCTTCCAGAATTTTTTCCAGTGAATTCGAAAAAGGAAGTGGTTCATATCTGTGCCATTTCAAATCTGCTCTCATCCAGAACAACTGCCATATCTTTTTACTTTTCACATAAGTCGCTTTTGCAATTGGCCCTTCAATTTTCTTATCTGGATTATCCCATTGTGGGCGTATCTCATGTATCTCAAAACTTTGCCCAGAAATACGGAAGCCTACATCCAGCATGTTTCTAATAGCTGGTTCAGGGCGTCTTTTTTCAACATATCCCCCGACAAGTTTTTCAATCCTCTTTATTTCAAATTCACTTATTGCCATCAGGAACTCATTCTCTTACATATAACCATTGATTTCAGTGTAATAAGTCATGGTCAGTTTGATTTTTTTATAAAGTCCCTAGCTTCTGTTCCAGAATATCCCTGGAAACAGCACCAGAAATCTGATCAATGAGGGCACCATCCTTGAAGAACATGAATGTTGGCACCCCACGGATGTTAAAGAATATAGCAATCTGTTGATTTTTGCTCGTATCGACCTTTGCAATGATAAACTTATTCAAATGGTCACGGGCCATGGCGTTTACAATCGGTATCATCGTCTGGCAAGGACCACAGGTTGGAGAGAAAAAATCTACCATGACTGGTAGTGGGGCCTGTTTCACAAAATCATGGAAGTCTTGGTCTCCGAGTTCTACAGGCACGGCTTGATTTATCATGTTAATGGGTGCCTTACAATGTCCACATTTTGGCCGGAGGTACTGCTTGTGTGCCGGGATTCTATTTTTCTTGCCGCATGAAGAGCAGGAGACAATAAGCGTGTTCATGGGTTACCTCTTCATTTTTAATACCTGTACTTGTTAGATTTCGAAAAACGAGTCCTTGAAACCCCTGCTGGATAGAAACGACAATTAACGAGACCAGATGACCCGATCTTTTCATATACTATTAATCATGTGAGATGCTTTATGAAGAATAATATTTACAAATGCGGCTCATGATTCTACAAGGCATTTCGAAGATATTTGTTAATATCCCGCTATCTTCACTTCTTCTAACCCCACCCAATTTGAAATCAGACTGAAACCTTTCCCCACATGAAGGGCAAGCCATAAGCACTCCTCCAATATCCTTAGGAAATCGTAATTGTTGACCACATTGAGGGCACTTCTTTTCAGTATAATCAGTCATAGTTTATTGGGAATTTACTGTTCAGATATATCAGAGCTATATGGACTTTGATAACGCGTAGTTCACCAACGAGCCTCAGCGAGTCCGGTGGAACATTTGGTCGGGCAATTATTTTATTATAATATCGAGTACATATTTAAAATTCTGGCAGAAAACTATAGACATCAATATAAAACCTACTATAAACAGAAGTGTACATAGCATTCTCGAAAACAAATTAGATGTGTTTACAGAGTCTTGTACAAACCAAAATGAATCCATATTTTTTCCACTTTCCACATTATTTTCAAATACAAGTCGAACCAAATCTCTTTTAGTCTTGCATTTATCTACCTCGATTTGTGGATTTTGGTAGCCAGTAAATTCATTGAGAAACAATGCAATTCTGTATTTTAGGTCAAAATCCAACTTCTCTATATTAATATGATCGATAAAATATTCTCTTACCTGATACCTTGTTTTGCCGGCATCATTAAAATCAGTATATGTATTGTAAATCCGAATTATTTCAGGACAACGTATTGAAAATAATAGCATTGCCAAACCAATAGCAACCGAAGAAAAATAGAATATTTGCCAACTAAATGGCAGGCTTAAAGTAAGATTCCAGGGGTAATCTAAAAACCTTATAGATATTTTCCCATTCACATCTTCAAAAAACTTTGCACAGAGTGGAACAAAAATTATCCAAAAATAGAATGTCTTGAAAATTTTAAGATTACCGAAATTGCGAAGTGTTGTCCATTTTGGCAAAATCCCATGTTTCAACCATCTATGAACTACTAGAAAAATATTATAATCACTTGGGAGATTAACAAAATTGGTTATATCCATATTGTCCTGAACATTTATTTTTGTAGTAAAGCCCAACTATGGGATGAAAATAAAGTTGGAAACTTACAAATAAAGTTGGAAACTATAGAGATAACTATGTGATATCACATGTTCGAGAATTAGAAATCAGTCTCAAAGTTTCCATCTTTATTTATTTTCCAGATAAATCACTCATGGAATATCAATGAGTTACAACTCATTCAGTTTCCAACTTTATTATTCTCCTACAACAAGCCTTCCGTCTGAGTGTTCCTCATCCAGTTCAATAACCCTTAATACCTGCACAATTATCTAAAATTATTTATTCAACACCTCAACAAATAATTTACCATCAACAGTCCTTGTAGCTGTATAAACTATATCAAGTCGTGTTTTCTTTTCCTCATACTCGGCAGTAGCCTTACACGTTGATTTTAGAACATCTTTATCAATTTTATCAGTTCTTATATTATCAAGTCGTAATTTCATGCTATTATACATTTCACCCGCTTTACCGCGATATGGAAATCTTCCTTGTTTAAGGTCATCAACAAAATCACTCAAATCTGAAAAAGTAATGCCTCCATTATCAGGACCGACTTTATCATCCATACGGAGATGGAAAAAATTTGCCAGCATAGATGGTTTTTGCAATTCAATAACACGAGATACAACCTCTTTATCATCACACTTTGGAGTACCACTAGAACAGGAAAACAACGACAATGACAACATCATATAGAAGGAAAATAAAACATGTTTTGTTAAATTGGTTGCCATTATCTGTTATCCTGTTTTGAGTTTTGTTATATGTGTCTTGGTAATGTAAGAATTCAAAACCACACCTTCCCGGTGTCGGCTGGAATGGCTGTTGTTTAAAGTGTTCTATAAGCACATTACTGTCAGTTGGTTTGCTTAATTAATTGATAAATTTTAAAATATCTATTGATAGCTGGTTCATCATTATCTCCTGTTCGACGGCAATTCTCTAAAAATTCAACCGCGATACTTGACGAAGTCAGCACCGCGGTTCATGGCGACGCAGTCGCCATGAACGAAAAGGTAACCTGTAAGCTTCAGCGAGCCAGTGTTTACACGCTTGTTATCTTTATTTTTTCAATATTATTTGGTTGTGATAAGATAGAAATTCCATTTCCACGACATGCTCAACATAGGTAATTAGATCATCATAATCTAATCTAATTGCACCGCGATCACATTGAACATGATGATTCGGGCAGAGCACAATTAAGTTACCAGGTATATCTGGGCCATTGTGTTTCGAACCTAACGGCTTGATATGATGAGCTTCAGAATATGTTTCACCATTTGCTAACTGGACAGTGTTTCCACATAGTTGGCATTTATTTTGATGTAACTGCTTAATTGTTCGTATTATTTCTGTGTCACGGACGATTCTATTGGCATATGAACTCTTGCGCTCAGGATTTTCATTTCCACTTGGTAATTCTGTTTGAATAGCTTCTATTATTTCTGTTTCACGGACGATTCTACTGGCATATGAACTCTTGCGCTCAGGATTTTCATTTCCACTTGGTAATTCTGTTTGAATAGCTTCTATTATTTCTGTTTCACGGACGATTCTATTAGCATATGAACTTTTTCGCTTAGGATTTTCGTTTTTACTTAGTAATTCTGTTTGGAAATCACCCTTACTTGGTTTTTGTTTATCTTGAGTGTTTTTTTGATGCCTTGAAAATTTATCTAAAATTATAGGTACGTAGCTAACTCCATAACTTTTTCCATTCTTGAATTTTTTATAATCTATTGCTCGAGCATCAGGCCCGAGTTTATGCCATGCATTTATAAATATATTTAGTTCTGATCTGGAGACAGTGAGAACTTTCTTCTTTTTGGCATTGTTTATTATAATTGAATTGCCTTCCAATGAGACATGAAATCGTATATTTTTCGCCTTTGTTTTCCATAGAATACCAGGACCATACTTTTTAATAAATTCACAGACATCTTCTTCAGATATTTTGATTTTCATCGCTTCTCCCTTCGATCAGTAAAAACCGATATCAGTGAATATCTAAGAGATAACCGCGTCACTGACCGGCCGTAGGAGCCGTGCAAACAAGCGCAACATGGTTATGCGAATCCGCATATCATCCTCAAAAAAGAATGATATGTGAAAAGACTCATCATTTCCAAAAAAATTGTCTTCTTCCAAAAGTCCATATACTTCCCACAAAGGTTGACTCTTAAAAATGACAGTCGTTAAAATGTTACTACATTGTGACATTCAAATTTCGCAGCTTCAATGACTTATGAAAGTTATCAGCTTCCAGTCAGTATTTCAATCACATTTGTGGTACTTGAAACTATCTGTTCGGTTATTCAGACCAGAGGATGAACCCGGAACAAACGGTTTTAAATCAAATAACCATAATTGTTTGTGAATAAAAAAGATACTCATCAAAGCTTGATCTGTGTGAATCAAACAACTTGCGCCACCAATGGTTAGATATTTGTAGTGTTTTGAGCTCCTGGCAAACGTCATCAAGCACAAATCAGCGTAGAAGGGAAAAGGCAAAGAGAACGGTTGCCCAGGAGGTTGGTCATTTTGACAAAGAAACCACGGAGGCCTATCTCCGATGAACATCATGAAAATAGTCAGAAAAATTGTCAGCACAATCTGTTTTTCTGCCGTTATCTGGCTGGCTTTCTGGGTGGTACCTACCTTGGGTATTTTCCGTTCGGCACCGTCCGATCCGCCTCTTCCCCAAAATGGATATGCATTGGTCTTTTTCAAGGAGAGAATAGTCACGGATTCACTCCCATTGACTATGGTGGAAACGGGCTGGTCGGCTGTCATAGAAGGATGGCCTTTTATCCTGATCGGCATTTTATACCGCAAGGGCATAAGTTTCGTACGAGCAGACTAGCTGCTCAACTCAGCTTTAGTCGGTTTCCCTTTCGGTGAACTTGCCAGAATGACCTTTGCCATCGATGAGGCCTCCAAGAAAGCCATACAAAAAAGCGAGCACCAGGCCTTGAAGGCAGGTGTCGAAACGCTCAAAGCTGAAAGCATGAAAAGAGAGGTCGAAAATCTTTTTGCAGAATTGCCGCGATTGAAGAATGAACTGGCAGAGGCGCAGAAAAAAATATTCCATAAGAACATGGCTGCCCATGAGCAGTCTCAACGCTATGAAGAACTTCGGCGAAAAGCGGAATCCTGCGAAAAGGAGTTGATCAAAGCCAGAGCAAAGATCAGGAGATTGGCAGAAAAGGCCGATCGTCGGATAGGAAAATCGGTTGACGCGGGGAAATGGTTGGAATAATATAGAAAGATATAACAGCGTACCGTGACGCTTTGTCTTTAATGACACACGGATCGGCCCCCCAGAGCCGGCCTTTATGGCAAATCTGAATCTATCAGGCCTGCACACATGTTGCAGAGGATAGCAGCGGAGAACAGTCCCACGCTGAACACCATGGGGGCGAATCGGGAAGGTGACTTCTCGCGGTGGCAAAAGCCATCGGCCTCGGCAGCAAAAGCTGACCGTTTGGCAATCTAACGCGACGCGAGTCTCATCAATCGATATTTCCAATCATGTTCCGCAATTTCAATCCATGCCCCCGTGCGGGGGTTTGAGGCGCAATGGAACGAAAAACATACATAAGCTACTTCATCATGCCTGCTTATGTTCACGGAGCCACTCATGCAACGCAGTGTTCATGCGGGATTGCCAACCTCTCCCGGTGGAACGAAAGGCATCTATCACGTTTACATCCAAGCGCAAAGAAACCGGTCTCTTTCGAGGTGACTTTTGCGGACCGCGTACCCGTGGGGGTATGTTTGAGTGACTCTCCCGTACAGGTTTCATGCCCGAAAGGAAGGAATCGGAGAGCGGCGGCGATTCGACCGCATCCCAATCTTCTCGGATAATATTTTCAGGTTTGTGTTTTTTCATAAAAGTCCCTCTCTCTTCTGTTGGCCCGGCGTAAGCTTATCAGGCGGATTTTCCCGATTCTTTCTGTGTAGATGAGCACATGAACGCGTTTGTCTATACAGCCCAAAACAACCCAACGGGCCTCTTTATAGTCAAAACGGTTGTCCTTTGCCTCTATCGCCGTTGTCCAATTAAATTGTTCGGCCTCGGTAAAATCAACTCCATGCTTGGCAATATTGGCCTCCCGTTTCCTTTCGTCCCATTCATATTCCATGGTTTATTGTATATACAATATAAAGTGAAGTCAATGACAAATGTGGCCAGAGGGAGTGTCTGTACAAGAATGAAGCGGAAAACCTGATTAAGACATGCTCTTGGTCCCGGCCTTGATCCCGTCCAAATAGTCGGCCCAATGTTGCATCATCTTCTTTCGCTCCGGCATAAATTCCGCGTAATTATACGCCGCCCGCACACTGTTTCTTTCAGCATGGGCAAGTTGTCGCTCGATAGCGTCCCGGTTCCATCCCTGCTCATTCAATAACGTGCTGGCCATGCTCCTGAATCCGTGGCCGCTCATCTCATCCTTGGCAAATCCCATACGTCGCAGAGCCGCCAAAATAGCATTGCTGCTCATCGGCCTTGAATCGGTCCGTGGGCTTGGAAAAACATACCGGCCATGCCCGGTCAAGGGATAAATCTCCTGCAGGACGTCCAAAGCTTGCTTCGATAATGGGACGATATGCAGGGTTCCTGCTTTCATCTTCTCAGCCGGGATCCGCCACTCTGCCGTATCAAAATCAATTTCTACCCATTCGGCATGACGGAGTTCACCGGGCCGGACAAAAACCAATGGTGCCAGTTGCATGGCACAACGGGTGACGATACCGCCCCGATAATCATCAATGGCACGCAACAGCCCGGCTATTTCCTTCGGGTCAGTGATCGTGGACATGTGTTTGCCTGAGGCTGGGGGTAGAGCGCCGCGTAGATCGTTAGAAGGGTCGCGCTCAGCTCTGCCTGTGGCGATGGCATAGCGAAAGACCTGGCCGCAGTTCTGTTGCGTACGGTGCGCAGTTTCCAAGATGCCTTTGGCCTCAATTCTTCTTAGAACCGATAGAAGGTCCGGTGCCGTGATGGACTTGACCGGTCTGTTTCCCAACCAGGGAAAAACATAGAGTTCGAACCGACGTAGAATTTTGTCACCATGGCTAGCAGCCCAGGACCGGGAAAATTTGGTGTGCCATTCTCGGGCGATCACTTCGAAGGTTTCCGTTTCTTCTGTGCCTGCCGCCTTCTGTGCTTTTTTGGTGTCGCAGGGGTCAACCCCGTTGAGTATCAAGGCGTTTGCCTGATCACGCTTTCGCCTGGCCTCAACAAGCGATATTTGGGGGTACGCACCAAGGGCCAGTAACTTCTCCGTACCCCCAAAACGATATTTGAGACGCCAAAGTTTTCCCCCGGTCGGAGAGACCAACAAAAAAAGTCCACCACCATCAAATATTTTTTGCGGTTTTTCTGCCGGTTTGATCGCTCGAATCTTGGTATCAGAAAGTGGTGTAATCCTTTTCGGCATTGGGTTTCCTCCTTTTTTGGGGGTATTCCAATTCAGCAGAAGGCCTTATACCCCCATATATACCCCCAAAAATGTAGGATCTTAGTGTACCAAGATGAACATCGATGGACAACAAAAAACCCGCTTTCCTTGTGAGAAAGCGGGTTTATATATAAAGCCGGACATTGCCGGACGGTGTGCTGGTGGCGATGCAGGGAATTGAACCCCGGACACTACGGATATGAGCCGTATGCTCTAACCAGCTGAGCTACATCGCCAAAAAAGCGGAGTGAGGATAGATACCTCATTCCACTTTGGCTGTCAATACTATTTCCGCTATTTCCGCTTGATCCGACAATCTCTGCTATAACAAAAAAGGGCCCCGCAAACGAGGCCCTTTTTCACTTCATCACACAATCCAAAACGATGGATCGGATAAGCGAATTACATCATTCCGCCCATTCCACCCATGCCGCCCATGCCGCCCATTGGAGGTCCACCACCACCGGTGTTCTCTTCAGGATGATCGGCAATCACACACTCGGTTGTCAGGAGCATACCGGACACGGAGGCTGCATTCTGCAGCGCGGTACGGGTGACCTTGGCCGGATCGATGACACCGGCTTCGATCAGATCTTCGTACTGCTCAGTTGCAGCATTGAAACCATTGGCGCCTTTCAGACCCTTGACATGCTCGACGATCACAGAACCCTCACGTCCGGCATTATTGGCGATCTGACGGATGGGCTCTTCGAGAGCGCGGATGAGGATATTCTTACCAAGACTCTGCTCTCCTGGAAGAACGAGCTTCTGCAGGGCATCCAGACAACGGATATAGGCCACACCACCACCGGGAACAACGCCTTCCTCGACGGCTGCGCGGGTTGCATTCAGCGCATCTTCAACGCGGGCCTTTTTCTCTTTCATCTCGATCTCTGTTGCGGCACCGACATTGATGACGGCAACTCCACCGATCAGTTTGGCAAGACGCTCCTGTAATTTCTCACGGTCGTAATCGGAGGTAGTGTCTTCGATCTGGGTGCGGATCTGTTTTACCCGTCCGGCCAGCTTTTCTTTGCTGCCGGCGCCGTCAATGATCGTGGTGGTGTCTTTGTCGACAATGATTCTCTTGGCAGTGCCAAGGTCGTTGACGGTAACATTTTCCAGTTTAATGCCGAGATCTTCGGTAATAACCTGGCCACCGGTCAGGATGGCGAGATCCTCAAGCATTGCCTTGCGGCGATCACCGAAACCGGGGGCCTTTACAGCGGCAACATTCAAGGTGCCACGCAGTTTGTTAACTACAAGAGTTGCAAGTGCCTCGCCATCCACATCTTCGGAGACGATAAAGAGGCCCTTGCCCATCTTGGCAACGGTTTCGAGAACCGGCAGCAGATCTTTCATGCTGGAGATCTTCTTCTCGACGAGCAGCAGGTAGGGGTCATCCATGCTGACTTCCATCCGGTCCGGATCGGTAACAAAATAAGGGGAGAGGTAGCCGCGGTCAAACTGCATACCCTCAACAACATCCAGGGTGGTATCCATGGATTTTGCTTCTTCAACGGTGATGACGCCTTCCTTGCCGACCTTGTCCATGGCCTCGGCAATAATATTACCGATGGTCTCGTCACTGTTGGCGGAAATGGTTCCGACCTGGGCGATCTCTTTCTGCTCTTTGGTCGGCGTTGCAATCTTGGCAAGCTCGGCTACAACGCACTCAACAGCCTTGTCGATACCGCGTTTGATTTCCATCGGATTGCCGCCGGCGGCAACCAGTTTGGCGCCTTCGGTATAGATGGCCTGGGCAAGAACAGTGGCGGTTGTGGTGCCGTCACCGGCAACGTCAGAGGTCTTGGAGGCAACCTCACGGACCATCTGAGCGCCCATGTTTTCGAATTTATCTTTCAGTTCGATCTCTTTGGCAACGGTTACGCCATCTTTGGTGATGGTCGGTGCGCCGAAAGATTTTTCGATCAGAACATTCCGTCCCTTGGGACCGAGAGTTACTTTTACCGCATCCGCAAGAATATTTACGCCGGCGAGGATGGACTCGCGGGCTTTTACTCCATATTTTATGTCTTTTACAGCCATTATTTTAATCTCCTTGTATCAATCTCGCCCGCTGTGGAGCAAGCAGAAATGTTAGTCTACGTTTCTGTTATTCTATAATTCCCAGGACATCATCTTCCCGCATGATGAGATAATCCTCACCATCAAGTTTAACATCCGTACCGCCATATTTAGAAAAGAGAATACGGTCACCCTTTTTTACCTGTGGGGCAAGGCGCTCACCTTTATCAGTGGATTTGCCGGGACCAACTGCGATAACCTCGCCCTCTGCCGGCTTTTCCTTGGCACTGTCAGGAATAATAATCCCACCTGCAGTTTTTTCTTCTTCCTTCAGTCTTTTGACAAGAAGACGATCATTTAATGGACGTATTTTCATTACTTCCTCCTCTGTAACATGTGTATTAATCGAAAATTGGAAGGCCACCCGGATTGGATGGTGGTGGCCCCCTGTTGAGTGATCACCCAACATTGTGGGCTACCGTTGAACAGGGCTAAATATAGGGTTGCTTTTTAAAAAATCAAGGGGCGGACACAAAAAAATGCACCCATCCCTCGCTGGAACATAATATATTGAAAACAAATTATTTTCCTGATTCAGGGTGCTCTTCAGGCCCCTCAACCGACCCGGATCCTCCATTTGAAAGGATCCTCTTTTTGGCCATACTGGATCCCCTGCAGCTCCTCGAAAAGCCGGTGCGACAACTCTCCGGTCTCCCCCTTATTGATGATATATTTCTGCTCCTTGTAGAAAAGTTCTCCCACCGGGGAGATAACCGCAGCTGTCCCGGTTCCGAACACCTCCTGCAGGCTGCCGTCCTGACAGGCTGTCACCACCTCATCAATGGATATCCTCCGCTCTTCAATGGAGACACCCCAGTGTGTAAGCAGTTTGATCACCGAATCCCTGGTAATCCCGCCGAGAATCGACCCATGCAGGGGTGGCGTGATGACCTGATCGTTAATCCGGAAGAAAATATTGCTGGTCCCTACCTCTTCAATGAATCTGTGTTCACAGGCATCGAGCCAGAGGACCTGTGTATATCCGGCCTGTTTGGCCTCCTGAGAGGCAAGCAGGGAGGCGGCATAATTACCGGCGGTCTTGACATGACCCACACCACCTTCAACTGCCCTGACATATTTGTCGGTTATATATATTTTGGTCGGGTTAAAACCCTCGGGATAATAGGCACCAACCGGACACATGATGATATAGAAAGAGTAAAGTGATGACGGCTTCACTCCGAGGGTAGGCTCCGTTGCAATCATGGTCGGCCGGATATAGAGCGTCGCCCCGCCACCGGTCGGGACCCAGCCCCGATCGAGATAGACAAGGGCCTTTAATGATTTCAACACCTTGTCAATCGGAAGACGAGGCATGCACATCCGCACGGCCGAGGTGTTCATGCGTTCGAAATTGTCTCGCGGACGAAAAAGAAAAACCTGGCCATCTTGCTCTTTGTACGCCTTCATGCCTTCAAAAATCGCCTGTCCGTAGTGGAAAACCATCGCAGCCGGATTAACCTGAAAGTCATGATACGGACAGACCTGTGCATCATTCCAACCATTCTGCTTGTCCCATTTCATCAGGAACATATGGTCCGTGAAATGTACACCAAAGCCAAGATTATCCTGGGCCGGTTTTTTCTTTAACTTGTCCTGCCCTGCCTTTATCAGCGTAACGTCCATATTTTCCCACATTTCTACCAATCTCCCTTAACAAGCACGTTGTTCCTTTTGCACTACTCTCTCAAAATTTCAGCACCCTACGGGGACGGCACTGTACCGACAGGTAGTTATCCGTAGAGATGCATAAGATACCTTAACTTTCCAAATAAATGCAACTTTAATTCCACTTTCATCCACTCCCGTTCGGCAATTATCAACACTGCTCCTTCCTCCTGTGTTCTATTTCACTTGCCGTAGCAGAATTGACATGATAGGGTAGCTATTGCTCTTTGCTTCTTCTCTGAGTTAATAGTTGTGTTCAAGGTTTTTTTCACGCGATTCCCGACATCATATACACTCGGTCCACATATGAATCTGCCGAAATCTGCAGTAAACAAGATTTCACCGATATCGATCGGTGATGTCCTGGAGCGCGACCGGTTGTTCGCCCTGCTGAGCCAGGATTCTCCGACCAATGCTTTCTGGATCTCCGGTCCGGGCGGTTCCGGAAAAACGACCCTCATTGCCAGCTTTCTTAAAAAAGAAAAGAAACCCTGCCTGTGGTATCAGGTCGATGCCCTGGATGGAGATCCGGCGACTTTTTTTTATTACTTCGGTCAGGCAGCCGCCTCGCTGCTGGTTTCCGCCGATGTGCCGATGCCGATGCTCACGCCGGAATATCTTCCCGATATCGATGTCTTTTTCCTTCGTTATTTTGAGACCTTGTATCAACGGATCGAGCCTTATTCCTGGGTGATCTTCGATAATTTTCAGGACGCACCGGATGAATCAGTCCTTCCGCAGCTTCTTGCCGTTGCTGTGAAACAGGTACCGCCGCATATCACCATCGCCATCATCAGCCGCAGCGACCCGCCGCCGATTATGGCCAGATTTATAGCGAACCGGACCATGAAGCTCATCGACTGGAGTCGGCTGGCTTTCACCCCCGATGAATTTACTGCCTTCCTGAGGTCTTCCGAGTACCTGATTGCCGCCGACGATGCCGATAGACTCTACCGGCTCACGAAAGGGTGGATTGCCGGCGCCATCTTATGGCTGCTGCACCGTACCAGCGACCTGCCCAGCACACTCCCTGCAGACCAGACACCTGACAATATATTTGATTACTTTGTTGCCGAAATCCTTGAAAAATCCGGGTCCGAGACACGAGACTTCCTGTTGCAAACCGCGTTGCTACCGCATATGACGGCCGACATGGCGAGTGAATTGACCGGGATGGCAGCGGAGAATATCCTCGAAACCCTGTACCGGAAAAACTTCTTCCTTGAAAAACGGCGGTTGTCGGTTGCCAGTTACCAATATCATCCCCTCTTTCGCAAGTTTCTGTTACTGCAGGGGCGCCGGATTTTCAGTGCCGATGCCTTACGGACAACACGTTGCCATGCTGCTGGAATTCTGGAGAGGCAGGGCCTGCACGAGGAAGCGATCAGCCTCTATTCTCAGGCCAAGGCCTATAAACAGATCGAAGCTATTACACTCTCCCAGGCACAGGAACTGGTCATCCAGGGACGCAATGCGGTTCTGTCCGCCTGGATTGACATCCTGCCGCAGGACTCTACCGAGAAACAGCCCTATCTCCTGTTCTGGAAGGGTGTGGCCCTGCTAACGAGTGCTCCCCAGGAAAGCATTATATTCTGCACCAGGGCCTATGAATTGTTCATCCGAAATAACGATCTAATCGGTCAGGTTTTAAGTTGGTCTATGGCAATTGAAATTCTTGCAATGTCGCGCAGCGGCTTCACTGCCCTGGATCGGTGGATAAAAGAAGGTGACCGGCTGGGAAGGCTGTTGCCGGATGATGCAGACACTGCTGAACTTGCCGGGCGTTTCGCCGCCGGAATGCTGGTATCTCTGCTCATCCGCAATCAGGCCCATCCGGATATTGAGAAATGGCAGGTACGTTGCGAAGCGCTCCTTGACCGATGCTGTTCTCCGCAGGTCTCGATTGACCTCATGAAAAACCTGTGCTGGTCGTATTTTTGGAGGGGACAGACGCGCATGTCTCTGAAGATGGAGGCCAGACTGAGGCTCTTGCAAAATATCGATAAACTGCCTCCACTTCAGCAAATCCTGATCTACGCCCTCCTTGCACTGTCATACGTCTACAGGGGAGATCACCGGGAATGCTACAGGATGGTGAATGAATCGTTAGATATTGCCGAAAAATCCGGTGTTCATGTGTTTGATTTTATGACAATATCCTCTTCTGCCTTCAGCTGGTTGGGGATGGGGGATCTCATAAAGGTGCCCCCTATTCTGGGGAAGCTGAAGGCGGCTCTAACCTCGTACGCAGTTTGGGACCATGCCCAATATCACTGGCTGGTCGCCTGGCATGCCATACAAGCCGACAATTTGGTCGAGGCTCAAGAGCAGATAGAAACTGCTGTCAAGCTGATAAATATTTGTGGAAACCATTTTACTGTCGCCTTATGCAGAATTTTGCAATCCCAGATCTTCCTTGAACTTGGCGAACCGCGAAAATCAGAAAACCTGCTGGTAGCCGTCCAGAGCGAACCACAACTGCGCAACAGCAAGATCATTCATTTTCTTGTCAATCTGGCCCACGCCGACGCTACCTATGTGCAAAACCTCACGGTCGAGGCAGAGCTGTACTGCAAAGCAGCCTTTGCCGCGGCCCGGGAGGAGAGCGGAATCTGGATGCCGCTCAGTCTGAGCAACAGAAGATTGGGAGCCGTGTGTGCCAGGGCATTGGAGGCAGGAATCGAGGAAGATACGGTAGTGGAGATGATCAGGCGTTGGCAGCTCAAACCTCCCGACCCAGTAGTTATGAGTGAACTCTGGCCCTGGCCGGTGCGAATTTACGCACTTGGCCGGTTTGAGATTCATTGTGACGGCAAACCGTTGACCCTTTCCGCCAAGACTCCGAGAAAGCCTCTGGAATTGCTGACCTTGCTCATCTGTGCCGGGCAGGCCGGAATCTTCCGGGAAGCGGTTGCAGGCAGGCTTTGGCCCGATTCCGACGGCGACCTGGCTCTGCAAACACTCAACACCACTCTGCACCGCCTGCGCAAACTTCTGGGCTATAACGAGACCGTTGTGCAAAAGGGCAGTCAGCTCTTTCTCAACGGAAACCTCTGCTGGGTCGACTGCCGGTACTTCCAGTGGCAGGTGCAGCAAATTGAGTCAACAACACATCAGGATGATGCGGAATGGTTTATAACTCGGTCCCTGGCCCTGTACCAGGGACCATTCACTACAGGTCATGAGCATTTGAGTGTGGCGGTGGGCTATTCATCGCAGCTCAACAGACAATGGCTGAACGTGGTTGCTGCCGCTGTGCCGCTTTTCATCAGACCTGATACCGGAAACGAGACAAAAAGAGCGGTTCAGCAGGCACTGGCTGACGACGACACAGCCGCGGCAGTTTTCCAGATCCTGGTCAGCACTTTCAATAAAAAAGAAAAAGGCCCCGAGGCCTTGAAAATATCGCGTTGCTGTCGGAATCTTCTGGCTGAACAGGGAATATCCTTTGGTCGGAAGACCATGGCTTTTTTCAGTAATTTGCGGCAAAAGTAAATGAAAAACTGTGCCAACGGACTTTCAGCGTCGACTCTCAAATATTGTTCCATTTTAGGGAGAGGATTTATTTTGGGAATGGCAGACTTGTTTTATTATCTTAACGACTTAACACCGCCCTCTCAAATATATGTTAAGCAAGCGGATTCATATCATAATATTTTCTTAACACACTATAGTTTCCTGAGGTGACCTCTAAAAACGCCACTATGTTTTCATTTTCCCGATAATCAGAATCAATCGCCAACAACCGATACCAACAAGAAAAATCAACTGTGGCCCTTATTTCTCTTAGACTTGATAAAGTTTGGTAGGGTGAAAAAAACACCCTACCAATTGTTACATAAGCTATCAGAGCTAAGGTGTTAGCTTGGGTGTTAGAGCAAACCCGTCATGAGCAAAGGCATCAAGATACCATAGCCGGCTATAGCCATCGGTGGATTTTGTCCAGACATGAAGGGCTTCGGAAAAGGCCGCACGCGTACAAGAAGGCCCCAAGAGCTCGCCAACATCGAAGTTTTCCTCATAACTTGTTGTTAACGTTGTCTTTGTGTATGCATGATCGGGAAGTGCCGGATTATTCGTGCTCACAGAAAGACTATTCACTGTTCCGGAGGCGCTTGCTTCTGAAATACCAACAGACACACCCCGCGCCACATCGAAATTAAAGGTGGCATAGCCATTGGGATGATAGGCCTTAAAACTGAGCTTGATTTTAGCTCCTGGAGCGAACTCGATGAACCCGCAAGGTTTCGTATCGAGCCCTGTGCCACTAACAGGGTTAACCTCCGACTGGCAACAATTGTTGTCGACTCGGAGCACCATCCTGAAGGCGACGGTATGACCAGCGCCATTCTTGATCCGGTAATAGTCCGGTGCAGTTGCTGCAGTTACCGTATTAACACCAAACGGCGCTGGAACATTGGTGATTTGAAGGTCGACGCCATCCGCAGTCCAGTCGGACAACACCCCGGAGTCTTTGAACAACTCAAGTTTAAGCTCATATTTTCCAGCTGCATCGAAAGCCTTTTGGCATGGATTATCACCAATACCGAGCTTATCCGTCTCAAAATGTGAACTTGCCAGGTCCTCGCGCTCGTCAACAACAGTCCATTCATATCCTCCTGTTGGATTTTTTTCTGGCCTGATTTCGAATAGATCAGATTCAGAACCAACTGATTGCGGGCCAAAGGTAACTGGTATATGAGTAATACTAACACCGCCGCCCGGAAGGAAAACGGTAACAGGGTAGTGACACACCACGGTGCGTGATAAATGCGTCCAGAGACCGGGAACCGCAAGAACAGTACCGTCGCCTGCCGTCAATCTCCTATAGGACCAACGGTAGTATTTGATGTGTTTAACGTCACGCAACGTTGTCCGGCTCAACCAAATCCGTGGCTCCAGCTTACCGCCAAATGGTTGACTGGCGGTTGTCAATCCCTCGTCGGCGACTGCAGCACCATCTCCCTGAATTTCAGACATACTGACCTCGCGCCCGATGGACAGAATCTCAACTATGCAACCCGGCAAATCGGGGGCATTACTGCACGCAGGCACTCGCTCATCCTTGATCCGAAGGATGACGTCCGTACCGCAGGCATAGTTCCAGTACGTATGACAGGCGACGGAAGGCCGATAAACGGTTTCCAAAACACCGCCGAGTTCGTATTCAACCCAGAAGTACAGGTCGGGTTTATCACCTTTGCATGAGTAAAAGACAATGGCTTGGAATCGTCCCATTGCATCTGTTTCAACCATGGCAATCTCGTCACAGCGATATCGCCACCATGGCAACAACAGACAAAAATATGGCACAATTAAGCTAAAATTGGCGGTTAATGATTCGCGGATGACCTGCGCAGAGGCGGAATTCAGCGCCATAAGAAATTCGCTCGGCACTGCAGAAGATGTTTCCTTTGTCGTCAGCGTTTGCGTAGTGGAGGCAATTTTGCTGCTTCTTTGTATAGACAAAGTACGTATCTTATCAATCGGAAGAGGCGGTTCCGGCTGAGGGTTCAACCAATTCAAATGAACCAGTCCTCCTTTTATAGCCGTAAAAGGAGATGGATCAGGGTCTGGAATCGGCGGTGTGCGGAGTTCAGGTCTAGCAAAAATTTTAAGCAGGTCGTCCCTGAATTTTAATACTTCAAGATCAGGAAGCCTGATAATCCAGCGCCAAAACTTATCGACTTCGCAGATATGAACCTTGGCGCCACAGACAGGCAAGCAGCTGTCGTCTTTAACAACTTGTCCTCGCACCCAACATAAGCAAACCGGCCATACGCCAACAATGGAGCCGGGAATTTTTATCGTATCGATAATCTTTCCTTTTTGCATAAGAATAGGTTCGTAGCCGCCTAGCCGCTCCATCATCTTGATTGAGGGTTTTTCCGTTTCTTCGTCTGACTGGCCGGAAACCGGAGCGATAAATAGCCGGTTACGCGCAACTTCCTGATCGCTGAGAGGAAAAGACACCTTTCCATCTTTTATCCTCGATTTTGCAAGTAAATTACCGGCCCGGTCGAATATGAATGCTGCAAGCTCCCCCTTGAAATCCGGTGTTTCATCTAAGGAAATTTTCATTGAAAACAACTCATTTCTTTTAGAATCTTTCTCTTTAGACATGATTAAAATCCTCCTCCATTTTATGTATTTAACTACTGACAGTCCTTTTACGAGGACCCAATAAATATACAAATATTCTAATTAATTCTATGCATTTATTCACATCCTCCCCGATAAAATAAAATCTATCCCGGGCAAATACCTCGACCCTATAACTGAGTCATACTTTCGGAATCAGAGGACATAATTCTGAATATTTTTCCCTCAAACGGATATCGGTATTTTGTCCCCGGAATATCAAAAGCGGTACAAATATCGAGACCTCAGACATATCGAATCACTGCTGGACTCTCCTGGCTGAACAGGGGATACCCTGTGCTCTGAAAAACGATGGCATCGTTCAGCTATTTACAGGAAAAGTAAAAGGGACTGGATAAAGACCTCCATTTTTTCAATTTCTATGCAGTTATTCGGCATTTTGGTGGAAGACGGAAAAGCTTATTCCCAATAGGCCATGATTTACCCTTTGCCGTCATTCCGGCGAAGACGGGAATCCAGTATCTCAAGAAGTTCTGGACTCCATCCACCCGGCGTGAAAGATCTCAGGTGCCTTCGCCTTTTTCTCAACTCAGCCCCTGGATTATCTCGAAAAGACAAGAATACTGTTTGCAGGGACGGTTATCCTCGCAGAATACGGCATCCCGTGTGTCCCGCTGCCGGTTGCATCTATCCCCCCACCGTTGCCGACTCCCCATGGATTGACCCAATTCTCGTAGACGTCGCTGTTGATTTCTTCTTTCCAATAGCCGTTTCTCGGAAAACCGAGTTCATAATTGAAATAGGTAGACTCATTCAAACTTGCCACGATTATCACATCATGCCCTTCATCAGGAACCCAGCGGTGAAAGGCCAGAACACGATTGCCGTTGTGAACATGGAAGATATTGAGCCCGTTGCCGGTCAGACCCTTCAGTCGCCTGCGGACAATCAAAAGCTCTTGGGTAAAACGCCAGAAATCGGCCATGGGTTTGACGCCTTGGTGCAGCCCATCCCACCAGATCTGGTTCGGTCCGCCGGGCTTATCACTCCACTGCTTATCTTCCAGGAACTCCTGCCCCATAAAAATATGGGGGATACCGACCGCAGTCAGGGTAAGCCCCAAGGCTACCCGGGAGCGGCTGCATGCACACCACGAATGACTGTCTGAGGAATCGGCAATTCTGGGGATACGCCACTCCCGCCCTTCCCGCACTTTGTCATGATTCTCAGTGCATTGAACGGCCCGCCATTTGTCATTGAGCACCGGCGAGGCAATTTCACGGGCGATACGGTCCATGTCAACAAAGGCTGCGGTACCTTGAGAAGCCTGGCCGATGGCGCTCCGCACCGCATCTCGCAAACCGTCATTCTGAGCGGCATCAAACCCGGCGCCGTTTTGGGCGGTAGAACGGACAACCGCCTCCTGCACAGGCCAGCATTCGGCAATATGGATTGCCTCGGGCTTGATGAAGCGGCAGGTGTCGGTAACATACTTGCAGAACAGCCAGCCATGTTCGCCGCCCTCCTTCTTGATAACGCTTACCTCGTCGTAGCGGAAACCGTCACAATGGTATTCAGTGAGATAGAACTTTGCATTATCGATCAGGAACTGCTTGACCATATCGTTCCAGTAAGCGAATACCAACCCCCCGGCCCATTCGTGATCCGTAAAATAGAGACTGTCATTCCGATTACCGCGTGGTTTACAGTCGAAAAAATAGATGCTTTTATCGCCGAACTCGCCGCCGGCGTGGTTGTAAACGACATCGAGAAGCACTGCAATGCCATATACATGGCACATGTCGATCATCACTTTTAATTGATTGGCCGTGCCCTGAATATCTTGCAGGCTGTATGTTTTGAAATGGGGATTAATAGAGAGCAGATTCTGATTAACGGCCGCCAGATACGAAGGCAACGCGGGGTCGGCATCTTTGACGCCATAATCCGTTTCCGGCGAGAAATAATCGACACCGTTATAACCGAGGCTGAACTCGCCTGAAAATTCAACTATCGGCAAGGGCTGGAGAGTGTTTATTCCAAGAGTTTTTAGATACGGCAATTTCTCGACTACATCGAGGAACGTTCCATTATTCCTGCCCGCCGGGATATGCCAGACGCCGATATGAAATTGATAGATTACAAGTTCATGAAACTGCGGCGGCCGGAACCCCTGGTCGTGCCATGGAAAGGCCATAGGGTCAACAAGGAGACACTGGCATTCAGGCCACGCGGGATCATCGGTCAGATCACGGGCATATGGATCGCGTTTTGGCCCTTCAGTACCTCCAACAGGGCCTGCCACATAGTACATGTATCTATCTCCGGCCTTGAGACCGGGAACAAAACCTCGCCAGAAGCCTTCGCCTGTTTGTTGAAGTTTGGCCTCTTGGTTATTGCGCCAATCTCCTTCAACTGTTTTTGTATACTCCCAAAGAACCTTTACCTCTTGGGCGGCGGGCGCCCAGACTCGAAAGGTTGCACCCGCTCCAGTGCTGAGCAGATTGCCGCCTATGGGTGTGTTGCCGTTTATATGAGCAAGGCTTAACGTCTGTAGTCCATTCATAGTTTCTCCTTTGTTGTAACAGCAGTCACCTCGGAGGAGGCTCTGAGTTAGATACGTTACAAGATACTGGAGATGCTGGATTACAACCTGCGAGAGGATAACAAAAAGGACGTTTTATGATTTTCACACGACTAAAAGCTACTTAACTTCTTTCAGCTTCTTAGTTTTTTTCCGGCCACTGCAAGGCCAAACAAACCGTTTGACTACGGTTAGGCCAACGTTGAGCCTGTAGGAAAAGGTAAAAAAGCATAGGAAAATCGGCCATTTTCTAGTATAATATACTGAAATATTAGGGAATAAACCGCTTAACCATTGATAGGGGGAATTCCGGTGGCCAAATACAAGCCATATTCTTAT
>CAIUQR010000120.1 GCA_903901335.1 uncultured delta proteobacterium | reverse complement strand
GACTGCATTGAAACCACAAAGATACAGACTGTCATGGGCAGCTATCGATGGTCCACCGAATCAGTGGCCAGAGACGGGCTGTTCTTGAAGTACTTGGGAGTGGTAAGCAAATAGTGTACGCTTTATCCAACTTTCAAGTTAGCAACTCATATGGCCATCTTTCTTCTATAATAGAATCACGAAATAACGGACTAGACTTTTTTATTACATCTTTCGTTAGTTGGAGTTCTCTTTTGTCCTCATTCCGTCCAGATTTAAAATAATCAAATCCTTCATCCACGAGTCATTTCTCCTATTTTGAAACTCTATTGAAGAGTTATTGAAATTATATGGCTTGGTGCAGTCAATCATCTGGCGAAGTAAATTTCACCGGCACTTCATAAATTTCTGCGATTTCTCCAAGATGGCTTAATGGGCTGACATTACCAATAACATTGACCCCTTTATTTGCCCCTTGCAATCCAATAACCGTTTGTCGAAATTCCTCGAGTCTGTTCTTGGAGTAGAAGAATTCAACCCATTCAATATCTATATTTAACGAAAGGCGTTCGTTCTTAATTTTCACATTGTTTAATTGAACTATCCAAACAGTCTTCCCATCAAATACCCATTCGATGTTACATGGGCCAACGAGATTATTCAGGTCCTTTATTATCTTAATGATGAGATGTTTCACAGTCTGTGGAATGGTTTCATGTTTTTTGTCTCCAAGCATGAAAGCGTCGCCTATTCCAGACACACCTTTAATGTCGAAATCATCAAGTCCAATATTTAAAGCACGACCTGAATAGATTGCAGGGATGACGTTTTGAATTAGTACAGAACTCAAGGGAGAAGGAGGTGGATTCCATTTGCGATCATTAGGAGCAAGGATACGTCCCTCAAGAACAGCATAGGGATCGTACCATCCTCGGGCAGAAAGATAATATCCAGGTTCCTTTGTCGCTGGACATGTTCTCGTGACCATTTGATCCATGCCGGTTGATTGACCAAACACAAAAGGAAATAATCGGCGATTAAAGACCATTGTACGAGGTACTGGAAAACCAGCAGATGATGCCACTACTAATCCATAGGCTTTATCTCCCAACATTTGACTGAATTTATTCGGCCATTGGACGTACGTTGTAAGTTTTTTGTTTGGACGTTGCTCAGATTGCCAAATAATTGTATGTCGTCTATCCCAACCTACCTTTGTAGGATGAATACTAAATTCAATTCTGGCTCCCTCTCGACCTCGTAGATCTGGTTCAAAACCATATATCGTTTCTAAAACTTGCATTCCTAATTCAAAAGGAAATACAGCTGTTTCAATATTCTCATCATCAACACACCGTGGAGTGGTATCCGGAGCGAACTCCATTAGTCCTCGATGACTTACTCCAGATATTCCACCGTCGGATTCGTCTATGACTTCATTGACTATCGTATAAAGATTCAGACTGCCTGCTAGTCTTTGGATTTCTGTAATTACATCTTCTACGGTTTCCAAATTCTTAATAAAAGGATTCCCTTCTGGTTTTTCCGGTCTATAACTTCTTATATTTAATTTTTTTGCTGGTGCATTATCCAATAATGCCTGGATCGCTATCTCAGGTGTTGCGAATTTTTGGTTTGGTAAAAATCCAACTATTCGACAGTAGCGTTGTTGTAAAGAAGAACCTGGTTCAAAACTCACAAATTGAGCAACATTTGAAGTGCAGGCTATATGATTAAGAACCTCATCTTTATAAAGCTTTCTTTCGTTGGACACGGAAATTCTAGTATGGCCTTTGAGTTTTATGTATGTTTTTTCAAGTAATTCCGTGTTTCCTCCAGTGGATTTTATTTGCTTTATTGCCTTTTGTATCAATGCAAGCCCTTTGAGTAAGGATATTGGTTTTAAATTTTCATCTACACAGTCAATGTCATTTTCTTGGGCCGTCTCGAATTCAATAGTACAACCCGAAGAATATTCCCAACCATCTAGGAAAATTACTCTCTGTGCGTGGCGGCGTATTACCTCTGACCAGAAGGTGTGGTAATCTGATTGTACCCAACCGGAAACCTCTAATCCTGTAGGGTTAATTAACAAACCTGTATGCTGCCATCGTAACAGTTCTATTAATAAGTTCGCCCTTTGAACGTTAGGCAGGATAACATCGGCTTTAAGGGAGGTTTCATAATCATTTTTATCCAGTAACTGTTGCCCTTTTTCTTTATTCCATTCTACAAACTTGGGTCCTGTTGTAATTGGTGTACTAATGTAGACACAAGATCGTATTTTAGATGATATACGACGCTCAGTCTCCCATACTGTAAGTTTTTCATCTATTGAGGGTACTTTCATATGATCATCATGATATTTCTTTTTTATGGAATAGTCTCTTCAGAGGGAAAACATCATTTTTACTATTAACCGAGATATTAATTTAGCTTGACCCTCCAGTTTAATAGCAAATAATGAAAAGGAAGGCTATCCTCTAGACTATGTTTTTGCAAGAATTTTCAAGTTAATGTCCTTTACAAATGAGATACATGTGTAAGTGAAAGTTCGGAAAGGAGAATTTAACCTCAGATTTTGAGAGTCAAGATACGTCCGATCACTACTAACCTGCATTGAACTGTATTTTTCAAGCTACTTCAAAAGAGGATTTAAAATAAAAAGACCTGAACAGATTCTTGCAACCTGTTCAGGTTAGTTTTTTTGGAAGTTGGTTTTAAACCTTGCGACGCACAACAACCAGAAAAAAATGGTCCTGGTTAGGAATAGGTTAGGAAAAACAAAAAAGGCTTAAGTCGTGACGACCTAAGCCTTTGAATTTGTTGGTAGCGGGGGCCGGATTTGAACCAGCGACCTTCGGGTTATGAGCCCGAATTAACGCATTTTTGCTCAATTTTTCTAACTTTTATTGAATTTTATTATTCTTGATATCATATATATATCCAAATATCGACTTTTATTTGACCCGATAGAATTGTTTCAATATTGACATCATGGTTAGAAATAGGTTAGAAAAATACGACTGGTTTTTCACCCGATAAAGCCTAGTTAGACTCAGTAAAACGATCTTAATTAGCCGATTTTATAGGCCTGAAGTTGTATAGGGGGCAATATGGTCAAAAAAAAGATACGGTATCATCCGAATAAATGGACGGGTGTTTATGTCTATGAACTCGATGAGCTCTATAGGGACAAAAGAGATTTGTGCTTCTATATCAATTTTCGGCAGGGCAGACGTCTTATTTGGGAAAAAATCGGTAAGCTTTCGGAAGGATACAGCGCCCCTGTTGCAGCAGAAATTCGGGCCAAACGGGTCAAGAATATCCGGCATGGCGAAGAGATCAAGACTCAAAAAGAAATTCGCCAGGAGAAGCAACAGAGAGATAAATCTTTCCAGGAAGTAGCGGCCGATTATTTTGAAATCAAAGGCGCTTCTCTAAAAGGCATAGTCACGGACAGAAATCGTTATGAAAAGCATCTCGCACCCGTGTTAAATGGTCTGCATATTTCTGAAATTACTCCTCAGGTAGTGGAGGAACTGCAAAAGCGACTAAATGAGCATAAGCCCGCCACAGTGTGGAACGTCCTGGAGCTTATGCGTCGAATTATTAATTTCGGCTATAAGACCAACCGTTGTCCTGAATTGGCCTTCCGTATCGATATGCCTGTCAAAGACAATGAGGTGATCGAATATTTGACCATAGAGGAGGTGCAAAGCTTTCTGGAAACTGCACGGCGCTGGCCGGCTCGCGATGTGGGCAATATGCTGCTGCTTGCCTTCTTCACCGGTATGAGGCGAGGGGAAATTTTTAAGCTGGAGGACGGTGATGTGGATTTTGACATGAAATTACTCCGTATCCGTGGTCCTAAAGGCAAGAAATCCATGTCCATCGGTTTGAGTGTGCTGTCAGAAGAAATTATCCGGGAAGAAATGGCGTGGAGAAATGAGAAATATCCTGAAAGTCCCTATCTCTTTCCCGGCCGGAACGGACAAATCCGTAAAGATTGTTCCGCTGTGGACCGTTTCAAGAAAGAAGCCGGACTCCCTCCAAAGTTTCGTCCTTTCCATGGCCTTCGTCATCATTTTGCAGTCACTCTTGCCAATAGCGGCAAATTCAGCATGAATATTATTGCCGACATGCTCACCCATAAGAATGCAGACTTTACGCGAAAAAAATACGCCCAGTTTTTGCCAGAAACGCTCACTGCCGCCAGTAATGCTGCTGCAGATATTTTGGTTGGAAAATAGAAAAAAATGATTATCTTCAATTTTTGATCAGGGTTTGTTGAAATTCATGGAATTTTTCTTCCATTTTTATTATTGCATTAGAACGTTAGGTGGTAACGAGGAAAAACAAAACGATCTCTTATTGTAATATCAATAAAAAATTGACACAATTACAGAACACTACAGTAGAAATATGAAGAAAATGAACATGCTTCAGAGAGGCTTCATGCAATATTTTTTCACCTTTTGCGTTTATTTGCTGTGCATGACAGGGAATACGTACATTATCAGCCTGTCAATAAAAGAACTTTACATTGCTAAAGCCGGTCAACAAGTTGTGTCCAATGGTATAACAAAGGAAGCCTTTTCGCAGATAGTACAGTTCATTAAAAACTTTGAATTAGGGAGTGATGCTGTCAAGATTATTTTTGTGATTGGGATTCTGGTCGTACTAACTCGTGAAATTATGTTGAAGGCGGCGAGTTTCAACTTTGTACAAGACGTTATTTTACCTCGTGCTGTTGAATTCTCCAGTGCTCTGCGAAAAATTGGTGTTCTCAATCCGGTGGATCAGATGCAGTTTGTGAAGAAGTACAAACTGCCCGTCTTTATTGCCACAACTTCAATTCTTGGAGATGAAATCCAAGATATCAGGGCAAAGCTTTATCCGTTTTCAAGAGGCAATCTGACATCATCTTCCATATATTCCCAAAATATTGGCAAGCGGATGCTATGCCTGGATGCCAATGATTATCAACATATCGCTAAAAAGCAGTTTCAACAGTCATGCTTGGCAGATAAAACACAGCTTGAAGCCAAGAATCAGGAAGTTGAGGCACTCATCAGCACACTCAAAGCTGAAATCGAAAAAAACCATGCGTTGCAACGGGAAAATGATGAATTGAAATTTCAGGTGAAAACCCTTCCTGGACGCATGAAGAAGGTAGGAGTAACTACTAGACAAGCGTTTGTTTTTGCCCGCATTGCAATTCCACTCATTGAACGCTTAAAGCAAGAAGCTCCAGCCCATAAATATACACGGAAAGACATTCAATGGGCTTTTCTTGCCGAGGTTGAACGGCAGCCGGATTTAAAAAATCCGCTGGAAGAAATTTTTAATACCAAAGATTTGGAACTTCCTGAAGTCTATAAGCAGGTGATAAGAGACGAGCTTCCTGGTCTTGTCAGCACGGGAGGGCGTAGTCCTCTAAGGAATATTTGAATATTGCCGAAAAAAGAGGAATAGCTTTGAGACTTTTGTTTAAATAAACCTGCTTTCTAGTATTAGACAACTTCAAAAGGTGGGTTATTGATCTTATAAAATGTATGTTATAGCTTACAGTCTGTCCTGAGGACAGACTGTAAGCTATAAATTATGATTTGTCAACATAATTTCGGCTATCGGTAGATTTTTATCTATTGAAATATTAGTTAGTACATGTTATATGTCCTGAGGACATATAACATGTACTAATGGAGTTTTTATGAAGATTATTTCTGCTTTATCTACAGAAATTGGAGAGTTAAAGCATCCTGTGGTAACAGGATATCAAATTGGATTAATACTTTTTCAGCTGTATTCAGAGAAGAAATTTAAGGGGCAACTACTAACTAATATTAGAAAGAATAGCCCTAATTACGATGACTATAGTAGGTACACAAAGGAACTTATCTCTTTTGGTCTTCTCAATTCTGATCTTGTTTCACATAATGAGGTCTTCGGTGTATTGTCACAAAGTTCCCCTTCGGCTGAAGAGATCGCTTGTTGTATCGATCCGTTCGTTTATGTCTCTCATTTAAGCGCAATGGAGTATCACGGTCTAACGGATCGTTTTCCGAAGATGCTTTTTCTCACAGCCCCTAAACAGATAAATTGGACCCAGCTTGCCCAAAAAAAAATGGAAAAGGACCTTGGAGAGGATTTGCCTACATATCTTGCAACCGGCTTACCTAAACTTAAACGATTGCTCGAAAAAAAAATCTCAAAAAAAACCATAAACATCCATAGTAGTGTTACATATTCTCCCGGAGCATATTTAAATATAAAAGGTCAGTCTTTAAGAGTTTCCAGTATTGGCCGTACTTTTTTTGACATGTTACATAATCCATCTCTATGTGGAGGGATTTACCATGTTTTGGACGTGTATAGGGAGAATGCAAAACGATACCTGCGCCTCATTGTCGATGAGGTGGACAGACATGGCAGCGCAATTGATAAGGTTCGAGCAGGATATGTTTTAAATGAGCGGTTAGGACTGTCAGAACCTTGTATTGAAAAATGGAGGGAAAATGTTCAGCGTGGCGGCTCAAGAAAATTAGTAGCTGACGAGCCTTATAAACCTGTTTTTTCTGAAAGATGGTGCCTGTCAATTAATATTGAGGAGAGTGCGGAGTGAGTTTTGAATAAAGTTGACATAGCAAGTTGGGTTGGAAATGACCCTGACAATATAGCCTTCCGACAGGCTGCACATACAATTCTTCATGCCATCTCGGTAAAAGAGGTTCTGCAATCCTCAATGATTATGAAGGGTGGCGTATTGCTTGCCCTTGGCTATCGGAGTCAACGTTATACTGGTGACATTGATTTTTCAACCCCATTGAAATTATCAGATTTCGACCAAGAACTATTTAAAGAACAATTAGATGAAGGACTCGTCTCTGCTGTTGAAAATCTTGGATATGGTCTTGATTGCCGAATTCAAAGAGTTGAGCAAAAACCTGCGAGAGATGATGCCAGTTTCCCAACTATCACAACCACAGTTGGCTATGCCTATAAAAGAGACACAAAAGCTCATATACGTTTAATGCAAAGACGGTCATTGCATGTCATCAAACTTGATTACAGTCTCAATGAATCTATTGGTAGCATAGACTTTTTTGAACTGGAAGATGGAAATGTAATTCGTGTCTACGACACTATTGAACTAATTTCTGAAAAATTTCGAGCTCTGCTGCAACAAGAAGTCCGGAACCGTGTCCGAGCACAAGACCTTTATGATCTTTATTACATCCTTGATGTCTGCTCATTGGAAAAAGATGATAAGTTGAAAGCGCATATACTGCTGCGATTGATCGAAAAATCCAATTCAAGAAACCTTGTTGTTTCGACAGAGAGTATGGGGAATAAAGAAATTCGGAGACGATCAGAAGAAGGTTACAAAAGTCTTCCGAGTCTTGTAGAAGAAGAGTTACTTGATTTTGATAAGATCTATTATGAAATTGAGCGCTTTTACCGTTCCTTGCCGTGGGATACTGTGGCCAACACAAAACTACTTTTAAAATGAAATAGCCGGTGACTTGATCAAATACCTCATTGCCTTATATCCACGCTGGAGCTTATCCCACATTCGGGCGAGCTGCGGTTGATCATTTTCAATGTAATCATAGATGCGCACATCCTGTTTGTCGGCATGCTCCCGGTGCAGGCGGCCTGCATATTGATGTAGAGTTCCTTTCCATGAAATCGGCATAGCCAGCACTAAAGTATTTAGCGGTGGTTGTCGAATCCCTCCCCGATCAACCGGCCGGTGGTAACCCTCCAAAAACCATTGAGTTCTATCGAAAAAAAATAGGTGGTATGCTCCCAGGATGTAACGTTTAACGTATTGTAACTATATATTATTTTCAATAAACCTCCTGTTCTGCACAGAATTGGGAGGTTTTCTTTTTGCCCACAATAGAAATCGATCTTTTTTCGTTCCAAAAAGATGGATACGATTCTCTCAAATTACACCGGACTGAATCGTCCTCTGTCTAAAACCACGAAAGGAGTTACCTCATGACACAGCAGAAACTCAATACCATGGAAGCAGCAGCATTTCTGGGCGTCAAACCCAATACACTCGAAATCTGGCGATGTCAGAAACGCGGTCCCAAGTATTCAAAAATCGGTCGTCGGGTCCTGTACGACATTAACGATTTGGAAAGCTATTTCCTATCCTGCTCGGTGTATACAAAGGAAACGGCTCCGCAGCTACGCAGGCAATGATACAGTCCGCCATGCACTCAGTCATGCACTCGATCATGCAGTCGAACAGTCCAATGAACACCCGACCATGCAGCCGTCCATGCAGTCCGGCATGCAGTCGTGCATGCATGCAGTCAACGGTACAGTCGGAAATACAGTCGGACGTGCAGACAGCCGAACAGCCGGAGGTACAGTCGTCTCCATTCCCAACCAGGAAAGGGAGGTGTTCGCAAGGGTTTTCCGACCTGCAGATCAATATCCTCTCCATCATCAAAGGATACCGGGATATTCTTGCCTACTGGCAGGTGGCGGACATTGTAACTCAATGCTTCGGAATGCCCGCCAGCGAAGGCTCTGTGCGGGGAGCAATGGCACGACTTTCACACCGGGAATTTGTTGTGCGTGAGCGAGGCTGCAAGGGCAGGAGGCAAGGGAATTTGTATGCTATAAATCACGAACCATGCCGACTGATACCACCCTGGAAGGAATGCATGCAGTCCGCGATACAGTCTGCCATGCAGTCGGAAGCACAGCCGGACGTACACTCCGCGATAAACGGACCTCTATCTAGTCTTAAAGATAAGATAGATAGAAAGAATCTATCTATCTCTTACGAAAAAACTGCGAAGCAGTGCAACCTGCAGCTCCTCGATGAAGAAGCATTGGCCTTTCATTGGCCGGAGCTTGCCAAACAGGGTTTCGGAATGGAACAGATTGGGCAGATAATCAAGCGGCTTGAACAGATCGATGTCAAAACGGACAAGGTTATCAGTGGCCTCCACCATGCGGAATGGGCACTTGAGAATGGCAGCATGAAGGACGCAAAAGGAGAGCCGGTCGGCAATCCCGTCAACTGGGTGTTCAGCATCCTGGCCAGACAGGGATACTATCCAAGGCCTCCGGGGTATGTTTCCCCGGAAGAGAAGATGGAGCAGGATGCGGCCATAGAAGCCGAGCGTCTCCAGAAGGTACGGCAGGCCAGATTTCTATCCGAATATGCTCTCTGGATTGCGGGGCTATCCCTAGAAGAGCGTGAGAGCATCGCACCCGAAAGGGACACTTCTGCCCTTCCTCCCGAGGTACGAATGATCCCTGCTCAAGTGAGACTGGAGTTGTATTTCAAGGAACATATCTGGCCCGGGTTGCAACAAGAGAAAGGTGATGGGTAGGTTCTATTTTTTATTGCCGGGAACAAAAACAAGGGAAATACCCTTAAGAGCAATATTCGCAATATTCGCAAAAATACCATCAGCGAAATGTGGTTCAAAGCGGGTTTTTGCGAATATTGCGAATATTGCGCATAGTCCTAAAACGTGCTTTCCGCCAGCTTCTCAGGCGGTAAAGCCAGCCTACCCGATGTGGCCACACTGCGTGTGCCGCACATCGGGGCTGGTGAGGGGACTTCGCCCCCTTCAATCCCCCTTAAAAACCAAAAAGAAAAAGTCATGAAACGAGATCGTGTCATCCGTTTCCGGGTTTCAACAGAGGAAAAAGCAGCCATCAAAGATAAGGCATTGGCTCAGTCACAGACCCTTACCGATTTTCTCCGACAGCGGGCCTTGAATTATCGGTTACGGTCGAGCCAGGATGAGAAAGAACGGATCCATCAGCTGGCTCGTATCGGCAACAACCTCAACCAGCTTGCCCGTTGGGCCAATACCTATAAGGATCGGGCAGAGGCGATGACCATCCTTGGTGCGCTAGTGTCCTTGGAACGGGTGGTGAAAAATCAGGAGGTAAAACTGACCAATGAGGAAGGAGACAAGCCTTGTACATGAAAGTCTTCTCACATGGTACCGGGACCGGGAATGCGGCCATCCATTACCTGATCCGGACTGATTACCCTGGGCGTGAGAAAAAATCGCCCGAGGTCGTGCGTGGTGATCCGGACGTGGTGTTGTCGATTATAAATTCGCTCGACACCAAGTGGAAATTTACCTCTGGAGCTCTTTCATGGCATCCGGATGACATCGTATCACCTCAGCAGGAAGAAAATATTATCAATGAGTTTGAGCGTATTGCCTTCGCGGGGCTGGATCGGGATGCCTACAGCATTTTGTGGGTTCGTCATGGTCATGCTGGGCACCATGAGCTGCATTTTATTATTCCTCGGGTTGAGCTGACTACGGGCAAGGCCTTCAATCCCTGCCCACCCGGGTGGCAGAAAGATTTTGACGTATTCCGGGATCTTCATAATTTCCGGGAGAACTGGGCCAAGCCTGACGATCCGGCACGAAGGCGGTTGCATACTCCTGAGCATGCGGAAATATTCAGTGCTCGCCTTCTCCGCTGGGGCAAAAAGCTTGCCAAAGATGAACGAGCGGAAACAAAGGCGGCCATCCATGGATATGTCGAAAAGCTATTGTCTGAAGGCCTTATCCATGATCGGCAGGATATCCTGACCGTATTGCAAGAGATTGGATTTACCATCAACCGTGCCGGCAAGGAGTATGTCACGGTCAAAGACCCAGAGAGCGGTGAGAAGATACGGCTTAAAGGAGGAATATATGGAGAATCCTGGAACTTCACCAGGGCACATGAGCTCCCTGGTGGAAAAACTCCAGGCCAGGACCGAACAGACCCGGCAGGAGATCGAGAGGTTGACCGACGAACAGTTCAAAACCTTGAGCGAGAGTTTGAGCGAATCATCACGAAACGCTCTGACTACAACCGAGTCAGATATCGCCCGCGAGATCGAGGCAATGCGGTCCCGATTAACGGTCAATTGCAATACGGTGAGTCTGCTGTTCGGGAGCAGGTTGCTGCAGATGTCCTTGCTGGGGTTTGCCTTGATGACGGGTCTATTCGCAGGAGGCTGGGGATTAATGGCTTGGATGGGCAGCCAGGTCCAGACATTGAATCAGGAAATCTCCACCTTGAGCCAGGCAAAGGAAATCGAACAACAAACCCTCTCCAAACTGCGTCGCAAGACATGGGGGGTTCAATTGGAGACAATAGAAGGCAAGAAGTACATCATTCTCGACCAAGGGTCAAAGGTAACAACTACGGCGACCACCAGGAATGGCCGACAAGCCTTGGAATTAAAGTAAAGGAGGAAGTATATGACCGAACTGGAACGGTTTATCCAAAACTCATTGATAGCATGGAGGCGGGATTCCGAGATGGAGATGACAGCGCAAGGGATGGGGATAGAGGAGTTGGGAAAAAGAATAGCGGTTTTGGAAGCCCAACGAATTCACACCGAAATTCGTTTAGAAGAGTTGCGGAACTCATTGATAGCCTTAGAGCCGCTGTTGCGGCATTTGAACAACGTATTGCAGCAAAAATAATCCGTATTGGTAAAGGCCAGCGATCCGGAATGAGGCGGTGAATGCGGAACCTCTCTTCAAGAAATAGAGATAATCATCATTTTCCCGAATATTCCATCGAGTCGCCATTTGCGGTTTTATCCTGACGAAAGCGTTTGACAAACGCTCTCTGCCCAAATATTGTAAATGACGTTTAAAGTTGGGAAAATTTTATCCCGCGTTCTTGATAACGTCTCTATCGTGGCTCTTGCCACAGTCATTCCTGAGGAGCTTCAAATATGGCTGTAATGGAAGATCGCTGGTTGTCGGTAATCGAGATAGGCAAGTACCTCGGGGTCAGCAGCGATACCGTTTACCGCTGGATCGATAAGCATAATATGCCTGCGCATCGCATGGGGCGTCTCTGGAGGTTCAAGAGAGACGAGGTCGATAGTTGGGTAAAAGCAGGCGGCGCGGCTGGCCTACAGGAAACGTAAGGAGTAAAGACGGGCTATGAACTATGAGATCCATAACACCATCGTTCATTTCTGGGGTACCCTAGATGAAATCAAGGCCGATATCTATGCCTTAGAGCAGGAAACTGAGTGTTTGCTTGAACAGATCCTCGGGGAGGCGGAATGATGAAGGAGCAACACGCACTGCCTTTTGGAGGAGAGGTGCTGGTTTACCAGACCGAGGACGGACGGATCAGGCTGGATGTTCGCCTGGAGGAGGAAAGCGTCTGGCTGACACAGCAGATGATGGCTGAGTTGTTTCAGACCAGCAAACAGAATATCAGCCAGCATATCCAGGCCATTTACGAGGAGGGCGAGGTCGCGCCTGAGGCAACCGTCAAGAAATTCTTGACAGTTCGCCGGGAGGGAAACCGGGATGTGCGAAGAGATCTCGATCATTACAACCTCGACATGATTATCTCGGTGGGCTACCGGGTCAAAAGTCTGATCGCCACACGCTTCCGCATTTGGGCAACCCAGCGTTTGAAGGAGTATATCGTCAAAGGTTTCACGATGGATGACGAGCGCCTGAAAAATCCGCCAGTCAAGGGTTCCGCTGTGCCCGATTACTTCGATGAGTTGTTGGCGCGTATTCGAGATATCCGCGCCAGCGAACGGCGTATGTATTTGCGAGTGCGGGAAATCTTCGCCATGGCGGCTGACTACGAACCGACATCAAGTGAAACGACCAAATTCTTCAGCGTTATTCAGAACAAACTCCATTTTGCCGCCACTGGCTTGACCGCCGCAGAACTGATTCAATCCCGAGCCGACCATCTGCTGCCGAATATGGGGCTGACAACTTGGAAAGGTGGCGAGCTTCGCAAGACTGATGTGACCACTGCCAAAAACTACCTGAAGGAAGACGAGATCGAAGAACTGAACCGTATCGTGACAATGTGGCTGGATTTTGCCGAAGATCAGGCCAAACGGCGTAAGCAGGTGTTCATGAAGGATTGGGAACAAAAGCTTGATGATTTTTTACGCTTCAACGAACGCCGGGTATTGCCCGATGCAGGTAAGGTAAGCAAAAAGCAGGCTGAGGATCATGCCAAGGCCGAGTATGAACTGTTCGAGATGCGCCGCCGGGAATACAAGGAGTCGTTGGGCGAGACCGACTACGTTAAACAGCTTGAAGAGGCGGCCAGACTTTTGCCTGCCGGAAAAAAGAAGGGAGGCAAGAATAGCAAAGCTTAGGGCAAAAGATGACATCTATCGCGGAAAATCTAGAAGAAATTACTTGTCTGGATAAAATATATCGCATAAGCATAGTATGCTTTCCCTGATCCAAAAAACAGCCCAATATGTTGAAGGCCTTTCCAGTTTTTAGAGATATCCATGCACTATCATGAATATCAGTCATGCGGGAGGGTGTAAAATAGTTCCGGCAAATGGCCATTTGAGAAAACACTCCCGATATGGATGACAATATTCTTCCTCTCATTGAAGGCTGCCTAACGAATGATAGTGCAAGCTGGGACGTGCTGTTTCAAACATGCGTGTCCGTAACAACCAATATCCACCGGAGACGTTATCCATCCCTCACCCCTGATGATACCGACAACATTCTCTCGAATATCTGCACCAAACTCTTTGGCGGCGGTCTGAAACATTTCAAAGGCGAAACCAAGTACGAATTCCTCGGTTATCTCAAGACGATTTCCAGGAATGAGACTGTTTCGTATTTTCGAGAGATTTTGAAAAGAAACCGTACCACGTCTCTCGATCAAGGCTACGAAAACGACAACGGTCAAGATAAAACATCTCTTCATGATTTCCTTGAAGATAACCATCTGCGTCCAGAGACCATCAGCGAAATGAAAGACCTTTTCAAAAAGGCGATGGAACAACTCTCAATCCGGAATGGACAGATCCTTTTATATAAGGTCGAAGGTTACAAAGATAAGGAGATTGCGGAACTGCTCGATATGCCAATGAACACGGTAGCTTCAAGCTATAGTCGGATAAAGGATTTGCTTCTGAGGACCCTACTTACGATATTCGTGATGATTTTGTCTGGAAGAAATCTGCCCTGGAAACCGTCTTTATGAGTATGGAACTTGAATCCAAACTAAAAGATGCGCTGAAAAGCATCGACAGCTTCAAGACGCCGGAGTGCCTCGATGATATCACACTCGGGCTCTATGCTGAAGGCAAACTCCCAGCCATACAGCAAGAGCCGGCGGAATTGCATCTCCATTCCTGTCTGTATTGCTTGAAGCAGCTCAACGATTTGACAGAGATGCTGCACTATCAAAGGCAGATCATTCAGCCATCACCGAAGCTTTCCGCCCTGTTCAAGCGACTCTTGCATCCGAAGGAGCCAGAGAATTCTTTTATTGAACGTTTGAAAGAATTTTTCACCTTCACGCAACAGCAGTGGCGTTTCTCTGCAATCACCCTGGCCGCAGCATGGATGGTATTTATCCTCAGCACTTTTGTCTTGCGTCATGAGAGTATACGGCAGGGAGCACCACGGCTGAACCCTGATGCCTTTGTTAAAATCAGCGCCTTAAACAGTACCGGCAAGATCTTACATGAGCAGCAAGGCGTAATAGTAAGTTCAGATGGGTACATTGAGAGCAAGCTACAGCCAATGGTTGGAGCGAGCACCATTAAGGTCACCCTGCGAGACGGTCGAACACGAGAAATCCAGCAAGTCTGGAAAGATGAAAGCACAAACATCGCGGTCATGAAGATCGACGATAAGGAACTGCCTGAGATGCCAATTGCCGATATTGAGAGCATTACTATCGGTCAAAAGATATTCGCTGTTCCGGATTCAGGCAATGACGGTGGTTTTACTCAGGCGGTAGTCAGTGACTTCAAACAAACTCAGGGGCGCCGTAATAGCAGCGTCCAGTACATCCAAGTTGCCTCGCAGATCACAACAAGTAATACCGGCAAGCTGATTGACGAAAAAGGTAACCTGCTTGGTTTCATGATCACGGAAGAGAAGAATATCAATCTGGCCGCACCAGCCGGTTCCTACCGGCAGCTGGTAAAAACAAGCAAACCGACACCGGTTTCGGAGTTGACACAGGTGAATTTTTCCAGCGAAGCTCTGCAATCCTATATGAAGGGAATTCTTGCGAGAGATAGCCAGCGAATAGACGAGGCTATAAAAAACTTCCAAGAGGCCATCAAGCTGAATCCTCGTTTGACCGGGGCTCGCCTGGAATTAGGCCTCCTCTATTATAAGCAGCATCAGTTTGACAAAGAAGCAGTTGAGTATCAAGAGATCCTGAAAATTAATCCAGATGACCCCGATGCACTTTACAACCTCGCATGGAATCTCGAATCGCACGGTAAGTATCCAGAGGCTATTGTCATTTACGAGAAAGCATTGGAGCTTGACCCTGAAGATACCGAAACCCTCTATCAACTTGGTCTGTCATATCTGGCTCAAGGAAACAAGGTCGAGGCTATGGAACTATACGGCAGATTAAAGAAGCTAGATCCAGGAAATGCAGAGTTGCTGAGACGATTGATAAATTAATTTTGATTTTTTAAAAAAGTTTGGAAGAAAAATGCTCCTTACCCCGTCCTTGTAATTAAAGGCTTAAAAAGGGGGCCACCATGAAAGTGGGGGTCTGCATCAAGTGAAATATTCAAATTCATGCAGAAAGGAGATTAAAATGATGAAGAGATTCTGTTTGTTTTTTCTGGTGGCCACACTGTTGGCTTCCGTTCCGTCAATTAGTATTGCCAAAAACGGCAGTTACTACTCTCCAGGCACTGGATCAAAAATATCATCCACCTACGTGCATGGATATGTGAAAAAAAATGGTACTTATGTCAGCAGTTATCGACGATCTACATCTGATGGAAATTTCAAGAACAACTGGACTACAAAAGGAAATGTCAATCCCTACACAGGTAAAAGAGGTACGCGCTACAATTAAGGGCATTGATTAAAAGCCGTTCAGCCAAGCCCCATAAAGGCAGTGTTTTAGACCCCTTTCTCTTTGTAGTTGGAAAGCCCTGACCAGTTAAGATGTTGGAACACTATAATAAAATGATTGTACGTTGGGCAACAACTACCACGGAGGGACTAAAAAATGAAATATGTTGTTCTCATATTTTGTATTCTTCTTGCTACTGCAGTTAAATCGGTAGCGGAGGAGAAAACGATTGCCTTTCCTGCTCCTCCAAATGCAGAAATCGGGAAGGGGACCGCACTGATCTATTGCGATGCTATTTTGGGGACGATACTACAGAGCGCTGAAAAGGACCATTCGAAAAGTGCGACCCCTGAACGTACTCTCAAGGCGGCAATCGATAAACCAAAAGATCGTCTTGTGATAGAGATTTCTGACCAAACTCTTTACGTGCACCATCGAGAAGAATTTGAGAAAGGGATGATGTATGGACATATGTGTCCTTACGAAATAGTTAAAAGTAGTACCAAACAAGAAATCATCGCTTCTGGTCATTGCTTTGGCACAAAGGCCACAATTGTCGCAGTTTTTTCCTTAAATCGAGCCACGGGTGTCGGGCTTTGGACTTTATCTAGAGACAGTTATCTACCAGGGTCCTTGTCCTTAGATTCCCCATCGTCAACTGCTATGTATTTGTCCTGTGGTAACAGAAAAGAGTAGTTATCCTAAACATCAAGTCGAGTAAAGAGGCGTCGGAGCCAAGTGCATAAATTGTCTCCTGCATTAACAAATACAGTTACGATGCCAGATGGCTACGGTGGATTCCACGATTGGTGTCCACAGGATTTCCAATCATTTTTGGTCGAGCTCAGACACATAACTGAGGCATGTTCCGGGCGAAACTCCAAACCCTTTTTCAGAGGGCACGCAAATGACAGGTGGTCTCTGGACTGTACATTCGTAAGGAGTTTTATTGAAGGAATCTTTTCGCTGGATGACTATCAAAAACTTAACAGACAAATACGGCGCTCAATAAATTTTCACCAAAGCGTTCTTAGCTTGTTCCTTCTTAAATTCGGGGTCCTATCCTCGCCAAGTCATGAAGCTTTAGGGTTAGAGAGAACTGAAGGAATTGACCCCTGGTTCGAACTTATGAAACATTCTCAGCAGTACCCTGAAAAAGACTGGGGTATTATGGGCACTTGCCTGACCGATTGGACATTTTCACCTGATATAGCCCTTTATTTTGCTAATGATGGTAGGATTGGACCAGGAGCAGTTTTTATCTGTGAGCCATTGGAAATGGGAAAGGTACTTCAAGTCAAAAAGATGGCAGAGGTATTGAAGTTGATGCAGGAAAAGATTTTTTCAAACCCTTCAGCTGGAGTTCCATTGATATTTCATCCAAAAATCCAAGCGCCTCATCCTCGCGCTGCTGCGCAGAATCCCGTGTACATTGCACAGATGGACTACAGGGCTGATCTTGCCGATGCATGGCTGACGCAAGAGTCAGGACTGGTTGACAGGCAGATATTTATCAAATTAATTCTTCCTAATGGTAGCCAGGATGAGTGTGACATGTATCTTAGGAAAAAAAGAATAACGAGCGAGGTTGTCTTTCCGGTATAGGTAATTTTCTAAAGGTGGGTCATACACTTTGTATTATGCACCTTACATCAATCTGAGAAATGAGGAGTTTTCATGTGTAGATTCATTGTCTTGCTGATCATATGCACAATACCTTCAGCAGGTTTTGCTGCAAAACATTGGCCCATGACAAAAATAGCAGTTGAGTACCAAGAGAATGGGAAATTCACTCACATTATCGGGAGTGCACTTCTTGACGATGAGGGCTCAATTGAGTTAGTGACTTTCGTGGGGGGAGTAGATCCTTATGCGTATACTATGACCATATTGGAAAAACACAGCCGGATAGAGGGATTTTACACGGTTCAATGTGTAAATCAGATGGGTGTTGGGTTCATAGGCACTATCGATATCCGCGACCCGTTGAAACCTTTGATAAGATTAACAACCGATAATGGAGTAACAATCACAAATATTTCGGATGGCGGTAAAAAAATGAAAAATGAATTTTTACCCAAAGTGAATTTGGGACATTAATCACAAAAATGGAGTAGTGAGATGCTTTCACGAAAAGTAGGTAGTAATTTGAAAACACTATCGATATTACTCATGGTCATTACGACAATGACGACTGCTGCCTTTGCTGGGGTTAACGAGGACATTGTTGAAGCAGCAAAGAGTGGAGACCTGATTAAAATTAAAGGCCTTATTGATGGCGGTGCAAATGTCAATTCCAGGAATAGTTCCGGCGGCACTCCTTTGATGGAGGCCTCCGGGAGTGGAAGCATCGAAGTCGTCAAGTTGCTGCTTTCCAAAAAAGTCGATGTCAATGCCAGAAATGACCACGGCTATACCGCCTTGATTGATGCTTCTATGACTAGTCACAAGCAAGTTGTAGAACTTTTGCTTGCCAAAGGAGCCAAAATAAACATCAGAGAAAATCATTATGGTAATACTGCGTTGATGTTTGCCTCTATTCAAGGTCATCGAGATGTTGTTGAGCTACTGCTGGCCAAAGGTGCAAATATCAACGACAAGAATAATAGCAATGAAACTGCACTGATACTGGCGTGTAAAATGTATCCACAAGATGATGTCGTGGAACTGCTGCTTGCTAAAGGAGCCAACGTCAACGATAAAGATAATGATGGCTATACTTCCTTGATGTGGGCATGTTTAAATCATCACCTGCGTGTCGTAAGGTTGCTAGTTTCGAAAGGTGCCGACATCAATGCCAGAGATAACAATAACATGGGTGGAGTTACTGCTTTAATGTTGTCCTCAAGTGGAGGTCATCAGGAAAACAACGACATTGTGGAGTTATTACTGGCCAAAGGGGCGAACGTCAACGACAAGTCCTATTTAGGTGTAACTGCTTTAATGATGGCCTCTGGAACTCAACGCAAAGACATCGTTTTGTTATTATTGGCCAAAGGGGCAAACGTCAATGACAGGTCTGATTTGGGTTCAACTGCTTTAATGTGGGCCGCCGTGAATGGACGCAAGGATATCGTGGAGTTATTGCTTGCCAAAGGGGCCAACGTCAATGCCAGGGATTATAGCGACGAAACCGCTTTAATGCAGGCTTCTCGGAAAGGCTATGAGGACGTTGCTGGTGTGCTATGCCAGCACGGTGCCCATTGAGAAAGAAAAAAGTGCCTCTTAATGAAACTCAGCTATTATTTCTCACAGCCCCCCCTACGCGGGTGTAACGGTCCTTTTCAGCAAGATTATTTTCACATTGAAGGGAGATGAGTATCTATTTGCTATCCAAGAAGAAAATAGCACTTTTAGCTGATTTTTCTTTAGAGCCACATAAATTAATTCCGTTTTTAAAATAAGTTTGGAAGAAAAATGGATCCTGCACCGTCTTGATAATAAAAGGCAGAAAATGGGCGAATGATACTACAGATCCACAAGTGGAATTGTTGGAACCATAACAAATATGTACTCACCTAGGCAAAAGGAGAAAAAGACATGAACGAGTGGAAAAATTCAGCTGGAACTGTTTTCAAACCTATTCCAATGAAAGACAACCCACTCTTAGGGGAATATTGGGTTGAGGTGAAACGAGTCGATGGTGATGTTGAAGGAATTTGCCAATTTGATAATTCATTTAAGGGGCTTGACGAAGCAGTGGCCTGGATTGAGAAAAATATGGGAAATCCAAGATACCTGTAAGATAGGCCGTCTTTTATTTCTAACCCCCAACTTGTTTATTTCTGTTAGTGATATTTTGAATCTGTTCTCACCTCAGCTCAATATTTTTTATCGTCCCATGTGAAGGGCTTTGAATAACGGAAATCTGAAACATTTAGTAAAGGCAGAAATAAATTACACCAAAGGGAATAGCGCGATGCGTTCAGGACAAGTAGGTAGTAAGCTGAAAACACTATTAATATTAATAAGTATGGTCATCACGGCAATGACGACTGCTGCCTTTGCTGATGTTAACGAGGACATTGTTGAAGCAGCAAAGAGTGGAGACCTGATTAAGATTAAAAGCCTTATTGATGCCGGTGCCAATGTCAATTCCAGGAATAGTTCCGGCGATACTCTTTTGATGCATGCCTCCGGGAAGGGTAACACCGATTTGGTGAAGTTGCTGCTTTCCAAAGAAGCCGATGTCAATGCCAGGAATAATACTGGTCATACAGCTCTGATGTGGGCTTCAAATTCCGTTGTTGTGGAGCAACTATTGGGTAAAGGGGCCGACATCGATGCCAGGACTGATCAAGGCTATACCGCCTTGATGGAGGCTTCTCTGCGTGGTCACAAAGACGTAGTAGAACTGTTGCTTGCCAAAGGGGCCAAAATAAAAGCCAGAGAGGATTTTGTCGGTGGAACTGCTTTGATGTGGGCCTCCTTTAATGGTCGCTGGGATGTCGTGGAGTTACTGCTTGCCAAAGGGGCCGACGTCAATACCAGGGATAATACTCTTCAAACCGTTTTGATGTGGGCCTGTAAAACGGGTCACAAGGAAAACGATGTTGTGAGACTTCTGCTGGCTAAAGGGGCTAACGTCAACGACAAAGATAATGTTGGCTATACCGCTTTGATGTGGGCATCTTTAAGTGGTCACCTGAATAAGGTGGAATTGTTATTGGCTAAGGGTGCAAACATCAATTCCAGAAATAACATCGGAGGAGGCACTGCCTTGACGATTGCCTCTGGTGGATATCACCAGGAAGACAAGGACATCGTGGGATTGCTACTGGCTAAGGGTGCCAATGTCAACGAAAAGGCTGATTTAGGAGTAACTGCTTTAATGATAGCCTCCTGGAATGGACGCAAGGATATCGTTGAGTTATTGTTGGCTAAAGGCGCCTACATCAATGTCAGGAATGATAAAGGTTACACAGCATTAATTCTGGCCTCTCAAGGAGACCACAAAGATGTTGCCCATTTGTTGCGTCAGCACGGTGGCCATAATTAAAATTTAAGGTGATTGATTTTACACAACTAAGATTCCACTTTTTTGTATATAAACTGAAGTTATTTTGCTTTGAATCCTTGCAATTTTAAACAGTTGGACGAAGGATTTTATGGGAAAAATAGAAAATGGATTAATTGTTTTGCTTGATGCGCTGGGAATTTCTCAATACAACACTGATGAATGTGTCGATTTCATTCATAAACGCAATGAGATCGTCGGAGCAGCCTTGCAACACTATCTCTTAGACCAGGAACGTAAATGGTTTAAGGATGATACAGTTGCAACCAACTGTATCTGCTCAATTTGGAGATACACTATTATATGCGTGGAACTTTGACGAAAAAACTGATGTTCAGAGGTCAGTTTTATTTGACTGTTTAATGCTATGGCTCGCACATTTATTATGGGACGGGATACAAAAAAAGATTTTTTATCGAGGGGTAGTATCTTTTGGCCCCATAGTTATTGGTGATTCCAATACGGTCATCGGACCTGCCGTTTCTGATGCGGCTGCATGGTACGAAAAAGCAGATTGTTTTGGCATTTTTGCAACACCAACATGCGGTATCTTTATTAACCATTTACGATTGATCCGTGAAAATATTGACTACACTGAATATGGCAAAGACTTAGGAGAAATTTGCCATGATACCATGATCTCCGCAGCAGCGGAAACATGGTCCAAGGCCTTAACACGTTACAAAATTCCACTTCATCAGGGAGACAAGGAAATGTGGGTGGTGTCTTGGCCATACGCGGCACGTCGTTGCAATAATGATGATTCCAATAAAGCAAAAATAGCCTTTAGTACTGCACTTAACTCCTTACCTCGCCATTTGCCAGTGGGCGTTGAAATAAAATACGAAAAATCAGTCCAATTTTTCGATAATTGGGTGGAGAATTTTAAAGAGTAAGTCCAATGAAACACAAACAAAAGAGGTTGCCATGACTTATGTTCGATTGCTTGTTTTCCTTTTTCTGCTCCCGGTCATGGCACAAGCTGCCGATTGGCGATTCTATGGATCAACAGATGTGAGCAAAGATGTGAGCAAAGAGGACTGGATTGATCAATTTTATGACGCAGAAAGCGTTCAACGCTTAAGCGATAAAACTGTCAGGGTTTGGACGAGTGCATTTCCAAGGAAAGACATAAACCATGTGATTAAAAAACTTAGTAAGGGCAATGAGAAGCTGATTAAAGCTATTGCAGAGAAACAGTTCAGTGGTTATCGCCCTGATATTTGTCTCCTATCGAAAGTAATAAAAGCTATCTCAGAAAAAGAACTGGAAGATCTAAGAAACTATGTACTGTGTGCTGAGGTCATTGCTAATTTAGGTGTCGTGAATAAAAAAATTCAGATTTTTTATGAGATCGACTGCTCAGGAAAACGAGGAGGAGAACTCTCGATTTCTTTGTTTAACCCGGATGGTATCATGTATGACACGTCAAATTATGACGCTCCTCAGTTCAAATACATCCCGCCGGATTCTAGCGTGGAAAGCTTAATGGAAATGGTCTGCAAAAAACAATGACAAAAGAAAAAGGGGGTCACCCATTAAAAGGCCCCTTGTCAATGAATAAACTTCCCCATCCAAGAAAAAGAGTAACTTTTTTCCTTGCGAGGCTGACCTGTCTATTTTGCCAGGTGTTTTTCAGTTCCTTGCCGAGCCCGATATTTCATCTTTGTGTGTCGGTTGATTCTCTACTGCACCAGGCACCATTTCCCTTATTTAAAGTAGGCAAAACTCCTCAGCTTTAAGCGATAACTGCTGCACGCGCCGAACCCACCTCGAGAAATTCAATTGCTTTTTTCTCTTTGGGCCTTTATTTTAAGATATAGTGCAAAGATAAAATAAAGATAAATCTTATTTTAGGTTTGAGGCACAGCCAGGATGAAACGAAAGCTTCAAGGGAAGTACGTGACCATAACGACGGTTGGTGAGAAAGCTCAGGCCTTTATACCCTCGCCTTTGCCGCCGCGTCCACCTATCAACTGGACACCGGAACTGCGAAGTAAGTTCGACCAGGCATTACTGTCGTTGGGACGGTTGGATAGCGTCTCGACCCTGCTCCCGGATACCTCCCTCTTCCTTTATATGTACGTCCGCAAAGAAGCGGTGCTCTCTTCCATGATCGAAGGTACCCAGTCATCGTTTTCGGATCTGTTGTTGTTCGAGTTGGAACAGGAGCCGGGTGTTCCATTAGACGATGTGCGGGAGGTCAGTAACTATGTCGCGGCACTTGAACATGGTTTGCGACTATTAGAAGAAGGGTTACCACTTTCGTTACGGCTTTTCCGAGAAATCCATGGTGTATTACTCGCCAAGGGCCGAGGCAGCAACCAGACTCCCGGTGAATTTCGCCGCAGCCAGAATTGGATCGGTGGAACCCGGCCGGGTAATGCGGCCTTTGTTCCGCCTCCGGCTGAAGAGGTGATGGAGTGCATGAGCAAGCTTGAACTATTCCTCCACGACCAACCCGAACCGACTCCGGTTCTGCTCAAGGCCGCGCTGGCCCATGTGCAATTCGAGACGATCCATCCATTCCTTGACGGCAATGGCCGCCTTGGTCGTTTGCTGATCACGCTGCTGCTATGTGAACAGAAAGTACTGCGGGAGCCGATGCTCTACCTCAGTCTCTACTTCAAGACACACCGTCAATATTACTACGAACTGCTGGGCAATGTGCGTCTGACCGGGGAATGGGAAGCCTGGCTTGATTTCTTCGCTGAGGCCATTGTCGTAACCGCCACTCAGGCTGTCGAAACGGCGCAGCAACTTCTCGACTTGTCGAATCAGGACCGGGAGAAGATCAGCGGTCTCGGTCGTGCGGCAACGTCAACCCTGCAAATTCATCGGGTGCTGATGGAACATCCCATTACCACCTCAGGTAGGTTGGTGAAAAAAACCGGCATTTCCCCAGCCACTGTAAATAAAGCTCTTGTTCATCTGGAACAACTCGGCATCGTGCGAGAGTTGACGGCACAGAAACGAAATCGGCTGTTCAGTTATACAGAATATGTTGAGATAATGAGCCGCGGCACAGAACTGTAATTAAGTAGGATTTTTTGTGCTGGTTAGAAATAGGTTAGAAATAACAAAAAAGGGCTTACGAAGATTCTTCGTAAGCCCTTGATTTTATTTGGTAGCGGGGGCCGGATTTGAACCAGCGACCTTCGGGTTATGAGCCCGACGAGCTACCAGACTGCTCCACCCCGCGTTGAGACGTTCACTATACACCCAGAATTTTCGTTGTCAATACATATCGACAGGACCGGTAAAACTTAGCAGGGCCATGGTGGCTGATTTATTCCATTTCTTGTGTAGACTCTCTGCTCTCTGTCCGCCTGCGTCTCGTTATCATATGGTTGAAAGTTGGATCTAAATGAGGCCCTGCAGCTTTTCTATAATGTCATCAGGCAGGCTGGTCAGTCTGCCGTCTCTGTTCACCGAGGCATGAACAGTAAATCCTTTCACCAGAAGCTTCGGCCTTGGCTGTCCCTCCTCCTGGCGGGTTATTTTATAACAGAACCGGCAGGAAATGTTTTTCAGCTCGGTGAGTGAGGTCTCGATTGTCAACAGATCATCGTAGAAGGCGGGGGCCTTGAAGCGGGTATAACATTCTGTTACCGGCAGGATCAGCCCCAGTTTTTCAATGTCACGGTAGGAACAGACCCATTCCCGCATGAGCTCGGTGCGCCCGATTTCAAAATAGCGCAGGTAATTGGCATTATAGACGACTCCTCCGGCATCGGTATCGCCGTAGAGGACCCTGGTTGTTATCCGGTGGATGGGCTCGGTAAGGCTGCTGTTCATTGGTCGTTCTCTTTCCGTTCAAGAAGACATTCTATAAGTTGCTCACCGTCGGAGAAAAGAACGATCCCTGCCAAACCGCGTATCTTTTCCGAAAAGGGCTGTCCGGATCCTGGAGAGGTCTCCCTGGAATCATAGATGCAGACCGGCACCGGATCGGAGGTATGAGTGCGCAGGGAGATCGGGGTGAAGTGATCCATGGTCACCGCTACCCGGAAATCATCCCCCCGGTCCCTGAGGCCTTTAATGATCGGGGCAACGATCTTGCTGTCAAACTCCTCGATGGCCTGAATTTTCTTGTCGAGAAGTCCTTGGTGCCCGGTTTCATCCGGCGCCTCCACATGGACAAAGACGAAGTCCTGGGTGCGCAGGGCATCAAGTGCTGCCTGGGCCTTGCCCTGATAGTTGGTGTCGAGGTAGCCGGTGGCGCCAGGGACATCGACGACTGTCAATCCGGCATTGACTCCGAGCCCTTTCAGCAGGTCAACGGCCGAGATCATGCTGCCGCTGATCCCGAAACGCTGTCGCAGGGTCGGCATCGATGGTGGTCTTCCTTCCCCCCATAACCAGATGCAATTGGCCGGATTCTTCCCCTCTTTTATGCGCTGCACATTTGCCGGATGATTGTCGAGGACCCGGCGTGATCCGGCAAGCAGGGTTGCCCAGCCGGGGTCGGTCAGGTATCTGTTCCACAGATGGGTCACGTCCTGATCGGTATGGTCATGGGGCGGGGCGGTGCCCATCTCGGGATAGGGGCCTTTTACGATCAGGATGTGCCGGTAGCTCACGCCCGGTTTGAAATGAAAGACATCGGTGGCGCATTTCTCCTCCAGGGATGCGATCAGCGCGTGGGACTCCCGGTTACTGATATGACCTGCGGAAAAGTCGATCATTCGGACATGATCGGGCACTGAAAAATCGAGGGTGACCATGTTGCAGCGGAAAGCGGTCTCATCGCTTTTGAGATCGATACCCATAGCCGCGGCCTCAAGAGGCGCCCGGCCGGTGTAATATTTTTGCGGACGATAACCGAGCAGGGAGAGATTGGCGACATCGCTGCCCGGCGGAAACCCCTCCGGAACCGTTCGGTTCAGAAAGACCTGCCCTTTACGGCAGAGTTCATCCATGGCCGGTGTCGCAGCCGTCTGGAGGGGAGTCCGGTTGCCGATTTCGGCTATCGGCAGATCCCCCATGCCGTCACCAACAAGTATAAGATATTTCATACTGGATCGATGCCCGTTATCAGACACAACGGGCGGTGGAGATTATTCGTGATCATCGCCAAGGATGCGAATCTTCATGGTCGGCGCCGTGCAGATATCCAGCCCGTCAATCTCGGCGAGCGCCTTGACCACATCCGCCTCCAGGGCCCGATGACTCATCAGGACGATATGCACCGGTTCGTCGGCGTGGCGGCTCTTCTGGATCACGGATTTAATCGAGATATTGCACTGTCCGAAGATCCCGGAGATCTTGGACAGGACCCCCGGTTTGTCCAGGGCGGTGACCCGGAAATAATAGGGGCAGGTCAGTTCGCTCATCGGTGTGATGTTGGGCTCTCCGATGAATTCGGGCAGAAAGGAAAGGGCCGGCACCCGGTTGATGGCGCCCGACAGAATATTTCTGCCGATATCGACCACGTCAGCTGCCACGGCGCTGCCGGTCGGCATCATGCCCGCACCCTGACCATAGAGGAGGATGTCGCCGACCGTGTCGCCGATGAACTGAATGGCATTGAAGGCCCCGTTGATATTGGCAAGCATATGGTCCTCGGGGACCATGGTCGGATGGACACGGGCCTCGACATGACTGCCGTGGTTGCGGCTGATGGCGAGCAGTTTGATTTTATAGCCGAATTCCCTGGCAAACTCGATATCGATCGGTTCGATAGTGCTGATGCCCTCAGTGGTGATGTCATCAACCCCGACGTGCAGGCCGTAGGCGATGGACATCAGGATGGCGAGCTTATGGGCCGTGTCGATCCCTTCGATATCGTAGGTCGGATCCGCTTCGGCAAAACCCCTGGCCTGGGCGTCTTTGAGGACCTCCGCGAATGGCGTGCCGTGATCGGTCATCTGGGTGAGGATGAAATTGGCCGTCCCGTTCAGGATCCCGCTGATCGCCTCGATGCGATTAGCAACAAGGCCTTCCTTCAGTGATTTTATCACCGGAATGCCGCCGCCGACACTGGCCTCGAAACCGATTTCCACCTTGTTTTTGATGGCCGCGGCGAAGATCTCCCGGCCGTGGTTGGCAAACAGGGCTTTATTGGCCGAGACCACGTGCTTGCCGCCTTCGATGGCGGCCAGGATAAAGGACTTTGCCGGTTCGATACCGCCGATCAGCTCGACGACGATGTCGATATCTGGATCGGTGTAGACATCACGGGCCTCCCGGGAAAAGGCCACCGAGCTGAATTCCGCCGGAAGGCTTGGAATGCTGATGTCGGCCACTCGGGTGAGCGTCACCGCAGCACCCACCCGTTGCCTGAGGCGATCTTTCTGCAGCAGCAGCGTTGCTGCCAGCCCTTTGCCGACGGTACCGAAGCCGATGAGGCCGACACATATCTCTTTCATCATATTCTGTTGAGGTGGTGTATGGTTATCTGAAACGGTCCGGGCTGAACGCACAGAACCGTTTTCCGGAAGGCTCATGTATTCCGAGGAAAAATACCCGCTTTCCGCCTGAAAGTCAAAAATATAGCAAAGATATTTTTCTGGCCTCAAGGTCTTTTTTGGTATATAGTGACGCCTTGCTTGGCATGGATTTCCTTTACAAGAACTATCCAGCACAGAGGGCACGGCCTCTGGTTGCCGTCCATGATGAGTGACCGTTCATTCATGGTCAGCATCATCGATGCCTGGCGTGAGACGAACGACATGTCGTCCCGCCGGAAGGAGCCGAGCCTCATCAGTTCTGGGAAAATAATGTAAACCTGGCTGTTGATATATTTCATCATCTAATTAAGGAGAGGACGTATGGGCAAGAATATTCTGGTTTTTGGACCGAACGGAAGCGGCAAAGGTACTCAGGGAGCTATCGTACAGAAAAAATTCAATATTCCCCATATTGAGTCCGGTGCGATATTCAGGGAGCATATCGGTGGTGGGACTGAGCTTGGCAAGAAGGCTAAGGCGTACATTGACCGCGGAGATCTGGTTCCTGATGATATCACCATCCCGATGATGATCGCTCGCCTGCAGAAGGCCGACTGTAAGGACGGCTGGATACTGGATGGCTTTCCCCGTTCCAAAGAGCAGGCCATTACCCTTGCCAAAAATCTGAAAGAGGCCGGTCTCGCCCTTGACTATGTGATTGAGATCGTTCTCGATCGGCAGATCGCGAAGGAGCGTATCACGGGCCGCAGACTCTGTGTGAATGATAACAACCATCCCAACCATATCGCCTTTGAGGCCATCAAGCCTGTTGAGAAGGATGGAAAGCTTGTCTGCCGTGTCTGCGGTGGTGAGCTGAAGGTTCGTGCCGATGATCAGGACGAGGTCGCAATCGGTAAACGTCATGGGATCTATTATGATACCAAGACCGGGACTATGGCCGCAGTCAATTATTTTAAAGAGGCCGGCGGTCTGAAGGTCATCTCGGTCGATGGTTCCGTTTCGATCGGTCAGGTAACCGAACTGATCATGAAAGAACTGTAGGAACCGATCGTTTTTTTTGATTTTCCGGTTGTTCCGGGAAATTGCATTGAAAGGCATGCCTTGCTGAGCGGGCATGCCTTTTTGCCTTTTCGGAGAGGATAGTTTGCTTTTCGCGGGATGGAGTGTTCTGCTGTTGCGTGCTTGTTTGCTTGATGAATTGAATCAAACTTGGTAGTATTGCTCTCTTTCGAGAGCAGTCATTCAGATGCAAAGGAGGTTGTAACCGGCAGATCACTCTGTGAGCCTGCCCCCTGTGATTATGGAAGAACAGAAAAAGAAAAAGAGACCCGGAAAGGTCTATCTGGTCGGCGCCGGTCCGGGCGATCCCGGCCTTATTACCGTACGCGGCAAATACCTTCTGGAGCGGGCGGAGGTAGTGGTCTATGATTACCTGGCCAGTCAGAAGCTGTTGAAGCATGTTTCTCCGGCAGCGCAATTGATATATGCCGGAAAAAAGGGGGGCGACAAACATACCCATACCCAGGAAGAGATCAACCAGATGCTGATTGATCATGCGTCTGCCGGTAAAAACGTTGTCCGACTCAAAGGCGGTGATCCTTTTATCTTCGGACGGGGCGGCGAAGAGGTTGAAAAGCTTGCGGCGGCAGGGATACCCTTCGAGGTGGTCCCCGGGGTTACATCGGCAACTGCCGCGGCGACCTATGCCGGTATCCCAATTACCCATCGTGATTATACGACATCTGTAACGTTTGTAACAGGGCACGAGGATCCGACAAAGACCGATTCGAATATAAATTGGGAAAAGATTGCCATTGGGACCGGGACGATTGTGGTCTATATGGGGATTAAAAACCTGCCGATCATCGTCGACAATCTGATCAGGTTCGGTCGGGACCCGGAAACACCGGTGGCCGTTGTGCGCTGGGCCTCGACTCCTCAGCAGCAATCCGTGGTCGGGACCCTTAAAACCATAACCGAAGTCGTCAAGGATGCCGGTATAAAACCCCCATCATTGATTATTGTCGGTGAGGTGGTCAAGTTACGCGAGAAGATTGACTGGTTTGAAAAACGCCCCCTTTTCGGCAAACGGATAGTGGTCACCAGAACAAGAGACCAGGCCAGCGAACTGACTGCAGGTCTCGAGGAAGCTGGCGCTGATTGCCTGGAATATTCAACCATCAACATAGAGCCGGTCGATTCCTATGAAGTGCTCGACGGTGAACTTGAACGACTGAAGGAATATCACTGGATTTTATTCTCATCCTTAAATGGGATCAAATACTTTTTCCAGCGCCTCTTTGCCAAGGGGCTGGATGCCAGGGATCTGAAGGGGCCGGCAATAGCGGTTGTCGGGAAGAGCACAGCTGATACCCTGCTCGAGTATGGGATCAACGCAGATCTGATCCCCTCGACCTTCACAAGCGAAGGACTTGCCGAAAGCCTGCTTGATCAGGGTGTCGAGGGAAGGAACATCCTGATCCCCCGAGCCTCCAAGGCCAGGGAGATCCTGCCGGAGACTCTCAGGGGCGCAGGCGCCCAGGTGACGGTGGCACCGGTGTACAAGAATGTACCGCCGCAGGGACGGAAGGATGCCTTGAGGAATGAACTTGAGGCCGGCAGGGTAAGCATGGTGACATTTACCAGCTCTTCGACGGTCAGAAATTTTTTGACCATGGTTGATGCAGCAGACCAGGAGGAGTTGAAGCGCTTGCTCAAAGGGGTAAGGATTGCCGCAATCGGTCCGATTACGGCCAAGACGGTCACTGATAACGGTTTAACCGTAGACGTGCAGCCTTCGGTGCATTTAATACCGGAAATGATCGAGGCCATTATCGATTTTTATAAACAATAGAAAATAGTTGGAAGAAATTTTCTGCGGCCGGATATGATCCGACAACGGGTGCCTGAAAACGTACCCCGCTTGTTTCTCAAGTCCGACCTCATGGTACGCGCTCTCGGAGATTGATTCGTGCATATCGACTATTCCGGTCAGCAGAATGAAGCAGTCGATGCGATATGGAATGTTCACCGGACATGTCTGCAGTTGCGGGATGGGCAGGAACAGAGGCAATCGCGCCTCGTCACTGCGGAAAAGCAGGCTGTTAAGAGCGAAGAAGGAAAGGCTGTTGTCTGCAGGAACTGCAGACATCCGATAACCGCTGTCGAATTATTGTCCTCTCGCGACGGATCGCGGACCCACACTTTTTTTAATCCCGCCGGAATCGTTTTTGAGATTATCTGTTTTTCCCTGGCCCCTGGCTGTATTGTCCATGGCGCCGCCAGTACTGAATTCTGTTGGTTCTCCGGCTTTACCTGGCGATTGGCCTTCTGTGGGAACTGCCTTACCCACCTGGGGTGGCTGTTCGAGTCCCGGGATGCTATTTTTTTTGGCCTGATTCTGAAAAAACTGATGGGTGATCTCTGAGACGCCCGATACTCCCCGCACGTAATCCATTTTTTGAACAGGTATCCGTTGTCCTTTCCCTGCTCCTCTGAGCTGCCTCGTTGTTGTTTGCAATTATCCTGTCCTGATTAAATCCAGCAACTCATCGGAATTCATCCTGGCGCTGATGTCGCTTCCTTCCAGCAGACTACCGGCAAGATCTCGTTTTTCCTCGTGGAGTTTGACGATCTTTTCTTCGATGGAATTTTTACAGACGAGCCTGTAGATCGTCACGGGTCGGGTCTGGCCGATGCGGTGGGCCCTGTCGGAGGCCTGGTCCTCTATGGCCGGATTCCACCAGGGATCCATATGCAGCACGTAATCAGCGGCGGTCAGATTCAGACCAAGTCCCCCGGCCTTCAGGCTGATCAGGAACAGGTCGCCTTCACCGGACTGGAAGGCCTCGATCCTCTGCTGGCGTTGTTTTGAGCTGGTTGATCCATCAAGATATTGATAGGAGATGTTCTTCGAGTCAAGAAATTCCCTGATGATCTTCAGATGACCGATAAACTGGCTGAAGACAAGGGCCTTATGACGGCCGCCGACCAGTTCTTCGACGACCGAGGCAAAAACCTCAAGTTTCGAACTGGAAATGGTCATATTCGGATCTATCAGGCGGGGGTTGCAGCAGGCCTGGCGAAGTTTCATGATCTCGGTCAGTATCTGCAGGTGGCGCCCCTTCCTTTCCTTATTGCCTTCCAGAATATCAAGAGCGTTTTGCCTGAGGGCTTCGTAGAAGTGGGTCTCCTCTTGGGACATTTCCACTTCCAGGGTGATTTCGGTGCGTGGCGGCAGTTCGTCAAGGACCTGCGATTTGATCCGTCGCAGAATGAAGGGGCGGATCAGTTTTTTCAGTTTCAGCTTGGCCTCCCGGTCATGATACCGTTCGATGGGTATCGCATACCGTTCATTGAATGAATTGATGGAGCCGAGGAGCCCGGGGTTGATGAAATGAAACAGGTTCCAGAGTTCACCAAGATGATTTTCAATGGGGGTGCCGGTGGTGATGAGTTTGAATCTGGCCTGCAGGGACATGGCGGCCCTGGACCGTTTGGTGGCGGCATTTTTGATGGCCTGGGCCTCATCGAGGATAATAGCCTGCCATTTGACACTTGCCAGGAGTTCGGTTTCCTGCTGGAGCAGGGTGTAGGTTGTTATCAACAGGTCGAATCTTCCCAGGTCACTGATCGTTTTGGTCCTATCTTTTGCCGGTAATGAGACGATATTCAGGGTCGGGGTAAATCGGTGCACTTCGGACAGCCAGTTTGTAGAAACGGACGTTGGGGCAACCACCAGAGACGGTCCGTCAGCTGCGAATTTCAGGATAATGGCCAGTGATTGCAGGGTCTTCCCAAGGCCCATGTCATCTGCCAGGCAAGCACCGACTCCCAATTGAGCCAGGCGGGCCAGCCAGTTATAGCCTTCGGTCTGGTAGTCACGCAACTCGGCCTGGAGCGTCGAAGGCAGCTCGGGAAAAAAGTTCTGGATTTCTGTGATCCGGGACAGTTGATTTTTCCACCCGGCATCTGCAGAGGTAGACGCCTGATTGGCAAGTTCTTCCAAAGGAATGGCGGCCAGGGGATGGATCAGGATCTCGTCCTCGCTCTGCTCGTTGAATTCCTCCGAGTAGATGTTGATGTCGTCGAGCCGTTTCTTGAATTCCTGGGTCAGGGCCAGAAACTGGCCTTCGCCGATCTGGATAAAGCGGCCGCTGGTTTTTTTCACCTTGGCCAAGAGTTCTTTCAGGTCGATGATATGCTCCTGGTCGAGGACCAGCTGACCGCTCATGGCGAACCAGTTCTGGCGATTGGTTCTGATCTTCAGATTCAGGTTTTTAAAGGACGCCTGATGGGAGATGGTTAACTTTTCACCCTCGGGCCATTCCACTATGACCTGGTCACTGATCGCCTGAAGTTCAAACAGGGCCTGGAGACAGTCATCCGGATCAAGAAGATGCCATTCACGGTCCGTCTCCTGTTCAAGATCGATGGCCAGATCGAAAATCGGGCAGAGTTCCTCGATATTGCGGGCTTTTTCTTCTTCCAGGGCCAGATTGCGCCGGGTCTGCAGCCGTTTACCGCCCACCTCGGCCATAATGTTTTCAACGCCTTGGCCGGGTTTGAGATAATGGACTCCGTCTTTGAAGGGCTTGACGAACATCTCGAGCCGAAATCCGGTCCCGTAGGGCAGGAGATGCATATAAATAGTCGGGTCCGCCTCGACGAAGTTGATATTTGCCTCCTTGTTCATGGAGGCGTCGGCCGCGATTGCCGAGTGGACAGTCATGAAGGATGATATATTACCGATAGCGGTAAGAACCTGCTCACTCGCCTCAATCGGGACGGTCAGGCCGTCTTTCCCTGTAATCTGGGCAATCCGGCGATGATTATCATTGATGGTGATGATCTTGAACCGCGTCGGGGTCTCCTGATACACCGTAATATTATCCGAAGTGATCGTCTGGGCGAACCGGATATGAAGCTGATTACCTCGTTCCTGGACGAGCAGTTCCGGCTCGCCTGCGATAAACTCAACCGGGGTGGTTGGGGATGCTGACAGAAAAAGGTGAGGATGGCCAATCATCGCCACCAGAGCCTTATCCATATCAAGCCGGTAACCGGCATTTCGGGTCTCCGGTTGCAGTGTTTTTTCTATGGCGACACTGATTTTACGGTCCTGAACGCTGAGATAACCGAGACTGTTGGATGAGGCCAGCCGGGCAAGCGAGATGGGCCTGCCTTTGCTCCATTCACCGGAAGGAGCCAGTTTCTGCTCCCGGGGGTTGATCACCATGGTTCCCTTTTGAAATTCAATCATCCAGGCCATCCTGATGGTCTGGGACGGATCTTTCTGTGTGGCTGTCGCGTGAATGAGTGCCTGCAGACTACGCCTCCAGGGCTCCTCGGGCTCAAGAATGGTGATCAACGAGATGATGCCGGTCTTTTTTCTCAAGTCCTCTACAACCGGCAGATATTCATTTTTGTTGTCGGAGATCTTTGCAAGAATTTCGGCAAAGAGAAGGGCGAAGAAAAGATATCCGTTTTGGAGGGCAGACGAATAAAGAGAGGTGATTTTTTCTTCGACCTCAGGTTGCACGGTGCTATTGAGCCAGTATTGACAGAGGCCGGCAAAGAGGACGGTCAGACTGTGCGGGCTCTCGTCATCGTCAAGGGTAAGATTTCCTTCCGGGAGAGTATTTTTGATCTGTCCGTCAAGGACCATGGCCAGGAACGAATAGGCCTTTTCCTCAACCGTCCCGGCAAATAAGGAAAGGGAAAGGCCGATCCGGTTGGCAATTTCCTGGTGAGTCGTGTTTTCCTTTTGTAACAGGGCCAGGATGTAGAAGAGTCCGGCCGGGCCAAAAAAGGCGACCTTTTCGGAGCCGGCCATTTTCTGGAGGAAGGCCATATCGTAGGCAAAGGCTGCTGTAGCCTCTGTCCGATTCCCGAGCAAAAAATGGAGAGCCCCTAAGGCGCCGGTGCCGGAAAAGAGTTCGAGATGGCTGGTTAGCAGTTTTCTGGCATCATCCAGGTTTCCTTGCAACAGGAGCTGATTAAAGAGCAGACGTTTGAACGGGAGCTGCTCGTCGATATTTAAATCTTCAAATTCTCTGTTATCGCTAAGGAAATGAAGAATCTCCGGGAATGAGAGAAGGTTCGCCTGGGCATGCCTGAGGACATTATCCAGTAAGTAGAACTGGAAGGAGGTGGGCAGGCTGCGAAACCAGTCGATGTTGAAGGGCCTGGCTGTTACCTGGACGGTCGGCGGAACGGTCGGGGCAATCTCATGGCACTGGGAATTAATAAATACGGTTGCATCATCTATGAGATCAAAATTCTGGGAATAAATACCGATACGTAATTCACGCATGGCTCGCCAGCAGCGGGTGGTCCATTTGCCATAGTAATAGGAAACCGGCGCCTCGTCTCTGATAGCCTGAGCAAATGAAGCAAATGTCCCTTCGGCAACAGCATATTTGCTCAGTGTCTCGACAATCTCCGGTGCACACTGCCGGTCACGGGTGAGCAGGTTCAGTTGCTGGAATTTGGCCAGATAATGGTTGAGATTGGCTACAGTCGGCCTGTTCCCTCGTGCACTACGCAGTTCGAGAGTATGCAGGCAATTAATGATGAGGGAAATATTCGCAGGTTCATAAACGATAGAGAGAAACTGCAGGAGCGTCTTTTCGAATGAGCTGAGATTTTCATAGTGCTGCAGTAAATCGTTTTCAATTGTCATTATTGATTTGGTATTCAACCGGAACGCCATCCGGGCCTGACGACTATTTGATATACATTAAATGGGGGAAAATCGAGGAGTAAACACTCTACTATATCATGTCTGGCCGGGAAAAGAACAAAAAAGTTGGCAAGGTCGATTTCTTCATATGAATTTGATTTGTCCTGAGGAAGAAGGGGAACCAGGTCTGCATATGGTTAACGAGCTGAGGTCAGTCATACTCGATGTTCCTCAGTAATTATTTTACTATATATTCCGAGTTATTAGCTCTATGTAAACAGACAAATAATTTATTGACAATGTGTCAAAAATATTTTATTTATACTTGATGCGGTGTCAAGTGTAAATTGATTGACAGTCAATAAGTGACATCCATTGTTTACAAGGAGGGAGATATGCGTGCGCTGGGGTATATATTTTTGACAATTGACAGGGCGGCTCAGGTAGCGGTGGGAGAACAGCAGAGGGTAATCCAGGCCTGTGCAACATCCCTCGGGCTTACGGTCGAAGATTTCTTTGTTGAGCAGGGGACTTCGCTGAAATCCCCCTTCCGGGAGAGAAAAGAGGCGGCCGGATTACTTGCGGGAGTACAGTCCGGGGATACCCTGATAACTCTGAAATCAGAATGGGTGTTCGGCTCCGCGAAAGAGGGAGTCCGTCTGGTAAGCATGTTGAAAAAGATGTCTGTCGGTTTGTATTGTATTGATTTAAATGAGAACATTTCGCTTGCGACAGAGAGAAAACTGGTTGTTTCCGAAGGTGGATCTACGCTGATTCTGGCTGTTCTGAAGGCACTTGCCGCCTGCGACAGCAGTAAACATGGGGAATCCATCAAGGCAGCCAAAAGACATCAGAAGAGCGAGGGGAAGTATGTAGGGGGACCTGTCCCGTTCGGATGGCAGCTTGAAGGAGAATATCTGGTCCAGGATCTGAAGCAGCAGCAGCTCATCAGGGAGATCATCAAGTTGAGGGCAGATCGTTGGTCGTACAGGGATATTGTCCAAAAGCTCCAGGAAAGGCATAATGTCCGTTTATCGCATGAGGGGATACGCCGGATCCTGGTGAGCAATGTCCAAAAAAAAGAGGAGGAAAAGAAGCGGGAATTAGGTGGAAAAAAGAGGAAAAATCCGGAACTGATAACGCATAAGGAGCCGGATAACAGGCCGCTGAAGGTGGAAAGACATGGATAAGTGTCTGGTCTGCAGGTGGGAATCGTCGAAAAGTCAGCAGACTATCCGCCTAGAGGCCTTTATGCGTTGTGACGGTTGCTTTTTTCCTTTGATTGGTTATCCAGGCGTTAAGAATTTGTTGTTGCTTGAGCTTTAAGAGGGCGTTCCTGTACTGATCACGTTCAGAATCGGGCAGGCCCGTCTTCGGTGTTGTACGTTCTGCGAACTTGTAGACGAAATAGTCCTTTTCAACTTCACCGGGTTCGCTCGGGTAAGGTGCCTTCGCAGAGAGCTGAAAGATTTGATCTGCGAGAGAAGACGGGAACGGCGATTTCTGTTCCGGATTTCGTTTTGACAGCAAGCCGGATGACTGCATCGATACCCCCGAATCGGCGACAAGTTTTGAGAAATCACCTCCGGTTCTGGCCTGCGAAAGGATGTCTTCGGCGGTCTTTTTGGCCATATCGGCGGACTTAACAGCAACATAATCCTTGGTTACCCGGTCCTTGATGTCCGTAAGGGGCGGGATGACGGGTTCTTTTATCTGTTCTGCAAAAAGAATCGCGTATCCATTCGTGGTTTCTATCAGTGAACTCAGCTCGCCCTGTTTCAAGGCGAAGGCTGTGTTGACAAATGTCTGGTCGTTTTTGATATCGGCCGGTGGAGAATGTTGGGTAAAGAAGTCGGTTTCAACAACGTTTGTATCGGGGTGGCCTTTGATATATGCCTGAAGACTTCCGGCACCGATAATACCTTCATAGCATTCGTTGGCGATCTGGAAGGCCATGGATTTGGCCTGCTCCAGTTGAAGTTGATGGACAATCTTGTCGTGTTCCTCTGCCAGCGGTTTGACGACGGCCGCTTTGATTTCTTCAAGTTTGACGATATGGAATCCGAAAGGAGTGCGAATAATATCGCTAATGTGACCCGGCTGCATCACAAAAACAGTGTCATCAAAAGGTTCAATCATTTTTCCCTTTGGAAAGAAGCCCAGGTCTCCACCTTTTGTCTTGGCCGGGCCTTCGGAGTACTGATCGGCCAATTGAGCAAAATCCTTTCCGGCCCGGGCAAGCTTCAGGACATCTTCGGCCTTTTTGCGTTGGCCGGCCTCATCAGCTTCTGAACTGTTCTCATCTACCTTAAAGAAAATATGCCGCGCATGTCTCTGCTCAGGTGTGGTGAAACTTGCACTGTTTGAGTTGTAAAAATTTTTAACTGAGTCTTCGTCAATGGAGATTTTATTTCCGATATCTTTAACATTAAAGGATAAATATTTAAGTTTCAATTGCGGATCGGTCTTATAGCTGTCCTTGACTGTCTCAAACCAGGATACAAGCTCCGCGTCGGTCACATGGATCTTCTTGCTGAACAGGTCAGCGGAAATCTTGGCAAAGGTGACGGAGACGCTTTCTTTTTCCAGGTTAAAGAGATCTTCTATCTCCTGATCAGTGACGGTGGAGGCAAAATTCCCGATATCGACAACCGACCTCTGAGAAAGCATATCAACCTGAATTGAGGTTTCAAATTTATGGGCAGTATAACTATTTCTGGTCAGAACCGACTTGTACTTTTCCAGACTGAAGGAACCGTTATCCTGGAAGGCGGGCATTTTCCGGACGGTGTCCTGGACCTCTGCCGGGCTGATGATAAGTCCCATTTTTCCAGCGCCTTGACGGAGAAGAGAATCCTGGATAAATCGATTTATAACCTGCTTTTTTATACCGATCTTTTCAGCCAACCCTTGGGGAATTGCTCCGTTAAATTGGTCTCGCAACTGAGCAACGGCCTGCTCGTAGGCCTTTTGGAATTGCTGGAAGGAAATCTCTTCACCGTTAATGGTTATTGCAGCCTGGTTGCCGTTCATCATCCGCGTTCCGACTCCCCAGAAAATGAAAACCAGCGCAATAATCACTACAACTGCCTGCATAATGGTGGATTGAGCTTTATTTCTGAGTACTTGAAGCATGTATATTCACGATGTTAGGGATTTGATAACTCTGCAGTAAGCATAACGAGCCCGGAACAGTGGAGAAGAAAAAAAGAACTCTCCGCTATTTTGTTCGATAAATTGGACAATAGATGATGGATTTACCCTTTCTCTTTCCTCCATGCAAGAAAAAACCGTGAAAAAACCTTGGATATTGACAGGAAAAGAGTCCTTGCTGCGTAATCTGAGGTTGAAAGGGTATGTACTGCTTTGTATTACACTTTTAGTAAAAAAAAGTACTACTTAATCTCCATAGGGAAATGGGTCGTGATCTTCCTGATCCATTTCTGAAAGATGCGCACCTGTTTGATTTCCGGCTGATCCCTGCTGTTCGGTTGGAGGATCAATGACATGCAATTCAAGAAAAAGCGGCAGGATAGATTGCCGATGACGCCGGTTCTGCTTCCGGCTATGCTAAGTTCAAGTATTTTTTAGTGAATTTGCAAAACAATCCTTGATGTCTGCTCCGGAATACAGGAATTTTTTCCTGAAAATACATCTAGTTATATTATACTGCCAAAAGGTGAGAAAAGTTCGTCATTCACTTGACAAACGTTTTCTCCTATAGTAATAAGGCCTAGTTAGTTTATAGCTTGACTTAAGAACGGTGAAAGCCACAAAATAATATTTTTCAAGGAGGTATGAAATGCCGACACTCGAACACAATGGATCCAGCTTTCAGGTTGATGAAGATGGTTTCCTGCTCAAAGGAATGGAAGAATTCAATCAGGATTGGATTGACTATGTAAAAGGCGTTGAAGGTATCAGCGAATTGACCGACGAGCACAATAAAGTGATCGATGCCCTTCAAGAGTACTATAAGAAAAATGGTATTGCCCCGATGGTCCGTATTCTTTCCAAGACCACAGGTTTCCCGTTGAAACGGATTTATGAGTTGTTCCCGTCCGGACCTGGAAAAGGAGCCTGTAAAATGGCTGGTCTTCCTAAACCGACTGGTTGCGTATAATACGTTTACCAACCGATTTTGACTGACTGTAAAAGGGAGGTATCCTGAAGGGGTGCTTCCCTTTTTCTATTTCCGGGGCGGAGACGGGGTTATGTAAATATTTTTTGCAGAAGATCCCTGTGGATGTCTTCTATTTTTCTGCCGTATTCTTGAGGACTAATAGCTGCCCCGCGAATCCCCCCACGGAGGTTGATCTCAGTTAACCAGGTTGTATCGGTCAACATCAGGTCTATATGAGCATAGGGAAACGCTCCCCGGATCATTACCTGCTGACAGAGGGCGATCTGCTCATCTGAGAGCTCCCAGCGGATTGCTCTTCCTCCGCAGTGCAGATTATTCCGAAAGTTGTCAGGGTTGATGCGCTCGTAGGCCTCGATATAGTCGCCAAGGATGATAACACGTACGTCACGACTATCGGCAATAAAGGGCTGAAGGACAAAAGGAAAGGGGATACCATTATTGGCGGCCAGGGTAAAGATATCTTCCGGGTCTTTGAACAAATGGATACCGAGGCCACCGTTTTTCCTGTCATGTTTAAGGATAACCCGTTCGATTGCTGTCCTTTGATACCCGGAGATGACGCCGAGAAGACCATGGAGGTCATATACGGCTGCTGTTCCGGGGACCATCAGCGGATGAAAGATCCTGGCCTGAAATGCCTTCGACCTGCTGGCAAGTTGAGACGTCGCAGAAGGGATGAGCGTAACTCCCCGTTCTACAAGGTCCAGAAGGATATGTTCTTCCTGGGGCTTCAGGCGGAGGCGGCAGCAGATAATATCACCTGCCTGGAGTTGATGCATACACGAAGAGAGGGTTTCGTTGTCCCTGATAAGTCGTGGGGGGGCGGCCAAATCAGAATACCATCTCGGTGAAACGGTCGAAGAATTCCGACGGCAGTTCTTCCTCGCAGCTTCCACAGAACAGTTTTATTTGCCCAAGGATCTGGGACTCATTTTCTTCCTGGGTGAAACTTCCGTCAGCATTCTGTCTGAAATGGGTTGTGATAATGGCGTCTTCTGCTATCTGGAAAAAATCGGTATTGTTACCACAGAAAGGACACATTAATCGGTTAGCTATTGCGGGTTCGCGGTTTGACATACAAAGGCCTGGTTACATTTTGATTACGGTGTTGAGAAGAAGTTTTTTCCTGGAAACAAGGAAGATGTGACGGTCTCCGTTTTCGCTGGCGATAATAATGTTGAACCGTTCCATCATTGCAGTTTCTCCCGATTGATTGTATAGAATTGCATCTGGAAAACAGCCGCACTCAAGCAATGCCTATCTCGCGTATCCTTAATTATCGCTATTTTATAACAGTGAGCTGTTAAATAATCAACCGAAAAAGGGCGGTTGCCGTTCCGTCGGACGTCATCGGAAGGCAATCAAAAAAAGTGATGGCCCGGCCTCAGGAAAATCCATTATGTCCAATCTGCTCAGCTGCCGGTCATTGACCAAGGCCTTTGGGGCTCAGACACTTTTTCAAGATGTGGATCTGGTGATCAGCTACGGAGATCGGATAGGCCTGATCGGTCCCAATGGTTCGGGGAAGTCGACCCTGTTGCGAATTCTTTGCGGGTTGGAGGATGCGGATCGCGGCAAGGTCGTCAGCCAGAGACATGTGCAGGTCGGTTATCTTGCCCAGATCGATGTCTTTGATGAAGAGAAAGGTGTTACCGACAACCTGCTGCTGTCTCTCGGGAGCACGGACCTGGACGAGATTGAAAAGTATAACAGGATCCAGTCTATCTTGAGCCGGGCGGAATTTTTGGAAGACGGTCAGCCGGTTCGAGTCCTCTCCGGTGGCAGACGGAAGCGTCTGTCCATCTGTCGAGCCCTTCTCACCCGTCCGGATGTGCTGATAATGGATGAACCGACTAACCATCTCGATATCGAAGGTATCCTCTGGCTGGAGATGATGCTGTCGGGGACGTCCCCGGAGAGCCCCTCAACCTTTATCCTGGTCAGCCATGATCGAAGGTTTTTGGAGAACTGCACCAACCGGGTTGTTGAGCTGTCGCCGATATACCCTCAGGGGTCTTTTCAGGTCAATGGCCGTTACAGTGATTTCCTGGAAGAACGGGGAAAATTTCTGACGCAGCAGGCGCAGGATGAAGAGCGGCTGCAGAACAAGGTCCGGCGGGAGACCGAATGGCTCAGGCGTGGCCCCAAGGCCCGGGCGACCAAGGCTCGCTATCGGATCGATGAGGCCTACAGGCTGCAGGATGAGCTGGCTCAGGTCAGGGGAAGGAACAGGGCACTATCGAATGTGCGGATCGATTTTGAGGCGACGCAACGAAAGACGAAAAAGCTCCTTGAGGCTACAGGAATCAGTAAAAGTTACCAGAATAAAACGCTTTTTACCAACCTCGATATCCTGCTTTCCCCAGGGAGCAGGCTGGGTCTTCTGGGCAGGAACGGCTGCGGAAAATCAACGCTGATGCGTCTTCTTGCCGCAAGTACCGGAGATGACGGACTGACACCTGATTCAGGGACGATCAGGACCGCGGACAAAGTCAAGATCGTCCACTTTGATCAGAGGCGGGAGGATCTCGACCCGAATATCACTCTGCGCAGGGCGCTTGCTCCGGAGGGGGACGCAGTGATCTTCCGGGGCGGATCAGTTCATGTCGTCTCCTGGGCAAAACGGTTTCTCTTCCGGGCAGACCAGCTCGAGACCCCGGTCGGACAGCTGTCGGGCGGCGAGCAGGCCCGTATATTTATTGCCGGATTGATGCGGCGTCCGGCTGATATCCTCCTCCTTGATGAACCGACGAACGATCTCGATATCCCGTCTTTGGATGTCCTGGAAGAAAGTCTTCACGATTTCCCCGGTGCCCTTGTCCTGGTGACCCACGATCGTTTTCTTCTGGACAGCGTCTGCGACAACCTGATCGGTTTTGATGGGGATGGAGGGGTCCAGTTCTTTGCCGATTATGAACAATGGCTGTCCTCTATGCAGGACAGGGTGAAGACGGGAGAACCGGAGGAGAAGGCCGGAAAGGACTGCAAACAGTCGCCGCAGGCCACCAAAAAGAAGAGTGGAAAACTCTCCTATATTGATCAGCGGGAGTACGACCGGATGGAGGAGAGCATACTCGAAGCGGAACTTGAACTTGAGAGACTCCAGCAGAAGATGGAGTCCCCTGAGACGATAGCCGACCCCGGCCTTCTTCACGAATGCTGGCAGGAATTGCAGCAGGTGCAGGAGACTGTTGATGGTCTCTATACGCGCTGGGACGAACTTGAGAAAAAAAAGCAGGAGTAGGCCATTAATCCTGGGCAAAGGAATAGCCCATTTTCCCGTGACTCTTTGTCCGGTACATTGCATCATCGGCTTTTTTGATCAACTCCCTGCTGTTATCCCCGTCGGCTGGATACATGGCAATGCCGATGCTCGCCCCGATTTTGATCTCGTTTCCGTCCAGATCAAACGGGGCTGAAAGTTGCTGGACGATCTTGCCGGCTACACGGGCGGCCGCTGCCTTGTCATTGACCTCGGTCTGGATGACAAGGAATTCATCTCCGCCGATGCGGGCCACCGTGTCGGCTTTCCTGACTGTTTCCAAGAGGCGCTCTGCCGTCATTTTTAAAATCCTGTCGCCTGTTTCGTGGCCAAACGAGTCATTGACGTTTTTAAAGCCGTCAAGATCGATGAACATGATTGCCGCCTTCCATCCCTTTCGTTTGGACATTGCAAGCGTGCTCAAAAAGCGTTCCTGGAATAATCTCAGATTGGGCAGGCCGGTCAGCGCATCCCGGTGGGCGAGATCAGAGACCTTATCCAGTGCCTGGGCGAGTGCGGCCTCGGTGTTCTTATGCCTGGTGATATCGAAATAGATCAGCATTCTGCCGTTGTCAGGCATTTTAAAGGGTTGATATTGCAAGACAACACCATCTGCTCGGCAAAATTCAACCGGCCCGCCGGCCCCTTTCAGGCTCTCTGCCTCACGTGATTCAATATAGGCGTCAAACTCTTCTTCCGGGACATCGTAGATGCCATTATACCGGTTGAAGTTGATCAGATCACGGAGGGTTGGGTTCCCGGAGAGCAGCTCATCCGAATACCCCCACATGTCACGAAAGGCCCTGTTGGCGATGCGTATCCTCAGGTCGGAATCGACGAGCAGAACCCCGTATCCGAAGGCCTCTATCACGGCGTTGAATTCATTGAGTGTTTTGGCAAGCTTTTCTTCAGTTTCCTTGGGTTGAGTGATATCCTGCATGATAGCAATAACAAAAATTCCTTCCCTTTCGGCAACACGCACAAGTTTGAGGACGACCTGGTGTTTTCCGATCAAAAGAGGACGGTCATAACTGGAGTGAAACTGGGGCGATTTCCCCTCCGGGACCTGAGAGAACCAGTGCGTGACGAGGGAGCATTCCGGTCCGGCAAGATGGTCGGTCAGCCGACATCCCAGAAGTGTTGACACATCCTGTTCCAGCAATTCCTGCGCGGCCCTGTTGACCTGGACGATCTTGCCTTGAGAGTCCATTTCGATGACCGCCTCGGCCAGGTTTTCGAAAATCATCGAGTCGTGACGTTTGGACAGGAGGAGCTCTTTCGTGATTGTCCGGGGGAACAGACCCTCAACTCCATGCAGTATATTCTCTCTTCGTTTGCCGCTGTTGAACTGGTCGAGGATATGACGGACATGTTTTTGTACGGTGACAGCCGGGCCTTTGGCGATATACAGATCGGCTTCCAAGTCAAAGAGGTGAGTGTCGTCTTCCAGGGAGATTGCCGAATAGACAACGATGAAGACATCTTTGAATTTAGGTGAATTCCTTATGATTCTACAGAGTTGATCTCCGCAGATTTTTGGCATGATAATATCCGTGCTGAGAATATCGGGGACCAGGGTGTCCAGCGCAATCATAGCCTGCAGTCCGTCTTTGGCAAGATGGATATCACACCCCTCCGCTTTAAAAAAATGGGAGAGGAGTTTAGTGATGGTCGGATTATTTTCTACGATCAGTACCTTTAACATGAAATCACCGTTGCAGCATTTCCAAAAAAGCCTCTTCGGAGAGGATGGTTTTTCCGAGTTCGGCTGCTTTTTTGAGTTTTGAACCGGCCTTTTCGCCTGCAACGAGATGGGTCAGCTTACTGCTGACAGTCGTGGCGATCTGGCCGCCATGTCCTCTCACCAGCATTTTAGCCTCGTCTCTGGACAGTGTTTTCAGGGTGCCGGTAAACAGGATCGTATATCCCGAGAGGGGGAGGTTTTTCGGCTTGTCCGCTTTTGCAGCTGGTGTTACCCCGAGTTCCTGCAGGCGGGCGAGCATGTCTCTTGTGGTTGCATCGGTAAAGTATTCCGCAATACTTGTCGCGGCCTGTTCTCCAATACCGTTGATTTCCAGAAGATCTTCCCTGCTTGCGGCAGAGACCTCGGAGATCGAGCCGAAATGATCTTCCAGCAGTGATGCCGTTACCTCACCGACAAAACGGATGCCCAGAGCGGCCAGGAATCTGCTGAGTGGCGGGTGCTTTTTCGCCTCTATGGCGGCGATGACGTTTTGGGCAGATTTTTCTCCCCAGCCTTCCAGGTGAGCGAGCTTTTCCGGGCTCAGGGAGAAGATATCCTGAATATCTCTGATTATACCCAGTTCGAAGAGCTGTTCCATGTATTTTTTGCCGAGCCCTTCAATATCAAGTCCGGCCTTGGAGGTAAAGTGGCTGAGCGCCCTGATCCGCTGGGCCTGACAGAGAGGGTTGAAGCATCGGGTCACAGCCTCGCCTTCAGGTCTGTCCAGCGGATGCCTGCAGACCGGACAGCGGTCAGGCATCATAATCGGGATCTCGGTGCCGTCGCGGCCATCGATAATCGGTTTAATCACCTCCGGAATGACATCACCTGCCCTCTGAACAAGGACGGTATCGCCCAGGCGCAGGTCCTTGCGCCTGAATTCGTCCTGGTTATGGAGGGTGGCCCTGCTGACCATGACCCCGCCGACGTTGACTGGGGCAAGGATCGCCACCGGTGTGACGGCCCCGGTCCGGCCGACCTGGAATTCCACGTCGATAAGCCTGGTCGTGGCCTGGGTGGCTGCGAATTTCCAGGCGATGGCCCAGCGGGGCGCCCGGGCCTTGCTGCCGAGCCGGTCCTGCAGGTCGAAGGGATCGACCTTGACGACCATCCCGTCAATCTCGTAGCCGAGACTGAGCCGTTTTGACTGCAGATCCCTGAAACTCGACAGGACATCCTGGATTGTCGCACATCTTCGGGTAAGATCGTTGACCGGCAGGCCCAGCTCCTGCAGAAGCCTGAGGAGTTCGAATTGTGTCGCACACCCGGTGACGACCGGGTCTGCGACCCCGTAGGCGAAAAACTTCAGGGGGCGGGCGGCGGTGACGGCCGGATCAAGCTGCCTAAGGGAACCCGCGGCTGCATTGCGGGGGTTGGCAAAGACAGGTCTTCCGGCAAGCGTCTGTTCCTCGTTCAGTCGCGAGAAGCCGTCCTTGTCCATAAAGACCTCGCCGCGCACCTCAAGGAGGCCGGCGATCTGTCTTTTCAGGCGTAATGGAATAACCGGAATCGTACGGAGCTGGGCGGATATCTCCTCGCCGGTGATTCCATCTCCCCTGGTAGATCCCTGGACCATGATCCCGTCCTGAAAAACCAGCTCGACGGCCAGGCCGTCGAGTTTTGGCTCCGTAACATAGGGGATCGGTGCGGTCCGGTTCAGGTAGCGGAGAAGCCTTTCCTCAAAGGCAAGGAAATCATCGTCGCCAAAACCGTTTTCCAGGCTGAGCATCGGGGTCCGGTGGTCGACCTGGGTAAATTTTTTAAGCGGAGCCCCGCCGACCCTCCGGCTGGGGGAGTCCGGGGTAATAAGCTCCGGGAAACGCTCTTCCAGGTCAAGCAGCTCGTGGAAGAGCAGGTCATATTCCCCATCCGAGATTGTCGGATCATCCAGGGTGTAATAGCGGTGGGCATGTTCCCGGAGAAGCCGGTGCAGTTCCAGTATCCTTTTTTTGGCAGGCAGGGACAAGACTATTTCGGTTCCTGTAACAGTTTTCCGGCTTTGGCAATATTTTCGTGCGGGACTTCGTCGATGAAGATCAGGATGGACTCGGGCGGTTTGTTGGCTTCCCTGGCGATGACGTCGGTGACGCCTTTACTGATATTCTGTTTCTGTTCTTTTGATAATTTTCCGGCAACACGGATACTTACATAGGGCATTTGTTTCTCCTGCGATTGTTTTGAACGGCATGCATTGGTAACGTTTGTCCCTGCAAAACAGGGTCTTCACTATACCCTGTTTCTTGGCAATGACCAAGGAACATTTGTTTGAATTGACCCTTCTTGGGGGTCAAAGAGAAGGGTTATAGTTGATCAAAATAGAAAACCGGACTATTCTCCGCCGATTATCGAGACAATTACCGGCAAGAATCTGAGGAAGGAATCAAGAAGGGAGCGAAACATGCATATCCTTGTCACCGGCGGTGCCGGCTATATCGGCAGCCATACCTGCCTTGAACTCCTGCAGACTGGGCATCAGGTGACCGTGGCCGACAGCCTGATCAACGCGAAGGAGGAGTCCTTGCGCCGTGTCAATCAACTGACCGGGAAGACGGTGCAATTTTATAAAGTCGACCTGCTGGACAAAGATGGTCTGGCCGCGGTGTTTTCGTCCTGTGGCGGCACCATTGACGCGGTGATCCATTTCGCCGGGCTGAAGGCGGTTGGTGAATCGGTGCAGAGACCGCTCAGCTATTATCACAATAACATCACCGGTACTTTGAATCTCTGCGAGGTGATGGCGGCGCAGGGGGTAAAGAATCTGGTCTTCAGTTCTTCCGCCACCGTTTATGGCGATCCGGCGACAGTGCCCATCACCGAGGACTTTCCGCTCTCCTGTACCAACCCGTACGGGCACACCAAGCTGATGATCGAGCAGATCCTCCGGGATCTGTTTGTGTCCGACCCGCTCTGGAAGATCTGCCTGCTCCGCTATTTTAACCCGGTAGGAGCGCATCAAAGCGGCCGGATCGGCGAGGACCCTCAGGGGGTGCCAAACAATTTGATGCCGTATGTAGCACAGGTCGCGGTAGGCAAGCTGGCAAGGCTCTCTGTTTTCGGCAACGATTATCCGACCAAGGACGGGACCGGCGTGCGTGATTATATCCATGTCGTCGACCTGGCCCTCGGGCATGTCAAGGCGATTGAAAAAGAGGGAGGGCCGGGTGTGGCTGTCTATAACCTGGGGGCGGGGCAGGGTTATAGTGTCCTCGAAATGATAGCGGCCTTCGCTGCGGCCTCGGGAAAAGAGATACCCTATCAGATAACGGCCAGGCGATCCGGGGATGTGGCCATCTGTTTTGCCGATCCGGCCAAGGCCTTGCGCGAGCTGGGCTGGCGGACTCAGCGAGGGCTCAAGGAGATGTGCGAGGATGCCTGGAGATGGCAGGTCCGGAACCCGGACGGCTATTGACGGCCGGTCGAAAAGGCCTCGTGTCTGGAGAGAGCGTGCGCTTCCTGTGTAATACCTGGGCCCGCTCTTGAGTAATTCCGTTATCGCACAATTTGCATAGCACCGTAAAATTTGTGCGATAACAAGCTTGATTTATCCGGTACCTTGTGGTACTCATGCCGTATCTATTTGAGGCATAGTTTGCACAATGGCACAAGTTAAACACCCCACTGTCATTTTTGGCTGCGGCAACGTCCTGATGGGCGATGACGGTTTCGGTCCTGCTGTGATAGAGGAATTGAAAACGAGGCATATTCTGCCGGATAACGTTACTGCTGTTGATGCAGGTACTGGAATTCGAGAGTATCTCTTTGACTATCTTCTCGCACCTGACACCAGGCCGGAAAGGTTGATCATCCTTGACGCCGTTGATTTTCCGGACCGCAGGCCGGGGGAGGTCTTCTCCGTTGATGTCTCTTTACTACCCGCACAAAAAATCCATGATTTTTCTCTCCACCAGTTTCCCTCCGTCAATCTGCTTCTTGAGCTGCAGGAGCATACGGGAATCACTGTCGATATCCTGGCTGCTCAGATCGAAGTGATCCCCGAAGAGATATCTCCGGGGCTTTCTTCGGCTATGACAGGAGCCGTTTCGCTGGCATGTGAGAAAATTTTTCAGCGTCTTTCCGCAAGCCGGAGGACCCAGGGTGAGCAACCATGATGTATGAATTTAAAGTCAGCGACATAGCAGAAGAATTTGGTGTCCATCGGAACACGATCCGGAACTGGATTAATGCCGGTACCCTGCCAGCCCAGGAAGGTCCGGGGCGGAAGTATCTGATGAAATTCGAAGACTACCAGATTCTCTGTGAAAAATTCGGCCGCGAACCGCTGATCAGACCGGACAGCAGTGTCGATCTGAAGACCGTGTCATTCCTGGAGGCGGAGAAAAGGGTGGGGCCGGTTCTCGAATTGGGAAAAAAGGTAAAAACCCTCTACGATGACACCCAATGGGCCGATGAATGCCTGACCTGCGGCACCTGCTCCAGCGCCTGTCCTATCTCAGGCGTTGACGGTCTTGATCCGAGAAAGATTGTCCGGATGGCCTTTCTTGGCCTGGAGGATGATTTGATCGCTTCGGACTGGGCCTGGAAATGTACAATGTGCGCCAAGTGTGAGGATGTCTGCCCGGCCAATATCCAGATTGTCCAGCTGATGCGGCGAATACGTTCCCGGCGAGAGAGAGACAAAGTTCCCGGGCCGATTCATAAAGGGGTCATGACCTGTCTGGAGAGGGGAAACAACATCGGTATCCCGAAGGACGATTTTCTTCATCTGGTGGAGGAACTGGGCGAAGAACTGGCGGAAGAGTCCTGTCCGGGGTTTGTGACACCCGTGGATATCCATGGGGCGAGGATTATGGTTACGGTCAACTCGCGGGAGCCGTTTGCCGAGCCGGACGACCTGAAGTGGTGGTGGAAGATTTTCCATGCGGCCGGTGAGTCATGGACGCTGACCTCGGAGAACTGGGAGGGCGTCAACTGGGGTCTGTTTTCCGGGGACGATGAGGCCATGCGCACTGTGGTCGGCCGGATTGTCGATAATATGCGGCGGTTGAATTGCGAGATGCTTTTGCTTCCCGAATGCGGACATGCCTATTTTGCGACCCGGTTCGGCCTGAACAGGTGGTATCCGGAGGCCCTGAAGGAGTTTAAAATCTGCACGATTTTTGATCTCCTGCTGGAATACCTGAATGCCGGCAGAATCAAGGTGGACAATACAATCCATACCAAGAGGACCGTATACCACGATCCCTGCAACTATGGACGGAAGTCGATGCGGGCCTTCGGTCAGGCCTATTATGAAGAGGGCCGTGCCATTACCAGGGCCTGCTGTCCGGACCTGGTTGATATGGAACCGAATCGCGGCGCCAACTACTGCTGCGGTGCCGGTGGCGGGGCCTGGGCGATGCCCTTTGCCGACGAACGGGTCTATTACGGCCGGATGAAGGCCCGGCAGGTGTCCGAGAGTGAGGCGAAACTGGTTATCGCCTCCTGTCATAACTGCCGGGACCAGTTGAAGAAATCCCTGAACCAGGAGTATAACCTCGGGGTCGAGGTCAAATATTTGTGGGAGCTGGTCGCGGATTCATTAGTTCTGCCTAAAAATGAGATAAACTGGACGGTTGGATAGTGGACAGGTGTGAATCTCAGGCAATCGTGGGAAGAGGTGATATGAAGAGAACAGTCGAGGAGAAATACCTGTGATGCTGGAGACTAAAAAGGTTGGCTCGGTCATGATCGTTGGCGGTGGAGTCACAGGAATCCAGGCCGCTTTGGACCTGGCCGATGCCGGATATTTCGTGTATCTGATAGAGAAATCGGGAGCTATCGGCGGGGCGATGGCCCAGCTGGATAAGACCTTCCCGACCAATGATTGTTCGATGTGTATTATTGCTCCGAAACTGGTCGAATGCGGCCGGCATTTGAATATCCGGATACTGACCCTATCAACGGTGGCCGGGATTTCAGGTTCTGCCGGGAATTTCAAGATCACGGTTAAAGAGCGGCCGCGGTATGTGGACGTCGATAAATGTATCGCCTGCGGACTCTGCGCCGAGAAATGTCCAAAGAAAGTATCGGACGAATACAACGCAGGGACGGGCAGACGGAAGGCGGTTTTTCTGAAATACCCCCAGGCCGTTCCCTTGAAATATCAGATTGACCCCGAGGCCTGTCTGCAGCTGAAGAAGCCGGGCAGCTGTGGTCTGTGCGAAAAGGTCTGTGATGCCGGAGCGATCAATTTTGCCGATACGGAGAAGGCGCATGCATTTTCTGTTGGTGCGTTGGTGCTGGCACCGGGGTTTGAGCCGTTCAATCCGGAGGCTGCGGGGATCTGGGGATTCGGTAAATTCCCGAATGTCATTACCTCGCTGCAGCTGGAGAGGTATCTGTCGGCGACCGGCCCCACCGATGGACACCTGGCCAGACCCTCCGACGGCAAGCCGGTCAGAAAAATAGCCTTCCTTCAGTGTGTCGGCTCCAGGGACGAGAACAAATGCGGCAAGGGCTACTGTTCCTCGATCTGCTGTATGGCGGCGATAAAAGAGGCCTCAATGGTCAAGGAGCATATGCCCGGCCTTTCTGCGTCCATTTTCTATATGGATATGCGTACCCATGGCAAGGGATTTGACAAATATTACGAGCAGGCAAAGAGTGAGTTAGGCGTCCGTTTTGTCCGTTGCCGGGTGCATGGCGTCGAGCCGCACGGGAAAAACGGTGATCTGCGGCTGCGGTATATCAACGAACAGGGACGTCAGGTCGAGGAATACTATGACATGGTGGTCCTTTCGGTCGGTATCGAAACACCGAAACACATGCTGGACATGGCTGACCTCGTCGGTATCCAGATGACCGCCAATAACTTCGCTGCCGCCTCCGATTTTTCACCGGTGACCACCTCGAAGGAAGGAATCTTTACCTGCGGGGCCTTTGCCGGGCCGAAGGATATCCCCCAGTCGGTGGTCGAAGGCTCGGCCGCCGCAGCCGCGGTGGCCCAGTTTCTGGCTCCGGCGCGGGGAAAATTGACCAGGGGAAAGGCCTATCCGGAGGAACGGGATGTGAGCATGGAGGCCCCCCGGATCGGTGTCTTTGTCTGCCATTGCGGTTCCAATATCGCTGGTGTCGTTGATGTGGTGGCGGTGGAAAAACATGCCGCTACACTTCCCTTTGTCGTTCATGTCGAGCGGAATATCTTTGCCTGCTCCGAGGACACCCAACAGACCTTGATAAGCAGGATCAAAGAAAAGGGGCTGAACCGCATTGTTGTTGCCGCCTGTACCCCCCGGACCCATGAATATCTTTTCCGGGGCACCCTGAAGGCGGCGGGACTCAATGAATACATGGTCGAGATTGCCAACATCAGGAACCACAATTCCTGGGTTCATGCAGAAAATCAACAGGTTGCAACCACGAAGGCCTGTGATCTTGTCCGTATGGCCGTAGCTAAGATCACATCTTCCGTACCCCTTGCTGCCGTCACTGTGCCCATCGTGCCAAAGGGACTGGTCATTGGTGGAGGACTTGCCGGCATGACCGCGGCCCTGAGTCTGGCCGAACAGGGTTTTGAAGTCCATCTTGTTGAAAAAACAGATAAACTCGGCGGAAATTCCCTGAATCTGAAACATACCTACTCGGGCGAGCATGTGCCGATGAAGGTGGCGAAACTGATCGACAGGATTCTGCTGAATGAAAAGGTTATTCTCCATAAAGAGTCTGTGGTCAGCGGGGTTGAAGGGTTTGTCGGCAATTTCAAAACTACCCTGAAGAACGTGAACGGGAGGTCCAGGACCATCGAACATGGTGTCGGCATCGTCGCTACCGGAGGCAAGATTTATTCTCCCGATGAGTACGGGTATAAGACCATTCGGAGGGTCGTCACCTCCATTGAGTTCGACAAACTCCATGACCTGAAGGAAACGCACGTCAAGAGAGGGAAATCATTCGTTTTTATCCAGTGTGTCGGCTCCCGGGAGAAGGAGAGGATGTACTGTTCGAAGGTCTGCTGCACCCATTCCGTGCAATCGGCGATCGAACTCAAGCGGGAGGACTCTTCTCGTAATGTCTATATTCTTTACCGCGACATGCGGACCTATGGGGAACGTGAATCCCTGTACAAGAAGGCCAGGCAGATGGGTGTAGTCTTTATTAATTATGAACTGCACGGGAAGCCGAAGGTGACCGCAAACGGAAAATCCATTGATGTCGAACTCTGGGACCATGTCCTGCATCGCCCGCTTTTGATCAAAGCCGATATGGTGATCCTGGCTGCCGCCATTGTCGCCAACAAGGATGCGGAAAATCTGGCGAAACTCTATAATATTCCGCTGGAAGAAAACGGGTTTTTCCAGGAGGCGCATGTCAAATTGCGCCCGGTCGATTTCATGACCGACGGGATGTTCATGGCCGGTCTTGCCCATTATCCGAAGCCTGTCGATGAGTCGGTGGCCCAGGCCCTGGCAGCCTCTGCGAGAGCGGCGACGCTTCTGTCCAGGAAGGAGGTGACGCTCGATGCGGTCAAGGCGATTGTCGATCCGGCCTTCTGTGACGGGTGTGCTCTCTGTATCGATGTCTGTCCCTATCAGGCCATCACCCTGGTGGAGAAGGACGCCGTGACGGCGGACGGACAGGCTGTAAAGATTGTCGCGATCAACGAGGCCCAGTGCAAGGGCTGCGGGTTGTGCCAGGGGACATGTCCGAAGAGAGGTGTCTATGTGGCCGGTTTCACTCTTGATCAACTGAGAGACCAGGTGCGGGCCGCCCTGCAGGCCTGATTGAACTGAAAGGTAAATAGAGGAGTCTTTCGCATGGGTTTTGAACCGAAAATCATTGCCTTCTGCTGTAACTGGTGTTCCTATGCCGCAGCCGATCTCGCCGGTACGGCCAGGATGCAGTATCCGCATAATGTGCGGATCATCCGGGTGATGTGCTCGGGAATGGTGCATCCCGAACTGGTCCTGGACGCATTGTCGCATGGTGCGGACGGGGTGATAGTGCTAGGCTGTCATCTGGGCGAGTGCCACTATCAGGACGGCAACCGGAAGGCCCTGGCCCGTTCTGAGGTGATCACCGAACTGCTGGAGGATTTCGGCTATGAAACCGAGCGCTATGAGATTTCCTGGCTATCATCCTCCGAGCCGGACAGATTGGTCAAGGCCTTCACCGGCATCACCGAACGTGTCAGGAAGATGGGGCCGGTGAACGCCCGGGACCTTGCCGGATAATCAGGAGAGGAGACCTATGGCTGTACGCACCGTCCTGGAATGGCTGAACTCGTGTTCCGGCTGCGAGATCGCGATCTTAAATATCGGCGAGGCCCTGGTTCCGCTGCTGACCAGACACCTGGAGCTTGTGCATGCGCCGATCCTGATGGATCATAAGTATCTGGGCCAGCGTGGTGACGGCACCGAATTTAATATCCCGGAGGCGGAGGTCGGTCTGGTCTCCGGCGGGGTCGCCACTGTCGAACACCTGCAGGTCCTGTTGCAGATGCGGGAAAAATGCCGGATATTGATCGCACTCGGAACCTGCGCCACCCACGGTGGAATTCCGGCGCTGATGAACGGACAGGACCGGAAGGAAGGCTGGGAGGGGGTGTTTCAGACCCGGACCACCGACCCCGGTTGTTCTGTCCCCGACGTTGAGGTGCCGGCGCCGCTTGATCGTGTCTATGCCTGTGACGAGAAGGTCGAGATCGATCTGTTTCTGCCCGGTTGTCCACCGAATCCGGCCCTGATCGCCGAGGTGCTGATGGCCGTGGTCGAAGACCGGGACCCGGTCCTGCCGCATAAGAGTGTCTGCGATACCTGCCCGGTAATAAGGGAGGGCAAGGGTGCCGTCTCCGTGGTCAGACGTTTTCTGGTCAATGCCGAATTTCTGGCTGAAGATCCGATCGACCGGATGCGGTGTCTGCTCGAACAGGGATTCATGTGCATGGGACCGGTGACCGCCGCCGGTTGTGCCGGAGGCGGCCTTCCTCGCTGTATCGCGGCCAGGGTGCCGTGCCGGGGATGTTTCGGGCCGGTGCGCAGGGACGGCAATCAGATGCTCGATATGATGAATGCGCTGGCCAGTAACGGCAGTGATTTTAAATCGGTGGTGGACCGTCGCTCCCTTCTCAGGTTTTCCGGGGCACACGGTGGGTTGCGACCGCTTAGAAGGAAGTCTGCGGCAGAAAGAGGGTAAGATGGGAACCGTCATCAACATAGCGCCGATCACCCGGATCGAGGGACACGCAAAGATCGCGATTCACCTTGATGATCAGGGCAATGTCCGGGATACCTTCCTGCATATCCAGTCCCTGCGCGGCTTTGAAAAATTTGTGGAAGGGCGGCCTGCCGAAGAGATCCCACGCATCGTCACCCGGATCTGCGGCATCTGCCCGTGGATGCATCATCTGGCCGCGAACAAGGCGGTCGATGCGGCCTTCGGGGTGACACCCCCTCCTGCCGGGCACCTGCTGCGCGAGATATGTCAGCTCTTTGCCCATATCACCGACAAGATCCTCCATTTTTTCTTCCTGGCCGCCCCTGATTTTATCCTCGGTCCCGATGCGGATTATTCGGTCCGGAACGTGATGGGCATCGTCAAGGCGGAGCCGGAACTCGCTGCCAGGGTCGTGAAGATGCGGCAACTCGGCCAGATGATGCTGGAGCGGTTGGCCGGTAAGGCCATCCATCCGGTGGCAGGCGTTGTCGGCGGCTTTTCCCGGCCGATGCTCGAAGCTGAACGTCAAGAGCTGTTGCGGGACGCGGAAACTCTTCTCGATTTTTCCTGTTATGCCCTGGATTTTGCAAAAGATACCGTCTTTACCAGATATAAGGATGTCATCTCCGAACTGGGGGCGATTACCACCGGGTTCCTGGGAACTGTGGACCGGGATGACGGGTCGCTCAGGCTCTATGACGGCAGACAGCGGTTGATGAAGGCCGATAGCAGCTGTATCGATTTTGAAGGCGACCGGTATGCCGATCATATCGGCGAGCATGTGGAGCCGTGGAGCTACGGCAAGATGCCCTATGCGAAGTCATGGCAGGAGGGGTTTTCCCTGGATCCGGCCGCCCCTGCGGGAATCTACCGTTCCAACACCCTGGCCAGGATCAATGTCTGTGAAAAAATCTCGACCCCGAAAGCGCAGGCGGAACTCGAAGAGTTTCGCGGGGTCTTTGGAAGACCGGCGCAGCAGACCCTGCTCTATCACTACACACGCCTGATTGAGCTTATTTATGTCTGCGAGCGTGCTGTCGAGCTGCTGCAAAGGGAGGACGTCACCGATACCCGGATAAGGGCGGCGGCAGAGCCCCGCGCCGGTCGAGGCGTCGGCATCGTCGAGGCGCCGCGCGGGACTTTGATCCATGATTATACCACCGACAGCAACGGCTGTATCACCAAGGCCAACCTGATTGTCGGCACCACCCACAATATCGGTCCGATGAATATGAGCGTCAGGCGGGCGGCGACGTCCCTGATCAAAGGCGGCGTTTACGATGCGGGCTTGTTGAACAAGGTGGAGATGGCTGTCCGGGCCTACGATCCCTGAATGTCCTGTGCGACGCACCGCCTGGATGGCGGTATACCATTGGAAGTGAGGATCATCGATGCCGACGGAATTGAGGTGGACAGGCTTACTACCTGAGGCTATGATTCACCTGGAGCAGAGGAGATCTTGTAAGAGTCATTCGTTTACACTATATTGCAGTCAATTTTTAGAGAAGGAAGGCAAACCATGGCAACGCGCAGTGGAAGATTTGGCAGACCGAAGGTCAGGGCGGAGAACCCGACCGGCGCCTGTGGGTTCATCGATCATATGACCATCGATGAACTGAAGGAGTGCGCCGTTGGCGACGAATTCGACGCCACCTGCCCATCCTGCGGCATGTTCCACCTCAACCGGGAGGAGATTGATCGCATCAATAGCGAAAAGGTCACGGAATCCCAGCAGTATGCCGACATGAAGAAGGAGGCGGAAGAGGAGTGAGAGGACGATTCGAAAAAGCCTTCAGACGGGATGGGATACTATGAGCTTATCCGTAAATAAAACTTTGGTGCTTGCATCCGGCTTTTGGCCGCCTTTGACCGCTCCTCAATCACAAAATCCTCACCGTAGCGCTGCTACGCCTGCGGTTTTGTTCAATCGTCGCGATCAAATCCGTCTCAAAATCCAGCGCGATCCCATGAAAGTTTAATTACAGATAAGCTCTATGGATAAAATTTCATTGGACCACGGAAGCGGTGGTGTTGCCAGCCAGGAGCTTTTAAGCGGTATTTTTCTGAAACATCTGACGAGTCCGGTTCTGTATACCCTTGAGGACAGTGCCCTCCTTGAGGAACATGCGGGCCGGATTGCTTTTTCCACCGACAGCTTTGTCGGCGACCCGCTTTTTTTCCCTGGCGGGAATATCGGCATGCTCGCCGTCAACGGCACCATCAACAATCTCGCCATGCGGGGGGCGATGCCTTTGGCGTTGGGGCTTGGCGTGATCATTGAGGAAGGGTTTTCGGTAGCGGCATTGGACCGGATTATCCGTTCCGTCGCCGAGGCCTCGGTGAGTGCCGGTGTTGCCGTTGTCACCGGCGACACCAGGGTTGTCCAGAAAGGCAGGATGGACGGGATCTGTATCAATACGTCCGGCATCGGTCTCGTTGCCCACGGTGAGGAGATCTCGGGGGCTGGAGCTATGCCGGGGGATATCGTTATCCTCTCCGGGACCCTGGCTGAGCATGGGATTGCACTGCTGACCAACCGCTCCGGAACTACACAGTGTTCAGCGGGGTACCGGAGTGACACGCAACCCTTGCATTGCCTGATCCAGAGCGTTATTGAAGAATTCCCCTGTTCTGTGCACGCCCTGCGTGATCCGACCAGAGGAGGACTGGCCACCTCTTTGGTCTGGATTGCCTCTTCGTCCGGGGTAGGTATCGAAATTCTCGAAGAAACACTGCCGATCAGACAGGAGGTTCGAGAGGCCTGTGCCCGGGAAGACTGTGATCCGCTTTATCTGGAAAACAAAGGGATGTGTATCCTGATCTGCGCCCCGGAAGATGCAGGCGACATCCTGGCAGTAATGCGGTCGATGCCGACCGGAAAAGATGCCGTCATCGTCGGCAGTGTGTCTGCCGAACCTGTCGGCGAGGTGACCTTGACAGGTTCGGGCGGAAATAAACGCTCTCTAGGTCCGCTTGCCGGAATCCCCTGAACGGATTGTACATCATCAATTTTTTCTTAATCTTTGCTTCCATTCCCAATATGAGGGCTCTTCAGGCTCAACGATCCACCAGCGCGGAGGGAAAGCTCATCGTCAATGAAGCACCGGCAACCAGAAACCCGGCCAGCACATACATACCTGCATTGGTACTGTTGGTGGCGTCTTTAATGATACCGATCATATAGGGGCTGACGAAGCCTGAAAGGTTGCCAAAGGAGTTGATGAACGCGATCCCGGCTGCTGCAGCCGTACCGCGGAGATAGGCCGTCGGCAGACTCCAGAACAATGGAAAGGTGGTCACGATGCCGAAGGTAGCCAGGCTCAGCCCAGCCATCGCCAACCAGGTATTGCTGGAAAATACAGTACTGAAGATCAGTCCGGCGGCACCCAGAATCGCTGGAATGGCAACATGCCGGCGTCTTTCTCTCTGCCTGTCGGAACTGCCGCTGACCAAGACCATGCCGACTATCGCCACTGCCGACGGAATCGCCGAGAGCAGTCCGATGTTAAGTGCCCCGGCCACTCCCGTTGCCTTGATGATTGTCGGCAACCAAAATCCGACACCGTATAAGCCCATCACGAAACAGAAATAGATGAAGGCAAGACACCAAAGACGTGCGCTTAAAAGCAGTTGACCGAGTGTGTGGTCCTTTTTATGTTCGTTGTCGGCCCGGATATGTTTCTGCACTATGGTTTTCTCGCTCTCTGTCAGCCAACCCGCTTTATCTATGCCGTCTTTGAGGTACGTTAAAACCAATAACCCCATCAGCACGGCCGGGACAGCCTCAATGAGAAACAGCCACTGCCAGGCGGCGTACCCCATGATGCCTGCCATGTTTTGGAGTATCCAGCCGGACAACGGACCGCCGATGACTCCCGACACAGGCACGGCGATCATGAACATCGTTGTCATCTTCCCCCGCCTCTCCGATGGATACCAGTAGGTCAGGTAAAGAATGATGCCGGGGAAAAACCCCGCTTCGGCGATACCAAGCAGGAAACGCATGGCATAAAACGCCCACTCGGTGGTCACGAACATTGTCAGTCCGGAGACTATTCCCCAGCAGAGCATGATCCGGGCAATCCAGATGCGAGCCCCGACTTTATAGAGAATGATATTGCTCGGCACTTCGAACAAGATATAGCCTATGAAAAATATGCCGGCGCCAAAACCGTATGCCGTTTCGCTGAATTTCAGGTCAGCGAGCATCTGCAGCTTTGCAAAGCCGATATTTACCCGATCGAGGTATGCAGTTATATAGCAGAGGAAAAGAAAGGGGATCAGGTGCCAGGTGATTTTCGCATAGGCCGTTTTTTCTAGGGCCGACTCATTGGATTGGCTGTCATTTTTCATACATGAACCTTGAAGAATCGAATAAACAAGTGGTTCATCAAGTTCTTCTCCCGATAGGGTGTGATTGACATGCAAACGTTTCTTCCATCTGTGTTCTGAGACTGGCAGAAGCCTGAGAAAAGGTCAAGTCATTTCCGCTTCCGCCCACGATGGCGAAGGCGGAAATGTACCGGCCACACATTTCAGTGCATTTTTTTAACTTGTTTTGAACATCGAACACTTTGAGTGCAGAGCGGTTGCCGATAAGGATAAAAATCCCTTGACAACCTATCAGAAAAGAGCAACCAATGTACATGCGGCAATTGAGCATAAAAGCTGCTGACACGCAATCGCCTCAGTTTCTGCATCGGAGGGGGCAACGATAAAAGGCCTGGTCGACCCTAAAAGCTCTAAAGCCTGTCCTGGAGGGAGAGGTATCTTTCTGTAAAGCACTCATGATCAGTGTGCTTTACAGATCAGGTTAATTACTTGTAGGAGAGACTACATGGCACATACACAGAGACCTCCTCAATATTCGCACAGTTTTATTGACAGCTGTGCGTTTAATCCCAGCGGTATTGAGGAATCGGCTAGCCGCCGTATCCTTGAAAAATGGCCCAATATCTTAGTAGCTCATTCTGTTCAGAAGGAATTAGAACATCCGAATACTCCTGATGATGTAAAACGGATGGCGCAAGGGTTTGTGTATACAATCGAAACAGAGTTAACCCCTGAATTATTGAAAAAGAGGGAAGAAATACGAATCCTTATCCAAGGAAACGCAAAGCCTGGTAAACATAAGGGCGACGCAGATCACCTATTTGAACTTTACAAGTTTGGTGGCGGATATTTTGTAACTACAGACGAACGTTTGCTGTCTCGCTCAGATGAGCTATTCAAAAAGTACTTCATAACGACCATAAAGCCATCTGATTACGAGAAGCTGTTATGAAATATACTCCTAACAATCTGCTTGTAAGGACGCGCGAAAAGACCGCGCGCCTCACAGCAGTGGCGTTCTCAAAAATAATATTTTCTTACTCCTTTCGATAATACACAAAACCATACTTAATCACTAAACAAGATAATGAGAGAGGACCAAATGCCAAACAAATATCAGATTGAATTTTCAAAACTTTCTCAAAAAAATGGTCTAAATGTTTTATGGCACAAGAAACCAAACGCTTGGTATGTTGATCTCTCAAATACAACACGGGGAACCATAGCCAAAGAGCTAGCCAGAAATATTCTTGGAGGGACATTGTTGCAAGGAAACATAGAAGGATATGATATTTTTGTGAATGACCAAAAGATTCAAGTCAAAACAAGTTCCCTACAATTAAGGAATGAATATCCGGTACTATCATGGAAACAAATACGGCCAAATGATCCTTACACACATATATTGTTTATAGCAGTTTATCCAAGTGATGTTCGCATGTTTCTTGTTCCTCGAAATGACATTCCATTTAGTGATCTTCACCAAAGTCACGGTGGTAAGAGAACATCAGCAAAAATTTATAACATAGAAACAAGAAAAACAGACGAACTTTTCTCATGGATGACCAAACATGAATTATTGTGAGGGACGTGTGAAAGGGGTCACCCATTAAAAGGCCTCTTGTCAATGAATAAACTTCCCCGTCCAAGAAAAGAATAAAATTTTTCCTTGCAAAGGTTGAGCTGTCGATTTTGCCAGGTGTTTCCCGGTTCCTTGCCGCGCCCGATATTTCACTCTTG
>CAIUQR010000119.1 GCA_903901335.1 uncultured delta proteobacterium | reverse complement strand
TAACTTGAAAGTTGGATAAAGCGTACACTATTTGCTTACCACTCCCAAGTACTTCAAGAACAGCCCGTCTCTGGCCACTGATTCGGTGGACCATCGATAGCTGCCCATGACAGTCTGTATCTTTGTGGTTTCAATGCAGTCGAACCAATCCAGAATCTGAGCGAGAGAACGTTGCGCAAGCCAGTTTTCCAGTTTCTTTTCGAGCTTGATAAGTGATTTGGTTTTTCCGGGTTCTTTTTTCTTGAGATTGGCTTGTACTTCCTTTATTTTTTTTGTCAGGAAACAATAATAGCCCAGCGAGACAAATTGTGTGAATTGTCTTCCACGCAGATTATCCGGGTACCATGTGCGCGGTCGAGTACCGTCGAGCCTCCCCTTTTGCACGGCAAAAAGTTCTTCGATTTTTTCACGCAGCCGATAGTTTTCAAGTGCTGTAAATGTATCCATCGCCTGATTGGTGACAAGGGCGAAATAGCCAAAGTATTTCTTTGCTTCGGCAATGGCCTTATCGTTGAATCCCACCTTCAGCTGCCCCCCACGCCCCTTTCTGGAACCAGTCAGGTACTTGTCTATTTTCTTTTGCGCTGATTCCGTAAATTCGGTTTTTCCTTCTTCTATCTGCGCCTTCAGTTCAATCAGGTCCTTACGGAAGGCAAGTTCTTTCTTCGCTTCGTTGTCGGGGGAATAATAAACATGCACATACAGACGGCGCGGGAACGTATCTTTTTCACCGGCGACCTTGCCGTTGCGTGATCGCTGGCGTATCCTGCTGAACTGGTGCATTCTAAGCGAAGTTGCTCCGCAGATTGACGTATCGAACGGACAAGTGCTGGACATACCCGCCAGCGTTGCACGGAGCCCATCAACTGTCTCGCGGACCCAGACAATATTCGGATCAACCAGGGTCAGAAACTTCACATTGCGCAAGGCGAATTCCATCATGTTCTTCTGGCTGTAGTAACCGTTATCTGTGACGATCAAAGGTTTTTCCAGATTGAGACACTTGAGTTGCGTCAGGGTATTTTCAATGGAGATGACATCCGGAATATTACCGGGTTGCTTAGCGAAGGCCATCGGTTCGCCAGCCTTCACGGAATACAGGGTCAAAAGCTTGATCGTATTGAGTCCGTCGCGGTCCTTGTTGAACCCCTGCCGTGCCTCCGACTGATTTTCAGAGTAGGTCGAGATAGTGGTAGAGTCAAACGCCAGCACAGGAGATTCTCCCAGACGTACCGCCCGAGCTGAAAAATAGCTCTGAACGCCTTCTTCATTGCGACCAACATTCTTAAACAGGTTGCCATAAACATCTTCAGTGATCGCTTCACGATATGGAAGTGGGTGCATCACCTGCCAACTTTCAAGGCGCGGTAGCGTGTTGCCACCGGAACCGATCCAGTAACGTGCGATAGAAAGCATTTTTTCCGCATCACCCTGACTGAATGAAGCACGTACATCATCATCGATACCGGAAACCTTGCCAACCCATTCCAGGATGTCCGTGAGGCCGGTATGCCGACGTGTTGCACCGGCAATGCCTCCCTCTCCTTTGCGTTTTTTAGGACGAGTCTGCACAATTTCTTGCGCCCCAGCCTTGATTTTTCCCTTAAGCGTCTGACTCACCGTGCAGGTCTTCCTGGTCTTTTCGTCGTAGGCCGTAATCCGTTCATAGACGTAAATATCACCATTCGGACGCTTTTCGCGTCGTTCGCCGACATGAGTTTTTCCTGTTATTGGCTTAGCCATGCATAATCTCCGCTTAAAATGTGCGTATAAATATAATACGTACACGTTTAGAAGCAAGAAAAAAAGCACGGTTTTTCAACTAAAACGTGCTCATGGGGTCATGTCTCTGGCTTAAAGTGTGTGCTTTATCCGATTTTCAGGTTGCTAAATGGAAAAGGCATTGTTTTACCAGAAGCAAGTCAGCAGGCAAAAATAATCATAGACGACGATAAATCTTCATTCTCACAGAGCACTAACTCTATGATTCTCTTTTCGCTGATCGCTTCATCAGGTTTAGCTGCAAAAGATTGTCCTCTTCTTCCGCAAAAATCGTTAATTGATCCATATAAATTTAAAGACCAGGAAATATCACCTCAATTTAAAAAAGTTTGGGAGAAATTGATACATCACACCTCCAAGAGGCAAAAATTTAAAGAAAGACCACACAGTATTTATTCAAGCACGTTTGGAGATGATGATCCTTTTACGCTAACATGGCTACTCGAAATTCATAGGTCCGGTGTTTTTGATAGTGATATGACTGCCACTACAATTGAATGTTTATTTGAGACTGCAAAAACCAAAATTGAGCATATATTTTCAAAAAAAGACGATCCACCACCACATTGGCTATCTTGGAAACCTGAAAAAGAACGTCGCTGTATTGACCATGCTTTCCTTGCCTTGCGTTATGTTCAATTAAATAAAAGTCTAAAAAAAATTAATAAAGGCGTACCTAATCCACCATGGCTTTCATGCTATTTCGAAAATCGAATTCATGAGCAGTTATCGAAATATGAAATTATTGATGGCGATTTCGATGCTGCTGAATTGGTTTTTGCCTTAGAAGGTATTCTTCATTTAAAACCATCAGTGAGCGGTTCCTTATTAAAGCGTGTTTTCAATGTAATTACTGAAAGTCAAAAGTGGAATCCGTATTGGAGACCTGTTAAACCAATAGTAGCCACACCTCAAGGGAGTGTTCTTTTCCCACTTAGTGTAGAGACAGCAAGTTCTTTATTGCGATGTTGTTATCTTATAGAGAGTCATCACAAAGATCCAACTTGGTTCTCTCAAAATGTTGAGCTATTCAAACGCTACTCGGAGTGGTTGCGTTCGCGCACAATGAAAGGTCAATCAAAAAAACAGGATGGCTCTACAATTGATTTTACTGGCTGGCATTCTGAACATGTACACCTGCATCCTGGTATTCATGTATGGGAAACAAGTAACGTTATATTGTACTTCCAATATTATACAGCCATGCTGGAAGAGCATATCGCAAGAATGTCACTTGGAACAGTCAACTTGTCCATAGAAAAACCTTGGGAGGATTCTCAGAAGGAGACACACAGTAATTATTGGAAAAATGAGAGGAAAATTATTGAGCCTCTTTTAGGACTCTCCAGTGAGAAACTAAAACCATATGATTATGCAGGAGAGCATATCATATCCCCAAGAGAACACCAAACAACAGAAGATGAAAACGACAAGATAGCTTATTCTGTTCTTCTTTATGGCCCACCAGGTACTGGCAAAACAGGCTTTGCGGAGGAGATTTGCAAGGCATTGAAATGGCCTCTTATAACAGTTACTCCAAGTGATTTTATTAGAGGTGGAGAAAGCGAAGTTGAAGCAAAAGCAAAAATGATTTTTGAAGTTTTGGAAGATCAATTTGAGGCCGTGATATTATTTGATGAAATTGATCGAATGATATTAGATCGAGCTTCAAAAGGATATGAAGAACAAGGTGATATTTTCCAGTTTATGACGCCAGGTATGCTCACCAAGCTTCGTAACTTACGCAAAAAGAAACGTGTTATCTTCATTATTGCAACCAACTACAAAGAACGTATAGATCCCGCAACTGTTCGTAAAGGACGAGTAGATGCCCACTTGCTGATGTCTTTGCCTGACCCAAAAGGACGGTTGGAGATTTTCAAAAATTTAATTATTGAAAAAATGGAGAAAGTGAGAAAGAACGGTAAAAAATTTACAAAGGAGGAGTTGGAAATTCTTTTTTCTCCGAACATCGAGGATGAATTGAAGAATGCAGTAAAAGCCACAAATTTACACACATATGTAGAAATTAAATCATTTTTTGATGATATTATTAAAAAAACCAAATTATCCTCGACAGATAAAAGTGATGCACTTGTTGCCATAATTGCCAATGGTATCAATAAAATTGACTCTCCAAGCACATCTTTAATCTCATACAAACCACGTTTTGAAAACGAAGATAAATATAATCAGAAACCTTATGTTGAATTTTTCGTATTGCTCTATTTGAAATTACAAGAAAAAAACGATTACTTGGACGAGCAAGAAAAAGCCCTTGTCAAAACCGTGATTAATGGATTACTTGGAGTAGACAAAGAAAATTTAAAAAAATCAAAAACTTTTAAAAACAAGATAGTTAAAAGAATAAATGATGAGTTTCCTGAGATTAACGAGTTGTCAGAATTAATAGCCGAAGGCTATTCGGCCTCATTTGCAAAAAAGAAGAGATCGCGATGAATTGATGGATTCATTTTTTTCTTTTATTTCAATTACTTTCTTGGACAGTCAGAGGATAATTCACACTAACGTTCCGGCTTCCAGTTTTCGCCATTCGTTAGAATAAACATTTGACTCCATCGCTTGTCTTCAAATCAGAAGTTATACGAAATAATATCTTTTGTTTCTGAAATCATTTTTCTCGCAAAGAGTAAATTGATAATACGATCAACATCAGCAGATGATATCTTCTTTTGGAAAATTGAGGAAATATAAACTGTAAGTGTTTTGAGTTTCCTGGGTCGTGTCTTTTTTTCTATTTTCCCCAGTATTTCAAATGCCCTGTTGTAGTTAGGATCGTCTTTTGGGGTTGATTTCGGATCAAGTTCGATAAGACTGTTTATGCGTTTGCATTTAAGCCCAAGTCTATTCAAATGACGTAGAAGAGGATCAAAACCTTTATCTTTCGAAAGAACTGTACAATGGACCTGTGGAGATTTTTCCAAAATGCGACCAAGGCGACAAGCGATATGAAAATCAAGAGCATTGCTTCCATTGCCATCTACTCTCTCCCATTCAATCCGAGTACCGAGTTTTTGAGCGGAAGTCACCAGATCGACAGGAATCGCTTTCTGGCTTGAACCCACAAAAATGATAACGTTACTGTCTTCTTCTATTTGCGATAGATCTATCTGCTGCACATTTTCAAAATCAACGAGTAAGAGTTTTTGTTCCATGTCTTTCTCTCTTTAGCGGTTAGCCATCGGTGATCCTTATGTTGCGAGTGACTTTGCGGATAAAAACAGGTTGATAGTATCGACGGATCACAAAAACATGTGGATTAATTTCTAAAATATCGACATGTTCCGGCATCATTTATTTCTTCATTTTTTTCTCTTTCCATAGAGCTGCATAGAATCAATTGCCGCTCTGCTTCGCATCCAGCCGACACCAAGGCAGATCCACAAGAAGCGATTATATACCCTGTGACCCGTATGGCCCCTTTATGGCCCCATATTTCTCAGATAAATCTGCTTCGAAGAGCTTTATAAGCCCGGGAGACCTATGAGCCCTTCGTGAGCCCTTTTCGGTTGAATCATAACGGATCAGGTCTGCCTTTTAACTCATTTCCGGTACTTGCTTGCATAGCCAACATATCAAATACACATGACAATGTGTACTCCCAAAGCAGGCAGATTTTTTCGCTATCGGTTGCACAATAACTGCAATTTGCCACTCGAATTTATCCGGCCCCTGTCAATTTCCAGATAGAGTACGAATTACTCCTTTGGGATATCCATAAACAACTCCATGAGTTGCCGATTGATATAGTAGTTGTAACGCCCTATTTTGGACTTGTTCAAGAAACCATGTTCTGTCAGTTGTTGTAAATATTTCGTCGCGGTAAGTCTTGAAACCCGCAGGTCATTCTGTAGATATTCAATTTTTGTGTAGGGATGCCGGAAAAGGTTGTTCAACAGATCCTGACTGTAGATCTTGGGGAGTTCCTTCCTGATCCGGTGCTTATACTCCATCATAATTTTCTTGATAGACTGAATAAGCCAGATTGTCTGACGGGCCGTAGTTTCCACACCTTCCAGCATATAGAGAATCCATCGTTCCCAATCGCCTGTGTCGCGGACATCCTGGAGCAGGCGGTAATATTCCATTTTATTGCTGATGATGTAACGGCTCAAATAAAGGATAGGTATATCAAGAAGGCCTTTTGCCACCAGATAGAGAATATTGATGATGCGCCCAGTGCGGCCGTTGCCGTCATAGAAAGGATGGATGGATTCAAATTGAAAGTGAATCACTGCCATTTTGACGAGAGGATCAAGGTCGGTAAGCGTTTCATCATTCATAAATCGCTCAAGATTGCTCATCAGGCGAAGGATGTCTTCGTGATTCTGGGGCGGCGTATAGATTGTGGCCCCAGTCTGTTCATTTTTTAATTCCGTGCCCGGCAATTTGCGGATACCGGCATCATTTTGCTCAAGCTCCTTATGAATCTCAAGAATATGGTTTACGGTGAGTAAACGGCTTTTCCGCACCTGGGCAAACCCCTTCTGGAGAGCAGCGGCATAATTCCCAACCTCCTTGGCTGCCGGACTGGTGATGAAGTCTGAGAACAACTCCGACTTATAAAGATCGTCATGAGTGGTAATGATGTTCTCGATCTCGGAACTATCCTTGGCCTCTTGCAAGGTCAGGGTGGAAATCAGGATGGTCTCATTGGGAATTGTAGCGGCCATCCCCTTGAGCTCGGCCAGGTAACGATGGGCAGAGGCTGTTTTCTTGAGAACTGCCCGAGTTTCAAGGTCCACATCCACGGGCAGTGGTTTGAGAGTAAAGTTTGTCATGTTCTCTATACATGGGATTAACTACATGTATACAAAATGCCACTTTTCTATATATATTACCAGGGATATGTATAGATAAACTATTTTTTTATATGCGTTGCCTGTGACTTGCGTTTGCGGGCAGTAAGTTTGTAAATCGGCTGAAACCCTTGCTGGCCCAGGGTTTCAGCCGGGTGGCGATTGTGGTCGTGTTACTACAGATTTTGGCCCTGTTCGGTCATGTGGATGACCCGTGGTGGTGGCTT
>CAIUQR010000118.1 GCA_903901335.1 uncultured delta proteobacterium | reverse complement strand
GATGCACTAAACCAGGAAAATCCATTTACCTGAAAAGATGAATTGCATCGGATTACCGATGATATTCAATATGACAGGTAAATGACATTAAGTTTAAGAAAAAGGTCTCCTTTGAAAGGGCTTTTTCTACAGACTCGTTATCGACTTGCACGGTCAGGTTCTCACGAATGACTCCAGGGAGATCCGCGTAAAGAAGGATTTCCTCCTCGTTTTCCAGAATATCGACTTCGGGAACAATGGAGCGCATCTGACGAGAGGGTTCAATCTGGGTGTCTTCCTTTTTAACCATTGTAGTCTCGCTCATATTCTCACCTCCAAGATGATCTTGATTGTGTTCAGCCTGGTTTATTTCCTTTAACCGATGGTTATCTGCCGGGGCACTGCCGCTTCTGATTTGGGCAAAGACAGGCGTAGTATCCCATTTCTCAGTGTTGCCTCAACCCGCTCTGCATCGATATCAGCCCCCAAGGTGAAGCTTCTGCTGAATGTCGCCGATTTTCTTTCGATACGATGCACCGTATATCCTTCAGGAATTAAAGATTTACGTGTACCGCTCAATTCCAGATAGTTCCCTTGAACTTTGATTGAGAGATCTTCCTTAGAAAAGCCTGGAACCTCAGCGTAGACTTCGAACTTGCCACCTCGATCATAAATATTTGTTTTCGGAATACTTTCCTCTCCAGGCCAACCAGCATTCCACCGATACGATCTATCAAATTCAGACGACAGACCGTCAATACTGTTGCGAAGCAGATTAATGGTTTTGAACATCCGGTCGATATCGCTCCATCGTGTCAACATAGCCTTTCCTCCTCTATTTGAATTTGTTCTCACTGAAACCACTTTCTCAGCCATTCACTGGCTTCCTTCTTTTGAATTTAAAATTAATTACGAAATAACATGTGTCAATAATATCAATTAAAAAAATATACATTATATAAATTTATTACTAAATACACATATATTTGACATAGTAATGTTTAGTTGTTAAAATATAGGGAAAGAGCAGGAGAGAAATTATTCAGAAGAGGGCAGAAAAAAAGTGGATAATCATCCAGTGGATTTAACAGCAGATGCGCTCAGGGGAAAACAATCGGTCCGCGTCACGTTTCGGTTGCGAGCAGAAACCATTGCGTTGCTCAGCATGGCGGCGCATCAGCTTGGAATAAAACAAAAAACACTGTTCGACCAATTGGCTGAAGACCAGGAAATACTCACTCGAGTAGTTGATGAAGCGCGGAATTATTCAATTGATGCAGATGAAAAGGTGCAGAAGACTTTTGTAATAAGCAGAAATTCCCTGACCGCTCTCAAAAATATAGCGAAAATGAGTAATATATCGAGGGATCTCCTCGTAGAGTTATCCATCAACCGGTTGCGCCCTGTTATCATCGCTGAAAAGGAGAAACAAAAGAGATGGAAGATACTATTGGAAAAAATGGAAGACTTGGTAAATCATGGACAACTTACTCTGAACGAGGCCTCTAGGTTGTTAATAGAAGAAGACCAGATGTTTCAGCGAATTCGGGGATTGGTGAATGGCCTGGAGAAGGGATGTAGAGAAATACATCAATTAATCGAAAAAGGGAACAAAATGGAAAGATTTAAGTAGATTAAGATGAAGATCGATAAAAACCCTGTAAGGGGAGAACTCCATTGACGACATTTGCTGAGGGAAAAAAGATTTTTAACGAGAAGAGTATTGGGATATCGTTGGCAGCGTAACTGTCGTTGACGGTCGGGAAGGACTCGCCCTGTCAAGTCCAATCCCGTTCAGGACATCTATCGGCATAGGATGTTCCTGGTAGTGTAAAGGAATGTCCGACATGCCCAGCTGATATGTTTCCTGGGATGGTACGCATAGTCAGAGTGCAGTCGGGCCTTTTGTTTATTAGTCGAGTAGCGTTTCGATTTTCCTAGGTCCTGTTAACACTAATTGCAAATTATGAAAATTTGGGTTATTGTTAGCCCATGGAAATAGCCCAAGAACAATACGAGAAAATTGCTGATTGTTTTCCACGGCAGAGAGGCAACGTCAATTTTCAAAATCTGGTTGTGCTAAATGCAATACTGTATGTAGCTGAACATGGGTGCAAATGGAGAGGGCTCCCTAAAAGCTTCGGCAACTGGCACAGTATTTACACACGCATGAACCGATGGAGCAAAAAAGGCGTACTCGATAGAATATTCATGCGATTACAGCAAGAACAAATGATACGCATCAAAATCGAGGCCGTTTCTCTCGATAGCACTATTATTAAAATCCACCCTGTTGGGACTGGGGCTTTAACAAAACTGGACCACAGTCGATTGGTAAATCCAGGGGCGGGTGGGCAACAAAGCTTCATATGGTTGCCGCGAATGCTGAATGCGCAGTAGCTTTTTCGCTTTCACCGGGACAGGCTGGAGATGCACCCGAGAGGCGTAAGTTGCTTGTGTCCATGGGAACTGTGTCCGAACCTTGTGCTATTATAATGGACAGGGCATACGAAGGAGATGAGACGAGAAACTTGGTTTCCAGTCTCGGCTTCTCACCTGTAGTTCCACCAAAGAGTAACCGCATAGAACCTTGGACATACGATAAAGAGTTGTACAAAAAGCGAAATGAAGTTGAGCGGTTGTTTAGAAAGCTAAAAGGATTTCGCCGTGTGCTTACTCGCTTCGACAAACTTGATGCTGTGTTCATGGGCTTCATCGTGTTCACTCTGATTGTAATGGCAATCAAATAGTGTTAACAGCACCCTAAAAAATGGGGTCAAGAAACTGATATCGGTCAATTGAATAAAATGTAAAACCCAATTTATCATTAGCATTATGACTTGCGTTTGCGGGCAGTAAGTTTGTAAATCGGCTGAAACCCTTGCTGGCCCAGGGTTTCAGCCGGGTGGCGATTGTGGTCGTGTTACTACAGATTTTGGCCCTGTTCGGTCATGTGGATGACCCGTGGTGGTGGCTT
>CAIUQR010000117.1 GCA_903901335.1 uncultured delta proteobacterium | reverse complement strand
ACCAGGGCCCAAAATTCATCGGAAATCTCCCATGTCTGAATGCGTGCCATATATTGCCTCCGTCAATAAGGTTCTTATTGACGGAATGTTAACATGTTATGTTGAAAATACAAGAATATTATTTATAGATAAGCACTTAGTTTTCCTAAGCCACCTCTGAAAATCGCTAAAAACATATGAGCTCTTTTTGAATACAGAAAACCATATAATGTAATGCCCAATCCGATCCCTCAGCGGATAATTAAAATGATTTTCCGAGCATCTGCCGTGAGAATTCTGCCGTCAGCTGGTAAATGCGCCGTGCCCGCTCTTCCGACAGCAGACCGGTGCCGCATGCCGGTGTCAGCATACTTTGCCGGATTGCCCGCTCCCTGGCCTGGCGGGTTGGGAAAAGATCCTTCAACAACCCATCCAGGCGCTTTTGCAGCGATTGGACGGATTCGCCGAATGGGTCGTCCAGTGTCGGTACAATGCCCCAGGCGATGACGCCGCCGTGCTCGATAAACCTGCACAGGTTTGCCGCATAAGGGATTAGCGAGGTGCCGAAACGATAGGCATCCAGGCTCAGGATTTGCAACCGCGTTTCCAGTAGTAGAGACCAGTCCACCGCCCCGCAGCAATGGATGCCGGCCAGTGCATTTTCCGATTGAATTGCCCCAATTATAAAATTCATGTCCTCGACGATCATCTCCCTGTCCAAGGCCAGGTGCAACCGGGAACCATACGCGCACACAGCGGGATCATCCATAAAAATGATCGGGATACGGCTAGTGCCGGATAAAACCTTCGCCTGACAACGAGCATTAAGCGCCATGGTTCGAACGATTGCATCTCTCAAATCCCCATGATAATAGGCCGGTCTACCCTGCCGGTCCTTCAGTTCCAGGGCCACGCTAAGAGGGCCGGCTAATTGACCTTTGACGTATTTGGCATTTTGCAATCCGCCGGAGCGGGCACAGGCCAAAAAAGCGTACAAACCGGAGGCCGACTCAAAAGCCGGCAAATAGGCCGAACGACATAGGGCTTCGCCCGTTTCCGCAGGCAGGCAAACCGTATAAAATTCGGTCAGAGAGGCTACAAAATTTTCGCTGGAGGGATCAAAGACCCAATGCCTGTCTTCTGCCATTAGCAGACCGCAGTCTAACAGGGGCTGCAAAAACTGGTGGACGAAATGCTCCTTGTTACCCCTGAGGGGTAGTTGGGGCCAATGGGGAATATCCGGCATCTCGGCAAGAATCAGCGACAATGCCTCCTGCGGATCAACATACGGCAAGCTTCCGATGCCTGTTGCCAAACCTTCGGGTAGAAAATTTATCTTGAATTCATCGACCATATTGCAGATACAATTTTAATGGAATTATTATTTTTCTTTTGTAGAAAAGAAGCACATCTCGTGAGAAAATCGGCTCTGTTGCAAAAAATTATCAGGGCGCTTTGCACAGAGTTCCAGTTCCCCTAGCCTCAACATTCTGTTGAACTGATGTGAGGTTTGGTTCGCACTTTTATCAAAATTAGTAACTACTATCTTTTCAAGCGAGGTGTCAGATTAAGTTGAAATTGATTTCAAATCAATGACTTTGCCAGGCCACAGATGCTTTTCTGAGGAAACTGTACATTACTTTGGTATCTACTTTTTTCAACCTGCCTCACTTCTTCTCGTATCGGTTTTTATGAGAACCAGCCGGTATCTCGGTTATGACCATGTCCGGTAAGGGGCACAAAGGCCACCGACAGGACATTCTTGCTGCTAAAACTACCGTCACTCTCCTTTTCCAGCACCATGAGTTCCTGGGTATAATGGGGAAGCCCCACCGGGATAACGAGCTTGCCACCGGGACGAAGTTGCTCCTGCAAGGGTTTGGGTATGTGGCTGGCTGCGGCGGTGACAATAATGCCGTCAAAGGGGGCATGCTCGTGCCAGCCATGATACCCGTCCCCCTGGCGTACCTCCACGTTGTGATAGCCCAGGTTCTTCAGGCGTTGAGCGGCATCGCTGGCCAGGCTGGGAATAATCTCGATACTGTAAAGTTTGCGGACAAGCAGGGAGAGTACAGCGGCCTGATAACCGGAACCGGCCCCCACCTCCAGCATCACATCGTTCGGCTCAGGGCAGAGCAGATCGGTCATCAAGGCGACGATAAAGGGCTGGGAGATGGTCTGGCCGTTGCCGATGGGCAGGGGACCGTTTGCATAGGCATGAGAACTCAGGTAACTGGGCACGAATTGATGGCGAGGCACGCTGGCCATGGCGTCCATAACCTCGGAGCGCAGGGCGGACAGGCCGGTGGCCCCTTGGGTCATTCGGGTCTCAATTTCAATGGTGCGCAACATCTCTTGGATATCTGCTCTGAGCATGATGCTTACTCTATCGTAGCCCTGGGCCTGAAAGCAAAAAAAATCCACAGTCATTGTCTTTGGAAGAACGTGCCTGCCGCTTATTTATCGCTTTTTTGCGTTTTAACATTCCGATATACAATGACATTTCAATCCGCATTCTGCGAAATGGCTGGGTCATGTCTTGAATTTTGATTTTGACATTGCCCATTGCACTATCTCGCTCACCGTTGAGTCATGGAGACAGGGTCTGTACAGCAATTTCCTGTTGAGAGAAACCTTAATTGTACAGCGCTCGGTGAGAACCACAGAATCGTATCGAGAAAATATCAGAAAAAAACTCGGGATAAAAAACCAGGTAAAAAATCTCAAGAAATTAATCATATCCATTCTCTAGTACTGTATTTCATTACCGTACTATCTGAAGTGCTGCAGTATTGTCTTTGCCGCTTTCTTCCTCCACAGTTAACCTCAAGACAAGTTCGCGTGTCTGTCCGGAACGCGAGCCATAGATCTCAATATCGACGCGCTTGATAACCTGATCTGCAGTCATCCAAAAAATCCACGTTTGCAAGCGACGGAGAGCCAGGGGGAGGGATGGCCGTTGCCGGAGGGACACCGATTACGTTTTCGTCTCATTACTGCACAATTGTTGGAAGATTACTGGAAAGGAGACTGGTTATGAAAATGACAGAAGTGCAAAAGAAGGCGAAGGAACTGGGCATCAAAACGGAAAGCTTAAAGAAGGCTGACCTTATCAGAAAAATTCAGACCGAGGAGGGTAATCGTCCGTGATTTCAGATGAACGGCGGTTCCTGCGATCAGTCGGAGTGTTGTTGGTGGAAAGACTGTCTGATCTGAAACGAAAAGCCAATGCGCTAGTCACTATGCACGGAATAAGCCTGCAGAGGGGGGGAGACAATGCGTAACAAGGCTGTCCAGTTGGTTGACGACGAGGAACCTGTTCTGAAATTTCTTGGCAACTATCTGGAGAGAAATAATTTTTATGTGAAAACAGCAAAAAGCGGTGAAGCTGCCTTAGCTGAATTCCGGACCGGTTTTTTCGACCTGGTGATAACCCCAACATTCATGAAAACAGGTGCAAACAGCACGTCCTAACAAAAAAGTATTCAGGATAACTTCCAGGTTGAGCTTACAACCCCTTTTAGGAGATAAGAAATTATGAAAATCAAAAAGATCATTGTTCCTGTAGATTTTGAAAAAACCACACACAAACTGGTCGAATTCGCTTTATATATCGCAACACAGCTCTCGGCCGAGATCGATTTCTGCCACGTCGTCGAGCCTTTTTCGATGGGAGACATGATGCTTGGCAGTCCTTCCATGGGGGACCTTGAAAAACAAATACGAATAAATGCCGAAGAGAGAATGGCGAATCTGATCGAAGACAATGAAGGCAAGGGACTCACCTGCAGAGGGAAAGTGCTCTTTGGTGACACAGTGGACGAGATTATAGCCTATGCCAGGGAGCAAGGAGCAAACATGGTCATTATTGGGACACATGGCGCTAAAGGCCTGGAAAAAATCCTTCTTGGAAGTGTAGCTGAACGGGTAGTACAAAAATCTGATTGCCCGTGTTTAGTTGTGAATCCGTATAAATAGGGAAGTGGAAATCGACAGAAGGTTTCTGCATGGTGTCGTTCTGGGAAAACGAGGATGCCGGCGGTTGATGATCCCACGAAACCGGAGTAGGAAGAATGGTTGATTCGAATCGCACCTATGAACTGCCGGTATTGCCTATCAAGAATGCCGTTGCTTTCCCGTATGTCGCCATCCCTTATGTCACTGACCTACCTCGTTCAGTGGCCGCCATTGATTATGCCCTCGGCAGGGAGGATAAGATACTGGCTATCTTCACGCAACGGGATTCCCAGAACAATAACCCCGGCCTGCAGGACCTCTATTGTGTCGGCACTTCCGCAGTCGTCCGTCTGTTTGCTCGCACGGACACCACTGTCCAGGTGCTGCTGCAGGGAGTAGAGCGGATCGAAATGACCGAACTCGTCTCGCGGGATGCCTTTCTCATGGCCCGGGTCAGAGCGTTACCGATCATTACGGACCAAGGTATCGAAACGGAGGCAATGGAAAGAGAAATCCTGGACCTGGCGAAGAGGTATTTTTCCCTCGCCCACCCGAATCTCAGCATCAACATGCCGCAAAAGATGCCGGATGCGGGGGATATCAAACAGATCATCTATCCCTTGGGCCAATTGCTGAGTATGCCGGTTGAGCGTAGTCAGGCCCTGCTCGAAGCAACGACCCTTATCGCGGCCATGCAACTTCTCGAAGAGTATCTGAATCATGAAATCCAGATTCTCGAGGTGAGGAAACAGATATCCGACAAGGCCCAATCAAAGATCTCGAAATCCCAACGCGACTACATTCTTCGCGAACAGCTGGAGGCGATCCAGAAGGAGTTGGGAGAGACGAATCCAGCCGAGGCCGAATTCGCTAAAGTAAAGCAAAAGTTCGAGGCCTGCAAATTGCCCGATGCCGTCCATGATGAGGTGCAGAAGGAAGTCTCCCGACTGCAGCAGATCCCCACGATGTCGCCGGAATATCAGGTCGCCCGCTCCCACCTGGACCTGGTGCTGGAACTCCCCTGGGATTCGGCAACGAAGGACAATCTGGATCTGCACAATGCCCGTACGGTGCTGGACACGGACCATTACGGTCTCAAAGATATCAAGGAGCGAATAATTGAACAGCTGGCGGTAATGAAACTGAATCCCGGCGCCAAATCGCCGATCCTCTGTTTTGTCGGTCCTCCCGGCGTGGGGAAGACCTCGCTCGGGCAGTCCATCGCCCGGTCGTTGGGCCGTAAATTCGAACGATTCAGCCTGGGAGGGATGTCCGATGAAGCGGAGTTGAGAGGGCATCGGCGCACCTATATCGGAGCCATGCCGGGGCGGATCATCCAGGCACTGCGGAGGAGCGGAGTGCGCAATCCCCTGGTGATGCTCGATGAAATCGACAAGTTGGGCAGAGACTTCCGGGGAGATCCGGCGGCAGCCCTGATGGAGATCCTCGACCCGGCCCAGAATTGCGCCTTCCGTGACAATTATCTCGATCTGCCCTTTGACCTCTCCCACGTCTTTTTCATCGTCACCGCCAACAATGTAGATACCATTCCCAAACCGCTGTTTGACCGGATGGAGACCCTCTCCATCTCCGGCTATGGCGAAGAGGAGAAGAAAGAGATCGCGATTCAGTACATTATCCCAAGACAAAGGTCGGAGGCAGGGCTGACGGCGGAGCAGTTTTCTGTGCCTGATGAGACCCTCGCCAACATCATCCATAGTTACACCCGTGAGGCAGGTGTCCGGGAACTGGAAAGGATGATCGGCAAACTGGCCCGTAAGGTGGCGATACGTTTTGCCGAACAGGTTACCGACCCGGTGACGATAAACCTGGAGGATCTGGCCCGGATGCTGGGACCCGAGCGGTTCTTTATCGAAAAGCTGCGCCGGACCCTGCCGCCCGGGGTGGCGACCGGACTGGCCTGGACCGAATCAGGCGGCGATGTCCTCTACGTCGAGGTCATCAATCTGCCCCACAATGAGACCATCACTCTCACCGGTCACCTTGGTGAAATAATGAAGGAATCGGCAATGGCCGCTACAAGTTATCTCCAGGCCCAGAGCAGACAGCTCAATCTCGGGATCCCGGCCGGGGCCGTGCACATCCATGTCCCGGCGGGGGCCATCCCCAAAGACGGACCGTCCGCCGGTCTCACCATTGCGGCTGCCCTGGCGTCTCTGTACAGCGGGAAGTCGACCCGCAGCGACACCGCCATGACCGGGGAAATCACCCTCAGCGGCCTTGTCTTGCCAGTTGGCGGTATTAAGGAAAAGGTGCTGGCTGCCCGGCGGGCCGATATTCATCGCATCGTTCTTCCCGCTGAAAACCAGAAGGATATGCAGGAAATACCCGATTACGTCATGGCGACAATGGAGTTTGTTTTTGTGGGCAGCATCGAGGAGGCATTGGCTACAGTCATCCCCGGATTAGTGTCCGGATAGGCACTGAAAACCCGGGAACAATTTTACCGCAAGGAGGAAACTACCGTGTTTAAGAAAATTCTGGTTCCATTGGATGGTTCGGATCTGGCAGCGACTATCTTACCGCAGGTGGAAGACCTGGCCAAGGCCATGCAGGCGCAGGTTACCCTGATGACGGTCGAAAGCTTATTCTCCGTTTTTGAGAATGGGTTTGTTCCCGATGGTTACGGAGATTATTTTGATCAAATGAGGGGGCAGGCCGAGAAATACCTCACTGAAATCGGAGGTCGCCTGAAGGCAAAGGGGGTGACGACAGACTGGATCTATAAAGAAGGTCAAGCTCCGGCTCGGGAAATCATCTCCTACGCCGAGACCAATGCATTTGATTTGATCGCGATGGCCACCCATGGCAAGGGAGAGGTGGCCTGGGTGATCGGAAGTATTGCCGAGAAAGTAGTCACACATGCGACAATCCCGGTCCTGCTGTTGCGTGTCCTTAAAGCTAAGAAGCTGGTCGACAAGGCGGAGTATATTTGAAAAACTGCCCATGGCGACAACCCTTGAACATTCCAAGGCATTGCTGCCTTGGAATGTTAATAAAAGCTTGATTTAACAGACTGAAAAGTGTTCTCTAATATGCGGTTATGGTAAATTTCGAAATAGGCATGCCCGGTAACCATTAATTGAACAGGTCGTTCATAAATATGCGCTTACAGTTGGAAAAATGTGCTATGCAGGTTGTATATTCCAGTTAGGAATAGTTAAAGTTGATTGAACAGCCAAGCGCTAAAACTTTAAGCAGTGAGGACATAATGGAAAAAAGAGAACACTTACGCATACCCATGAAAAACCTTTGGGTTGATATTGCCGATGGGGTCGGATTTTCTCAGGGTGTGATTTCTGATGTTTCTAGATTCGGCATATGTATGACCGGTATGCCCAAACGCCTCAATGGGGATGCAGAAAGTATGACGGTAGTCGTTTCGGGGGATGTCGGTCGTTTTACAATGAATGTCAGGACAAAATGGTATACTCATGGTGGCGCCAGGAGGTTCGTAGGGGTGGAGATCATGGATGTTCCTAGGGATTGGGTAGAATTTGTAATGAATTTTGAGGCGGTACTTCATCAAGAAGTTAAGGGCGAAATCCGCCTTTAAAGGAAATAATGAGGGTAATTATTTGCAGGAAATACACAGGAAAAGAATGGGATGGAATTCCGTCCACCTGCCAATACAGCAACCCTCTTCGAACAGGTACCTCACAACAGCTACACATCTAAACCAGACCGCTTTCGTTAAACGTAGCCCATATGCTTTATCGGTGTTCACCTCCATGATAACGCCGGGATGGCAGCCAGCATAGCCTTATGTTATTTCGGCAAAGTCTACAGGGCAATTTCAGTCTTCTAATGTTCGGTGATGTCTCTGAAGGCTTCAATAATGGTCTGGGAAATAAACTGGAATGTTTTGATCTCCAACGCTCTTTGCATATAGCCTTCCTAATAACCGATCTATTCATTCTTCCATAGCCCCCTTAGATAATTGGATTCATGGACCTGATCTGTCAGAAATCCCGACGCCTATTATTCTGACAGGCGTTTGGCGATACGTTTATAGGTCTCCTTTAACTCTTCGCCCACGATCACCGATACGGTTAACAGTATTGGCTTTTTTATTCCAATTCCTCACATAATGCAGAGATAATTTCATACGCCTGTTGATGTGTTGTTTTTTTGATTACGTTCACAGACCGAGGAAAGCCAAGTATTTCATGTATGTAATGTTCCGGATCATTCTTTCCAGCTTGGGTAGCAAGATCAACTATGTATTCATATTGTTGGTAGGTCATCATTTTCATGGTGTCTATCCCATTTAATTGTTATCAAAAACCTACTCTTACTTAGGGTATTCGCGAATTACCAGTGTCAAATTATTCTCTCTGAGCCTTTTGCAAAAGTCTGAGCCATCATAGTCCCAGAATGCTGTCCCTCAGTAACCTGTCAATTTTATCAACCGGTCGACTAAAAGAGAGGCAACGCCAAAAATCAAGCGCAGTATTACCTTTTCCGGACTGCGTACCATTACACTTCGGCCTCCGAACTGATCTTTGTGTACAACATGGTATCTCTCCTTTTGCTCTTCAATTCATGTTGGGCGCTTGCAGATGGAATGAAAAACATCTCGCGATCATACAAATTTCCAATAGTCATTTGACTCAATGATATAAAGTTACCGAATAGGGACATAACCCATGGTTGGATAATTTTTTGACAATACCACCTGCCAGATCTGAATACGCCTGGCCTCGAAACTCCCCATGGAAAAGAAAAGATAATACGTCCACATCCGGTAGAACCGTTCGTCGTAATTCTTTTTCAGTATATTCCAGTGTGCGGTGAAATTTTGATACCAGGCCCGAAGTGTTTTTATGTAATCGCCGCCAAGATTATGCCAGTCTTCAATGACGAACCTGCCGGCACAGGCCTCAGGAATCTCCTGGGCTGTGGGAAGCATGGAGTTAGGAAAGATATATTTGGAGACCCAGGCATCGGTTCCGCTTTTCAAACCGGTGGTACCGATGGTATGGAGCAGAAAGAGTCCGTCATCTTTCAGGTTTCTGAAGACCGTTGCCATGTACTCCTTATAGTTCCTGGCACCGACATGCTCGAACATGCCGATGGAGACGACCCGGTCAAACTGTTCCGACACATCGCGGTAATCCTGAAAGCGTATCTCCACCGGATAGTCCCGACAGCTTTCTTGTGCCCAGAGTTTCTGCTGCTCCGAGATGGTGACCCCGACGACCTCGACCTTGTAGTTCTTCGCTGCATATTTGGCAAAGGCGCCAAAGCCGCAACCGATATCCAGGACCTTCATGCCCGGCTCCAGTTTCAGTTTCCGGCAGGACAACTCCAGCTTGGCCTTCTGTGCCTCATCCAGGGTTGTGGCATTCTTCCAGTAACCGCAGGAGTAGTTCATTTCCGGATCCAGCATTCGCCGGTAGAGATCCGGGTCGATATCGTAATGAACCCTGCCGACCTCAAGCGACCGATTCTGGTCCTGGAAATTCACAAATCTGCTGAGCAGCATCCTGAGAAGAAACTTACTGTTCTGCCTGACCTGGTTTTCCAGGTCGGCGAGGATGAGCCGGGCGACCAACTGGTCCACTTGTTCACAATCCCACCATCCTTCCATATAGGATTCGCCGAGACCCAGCGACCCTTCTCGCAGCAGTGCCGGATAGACCCGGTCATCCTTGACCAAGATATCCCAAGGATTGTTGCCGTCAATGGTTATGCCGGCAAGCTGCAAGAGTTCCGCTACTGCTGCCTTTTTTTGATTTTTCTGCTTCATTTTCTTAGGCCTGGGCCTTTATCTCTATATTTCTGACCTGAGATGATGCCTTCCTGCTGCGCGGGTGGAGATAGTCAATACGCCGTTTTTGAAAACTGCACTGGTTTTATCATGCTCCGCATCGTCCAGGAGCGAATGCATCCGCTGGAAGAAGCCGTAGGATCGTTCAATACGGGTAGCAGTTTTTATCCTTTTCCTCATGCTCCCGATGTTTTGCTCCCTTGAGCAATAAAAACATCGTCTAAGACGTTCAAGGTAATGTCCTTTTCGGTCACTCCTGGAACTTCGATGGAGATGGTATATTCGGCAGCGCTTGCGCTGATGTTGACCTGTGGTCTCAATATATCGGAACCGGTCTGTGGTATCGGCAGACTGTCGAAATCAAAAAGGGTTACAATCCCAATCCAAAAGTGACCCTGAATACTTTTATTTTGTTAGGGGTCGCTATTTTTCTCTTGATTCTCCGATGTTTGTGGTACCTATATAGAGAGCGCTACCTTCGGTTCTTCCAGCTCTCCTTGGAAATAATTAGAAAACACTTCTGCTTTTAGAACTTGGCGGATCGCCTCACGGAGTGCTGTTAACCCATATGGCTTTTCCAGAAAGACCTGAGGAAGTTCAGGATGGTCTCCGGCCATAACCTGCTTCAGGTCGTAGCCACTGGACAGGATAACCGAGATTCCCGGAGCGAGTTGGCGCAAGGCCGCCAGCGTCTCCCAACCATCCATATTCGGCATGACCACATCGCAAAGGACAAAACGGATAGCGTCCTGGTATTGCCTGAATACCTCTACAGCCTCAAGACCGTCCTTTGCTTCAAGTACAGCAAAACCAAGTCTCTTAAGCGCGATCCGCGCCAGATCGCGAAGCATCTGGTCGTCATCGACTATCAGCATTGTACCGCCCGCCCTGATCTCCAGCGCCTCGGCCAATAGTGCCGTCAGTCGGGCAACTTCTTCAGCCGACACTGGCAAAAAGACCCGAAAGGTGTTTCCGTAGTCTACCTTGCTTTCAACTGTTATGGCACCGAGATGTGCCCGTACTACCTCCAGAATTGCAGGCAGGCCGAGGTTACTGCAAGTGAATTTACTGGTCAAAAATGGATCGAAGAGAGCATGAATATCTTTTTCCGCAATTCCGCAGCTTGTATCCGCTATCTCAAGACAGGCATAGAGTTTACCCTTCGGTTGCCAGTCCAAGGGGAAACGGTGGGTTGCTGGAATATCCGCAGAGGAAATTGTTTTTGCAGTCAAGTAAATAGCACCATGGCCTCCAGTCGAGGACTCCCAGGCATTGGTGACAAGTTGTGTGAATATTTGTTGAATATGATATGCATCCGCTTTAATGGTTGGCCCCGGGTAAGAAAAATTCACCTCTATTTTCATTTCCTTTGGGATAACATCCAGGAGCATGTCCAGACTCTTTCGGCAAACCTCGGAGAGATCCAGTGATTCCTGGTAGCCTGATGCCAATTGTCTAAGGTCTTCCCGGTCCAAATAGTGAACCTCTCCAGCAGAGGGACGTTTGTTAGAAACAGTTGCTAACAAAGAACGCTGGACACCCTTTTCCATCATTTCGATATTCATGACTCACCCTATATCCAATTGTTGAAAAGTGTCCGTCCGGAAAAGGCCACCCCTCCCCTGGCTCTCTGTCGCTTTCAAAATTTGATTTTCAGGATGTCCGCGTGTAATTTTATCGAGTTCATCGACATCAAGTATTATGGCTCGTTTTCCGGACAGATATACGTTGTTTTTTATTAGTCAGTGTGGATGAAGAGCGTAGGAAAAACAATACTGCAGTAGTTTGGAGAATTCGGTAATAAAATACCGTATTAATTGATGGATGCTAGTAATTTAGTAAGATATATTTCTGGCAATTTATCCCGATTTTTTTCGAATATTATCTGCTAGGTTTCTATTGTTCTCAAGCGGGGGCGAATAGTCCGCATTTTTATCAGCTGTTCACTCATCCGGTGTAAGATCAGCATGCTTTGTTGTTCTTCCATCTTGAGCGCGACGAATTTCATGCCGGGGCCCTGCCACATGCATCCATGGCAATAATACAAGGTTTGCGGTTGGTGATAAACTCCGCTATTTTTTGTCTCTTTATTTGGAGTCTACAGATTTCGCCTGTTTTCACAGTTCTCATGCTCGATTAGTTTATGTGGGAATTATCTTGACTATCAGACTTGCGTTTGCGGGCAGTAAGTTTGTAAATCGGCTGAAACCCTTGCTGGCCCAGGGTTTCAGCCGGGTGGCGATTGTGGTCGTGTTACTACAGATTTTGGCCCTGTTCGGTCATGTGGATGACCCGTGGTGGTGGCTT
>CAIUQR010000116.1 GCA_903901335.1 uncultured delta proteobacterium | reverse complement strand
TGGATGGAGGCTTTCAATCCCCCGAGTTTTTTGGCTGGCAGATACATGGCGGGGTGCATCAGACTCAGCTATCGTCTCGAGAATATGATGACGCATTTGTGAAAAAGGACCCTTGGCGATGTAAGCATCGGCCCCAATCTCTAGAAGATCAAGTTTCTGCTCAACCGCCACTGCAGAAACAATGGCGATATAGCAATTGGCCAAGTGGGGGAGTGTCCTGAAAATTTTACAAAGACTATCGCCTCCGATTTTAGGCATAACCAAGTCGAGATAAATGATCTGTGGAGTGAACTCCTGTAAAACATCGAGGGCGTGAAATGCATCCTCGGCACCCACCACATCATGCCCTTCCTGTGTGAGGAATGCAGTCATCAATTTTAATATCACGGCGTTGTTGTCAACGACGAGGATTTTCTTTTTTTCCATGAGAGTTTTGGTGACTGATTTTAGAAGTGGCCCCGGAAATCTGAACAAACAATTACATTGAAAATCTGCTGCCAACAATGCCTTCTGTTAGGCGAAACCTTCATTACTCTGATTTACTTATGCTTTAATCTATTTTGGCGAAATTTTCACAAGTTTGTCAATAAGAGAACAAAGATAACGCATTCAATGGTGTCGGCTAATTCTATTGAATTTTTGGGCCAGTATAGCTGCAGGAAAACTAGTTTTTCGAGATTGTTCCTGATCTTTCGAAATGAATGGTTACTATACGCAAAAGGTCGTTTTCCAAAGTGAAGATATTTCACTGACCATCAATAATTCACGATAGTAAAGAATTCTTTCACTTTAATAGTCAGATTTTGATACTACCACTGGCAATACCACATAGTTTTCATGGGACTATAAACCAATTGAGAATGGATTCATTTTTTTCACTTTTGCAATGGTGTCAGCCGAAGTTTCATCCGGTATCCTCATGATCAGAGCCATGTGCTGCTATTGCTCTCTCCAATGCCACCTTTAATGCCGCCTTTTGATACGGCTTATGAAGGAAGACCTGAGAAAGGAGATCAGGATGGTCACGGGTTGTCACCTTGGATTCGTCGTGAACGCTACCCAGAATTATCTGGATGTCAGGGCGGATCTGGCGCAGGGCCGAAAAGGTTTCCCAGCCGTTCATGTTCGGCATACTCAAATCGCACAGGACAACGCTGATTTTGTCCAGATGGTTTCGGAGCATAGTTACCGCCTCGACCCCGTCTTTTGCCAGGAGCACTTTAAAGCCCAGGCATGTGAGCAAGGTCTCGGTCATATTGCGCGCCACCTCCTCATCCTCGACCAGGAGCACCACTCCACCCTCTTTCGCTACTAAGGAGTGTTTGGCTTTCTTGCCCGACTGCGGAGGAACTTCTTTCGCAGATAACGGTAAAAAAACTCTAAAGGTGCTCCCTCGTCCCACTTTACTCTCCACCGTAACAGCACCACCATGTGCCTTTACTATCCCCAGAACCACGGGAAGACCAAGTCCACGGCCGGTAAACTTGCTTGAAAAAAACGGATCAAAGAGTTTCTCTATATTTTCTTTCGCAATTCCACCGCCGGTGTCCGTTACCTCGAGGCATGCATAGGTCAAATCCGTCGCCTGCCAGTCAATCGGGAAACGGTGAGTTGCAGAGATATCAGCAGAAGAAACTGTCTTGATTATCAGGTCAATTGTTCCCCGATTCTCCTCGGCCGACTCCCAGGCATTGGTAACGAGGTTAGTCATGACCTGTTGTATCTGGTTCTCATTGGCGCTGACAATTGGCCCCGAAGATGGCAAGTCCTCCTTAAGGGAGACGTTTTTTGGGGCTGTGGCCTGAAGCAGCGACAGGCTCTGTCGACAGGCATCGGATAGATCCAGCGCTGCATGTTTACCGGTTGTTTGTCCGAGATACGTGAGCATCAGTCTGCTGAGTTCCGCTGACTTGCGGGCTCCCCCTATGGCAGCGGTCAAATACCTAATTGATTCCGCATCCTGTGACAGGTCAGAAATTGCCATTTCCAAGTTCCCCATTACTACTGTCAGTTGATTATTGAAGTGATGGGCAACGGCCCCGGCCATGCGATTTAGGCTTTCGGTCTTTTGAAGTTGTCGGTTTACTGCTTCAAGCTTTACTTTTTCATCTTCCATCTGCTTCCGAACGGTGATGTCACGGAATGACCACACGCGTCCAACAATAGTATCTTCGATACGTTGAGGTTGCGAATAGCGCTCAAGAATGCGTCCGTCCAAAAACGCGATCTGGTCAAAACTCGATTCCTCCGGTCGTTCATACAATTCTTTAACCGTGGCGACAAACCGATCTGGGTCGGATAGCCGTGCAAGGATATGGTTTATAGCTTTTTCATCATCATGGCAAAGGAGGACTTCTTGCGGAATCGCCCAAATTTCGACAAATTTCTGGTTCCATCGGACAATCTTTCCATACCTGTCAACAATGAGGATACCATCGGCAGTGGATTCCAGGGAGGCAGTGAGCAAAGACAAAGAATTTTTCAACGCCTGCTCGCCCTGTTTGCGTTCGGTGATATCAACGAGCCCACCGTAAATCTGTCGTGGCTGCCCAGGGTTTTGAACACATTCTGCATATGAAGCAGCCCATATAATCTGCCCGTTGTTTTGGCGCAACCGTAATTCGCAGGAACCTGAAGATCCCGGGCTCAATCCGGCAACATGAGTTTCAAAGAGCGATATGTCATCCTCGTGCACCCTGCTACGCCAGCAACCCATGGCTCTTATCTCATCTGTCGAGTAGCCGAAAATGCGCTCAACAGCACCAGATATCCAATAAATCGAATAGTTATGGTCTGGTCCTGCCTTGCAGGAGTAAGCGACATCTGAAGTGATAGATGATATGCGCCGGAATCGTTCTTCTTTTTCACTGAGCTCCTCGGTGATTTGCTCCATTTCCCGGAAAAGTACTGTATAAGGCCTTGTCAAACTAGAGCGGATAAGGGCTATGTAAATGAGGAAAAAGGATATGAGCTTTAGTAAGTGACTAATAAGGTTTGAGAGGCCATAAACGTTCACATACAGCGTTAAGAAAATCTCTACACCAATGGTGAGCAGAATGGAAACCGCTATCAGTTGATAGACGGTGATCTCTAATGCTTTGCGTCGCCAGCTTAATAAAAGAAAGGACAGAAACAGCAAAATGCAGACCAAATATTCAGCCGATTTTTTAAAGAATGTCAAACCCGAACCCTCTATAAAACAGCTCGGAAAATTCTGCCACCAGAGGATGCTCGCCAGCAGCAGGCCGGTGAGCATCAAATAGCCAGCCAGAACAACTGGAGTCGACCATCGTTTTCCTGATGCCAATGAAAACATGAGCAGAGAGAAGCCATGCAGCATCCTACCGGCTAAGCCAAGCTGAACAGATAGGTCCGCACCTACTGACTCGACAAAGACTCCCATCCCCTTATAGGCTGAGAGATGCATCAGGTCTATTGTTCCAACACAAAGGTAACCAACGCCAAGGACAACCAGCGCAGAATTGCGACTAAAATGGCGTGAGTTCCATACCAGCAGGAAAACAGCTGTGGACACGGCAACAGAAAGAAGCTCGGCTAGGGTGTGGAATAATAGATAGTTGTGCCGACTTATAATCAAGAGACATCCGAGAATTCCTCCGAACATAACAACACTAGAAAATATTCCGGACGTTTTTCCATCAGATATTATGTTCTTATGATGATTATCTAAGGGATGCTGTAATGAAGCGATACAGTCCGTTTGAGATTTCATAAAATATGCCTTTTCTGCTTTAAACTGTGCAGAATCGTGGTAATTCCTGAATCCAAATAAATGAGAATAAATATTATTCAAAAAGAAGCATAGGGTATTATCCATAAATTAAGTGGGCTTGTAAAAGGTTAAATGGGATTCCTTCTCAAGAAGGAACCACCAGCAAAGCCGGGGCTATCAAAATAGTAAACAGCTCAAAACTGTATGTTGAAAAGATTTTCTGACCACCATTCTGTGGTCAACTCTTTAAACAGCGACAGTTGTTCAACATAATGGTCTTCTTTTTCTAACTTTTTCGACGCAAAATCTCTTATTTTATTTTTAACATTGGCTGATTTGTTGTACATATGAACAAATAACTTTATCTGAACAAATCATTTTTCTGGAGGTGTTATGACAAAAGCAGAGCTCGTAGCCAAGATTTCGGAAGACGCAAAATTGACCAAGGCTCAAGCCCAGAAAGCACTCAACTGCTTTATCGAAATAACCACAGCCGCTCTCAAGGCTGGTGATAAGGTTACCTTGGTCGGTTTCGGTACGTTCAGTGTGGTAAATCGTACCGCCCGCATAGGCCGGAATCCTCAGACCGGAAAAGAACTTAAAATAGCCGCCAAGACCAACGGAAAATTCACACCAGGAAAAGCCCTCAAGGATCTGAAAGCCAAGCCCGTCAAGACAGCACAGAAAGCAAAGGCTCCAGCTAAGAAGAAATAGAACTCCAGAAACCTGCTTTAAAAAATTACACCGAACATATTAATTTTCTTACTGGTTAACGTTTCTCTCCTTTAATCGCGATTCCTTAGATATTGCCTAATGGATAGTTCTTATTTATTCAAATAATTGCTCAATTATGAGATAGGTATCGACAATCCTCTTTGAATAACATATTTGTTTTGATAACATGATGTTGAGCGAAGGTTTTATGCATCCACAAACTGGAGATTACGCGTGACAACAGTGCAAGACTTTTGTGATGAAAGGATCAGGCTACCTTCGCCACCGGCAATTGCAATCAAAATTCTTCAGGCAGTTAGTCAAGACGATAATTCATTTAAAGAACTGGCAGAGATTGTCATGGCTGATCCGGCTCTCGTGGCACGAATAATGAAACTTGCAAACTCTTCACTTTATGGACTATCCAAGCGTGTGGATTCGCTTGCTCAGGCAACGGTCCTAATTGGCACTCAAAATCTTAAAAACATCGCTTTATCCTTTGCCATTGTACAGGACTTCCAAGAAGCTCGACAGGGCAGTTTTGACGTAAACCTATTTTGGCGGCGCGCTATCTCCACTGCCGTCGCTGCAGAAATATTAGCCAAAAATATTGGACATAATGATCACGATATTTTTATCTCGGCCCTTCTCCAAGACATTGGAGTCTTAATCATGTTTCTCTCTGATGCTGCTGCTTTTACAGAGGTATTAGATAAAAAACGTGTAAGTGGGAAGAGCCTCTGCGAAACTGAAAAGGAGCAGTTTGGCTTCGACCATACGGAGATAGGCAATCATCTTTTAGATACCTGGAATCTCCCTGATACAATTTGCGGACCAATTCGGTATCATCATAGTAAAGAGCCAAAAGAACCTTTCCGAAACTCTGCTCTGATATTAGGTTTTGCTGACAAAATGTCTGCTATGTATCACGGTACTCAAAGTAACAAGAAAGCGATTGAAGTCAGACAGGGACTTAAAGTCATTTACCAATTCGAGGATGAACAAATAGACGGAATTGTTGACGCAATTGGCGAAAAAGCCTGCGAAATAATGGAGCTCTTCACCATCAAGCCGGGTGACATGAAACCTTTTTCTCAAATCATGCAGGAAGCCATTGAAGAATTAGGACGCATGAACTTCTCTTATGAACAGCTTGTTCTTGAATTAAAGCAGGCAAAGCAGAACGCAGAACAACTCGCTATCAACTTAAAGCAGGCAAATGACAGCTTGCGTGAACTTGTTTTCCGCGACGGACTGACCGGACTCTACAATCACAGGTACTTTCAGGAAGTTATTGAATCTGAACTTCAGAGATCAGTTCGTTATAAACACCCTCTTTCTCTACTTCTTATTGATATAGACTATTTCAAAAATGTGAACGATACATTTGGTCACCCTGCCGGTGATCTTGTTTTGAAAGAAGTCAGTCAGGTTATGCTCAAACTTGTTCGCCAAATTGATATAGTAGCCCGCTATGGTGGAGAAGAATTTGCTATTATTATGCCCGAGACGGGAAAGGTTAGCGGAAAGGTTCTTGCACAGCGAATACGCCGGGGAATCGAGCAACATCAAACAAAGAATAACAACCAGTTGATTACCGTTACTGTCAGTATTGGTCTAGTCAGCACAGACATGGCTAATATCGAGATAACCAGAAAAGTACTTATCGACCAAAGTGATCAGGCTCTTTACAAAGCAAAACGAAATGGTAGGAACAGAATAGAGATGTAATAAGTTGGTATTTATCTTTGGCTTAGTTTGGTGATGCTGTTACAAAATTTGTCATTCAACCCTTTGTGATTGTTATAATATAAAGATTATTATTCGAAATGCTTCTCAAGGCATTCAGGATCACTCTGCGTATCCATTAATAGTTCTCTGTTTCTGGAGGAAAGTTCCTTTATTCAAAATGCAGAATTTGTAGAAGGTATCCGGTTCTTAATAAATGAGACTCAACAGCAAAAAGAAGGGCATGCTTATTACTCAGTTTTTTCTTTCATGATTTTAAAAACCAGAACTGATTTGAGGGTGTTATGAGCTTGAAAGTAAAAGCGGATATAAGCAAAAACAGATTGTACTTCACAATAGCCGGACAGGCTGTGAAAAAAGAGATGGACAAGCTTTACACCGATGTACGATTCTGTGTCGCTGATCTGAAACCAGGTTTTGACGTAATATCTGATCTTTCCGAATGCAATATCGGGTATCTTAGCAGTGTCCCAACGTTTAGAAAGATCATGAACTTTCTGATCACAAAAGAGGTCGGAGAAGTTGTTCGAATTATAAACGGGAAGAGTTTGATTTTAAAACAAGTACTGAATTTATCATCAAGAATTTGCGGATACAAACCTATTTATGTATCCACTCTTGAAGAAGCAGAAGAAAAGCTTGAAAAATCAATAAAACGCAATGGTATTCGATTTCATGTCAATCACCTGCCAGCTGATATATCTCAAACGACGTGAATGGGAAAGGCAATATCCATGACCTCTCGATAAGTGGATGTGCCATTGAATCAGCAACATTGCCAGTTTCAACGCACGACGAAATTTCCATCAAGATTGAATTTCGGCAACAAGATGTCCCTTCAGAGGAATTTATTGTTAAAGCAAGAGTAGTTAGGACACAGGGAGATAATATATTTGCAGTTGAGTTCAAAGACCTTGATGAGGAAATAAAGGATCGATTATGGAAATGCCTTATCGCTGAAACTCAACGTGAGATATAGTTTTTACTCCTGTAGAGAACAACACACTTTGGGACATGAAGTCATCGGAAAATTTGCACCCGGGAAAGCCCTCAAGGATGTGAAAACAAAGCCTCTCAAGGCTTCATTGAAAGCGAAAGCTCCAGCTAAAAAGAAATAGAACTCAAACAGCGTGAAAGTCTGTTGTCGAATTGTACTTGGCTATGATTTTCTCCAGCTGCTGATGATGGTGGTGCACAGAGCTGTCGGTGAACTTAATTCCGACCCCTGTAGAATTGCTCCTGACGATCTGTCCGGACAGGGTTATTTCTTCGGTCTCCAATCCTTCTCCAACAGTGATGGTCACCTGACACTCCTCACCCACAGGAATCGTTTCACCAACAGAAAAAAACAACCGCCCATACTGATATTTGCGATTGAACCGGTGTGGTAGGCCTGGATTTGGTACAAGGACAGGATAGTTGGCACATTCAGGGTGATACGAGTGAATTGTCTTTTTTCTCTCATCACTTCGATGTCTCCCTTCTGTGGACAAGACCGGGTCAGTTGCCGGCAAGCGCCTGCTTGATTGCAAGACTTAATTTCGAAATGGTTACCGGCTTTTCCAGAAAATGCGAAATTCCCAGGGCTTTGGCCTTCTGAGCCTCCTCGTATTTGGAATAACCACTGACAATGATCGCTTTCTGGCCGGGTCGAACTTGCAGAATTCTCTCATACGTCTCCCGTCCATTAAGTCCATCACCCATGATCATATCTATAAGGACCAGATCCACCGCTTGGGATTGAAACAAGGTGATCCCCTCCTCACCACTAGTGGCCGAGTATGTTTTGTATCCCAGACTAGTAAGTATTTTTTCCATGGTTTCAATCTGTTCCAACTGGTCATCAATAATGAGAACAATTTCTCCATTACCTCGCAGGGTGTGGTTGATATCGATATTCTTTGTTGAGCTGATCTCCTCGTTGGTAATAGGTAGGTAGATTTCAAATATGGCTCCGGGGTAGTTATCTTTCACCTCAAGCCAGCCATTATGATCTTGAACAGTATTCCAGACAATCGACAGGCCAAGCCCGGTACCGCTTTTTCCCATTTTCTTTGTCGAATAGAATGGGTCGAAGATATGGTCTATATCTTTCTGCGGTATCCCCGGTCCATTGTCAGCAATAGTCAGTAAGACATAGTCTTCGGGATATGTTGATACACAATCCAATGACAAGGGATGAGTGAACTTACAGTTTTGGGTGGTTATGCGAATCAGGCCATTCCCATGCACCGCTTCAAGGGCGTTGCCAATCAGATTGAGAAGCATTTTGTGAATATGCAAACGAGAACAACAGATATTGTGCAGGTTTTGTTGAAGATTGGTCTGAATGACGACATTTGGATAATTCGCCAGTCGTTCATTATGCTCTATGGATTCGAGGTGAGTCAAAATGATATCATTGATATTTTCGACAGTTGGCGATGACAAACCACCTCGTGCCAGCACTACCAAATCGGCAACGACCGCTGCTGCCCTCTTTCCAGCCTCTTGAATTTTGGTTATTTCTGTATAAAATCTGTCCGACTCATTCATCTGTAACAGAAGCAGTTCCGGATAACTGACAACACCCGAGAGGATATTATTCAAATCATGGGCGACAGCGCCAGCCATCATTCCCAAGGCATTAAGCTTGTTAGCTTTTGCCAGCTTTTTCTGGAGATCGAGCTTCTCTTCCTCTGCCCTGACTCGGTCAGACAGATCCCTGAGGGTGCAGACACGGGCAGGCTTTCCAAAATAGTTGATCGGTCGGGAATTGGATTCAAGGTGAAATTCCGTCCCATCTTTTCTTATCCCAGTAATTTCATAATTGCCAAAATACAAGTTCTCGATATTCTGACGTATAATTTGTAACGAGGCGGAAGAGAGTATCTTCTCGAGAAAATTATCTTGTACCAGTTCTTTTGCTGAAGAACCGAACATTGAAAAGAACTGGTTGTTGGCCTCAATGAGCTTGCCGTTTTCATGGATGACAATGCCTTCCCCGGATGCCTCGGCAAGGACCTGAAATCTTTTTTCACTTGCCTCTAATTCCCTGGAGACCTGGTGGTACTGAAAAGCCTTATTAACAGTTTTTATTAACAACTCATGGTTAAGCGGCTTACTCAGGAAATCATAGGCTCCCTGTTTCATCGCCTCCACAGCCGTTTCAACATTGCTGACGCCAGTCAACATGATAGCGGTGGTTTTTATCCGGGATGTCCTGATAAAATCTAGAATGTCACACCCCAGCATGTCCGGCAGATCCACATCAAGTAGGGCTAAATCAAAGTTCTTTTCCTTTAGGAGCCTGATTGCCTCAGTACCGCTCAATGCTTCTGTGCACTCGTAGTCATAGTGCTTGAGAATAGCATGCAGACTTTTGACAAACCGTTCTTCGTCATCGACCAGGAGAATGTTCGGTATGGAATTCATTGTCATTCTCAGCTAATGGAGTTTCATTTTTTCAGAGGAAGATAGATGAAAAATCTTGTCCCCTCAGCAGGCTTGCTTGTACATGAAATGGAGCCGCCAAGATCTTCGACAAATTTTTGAACTATCGACAGACCAAGACCGGAGTGGCCATCTTTTTTTGTTGTAGTAAACGGTTTATAAAGGTTTTTTATAATTGATTCAGGTAACCCTGGTCCCGTATCTTCTACCACTATTTCAATCCCGTCTGCCTGCGAACCCTCAGTGCCGTGTGCATCTTTGAAGAATATTCCTGTCCTTACTTCAACACTGCCACCATCATCCATGGCCTCGGAAGCATTCTTGACCAGGTTGATCATGATCTGCTTGAGCGCATCCCGTGACGTGATAATCTGTGGAAGCAGAGCGTCAGGCCTGAAAGTGACAACTGTTCCTGAGGTAGCAAAAAGAGATACTTTGATAATATGGATGATATCCTCGATGACTGCATTTACATCCGTCGACTCAAACCGGGTGAAAGAGGCCTGGGAAAACATGTCCATCTGATTGACCATTGAGGATATCCGGTTAATTTCCTCTCCGATTATCCCAAGATCTTCCCGGATCTCATTTTCTTTTGAGAATTTCAGGCTCATTGTCGTGAGATAATTAGTGATGATGCCCAGAGGATTATTGATCTCATGGGCAAATTTTCGAGCCGTCATCGATACTGCAGCCATCCTTTCAGCCTCAATTTCCTCCGCTTTCCTGGCTTTCATTTTTTCCAGGAACAGGAAGAGGCCAACCTGCTGCACTATCATTTGGATGAGTTTGCTGTCGCTCTCGGAGAGCGTTTTTACTGATTCCGGAAGGCCGAGAAGAATGACCCCAGCAGGTTTCTTATCTGCAATCATAGGAACAATAAGAACTGTAGTACACCTAAATGCCGTGAGTACCTGCTCATCAGCGAGATTATCCTGTTTGTTCTCGGTAGTCAGGTATGTCAGGGAGGGGTTGAGGTATGCTTTTACTATCAGACTCGAACTTCGTTGCACCGGCAGGGCGAGACCTTGGCTCAAATGCTGTAGACTGTTTGAGGCTGAGGTGCGTCCTTTGAGCAGCAAACAATCCTTGTCCGGCAGAAAAAAAAGCACCTTTTCAATACCGACCAGGATACTCATAGACTGCTCAAAAACGGCAATAATAGTCTCACTGTCACTTGCCTGGACAAGATTTTCAAGAAATCCCGACAGTAGGGAGATGCTTTTTATCCGTGCGGTAAGGACTGCCTGCTCGGCAGCATCATTGTAGCCCGGATCAATCGATGGCGACATCCCGTCCAGCATGGCCTCTGCAATGGGGTCTTCATCGTTTGCCGCCTGATGAGCAACTTTCTGCCTGTTATTTTCCACGATTGAGGGGGGCTGGACCTTGATAGTCAGGTTTTCGGCACTTTGCAGGACTTCCTCGGTTGCCCCTTCAACGATGTGCTTAAGATCAGTGCTGTCCAGATCCAGCAGTAGTTCGGCAGCCTCACAGTTACGCCCGTGGTCGTGATTGTTCTCCCTCAAGAGGTTAGAAACATATACGATCTTGACCAGCGGAAAGGCTTCCTTAATCTGTTCCAGCGGTTCATGATGATATCGGATGGCATCTGCTATCAAAGAATTGAGCTTCCAGTTCTGTACAAGCCATGCACCCACTTCACAATGGGTTACCCCGATCACCTGTTTTTCGGCCCATAATTCATTCTGTACGAGATCTGTCTCGAAAACAAATGACTCATGTTCCTTGGGAAATGTCGAAATCAGAATCAGCCTGCCAATATCATGAAGCATCCCCGACAAGTAGGCCTCGTCAAGACTGCCAAACCCCACCTTCTGTGCTATGCGTTTGGCTAAAGTGGCACACAATAGTGAATTCCACCAGAAAGTTCTAATATTGAACTGCTTGACAGCCTTGAAACGTTTGTGTTCAAAGACTTGGTGAATAGATGTGGTTATGGCAATGTTTTTTATGCTGTTTGCCCCGAGATAAACTACTGCCTGCTCGACTCCTGTGAAGGTACTGCGAAGGCTGTAATATGAGGAATTGACAAGTTGCAGAACCCTCAAACTCAGGACAGGATCCGTGCTTATGATAGAGGCAATTTCTGACAAGGTTGTGGTATCATTGTCACATACTTCGATCAACTTGACTAGAATTTCCGGAAGTGTCGGCAAGTTCCCGGATTTCTTGATTTTAGCATAGACATTTTCCTTGCTGATCATTTATCCTCACCTGATATAGCTTGTGTTTCTTAGATATGGCAGGGCCATAAGACAATCAATTCGCCAGACTAAAGTGGCCCCCTCCGTAAAGACAAAAATCCATTGAGTTTAGCTGCACATTCGTCTTCATTCACAGCAGGACTGTGCCGCCCCGCTTCTGCCTTTGCTACTCACCATTGGCGGGCAAATATATCCCGTTTATTACCCTTCCTTAGTGTTGTGCGTCAACATAGCGTAAACCAAACGGAACCAGTTTGTGTGCGGTCGCTGGGCCTCTTGCATGAATCATCCACAGAGAACCCATGCGAATTTAGGTATCGACCAATCAAGAATCAGTCTGTATTGATTTTATCCCGTAAAATTCTAGATGGCTTAAACGTCACGACTCTTCTGGCCTGCAGTGTGAGATCATCGCCTGTTTGTGGGTTGCGTCCCCGTCGGGATCTCTTGTCCCTGACATTAAACTTTCCGAATCTGCACAGCATGAGATCCGATCCGTTAATAAGAGAATTTTTTGACAGTCGCAGAAATGCCTCAACTGAATCGGTAGCCTGGGATTTAGTCAGATTGTCGTGATTTTTGTATACTTGCTGAACAAGACTTGCTCTGGTAAGTGTCATCCTTTCCTCCGTTTTTTATCCAGAAATTTTTTTATGGTATCTAAAACAATCATATGCTTAAAATAAAAAAAGTAAAAGAAATAGGATCATGCTCTAAAGATTATCCCTGAGTATCAACGAAGACATGGCTACTATCCAGGGCATGAGGTGATTCTTGGCAATGTGAAGCGAAGCCGACACGTCCAGTGGATATTGTTCCTGATATGCGTATGATAGGGCATCGTAGTACCCGGAGTCAAATACAGCCCGAGGAAGGTATATTAACAGAGCATGCAAAACCGGGGGAGGCTCGCCGGTTCACTCCCTATAATCAGAACTGTTTATATCGTGGCGCCTGATAATTTTTTGTAAGGAAACTCTCGATATTCCAGATAATTCAGCTCCTTGTGATACATTCCCCTCAGTTTTCCTTAGCAGGGCAGAAATATAGCTTTGAGTAAAACGGTGTATGGTGCGATGTTTTGCCTCCTTATATTTCTCGAATTTTCCATTGCTTTCAAAGTCCTCATATGATGGCAATTCGTTCATGAAAAGAGGTGGATTCTCTATAAAATTAAGATTTTCCAGCGTTATAATTTCGTTAGGGCAAAACATGACAGCCCGCCGCACAGCATTTTGTAATTCTCTGGCATTGCCTGGCCACGAGCGATTTATAAGCGCTGTAAGAGCAAACTGATCAAACCGCTTGAGAGGAAGGTTGAGCTCACAGCAAACTTTTTTAGTGAAATAAGCTACTAGCAAAGGAATATCCTCGGCCATGTCCTTGAGTGAGGGAGTGGTAAGGGTTACAACATTAAGCCTGTAGAAAAGGTCTTCTCTGAACAATCTGTCTGCTATCATCTTTTCAAGATTCAGATTTGTTAAAGCGATAATCCGAACATCAATTCGGATAGTTTTTGCTGACCCAAGAGGTTTGATTTCCCCTTCCTGCAAAACTCGAAGCAATTTGCTTTGGATGGCAAAAGGAATGTCACCAACCTCATCCAGACAGAGAGTGCCCCCCTTGGCTGCAGAAAAAAGACCTTCTTGATCTTGGTTGGCGTTGGTAAAAGCACCGCGCGTATATCCGAACAATTCGGATTCCAGAAGATGTTCCGGTATTGCAGGGCAATTGACCATAATGAGAGGTCTCGACCTCCGGTCACTCAGATTGTGAATCGCCCGGGCTGTCAGTTCCTTGCCCGTTCCGGATTCACCTCTGACGAGTGCAGTATAGTTCGATCGGGCTATCGTCTCAAGATTTTTTTGAAACCGCCTGAAAGCGGGCGATTGCCCTATTAGTTCCTCGGTTTTTGTTTTATCGCAAACCTGCTCCTTCAATGTGTAGTTTTCTCGTAAGAGTCGATTACGCTCAATCGCCTTGCTGAGGGTTCGACAGATAAGTTCCTTGTCAAATGGTTTGGTGATAAAGTCATAAGCGCCTAATTTAATCGCTTCGACAGCTTTTGCAATGGAGCCAAAACCGGTCATCATGATGGCTGTAAGCCATGGATCTTTTGCCATGAGATGTTTCAGAAGAGCCAACCCATTCATTCTCGGCATCTTGATGTCCAGAAGGGCCAGATCGGCAGTATCGCTTTCAAAATAGCTGACGGCTTGTTCGGCATCTGGAAGGCCTATGATCTGCAATGCTGGGAACTCCCGGCTGAGGAGCCGTAGCAATCCGTTTCGCATATCTGTTTCGTCTTCAACAATGAGAAGGCGATTTTTGTTCATTGTTCTTCTCCTTGCACTGGCAGCGAAATAACAAAGCGTGTCGGTTTTTCAGGAAGACTTTCAACTGTAATGTCTCCATTATGATCTCGAATGATCCCGTAACTGACCGACAAGCCGAGTCCTGTGCCTTTTCCCGGGGGTTTGGTAGTAAAGAACGGATCGAAAATTTTATCAATGACATCTGAAGGAATGCCTGGACCATTGTCTTCAACGATAATTCCCACGATATGACTATTTTCTTCATATTGACTGTGCAGAGTGATCGTTCCATCTTCGACAATCGCCTGGGCACTGTTGATCAGCATGTTCAAGATTACTTGTTTTATTTTATCAGCGTCTATCGTCACAATTGGAATATTTTTGCCAAGATGCATCTCGATATCAATTTGCTGCTTTCGAAACTGGCTTTGGACCATAAACACAACATCTTCAATAACGTTATTAATTATAACTGGTTCTTTCACTGAGACGTCCTGGTGGGCGAATTTCAGGAGATCAGCAATGATTGCACGGCAGTTCCCGGCGTGTTTTTCAATGATCTCCAAGTCAGATCGAACTTCAGGGGAGAGGTTTGCATTGTCTTTGATGAGATCAATATGACACAGGATGACACCCAGAGGATTATTGATTTCATGTGCAATTCCAGCCGCCAGCTGCCCAATGGAAGCAATTTTTTCGGTATTTTGAATTCTCGTTTCCATCTTTTTCTGCTCTGTAATATCTTTGATATAACAGACCATGCTTTCTGCTCCCTTCGTCTGCTCTTGGATGGGGTAAAAATAGATAAGGAAAATTTCCCCCGTATCCATGAGAACTTCACGATTTATTGGATGATCAGGCATTGGGTTGAAAACATCAATGCATACTGTCAGTGGGCAGCCCTTATTTTTCAGAAACTCTGCAGGCTTTTGATACAGAACCTGCTCCAATGATAAATTATAGCGTTTGAGAAACGCCGCGTTTACAACCTTGATTTTCCCCTCGATATCTATCAGGACAACAGGGTCAGTGATTCCGTCAAAAACTGACTGCAAGAGATCTTTGCTCTTCAGAATCTTGTCAGCATAATTCTCCAAGACGATTTGATTATTATGAAGATGTTCTGCAATTGCCCTGGCAGTAGAAGTCAACTCATCGATCTCGTCCATGCTCCGCGAATTTTCAAATATGCTTCTGCCCTCTTCATCTTTGATATTTGTACGGAAAAAACTCAGAATATTTCTGAGGTTACCTGCTATATATCGGTTGAAAAAAGTACTGATGACTACATAAACAATGAGGATAGAGGGCAATACTCCTGCAAACAGGGCAATGGCGAATTTCCTAATCTTGTCGATATTGAAATCCATGGGCATGCCGACGCCTACGACTCCTGAAATCTCTTCTGGTTTATGCAAAAAACCCCTGGTTTTCCCATAGATCGAAATGACTTCTTTTGGGGCATCATCCGGGTTGCCATGACAATTCAAACATGCCCCGCTGAATACGACTGGCTGAAAGCGCATAAAATACTGCTTTGATTCCAATTCGATTATTCCCTTCCATTCCTTCAGCAGTGGGTCCAAGCGGAAACGTTGAATCATTTCAATTTCGAGCGGGTTGGCCTCATAGTCAGGATTTTTAGCGTCTATTGCTACCCTGCGATAGATGAATCCACGTGCTTTTTTATCGAAGCGCTCCATTATCATCCTGCTAATGTAAGACGAGGACATGGCTTCAAGGACAAACCTGTCTTCTCCTATCCTTTTGTACATGGTCGGCCGAAGAACATCCTGTACATAGTCACTGTTTGCCTCAATCGTTTTCATGATCAGATCTGTCTTATCATAGGCATTTTCTTCCAGATTTCTCATCTCGTGATGATAGATAATGAATGTTGTAACACCTGAAAAAATGATGAGAATTGCAGCGAGTACCAGCAGAAATCTAGTCTGAAATCCGGTGGATTTTCTATAGCTCTGATCTTTTTCGTTGGAGTTGGGCATGGCTGTACCTTGAAAATGCCTGAAGAACCTTGCTCTTGGCGATAAAACAGCGGATTATGCAGGATCTCTGATATTCCAAGGCTAGCCGCTATGAATTATTTAGCAAGATCTAATTTCTTATAAGCCTTGGAAGGATGTGATTGCCATACTCCTGGACTCAAGAGGGAAAGCTCTTTGCCCTTGACCATAGATTATGGCGAGTGAAAAAGAGCTTTTGCAGAAACGACAAACAGATCTCCACAATGAGGATCTGTCAATTGGCTACAGTTTGAAAAGGCATATCATTAACGGTATTCAAAGAGCTGCGGGACTCATTTCCCCGAACAAAATATACAGAGCAGTTTGCATGTTTCAGTATCGCTCCAGCGGCATCACGGACAATTTCCAAACCTCTCCGGAATGGATGGCTCATGACGAGCAGTTCGTATTTTTCTCTGGCAAGCTCACGCAATATCTCGTCAGTTACTCGACCTGTGGAGGATTTGATTTCGCAGTCCGGAGAGCAACGCTTGCGAAACTCGGCAATTGTATCAGCTTCGCTGGTCAATTCATTGTCTCTGGCATACTCCAAAAAATCCGCCCGTGACCCGCTTCCTGACAACCAGTCATGACCGGTGAAATCATTCCATGTGGCATCCAGGACAAACAGAGCGGTGAGGCTTGCCCGTTTTTCGGTGGCCAATCTGATCGCCTCGTCCATGGTTTCTGTCGATGGGTCTAAAGCCAGCAGTATCTTCATTTATGGAAGGGTTCCTTTTTCATGTTTTAACACCAGGATCTCATTCTTGTCCTTTTTTACATTATCTCCAGGCTTGGCACTTATCGAAAGGATTTTCCCATTGGTTTTCGCGCGGATCTCTTTAACGACAAGCTTTTCTTCTAGAGTATCATGAACATATTTCTTTTCTTTAATTTCAAGAGAATAGAGCAGATCCCCTTTCTTTACCTGGGCCTCCGGTTGGACCGTAACCGCAACCATCTTCCCATCCATTGGAGCCTTGAGGACTATGGTGGGGACAATATAAGCCATATAAATAAGTACGGAAAGCACTAGGATGGTCACAAAAAACATGGCAGCCATGTCTTCGTGACGATCAGTTTTAAAGACCGTCATTTTGGCGTTTTTCTTTGGTTCAGACATAACATATCTCCTTAAAAATTGGTTTCTTTGGAAACGAAAAGCAGAACTACCACTAAGGCTAAGGCATATTTGATAAGCCCAGCTGCCAAACCAACCTTAAGGGGTGCACCACCAGCTGCTTTGAGCTCCCGTATATCAATATATGCACCCTGACCAACAAGACCCAGCCCGAAGATCCAACTCATGACAGTACGCATAAGTTGGATTGTAGAAGACCCTTCTGCACCCAGCATTCCTAGAGATGAAAGGGCGGTCATGGCAAAGAATCCAATGATAAAAACAGGAAACTTGTCTTTGATTATTCCAACCAGGGTAATATGTTCGGCCTCAGCTTCGGCACGCCAGTACCACATGGTAATAAAGAAAACGACAAAGGGTATTGAGATGACTCGCACCACGTTCCAGATTTCACCGTAGGCAACGGCCGTGCCTGGAGCTATAGTAGGATTGTAAGCAAGACAGGTGGCCAATACCTGGCCTGAGTTGAGAATGCCGGTACCAACCCATGCCCCAAATTGGTAATCGGAGAGGTGCAGCATATGGCCGATGAAGGGGGAGATAAACATACTCGCAATACCAAAACCCAGAACCGTGGCAATGGCGAGAGCCACATCCGCAGGTTTGGCGCGTACGGCTGGAGTTGTGGCAATGGCTGCGGATACTCCGCATACGCCACAGGCTGCGGCCATGACCCCGATAAGGGAGCGATCCATTTTCTGTACACGCCCGTAGTACATGACAAAAAGGATGGTGCCGAAAACAAATGACATTATCAGCGCTATGGCCACGCCACCAACCTTGGCCAGGCTTTGGATGGTGTATAATGAGCCAAGCATCATTACGCCTGATTTTATGAACAGCCGTGTAGTGCGGAAACCCTCTTCAGCCCAACCGGGTATTTTCCCAGCCCACAGGAGATTGCGATAAAGCATCCCGGCAATGATGGCCAAAAGGATATAATTGAGATGGAGCACCTGGACGAACCATCCTTTCTGGCCAAAAACAACAGCAGTTGTCATCCATGGTTCCACATATGTACGCAGGAGGTAGAGGGTAAATACCATAAATGCGAGACCGGGAATGATGGCTATTACCTTAGCCATACCATGTTTTTCTTCCATAGATTCTCCTTTTTTAATGACGTGAATGAGACAAGTACTTTGCATTCTGGAAAACTGCTTTCACCCTGCGTACAGCAAGGAGGATGCCAGACTGCTAGAGATTTGCGCTGGGCTAAAATTAGATAATAATTAATTTAAAATACAACTAGTTGTCAGTATGTATGACAACGTAACGGAAGACAAACCGTCTTGTTTGGCGAGAGGAAACTGACACCTTGAGGCAACAGTGTTGCCGGAAGTTATCAGTTAAAGTTTAGTGTTGAGGTTATGGAGGCACTTTATAACATCCGAACAAAATCCAATTCGCTCCGTGTGACGTGAGCAAGCAGTGTGTAAAAGAGTGGGAGAGTCTGTCAACTCTTGGGCCAAATCTGTCTTGATATTCGGGTTATCCTGACCAGCGGTTACGACAAGGGCCAGGTCCTGTTCGTAGGCCAACCGATATTTCCTTGGCCTACCTGTATAAGCCCTATCGTATTGTTGAGCTAAGGACGCATTGTTAAAACCTCCTTGCTTTTAACGAATGAGCGAGATAGAATTTTTCAAGAAAAATCTTGGCCCTATACTCAGTAATCCACCCTTGGGCACCATGAAAATACTTCTCTGTTTATTTTTACCCTTCAAATGGGAGGCTCACAGGAAAGAGCTGAGATGAACAATTTCTTGAAGGTGATCCACCCATTCGCCAGGGCAAGAAATACACCTTGGCGAATGATTTTTTATCAACATCAATCAGCATAGTAGACGTGCAATGAAAGAGCTGGCTAAGGATATTATGAGCAGGCAATTCCACACGCTGAATGAGGAAATGTCAATCTCAGAAGCAGTAAAAATATTTAAATCTGCCGGCGCGGAAGAAGGGCGAAAGCTGTTCGGCATGATGGTCACGGATAACAGCGGCAAGTTGGTAGGCATGCTTTCCATGTATGATATCCTGCTCTTTATCCGCCCCAAACATGTCCACATCTGGGGCATGATGGAGGATCTGGATATTTCGGGGATGATCGCCTCTTCATGTGCACAGGCGCGCAATGTTAGGGTTGCAGACATCATGACGTCGGAAATAATAAGCGTCACGCCGGATACCCACCTGCTCCTGGTGCTGGATGTCATGATAAAAAAACACGTGCGCCGGTTACCGGTGATTGAAGATGATCATATACAGGGTATTATATACATCTCTGATGTGTTCCATCACATCGTGGATCAACTTACCTGAAGATGTACCGGTAGATAAAATATGGGAACTATACGCAACACGAATATCCTTTCCGAACTCGTCGTAAAAACGGCAATGCGGAGGCAAATCGTCAAACTTCCTCCTGAGGCTTCGCTGGAACAGTGCATTCGGCATTTTATCAAGTTCAAGGTGAATGGCCTGCTGGTTTCCGATGAGCAGGATACAATAACCGGGGTGGTCTCCAAAACCGATATCATGGGCGCCTACTATGCCAGGTTGCCAATCGAGACTCCTGTTGTGGATATCATGAGCTCCCCTCCACTGTTCTGCCGGGAGGATGAATCCCTAGAGCAGGTATTGAACACCATGCGTGAAAGCAGGGTGTATAGACTCTATGTTCACAATGCCACGGCAAAGGTATCTGGGGTTATTGCCTACCCTGATATCGTCGGAGTGTTGTACACGTATTGCCGGGAGTGCCCACAAAGTCGGTGGCAGCATAACAGGCATTCGGAGGGCTCAGGAGGTCCCCGACGTTTTAAGGTCAAGGAAATCATGACTCCGTCGGTAACGACTTTTAGCGTTTACGACACGCTTATGACTATCATGGAAGGGCTGTCAGCCAACAAAATAGGCGCGGTTCTCATTTGCAATCAGGAGGATCAGCCGACAGGAGTGGTATCCAAAACCGATCTCATCCTAGCGTATCGTCGTGGGGTATCCACAGATTTGGCAGCTTCTCAGATTATGAATACCCCGATTCAAAGAGTGAACCAGGAAGAGTGTCTGGAAAATGCATTGCAACAACTCATTTTCTCCCAGTTGCACCGAATTTTTGTTTTTAAAGGAGAGCCAGACAACTTCGTTGGCGTGCTGAGCTTGTCGGATGCAGCGCGCATGCACTCCGGCTCCTGTCGGGCATGCATCATGAGCAGGATCAGGTTGGAGGCCGGCAATGCCCAAGAGTGATTCGGCATAGCGAAGAGTGAACATGGTCTTGGCTTTCGTGGGGAACGTGGGAATTTGTCGTTGCGACACCACGGAAGAAATCCAAGCAGAGAACCCGCGAGGATGAGAACACCGATTCGGAGAGAAGTGGCTCAGGTAATTTGAACAAGCCCTTAAGTGGAAAATCCACCGCCGATAACGCTCAATGATGGACCAACGGTTAGGATCGAAACTGATTCTAAGCCTACAAGATTTCCATTGGCAAGCCTTGGTATGAGAGTACCCTTGTTGGGTTAAGCTTATTCCTGATCGCCCTTCACCTCCAACGGCCACCAGTCCTGCTTTTTATGGCATCATAACCTGTAGGCCATTCCCGCTATTTCCCAAAATTACAGGAGGTGCACCATGAAAGTTACATAGGCAGTCGATTTACATCTGCAGTATCACCAGGCCAATTCCAAAAAAAATACCATTAATACCTTATACAAGTCCTTTCTCGTTAAAGAATTTCGAGTATTTTTTATCGGTTCCCTTGATGTGATTTTTTAGCCAATCACTCAAGAAATTCATTACTTCCATAGTTACAGCCAGGTTGTTTTTGTCAAATCCATCTTTGAAGTCAGTAACTTTTTTGACAAAAGCAACATGCTCTTTTTTGTGATTCACCGTATCTGGGTATCCATATTTATCGAAGTATCGCTCTTCTTGTCTGAAATGTGTTGCAGTATAGCTGATCAAACCATTTAGAATTTTTCCCAAGGAATCTTTTCCTTTACCAATTTTCATGGCTTCATTCAGTTCGTTGATCATGTCTATGAGTTTTCTGTGCTGCAGGTCAATCTCCTTTACGTTTACACTCAAACTATCACTCCAATTAATCAGGGCCATTCCAAAACTCCTTTGGTTTGCTGGGAATTAAAATTGTTCTCACACGTCTCTTGCAACTCAAATAAATTTCATCACCGAATTTTAAATAGTTCAAGGAATATTTGCCCAGACTGCCAGAAAATAATTAAAATTCCAGCATAGTATACCACTCAATGGAGCTATAGCTGTTTCAGTTCCAGAAACAACAAACAACAATAAACCCAATGAGGCAGAAGGAATTACTCAAAGCAGATCACAATCTGATGGACAGATAATTGTTTGATTATCAGCGGAGATATCACCAGCGGCAAGAGATGTCTCTAGGCAAGCTTCAATTTGGGAGCACACCTTGCAGGCTAAGACTATTCCTGACGATCTTAAGCGTGCGAATCGTGACAAGTGTTAATATTGCCATTTCTAAGATCTGAATGCTCAGTTGTCGCTCCAAGTTGATATTACTACTATATCCCGTAACATGCGGTCCTAATTATCCATGCAGATTTTCAATACACCTGATTGCTTCATGACCAGAAGCCTTACCGAGATCCCAAATCCTTCGCCACTTGAGATCAGTCCCTGAACGGGAGGAATCTCACATGGTAAAAAATATTTCTTTATTTTCATTGAAAATGAAATTATTATTCAGTCATATATTCCACCTATAACCAATTCGAAAATGCAAACCTGCTTAACCCGCAGAGCGTTTCCCTTGGGA
>CAIUQR010000115.1 GCA_903901335.1 uncultured delta proteobacterium | reverse complement strand
TATATATATTGTTAATATATATAATATTAGGAGATGCTTCAATTCGCTCTTTATCAGACCTCGTATAGACAGGCTTTCAATTTTACGATTTGCCGTACACACGATGAATTGTGTTTTGCGTTAATGTTGCAATTTTGACACAATCAAACCAGTTTGGAATTTCGTTAGGATGTTTCAAGCTAAAAATGGAAAAGTTCTGATTTTCATTGCCATCGCCACGTTTTTCACATCATCATAATATAGTGCGTTAATGTTGCAGAGATGGTCTTCAAAAACGTCGGTCTGAAAACAAAAAACCCTTGAACATCTCGACTAATAGAATTCCGGGAAAGCCGAATCTCAGACAGCAAAAGGCGATCAGATGCAGACAGCTGTTATCTGACGTCAGACCCCTGATCGACCACAACATAACCCGCTTTGACTGGGGGAGGAGAGACGCAGATGGATAGTGAAAACAGACCGGTGCTGGTGTTGGGTGCTACGGGCTACGTGGGAGGACGACTGCTGCCTCTTCTTCTCGAACGCGGCTGGAAAGTGCGTGCGGCCGGACGCTCCGACCGCAAGATACAGGCACGGCCCTGGGGCAATCATCCCAACCTGGAAATCGTCGTAGCCGACGCCTTGGACACTGCGGCTCTCACTGAGGCAATGCGCGGCTGCCGGGCGGTATTCTACCTCATCCAGTCCATCAGGCCAGGGGAACATGATTTTGCAACCCTGGATCGGCGTATTGCTTACTCCACGGTACATGCCGCGCGTGAGGCAGGAGTGGAGTGGATTCTCTATTTCACCGGCCTAGGCAACCCAGCGCATCTCTCGGATCAACTGCGCTCGCGATACGAGGTGGGGGAAATACTGGCCTTGGGTGGCGCCAAGGTAACCCAGTTGCGTGCCCCTTTGGTGCTAGGCTCAGGTGGGGCCTCTTTTGAGATGATAAAGGCCTTCTGCGGATATCTGCGGATCATGTTTGCACCGCAATGGATGGATGCCAAGTGCCAGCCTATCGCTATCGCCAACGTGGAAGAGTATCTGGCCGGTTGTCTGGAACACCCGGAGACCGCCGGGCAGGTTTATGAGATCAGCGGTCCAGATGTGCTCACATGGCGTGAACTGTTTCGTATTTATGCCGAAGAAGCTGGGTTGCCGCATCGCATCGTCTTTGTTCTACCCGTGCGTATCCATCAGATTTCCATCTGGTGGATGAACCTGGTCACCCCGGTGTCCGTGGCTCTCATCCGGCCCCTTGTGGAGCGTATGCGCAATGAAATCCTCTGCCACGATGAACGCATCCGCGAGATTATCCCTCAGAAACTCCTCTCCTGCCGCGAGGCCATCATCAAGGCCTTGGATGAGGTGCGCCAGGACGAGGTTGCATCTAGCTGTTTTGATGCAGGATCCACCAGTACGGCTGGGTGGACCGGAGGGCAGTCAAAAGCTGAGGGCAGGGTCTTCCGAGACACCTTCTCCATAACCCTGGATGGTCCGCCGGAACTTGCCTGGAACGTGGTCAAGCGCATCGGCGGAAACACCGGCTGGTATTTCGGCACTTTCCTCTGGCAGATGCGCGGCTTTGTAGACAAACTGCTAGGAGGGCCGGGCCTTTCCCGGGGGCGCCGTCACGTGGATTCAGTGGTCATGGGCGATAGCCTGGATTTCTGGCGCGTGGTGGCAGTGGAGGAATGTTGTCGTCTCCTGTTGCGGGCCGAGATGCTGGCCCCGGGCGAGGCCTATCTGGAGTTCCGGGTCCAGGTGCTTCCAGACGGTTCCACCGAACTGCGCATGACTCCGAGCTTCGAGCCACGGGGGATCTGGGGTAGGATCTACTGGTGGATCATCGCCCCCTCTCACTCCCTGCTCTTCAGGCCTATGCTCAAGCAGATGGCAAAAGCTGCTGGCGCCCGCATCCTGAGAGGTCCGACCTGCGTAGAGGAAGGCTGATTCGCAAGGGGCCGGCATCTGGTTTGACCTGAACGATCTTGCAATACTTATCCGGTTTTGATATCTGGATATAGAAGGAATTTCAGTGAAAATATCCTCAAAACTCCAACAGGGTAAATTATGACAAAAGGTGAACTGGTAGAAAAAGTGGCAAAAGAGTGTAAACTGAGTAAAGCAGCAGCTGAGCAGGCGTTGAATAGCGTACTTGGTGCAATAGCAAGTGCAGTGGCAGCAGGGGATAAGGTAACCTTGGTCGGTTTCGGTACTTTTTCTGTTTCTGAGAGAGCCGCACGTGAGGGCCGTAATCCCAAGACAGGTGAGGTCATCCAAATTGCAGCAGGCAAAGTCGTCAAGTTCAAGGTGGGAAAAATCCTTGCCGAGGCTGTCAAATAAGGAGATCAAGGCCAATGAACAAATCAGAACTGACCGAAGTATTTTCCTAAGAACTGAAACTCCCTCATGCAACAGGTTTAAGCATCATAAATACCATCCTTGATGCCATGACCGAAACTCTTGTCAAAGGTGATAATGTCGAGATTCGGGGATTTGGTTCATTCACGGTGAAGCATTATGATCCCTACACTGGCAGAAATCCAAAAACGGGAATGGAACCCAAAGTTATTGCAAAGAAGCTTTCTGTCTTCAGGGTTGGTAAAGAACTCAAAGAAGCTGTGAATGCTGGGAAGAAATAAGACAAAGAGGAGGAGTCTCGGGAGGTAAAACACTCTCTATGAAGTATCCCTATCTTGCCGCCAGTCACGGCCGGTTTCAAGACCGCAGCTGGACGCCGTTAATCACACTGACTTGGTCATTTAATGTCCAGAAATCGTAGATATATCCCACCAGAAACAAACCGCCGGTGCAGAAGTAGACTAGGCCGGTTAGCCATTTTCCCATATACATGCGGTGAACGCCGAAAAGGCCGAGGAAGGTAAGAAGAAGCCAGGCAAAATTGTAATCGATCTCGCCTTCATTGAAGCGGATGTCAGCATCCCGGTCCATTCCCGGGATGAGAAAGAGATCAACGATCCAGCCGATGAAAAACAAACCCAGAGTGAAAAAGTAGAGGGTTCCGGAGATCGGCTTGCCATAATAGAAGCGATGGGCACCCATGAAGCCAAAGATCCAGAGGAGGTAGCCGATGAGGGTTGAGTGGGTCTGTGGTCTGTTCATGTTAATGAATACGTAGGTGTGGTTACAGTGTCCCTTGTCGAGCAACCTATGAATACATAAAAAACAGTCAGGCCCGGTTATGACTTCTTTTCTTCCTTATTCTCGGAAGGTTTTGAGCTGGGCTCGTCCTTTTCGTCCTTTATGTCCGCCATCCCCTTTTTAAAGGATTTGATGCCCTTCGCGAGACCGTCACCTATTTCCGGCAGTTTGCCTGCTCCGAAAATAATAACGACGATTACCAAGATAATAATCAAATGCAGAGGTTGAAAAAGTCCTGAAAACATAGCGTGTCTCTCCTTTGAGAATCTGTTGATCTGAAGAGTAAGATTAACCATCATTCATTGATGGTACATGATTAATGATGCCTATTGTCAGATAATCAGACAAAATAGTACAAAAGCTAGGCTTATTCTTATTTATATATAATAATATCAATTAGTTATAATGCTATCTATCCCCAACACGACCTGGTAAACATTTTTAGGACCAATTCCCAAAACCATTAGATCGTCGACTGCAATTTTACAAGAACATAACGACACAAGAGATGGCAGAGACAGGCAGCAAAGCGAGACACAATCGTAACTTTATGATATAATTATATATCCATGAAAAATCCCCCTGAAATCCTGCAAATATATCACCGAAATTGGCCTTTTCCGGCGATAAATGCAGGTGTCCAGCGATTAAACCGGTGATATATTCGGGTGGACCGGCGATTGACCGGTGATATGTCTCGGGTTTCACCGATAGAATTTCTTTTCCGGCGAAAAAGTCACAAGTATTCGAAATAATACATTATTTGCAGTAACAGAAGACGATATCACCTTTTCCTGCAGTGAATCACCTGAGACCTGAAATGAAACCGCCGTGCCAAAATATCCCAACCAGCATTGGCCGTCAATCACCATTGGCTCACCGTCATTTTAGGAGTGACTTTGTGGGGCATTCACCTTGGCATCACCCAAGGGTTACTTTCAGCTATGGTTGCCAACACGGCTCCGGTTGATCTGAGGGGGACTGCTTATGGTTTCTTCAACCTAGTCAGTGGCATTGCCCTGTTGATCGCCAGTGTCGCTGCCGGACTGCTGTGGGATCATTTTGGCGCATCTTTCACCTTCTATGTCGGGGCGGCGTTTGCGACACTTGCTTTGATCGGCCTTCTCTTCAAGAATTGTCGGAGTGACGTACACTTTCCGAGGTGACATGAGGGCACAAGTATCATATCCCATCACATCCAATCGCCTCCCTTCATGCAAAACGTGGGGGACAATACGGGGGACAAAATCAACACCAAAAGAAAAAGGGGTTAAGCCATTTCGACTTAACCCCTTGATTTTATTGGTGCGCCCGCCGCGATTCGAACGCGGGGCCTACGGATTAGAAGTCAGGTCATAATAATAACAAACGGCGACCATGGAAATCCAGGGACGTCCACAATATCCCTTTATAAAAGGATATTTTCATATTGATTAGTCCGTAGAAATCCAGTATTGTCCACCTAAAGCCAGGAACAAACGGCAACCAAACGGCAACCGGAAAATACACTGGAGGGAGACAATGGGCTTCACGGTCAAACAACTTGAGAGCCTCCAAACAGGAAAATGGCTCACCGATCCTCTCGGACATGGTAAAGGCGTTTTCACTGTCCGCAAAACAAGCGACGGGGTATGCTTCTACTTCCGATACACAATGCCAAACCGCAAGCGAGACACGCTGAAATTTGGAACCTACGACAAAAATGGTGCACATGGCGGGATGACTCTGGCGATAGCAAAGGAGAAAGTAGGAGAATTTTCCCGGATATACCAGGAACATCCTCACCTCCGACAGTTCATTGAGGACCAGCAGCAACGGGAAATAGAAAGAATCAACCAAGATCGAGTAGAGCGGGAAACCGCCACCCTTGAGGCTCTGCTGAACGGGTACGTCGAATATCTGAAGTTGCAAGGTAAGCAAAGAACCGCCCAAGACGTAGCGGGAATTTTCAGGCGCCGGGTATTCACAGTCATCCCTGATCTTGCAGCGATGAAAGCCAGCAGCATCACCGTTCAAAACGTCACCAAAATCGTTGCAGCAGTTGTTCAGGATGGCAAGGGTCGTGAGGCGGCCAAATTGCGAAGCTATATGGCCGCCGCCTTCTCCGCTGCTCTAAAAAGCGAGAGTGACCCTGAGATCCCTCCCTGCCTGCACGGTTTTAGCCTGATAGCCAACCCTGCCGCATCAGTTGCTGCCTTGAGTAAATATAACAGAGCACGGGATGTCGTACTCAACAAACGCGAGTTCCAAGAATTTTGGGATTTGCTCCAGAACACATCCGGAGTTACAGGCGCTGCACTGAGGATTTGCATATTACTTGGAGGACAAAGACCCTTTCAGGTGCTACGTTTGCAGGAAGAAAATCTCGACCTGGAAGCAATGACAGTTACACTCTACGATGCCAAAGGGAATCGAAGTGAACCCCGTAAACACGTTCTGCCATTGACTGATGAAGCGATGGCAGAACTGAAATCTCTAATGGTCAACCACCCTTTTATGCTATCCAGTACGAAAGGAAGGGTGTCACTTAATATCAAAAGCCTTTCGAACGAAATTAATCGCATTTGCGGAAAAATGAAGGAAGAAGGATTGTGTAACAAGAAATTCCAGCTTCGTGATGTGCGACGATCCATTGAAACCTTGCTGGCAGCTGCGGGCATTTCGAAAGATGTTCGGGCTCAACTTCAATCTCATGGACTTTCAGGGATCCAGGACAGACACTATGACCACCACGATTACCTAAAAGAAAAAGAACACGCTATCCAAACGCTCTACCGAATTATATCAGGAAAAGCCGCAAAAATAGTTCCTATCTCTATTGTAGCGGGAAGGTGACAATGGAGATTACAAAACAATGAGTATGGAAAGATGACCGGTCTGGTCTACCTCTGCACCGGTGGTCTGTTTCTGGTGGGATATATCTACGATTTCTGTACGTTAAACGACCAGGTCAGCCTGATCAACGGTGTCCAGCTGCGGTCTTGAAACAGGCCGCGACTGGCCGCAAGATAGGGATACTTCATTGAGAGTGTTTTGCCTCCCAAGATTCCTACCTCTTTGCCTTATTTCTTCCCAGTATTCACAGCTTCTTTAAGCTCCTTTCCTACCCTAAAGAAGGGGAGTTTCTTTGCCTTGACCTTGGTTTCCACTCCAGTTTTTGGATTTCTGCCAATGTAAGAATCGTATTGCTTGACGGTAATCGAACAGAATCCTCGAAGCTCGATATTATCCCCTTTCACAAGGGCTTCGGTCATGGCATCAATGATGGTATTTATGATGCTTGAACTTGTTGCAAGAGGGAGATTCAGTTCTTCGGATAAGACTGCGGGCAATTCTGATTTATTCATTGGCCTTGATCTCCTTTTATTTGACGGCATCGGCAAGGATTTTACCCGCTTTGAACTTGACGACTTTTCCTGCAGCTATCTGTATAACTTCACCTGTCTTGGGATTACGGCCCTCTCGTGCGGCCCGCTCCGAGACAGAAAAAGTACCGAAGCCGACCAAGGCCACTTTATCCCCAGCTGCAACAGCCTTGGTGATTGCACCAACAACGCTATTCAATGCCTGCTCAGCCGCTGCTTTAGTAAGATTGCAGGCTTGTGCCACTTTTTCTACCAGATCGCCTTTATTCATAATTTGCCCTGTTTGAGTTTTGAAGATATTTGATAGGAATTCCTCCTCTAGCCAGATAGCAAAATTTGTTAAGTATTGCAAGATCATTCAGGTCAAACCAGATGCCGGAACCTTGAAAGTCAGCCCTCTTCTGCTCGGGAAAAGTCGCTTAGGAAACAAACGCTATCAGTTTCAGTTTTTAAAACAGACGAACAGGGTCTGCAACATTAACGCACTATAATATGAAGAGTGAGGAAACCTGGCGATGGCAATGAAAATCAGAACTGCTCTATTTTCAGCTGGGAACTTCCTGACGAAATCAAAACAGGTATGATTGTGTCAAAATTGCAACATCAACGCAAAACAGGTTTCATCGTCTGTACGGCAAATCGTAAAATGAAAGCCTGTCTATACGAGGTCTGATAAAGAGCGAATTGGAGTATCTCCTTATATAATATATATGTAATAATAT
>CAIUQR010000114.1 GCA_903901335.1 uncultured delta proteobacterium | reverse complement strand
CTTTTGCCTTAAATGCCGCTGCATGTTTTCTTCGTGTTCCTTTTGCCATCTTCTGCTCCTTGAATGGACCCATTTATTAGGTAGTATTGGTAGCAGATTTCACACTTAACAGCTTGTTCAATTTTTCTGAACCACTTCTCATTCCTGACTCTTACAGTCTTTCGTGTTTTATAGTTTCCATAATCGTACCACAAAAACATTATTCAACCAGACTCTCCGGCGGTCCTTCCTGAGTCTGCATCTGTCTTCTTCTTTCTTGGGGGTGTGTGCCCTGGCAAACAAAAAATTACATACTTCGCTGCCAGGTTTTTGTTTCAATCCCTACTATTGAGCGAATTATAAGTTTTAAGTTATTTTGCATTGAAAATATTTAATTTATAAGTTAATTTAAAATAAAATAGATTATCTTATAGGTTAACAATATGAACCCGCATCATAAACGTCTCATCCAGGAACAGCTTCAAAAGACATTGGAAAACTTTTTGTGTTTGCGAGATGCGCAACGTCCGGCTATGGGCTGGCTGCGTGCTATACGTCAGGCCTTGGGGATGTCGGGGAGGCAATTTGCAAAACGTCTTGGTGTGTCAGCCCCTTGGATCAGCACTCTGGAAAAAAATGAGGTGGCTGGTTCTGTGACCATCAAGACCATGCACCAGGCAGCTGATGCCCTGGATTGCGTTTTTGTTTATGCCCTCGTGCCGCGAAAAGAACTTGGGGAGATTGTTCGTGAACGGGCAATTTCTTTGGCGAAGCGAAAACTGGCAAGGGTTTCGCACTCGATGCTTCTCGAGGCTCAGCAACTATCCGAGGAAGAAGAGAAAAGGGCGTTTGAATCGGAAGTGGAGGAGTTGATCAGAGATATGCCGAAGAAACTGTGGGACGATCATGATGAAATATGATTATCCGCCGGGGACAACCCCCATCGATCCCGATGAGGCGGTGGGCCTGCTTTTGCCTCATATCACCAATCGAGCCGAGCTGGACCGTTGGGAGCAGGATAATATTGCCGAGGCTGAAGCCTGGGCTTTCCGGCAAAAGCCGAAGGACCTGCTGAGTCTGGACTTTGTCTGCAGGCTCCACAAACGGATGTTCGGCAATGTCTGGCGGTGGGCTGGAAAATTTCGGAAGAGCGGGAAAAATATCGGTATCGAACACTGGTCGATCGGCCCTTCATTGAAGAATCTTATCGAGGAGGTTAAAGCCTGGATTGAGCATGAGGCCTATACACCTGACGAAATCGCGGCACGGTTTCATCATCGTCTTGTATCGATCCATCCTTTCGCAAATGGCAATGGCCGTCATGCAAGGCTCATGGCAGACTTGCTGCTCGTCCATCTTCTGGGGCGGCCCCGATTTACATGGGGCAGTGAAAATCTGGTTCACGCAGGCGAATGTCGGAAACGGCACATCGACGCGCTTCAGGGAGCTGATCGGCATGACTATCGTCTCCTTTTAGAGTTCGTCCGATCATAGTCTTTTTTGTCCGTTCATCGAACAAAGTCACTCAGCTTTTACCTCCACTTTGCCGTGAGGAAGATTTCCAGGAAAATTGGGCAATTAACCAATATCGTGTCCACATGGGTCAAATACGTTATAAAATATAAAATGTAATATTATATAGTTAAGAAAAAGATACACAGAACTCAAAATCCCGCGGACGCAAGTCCATGTCGGTTCGATTCCGACCTCCGCACCAATTAAATAAAGGGATTGCGTGAATTAACGCAATCCCTTTTAGTTTTTTGGGGACGATTTGGGGACGATCGTCCCTCAAAATTTTTTATAATCTGGAAAATCCTAGAAGCTGCAGATATCTCAGGAGTATACGTAACAAAAATCGAGCCGATTATATGATATAATTTGGTCATCAAAGCCCTGTTTTTTCTACAAAAGGAAAAGGAGGAACTTATGACCATCCCGTTATGTTCACTTAATAATTACTACCCGTATGACT
>CAIUQR010000113.1 GCA_903901335.1 uncultured delta proteobacterium | reverse complement strand
CAAGAGTGAAATATCGGGCGCGGCAAGGAACCGGGAAACACCTGGCAAAATCGACAGCTCAACCTTTGCAAGGAAAAATTTTATTCTTTTCTTGGACGGGGAAGTTTATTCATTGACAAGAGGCCTTTTAATGGGTGACCCTAATTTTAACCCTAATTTCTCACTGACTATCGTGTTATTCTTTCCGGCCGATCAGAAAGACCCGGTGCGGGGCCGGGTAGCCTTCCACCGTCAATGCGGGATTGTCAGGATTCAGGAAATCATCGTAGGATTCAAAGACCATCCAGTCGGTCCGGCGCTGTTCGGCGGCGGACATCGGGTGGCTGCAGAAGAGCTCCACCTCCGTAAATCCTGCCCGCTGCATCCAGTTGCGCAGACAGGTCCCGGTCGGGACAAAGTAGGTGCCCGGCACCTTGGCGTAGGTCTTTTCCGGAAAGAGCGCCATCGGCTCGACGCCTGGGATGGCCTGAGATTCGAGGATCAGCGTGCCTCCCGGCAGTAGAGCCGTGTAGACATCTTTGAGGACATCAAGCGGGGAGGGCCGGTGATAGATGATCCCCATCAGGAAGACCACATCGAAGCAGGCGGGAAAGAGCGACAGGTGTTCAACTCCCAGGAGATCGATATGAAGGTTCGGGAGTCCGGCCATCCCGTTTAAGGCATTGAAACAGTAGTAATGCTGGATGGTCGGCTCCAGACCGAGGACGAGTCTGGGTTGGAACGGCGACATCCGGAACATGTAATAGCCGTTGTTGCAGCCGATATCGGCGATGACCTTGTCCTTCAGATCCGGGAGGACCGGCAGAAGTCTTTGCCATTTCCGTTCGCTCCTCCATTCGGCATCGATGTCGATACCGAAAATTGAAAAGGGGCCTTTGCGCCAGGGCATAAAGGCGCGCAGATCTTCCCTGATTGTGTTTTTATCGTGATCGGATATCTCGTTATCCGCTCCGATTGTCACCCTGTCGCCGGTACAGTCGATATGCCCGGCCCGAAAGGAGGCGAGCCGTTCGCAGGGCATCCGGTAGCGCAGGAATCCCTTTTTTTGCTGCTCTGCCCATTCCAGGCGTTTCTGCCGGATCGCCAGGATCTCGTCGACTTGCGCCGTCTGCGGGAGAAAAGAGAGATAGTCCATGCTTTTGGGGATCAAGAAGCCTTGACCGCCACGAAGGCGGCAAAATTAAACCACTGGAAAAAAGTCGCAATCGACGTAAAGCCGACCCTCTGCAGAAGCGCTTTATTCTCGTCGATGGAAAAGGGGATCAGGACATTTTCCAGCGCCTCCCGTTTTTTGGCGATCTCCAGCTCGGAATAGCCTCTTTCCCGTTTAAATTGATGATATATTTCAATGAATTCCCGGTTTAACCGGGCATCCGGACTGATGGTTTTTTCAGCCAGGATCAGCAGCCCCCCCGGCCGCAGGTCGGCATACAGCCGCCTCAGAAAGTCCTCGCGAAGCAAGGGACGGATGAATTGCAGGGTATAGTTCAGCAGAAAGGCACCAGTCTCAGGGCGGTGCAGCCGGGTGATATCCTCTTCAATGAAGGTGATGATGTCCTGTTTGGAGTACAGCTCGCTCTTCAGCCGGGCCTTTTCCAGCATTGCAGAAGAGTTGTCGACGCCGACGAACTGCAGCTCCTGGTCCGGCAGCAGCCTGGTCAGCTCCAGCAGGGTGGTGCCGGTTGCGCAGCCCAGATCGACCACATGATCCTGCGGACCCATGGATGCCTGCAGCAGGCGGGCCGTGGAACGGATGACCTCCCGGTAGAACGGGATCGACCGGTCCAGCATGTCGTCAAAGACCTCTACGACTCGCTCTGAGAAGACAAAATCCTCAGGGACGGATTCGGTTTGAAAAAGGGTATCTTTGCGGGAGGCTGGTTCGGGCATGTTTTGCATTCGTACCGAGTTTGATATCTGCCGGACATTGCCGGGAATTGGCTGTGAATAGCCTTTCCCCGGTTTTTTCCGGTCAGCGTATGTCCATAAAAGGATATCACTTATCTGTCGGCGCCCACTATACCACCAACGTCCTGCCTGTAAAACAGAAAACAGTCTTCTCCACGGTGTTACGAACGACAGTCTCAAGAAGAATACACTACGAAAATAGACTTGCCATGCGGACATTATCTCAGTAAGTTAAATGCCTCCTTGGTAACCGTATTTTCCGGTGGAGACTGCATTCATTTTCCTGACTTGGTAGAATTCAAAAAGGTGATGATATGAGTGGAAAAGGCTGGAGATATGCAATTATCGGTGTTTTATTGTTTGACCTTTGTCTTTTTACAGTTCGGGCCGGATCCCTGTTTGATCAAGGGCAACATGCTGTTTCGCGGGCCCAGGGTCTGACCCGGCAAAAGGGACATCTGCCGGAAGTCTCTTCTGATCCCTGTTCGGCAAGGACGCAAACTGCGGAAAAACTTACCATGACGACGGTATTCCTGCTTACGGCAATGACATTGCTGTAACGACTGCACTGCATGTTGTGGTGAAGGTGTTGTAACAGGAAAGATTCATGTCGTATGAATTATTGACAGGTACAGGCTCCAAGTATGGTACATGAAATTGATTTTGATGAGATCCTCGGAAAGTACAGATCCGATCCCTATGATTATATTGATGTCTGCGCAACCCACACCGGGCTTGTCCGCTGTCTGGTACCCGAGGGTGGTGAGGTGGCGGCCCCGAGCGGAGAATGGCTTCATATCCCTGGAACCGTCCTGTATGAGATTACCAGGGAACGGAATTCGAAGTTTGTGACCTCCCATACCAATGGGACTATCTCCAGCATCCATGCCGAACTCGACGGCAGGTTTGTCGAGGCCGGAGAGAAACTGATGACCATCCGTCATCCCATGAAAAAGAAGGAGATCATTGAAAATATCCTCAAAGAGGTTCTTTTTCTTTTTCCTGCTCCGGAAAGAGCAAAGTATTTCTTTTCGCTTGATATCCAGTCGCGTATCGAAAAGAAGGGGGCCCGGGCGGTAACCATTAATGCCGGCGATGAGATCATCACCATGTCTCTGATGAAGCGCGATACCCCTATCTATTATGACGGTGAACCGGGGGTGATCTACTCGGTCTATTTCAGACCGGGAATCTCGGTGAGCCAGGGGGACCCGCTGATCGGTGTCTGCGCCCCGGAAAAACTCCCTCTTATCCAGAAGATCATAACCAGGGTGAAAGCCGACTGGGATGCAGAGCAGTAACGGCCGCGGACCTTTGTCGGGGATGAAGGCCACAGGTGCTGCAACCGAAGACGTACGCCAGTACATCCTGGACCATGAAATCCCCCTGAGAAGACGGACCGATGGGGACCGGACTCCGACAATCCTGCAGTACGGCGCCTTTGTCGGCTCGGTGATCGAGCACCATGCCGCCCTTGTCCGGGCCATGGATCGGGCCCGTGCTCATATTACGGCCATGGAAGAGGGCAACCGGTCGGTGGCCAGCGGCACGGTCATCATCGCCGACAGCCTCAGCGGCTCAAGAGGACGTTTTGCCCGTTCCTGGTTTGCCCCCGCAGGAGGGCTCTGGGGGTGTCTGATTCATGCCAATACGCTGCTGCCGGAGTCACGGCGTTTTCTATCGCTGGCAACAGGTGTGGCCTGCTGTGAGGCCATCCGGCAGGCAGGGGCCGATGACGCGAGGCTGCGCTGGGTTAATGATGTCCTGATCGGGGGCAAAAAGGCAGCCGGATTTCTGATCCAGGGCTTTTCGGGGCCGCGGCATCTGGATGCGTATGACCTGATCGGCTTCGGGATCAATATCAACAACCGGTCCTTTCCCGACGAACTGCAGAACAGTGCAACATCTCTTGCCGAAGAGGTCGGCCATCCGGTTGATCTGCATTACTTCACCGCGGTATTTCTTGCCAAGCTGACCTGGAATCTGGGCCTGCTCTATTTTGAGGAAGCCAATGATCTGCGCGGGGATGGTTTTTCCGGCAGGAACGGTGAGCATCTGCTGCTTGAAGGCTGGAAGGAACTGTCCGACACCATCGGCAGGAGAGTGGTGTTCGGTCAGAATGTGTTTGAAGATCAGACCGCTGAGGCGACGGTGACCGGACTGGATGACGATGGCGGTCTAAGGCTGCGGCTTGATGACGGTTCATCCCTCGCCCTGCAGAGCGGAGAGATACGCTATAGGGATTAGAATGCCGAAGGTAAAGGTTGGAGACCCAAGTTGCCTGAAAATTACCCTTATTTCCCTTTCCCTCGCAGCGCCTCCCAGGAATGAATATCCCGCTGAAAAAGCTGACGCCCGTAGCGGTGCAGCATGTCTAAAGATTCATTCCGGGCCTGGAGGGAAAAATGCAGACGGTGTAACCGTTCCAGCGGCTGGTTCTGGGCGTTGGCCAGGAGCTTTATCGTACCGAGAGACAGAGGGACGGTTGTCTGGAAACCATGGCTGGAACAGATTTCACAGACGAGGCAGCCTGCGATATAGTTGAATGCGGCGCTTTGTTGTGCGGCAACCGACTGACCGCAGTGATGGCAGTGCAGCAGATCGGGCCTGTACCCTATATACTCGAAAAACCGGATCAGAAAAAGAATGACTACCGTCTGAGGAGGACGTTTCTTGTCCAGGGATTGGAGTGCCCAGTGGAGGATCTCAAAGACCCTGTCGTCACGCTCTTTTTCACTGGTTCCGATCAGGACGAACTCGCGGATGACTGTGGCGGCATTATAGAGGGTGATATTTTTTCGCAGATTCAGGAAGCTGGACTGGAGTTCGGCGGCTGCGATAAAGGCAAGACTGCCGTGTCGCGGCAGGGAGTAGGTAAGGTAGAGCGATGAGAAGAGTTCCAGCTTGTTGACAAAACGTCGTTTGCTCCGTTTCGCCCCTTTGGCGATACCGGACAGACGGCCAGCCTGCTCACAGAAAAACGTAACGATCTTATCGGATTCGCCATGGTCACGGCAATCGAGGACAACAGCTGCAGTCTCCTTTTCGGGCGCGGGCATACGGTCTTCTAAAGAGATGAAGGTTCAGGGGGATGCGTACAGTTCCTCATTGTAACGTGCTGTTGAGTCGGGCAATTTCTGGTTCGCCCGTGCCGGCCAGGCACTAGCTACCTGAGAGGAGAGCCGGGGATTGAAACGGTGATATACCCGTTGACGGGTCCGGGGAGAGGAATGATTACTCCATTCATGGTCAAACGTGTCTTTGTATTGGACGGAAGGGCCAGGATGATAGAATTTTTTGCGTGCCAGTCATGGGTCTGACCTGCCGGGAACGTCAGTTCTACCGGAAATTCTTCATCGACGGTCACCGTCACCTTTGTCGGTTCCGGAAATTCCGCCTGGAGGGTATATTTGCCGGTGGTCGGGCTTGCCGTCTGTCCTGCATCAACTGTTTCGGAGGGAAGGGGGTTCGCTGCCTGATTGGCTGATATCTGGGATGCGGGAGAGTTCCTGGCCTCTGATTTTTGCTCAACGGTTGCCTTTCCAAAACTCTGGAGCCGTTCGCTTAGAAAGTTGGCGGGATTCCAGGAGAAGAACCAGCAGAGAGTGATTGTGATCAGGACAAGGAGAACGAGACTGAAGCCCAGCATGGAGAGCGGAGTTATCAAGGGTCGTTCCGCCATCGGACTTACTGTTTCTCCTAGTTTTGACGGGGTCTGAGCGGTTTTTTTCTGGTTCTTCAAGGAAGAACCCCTCTCTTTTGTGTATCGTTCCAGTATGTTTTGAGTATCCAAATTAAGGAGGCGGGCATATATCGAATAGAAGCCGCGGGCAAAGGCATCGGCGGGCAGGGTGGCATAATCGCCACCTTCCATTGCCTGTAATGTCCCCAGTGGAATTCTTGTTTCTTCTGCTACTGCAAGCAAGTCGACACCCTTTTCGGTCCTTTGCCTTTGGAGAAATTGGCCAAGGGTTTCGATATCGGGGCAAGAGGGGGCATTAACCATCTGTCGGTTCCTGTTGTAATGAGAAAATGAGGTTGATTATGATTCCGGAAGGGATTCGGCCATGTACGAAAAAGCGCTGATCCAAGGGGGCATTCGAGTTACATTTTCCTGATATACGCCTGTTCCTTCAGATTTTTTACCCAATTATTAAACTCTTCCTTCAGTTGCTGTTTATACAGGATTTCCCTGATCCCGTCTTTAGCTGTTTCATACGACGATTTGGGGTCAACTCCCTCATTGTTGGCGGTGAGCTTGAAAAACTGGAATCCTGCCGATGTTTCAAGGATGGTGCTGATCTCACCCGGTTTGAGGTTGATTACAGCCTCCCGCATGTCGGCGGCCATATCGTCTTCCTTGAAGATGCCGATATCGCCGCCATCCGCCGCAGACGGCAGGTTGGAGAATTTTTTTGCCAGTTCTCTAAAATCCTGACCTTCCTGAGCAAGCCTGTGGACTTGCTCCGCACGTTTTTTTGCATCCATTTTATCTGCGTACAGATTTGGTGCCGATTTCTGGGATTCGGTGCCCTGACCCCAGGTGAAACCCATCTGGAGGAGGGCATACCCGCCTTTTGTGGCGGATTGCTCCGTAGAATGGCTGTCGTAGTATTCTTTGACCATGGTGTCGGTTATAACTACCTTGGAGCGGACGTCAAAACTGATGAGCTTGTCCTGGAGGATCTGGTTGCGGAGATTTTTTTCATAGGTCTCTTTGGTAAGACCGGATTCTTTCACCTTATCCATAAACTGGCTTTCAGTCAGACCACTCTGCTTAAGTATTTGTTCGTAGCCTTTTTTGAGCTCCTCGTCCGATACGGATATCTTGTCTTTCTTTGCCTTCTGGCTGACAAGACTGTCTTCGATCAGACTGTCGAGCACTTGATCCCTGGCCTTCTGGATGGCTTCCTGACGGGACCCTTCCGGTGTGTTGTCCTTGACTTTCTGGAAGTATGCCTTCCCTCTATTGTCAAGATCGGAGAGGAGAATGACATCATCATTGACCACTGCAACGACCCGGTCAACAACCTGACCTGTCGAGTTTCCAGCCATAAGGAATATCAAAAGAAAGGAAAAGAGAAGAGCCGATTTTTTCAGGGTCGGCAACAAAACGTGGGATTGAAGAATCGTCATATTAGGTTCCTTGCGAGCTGTTATATAAAATTAGAGCTGTAAACGGACCATAGTCTAGCATGTTTTGCAATTTATTACACTCATCTCTGCAACCTTTTTTCATCCGGCCTGGTGGGAGACCAGGCGTGGCTTGATCGGATCGGGTCGATCATCAGTCCTGATCGTTAGTTCTTAAGGTGAAAAAATGAAGAATATTTTGCCCAAGGAGTGTATCATGATCATATAATATAGAAACGATGTTTTGAAAAAACCTCAGAGGCCAGCCGATGAAAAATGTCCATTTTCCTGTTTCGTTAGCAGCGATTCTCCTGTTTGCTGTTCTCTTTTTCTCCTCCGGTCTGCTCTATGCGACAACAAAGATGCCGGCCTTTTCCCTTCCGGACGTGACAGGCGGGAAAACCGTTGACAGTCGGGAATTGCAAGGAAAAGTCCTGCTGGTGACCTTTTTTGCCACCTGGTGTCCACCCTGCATGGAAGAGGTTCCCAGCCTGGTCGGATTGCAGAACGAATTGGCCAGGGACGGCTTTTCGGTCATCGGTTTGTCGATAGATGAGGAGGGGCCAAGAGTGGTGGGTAAGCTGGTCATAAAAATGGGGATCAATTATCCTGTGGTGATGGCGGACCGCGGGACGATCACAGGCTTTGGCGGGGTCTATGGCATACCGGTGTCCTTTCTTGTCAACCAGAATGGTAATATCGTGAAAAAATACGTTGGCTATGTTCCGCATTCGGTTCTTGTTAGTGATATCAAAACAGTGATGAAATAAGGACGGTTGTCCGGGGCCTCCGGCTCGCCTCTTACATGAGAAGCGACGTGCATGCCGGTTGGCGGTTGACATGAACATCGTTAATAGATATTTTGACCGCCTGGGCGTTTGGGGGTCGTTTTTTATGTTGCCTGTTTTAAGATACTGCATCGGCAATGGAATGCATGTAGAGGGCTGGAGAATGGAGGCGGTTTCTTGCTGCCGTGACTATGGATATACGAAATTTACCGGAACAGGAACGCTGCATCTATAACCGGATAAGGAAAAAATATACGCTGACCTTCGATAAGCTGAAGGTTGGAGAAAAGACTGTTCGTCTGCTGAAAGCTGCTAATCTTGAAGAGATTCTTTCGGGCAAGGATCCCCTTGCCGATGTGGCTGAGTTTCCCTTCTGGATCAGGCTCTGGGAGGCAGCCATGGTGCTTTCGTATGTGCTGTGTTCACTGCCGGAAAGACAGGGCAAATCACTTCTCGAACTGGGGGCGGGCCTTGGCGCACCTGGACTTACCGCCGCCGCTGCCGGTTTTGATGTTACCCTCAGTGATTATGAAGAAATCATTCTTGATTTCCAGAGGGTCAGCCGTGCCGCCTCGGGGATTCCCGGAGTCAGATCCATACTTCTTGATTGGCTCAAACCACCGGATTTGCAACCTTTTGATGTGATAGCCGGAGCTGAAATCCTGTTCCGGAAGGAATTTCTGCAACCCATCCTTGCTCTTCTTAAGACCTATTTGAAACCGGACGGGGCCGTCTATCTTGCCCATGATGTGCGCCGGAAGTGTCTGCCGCAGTTTCTAGAGATTGCCAAAGAGGACTTTGACATTGCAACAGGCAAACAGACTTTGCAGACGTCCCGGGGAGAGATCACCATTATTGTAAACTGCCTGAAGCCGAAAAACCGATCATGAAGCGTTGACCCATGCCTTTTTATCCTGTTAATCTCAATATACAAAAACGATTCTGCCTGGTTGTCGGGGGGGGGGATGTTGCCGCCCGGAAGATTGAGGCGGTTCTGGCCTGCGGGGCCAGAATACGGGTGATCAGCCCGGTGGCCTGTGCCAGGATCAGGGAGCTTGCCGCCGACGGCAGGATTGAATGGCAGCAGCGAGTATATAGCCCAGGCGATCTGCAGGGGGCTTTTCTGGTCTTTGCAACGACTGACAACAGCGATGTTCAGCAACAGGTGATCGGCGAGGCGCAGGAGCGCAGTATCCTGATAAACAGCGCCGACAATCCCGAGGCGTGTACGTTCCAGGTGCCGGCAACGGTACGGCAGGGGGATCTCCTCCTGGCCGTATCAACCGGCGGCGGCAGTCCGGCTCTGGCCGCCTGGATCAGAAAGAGACTCGAACAGGAATACGGTTCTGATTACGGATTGCTGGTCCGGTTGTTTTCCTCGATCAGGGGGACGGTTGTCGGTGACGGCGGTTTGCCCTGCCTCCATCAGCGTCTCTTTGAGAAAATCCTGGAGATGGATGTGTTATCCTGTATCAGCAATGAAGACTGGCCGACCCTTCAGGAGAGACTGGAGGGGATTTTGCCGGCGACAATCAACGTGGCCGGACTTGTGGCAGACCTTGCCGGAAGTGGAAGCCTTGAGAAAAAAAATCGGAGAAGAGCTCTGCAGGATGATTGACCACCGTTCTCTTCAACCGGTAACCGATGTAGACCCTTTACGTTGAAGACCATGATGACCGAAATAAGTTACCTGCTTTTTCAGACTGTCCTGGCCGTTACGTTTCTGGCCTGTGCCGCCTATGTCGTTTTCTTTATCAGCAGGAACAAAAAGGTCCGCACCATTGCGCGGTGGATACTGATTGCCTCCGGGATCCTGCAGACGCTCTCTCTCATTTCCCGAGCTCTGCTGACGGGATATGCCCCCGTGACCTCCCAGCATGAAGCCATCGCCTTTTTTGCCTGGGCCACAACCTGGGCCTATCTCTCTTTCCGATGGCGGTATACGGTTAAGAATTTCGGGACCTTTGCATCACTTTTGATACTTATCCTCCTTATGATTTCGGCCGCAGTTTCCCGCGAACCGGCACCGCTCGTACCGGCCCTGCAGAGCTGGTGGCTGCCGGTCCATGCCGGTGTATCGTTTGTCGCCTATGGATTTCTGGCCCTTGCCTTCTGTGGCGGCCTGATGTATCTGCTCCAGGAAAAAGAGTTGAAAAGCAAGCGCTTTGGCTATTTTTTTTCCCGACTCCCCTCGCTTGATGCCCTGGACCAGTTAAACAGCCATTGCCTGACTGCCGGTTTTCTTTTTCTGACCCTGGGCATCATCACCGGGACCATGTGGGCGCATCAGGCCTGGGGAAGCTATTGGCAATGGGATCCGAAAGAGACCTGGTCTCTGATCACCTGGTTTATCTACCTGATCCAGGTTCACCAGCGCATTACCGGTGGTTGGCGCGGCAAACGGGCTGCGGTCATGGCGATCCTGGGTTTTTCTGCAGTTGTCTTTACCCTCTGGGGAGTGACCTTTCTGTTGGGGGGAGTGCACAGTTATGCCCACTGAGAGAATTCTTCTGGTCGGGGTCAATCATACATCGGCGCCACTTGCTGTTCGCGAAAAAATGGCCCTGACAGGCGGATACGAAGAGCCGCTGCAGAGGCTTTCGACGATCCCCGGCTGCCGGGAATATTACCTGCTCTCCACCTGCAACCGGGTTGAGCTGCTGCTCGTTGCCGAACCCGGCGCACAGTTGGAAGATGAGCTGATCCGCTTTTTGTTCGGTGGCCGGATATCTGCTGAAAAATGCCGTGAATACATATACATATATTATGATGAGAAGGCAGTCCGCCATCTCTTTATGGTGGCGACAAGCCTTGATTCGATGATTATCGGAGAGGCCCAGATTTTAGGTCAGCTGAAGGAGGCCTATCGGCATGCATCCAGACAACATTCAACCGGTCCGCTGTTGAACAGGCTGCTGCATAAATCCTTTTCGGTGGCCAAACGGGTCCGGAGCGAGACCGGGATCGGCTCCTCGGCCGTCTCCATCAGCTATGCGGCCGTCCAACTGGCCAAGAAGATCTTCGGCAGTCTAAAGGATAAAAAGGTCCTGCTGGTCGGCGCAGGCGAAATGGCGGAACTGGCGGCGGAGCATCTGGTCGGCCAGGGCGTGGATGAAGTGGTGGTCGCGAACCGGACCCTGTCCCGGGCGGTGGATCTGGCCAAACGGTTCAACGGGACTGCCGTCTCGCTCGAAGAGCTGGTGCTGCAACTGGAGCGGGTGGATATCCTGATCAGCTCCACCGGGGCCTCCGGCATCATCCTGCATAAGGATCAGGTGCGGCCGGTCATGCGGTTACGACGCAACAAACCTTTGTTTTTGATTGATATCGCTGTCCCGCGTGATCTCGATCCGGGCCTGAATGATCTGGAGAACGTTTTTGTTTACGATATCGACGACCTGACCAGCGTCGTCGAGTTGAATAAATCCGAACGGGAAAAGGAGGCGGTCAAGGCCGGCCGGATCGTTGACGAGGAGGTCCTGAAATTCCAGCGATGGTATAAAGGGATGGATGTGACCCCGACCATTGCCGCGATGCGGAAAAAGGCGGACGATATCTGCAGGATGGAGCTTGAAAAAACGCTCCCGCGTCTCCAGTGCCTGTCGGATAAAGAACGGCAGTCCGTTGAGAAAATGGCTGCGGCGATCATCTCGAAGATCCTCTATGATCCTCTGGTGTTTCTGAAACAGGACTCCTGCAAGCATGACAGCAAGGTGAAAGTGGATATGCTGCGCACTATTTTCGGACTGGAAGATGACAATGAGTAACCGGCAGGAGTTGCTGGACAACGAGTGGCATGCCGTCCGTGATTCTGGCGAAATCCCCGAGGTGGCCTATCACTCCTCCCTCTACTATCTCACCACGGACGAAAATGGCCCGCGCTTGCAGCTTAGCGATGAGGAAATCGACCGCTTGCTTGACGCTGCCAGGTGCCGCTACCGGGACATTATCCTGCGTGATATGAAGCCTGAAAATCGAGGAAAATCATCCTATCGCGGGTTGAAACGGTCGATCGAAAACTGGCGACGCTTCACGGTGTTTCATGAGCGGTACAAGGTGGAACTCCTCAGCCTGCAGCAGGAGGCCGCAAGTGCTCTGCAAGCGTTTCTGGCCTTCGAGATTGCAGAGGGTATCTTCCCGTCAGCCTCACTGAACTGTTCATTGCAGGAACTCCTTACCTTTGCCCGTGAGCTGGGTCTTCTCCGTCACGATCTCCCAGAAATCGAAAAACTCTTTTCGCGAAAAGTAACATGACTCTTTTCGCTCCTTGTTGGAAATCCATACTGCCCGAGAGAGAATGAACTTCTTTTTCCAGCCTGTTCTCACTTTTCTGCACGAAAGCCAAGCGTTAAAAGCTGCATTTTTTTAATGGGCCATTCTTTTCGATGGTATTTGTTTTCTTCTTTTGTTATGTCTGTCATGCAAAACTGCGAGTATTCGTATCTCGTTGGCTGTTGCCACATTTTTTTATCAGCGGAAAATTTATGAAAAATCGTACCCACCGCCTGTTGATCGCCTTTCTGGTTCTCCTGCTTTCCCATGCCGGACATGGATATGGAAAAGATTCCCAGGGTTTTGACCAGAAGAGAAACCAGATGATCGGATATATGCTGGACAAGCAGCTTCCCGCCATCCATTTCAGTGATAGAAAAATGAATGATGCCCTGTCGATGGCTGCCTTTGATCTTTATATGAAACAGCTGGATTTTCAGAAGCGGTTTCTGTTGAGCAAGGATGTGAAGGAATTGCGGCCATTTGCCGTTCATATAGCGGATAATCTGGAACACGGCACCATAGTCCTGCCGGCAGCCGGTTACGATATCATGAAGGAACGGATCGGCCAGGTTGAAAAGATGGCCGATCAGATACTGGCCGCAGGCTTTGATGTGAACCAGGATGAGGTCTATGAAACAGATCCGGAAAAACTGATGTATGCCGATGACCTGAACGCCCTGAAAGACAGGTGGCGCAAGATCATGAAAGGCCAGGTTATTTCCAGGTATCTCGATCTTGTGGAGGATCAGAAAAAGGCGAAGGTGAAGCTGTCCGATGATGAGCTGTGGAAACAGGCGAAAGAAAAGGTGGCCAAGGTCAATAAGGAGTTTTTTCTTCGTCTGCATCAAGAGACCCTGCAGGATCATTATGACCGCTTTTTCAACTCCGTTGCCAGGGCCTTTGACCCGCATACCAATTATCTTCCTCCCGATAAGAAGGAGGATTTCGATATCCAGATGCGCGGCAGTCTGGAAGGAATCGGGGCTCTTCTCCGTGAAGAGGACGGTTTGATCAAGGTCGTCAGGATTATTCCCGGAAGCGCTTCCGCCAAGCAAGGTCTGCTCCAGGCCGAAGACACCATCCTGCAGGTGGCTGAAAAGGGTGCCGAGCCAGTTGAAATTACCGATATGCGTCTCAGTGATGCCGTTCGTCTGATCCGGGGCCCCAAGGGGACAGAGGTTCGTCTGACGGTGAAAAAGCCGGACGGAACCAAAGAAAGCATTCCGATCATCAGGGATGTGGTCCAGATCGAAGAAACCTTTGTCAAGGATACGGTGCTTGACTCTCCTGACGGCGGAAAGATCGGCTATATCCTGATCCCGAGTTTTTACCGGGATTTTGAAAAGACTAAAAACGGTGGTGATGCGAGAAACTCAACCGATGACACCCGCAAGGCGCTTGATGATCTAAAAAAGACCAATACCGAAGGGATTATCCTCGATTTACGCAACAACGGAGGCGGTTCGCTTGTCGATGCAGTGGATATTGCCGGGTTGTTTATTAAGTCAGGGCCGATTGTCCAGGTCAAGAACAGCTACGGCACCACCCGGATCCTGAACGATGACGACGAAAAGATTGAATACAGCGGGCCTCTTGTCGTTCTGGTGAACCAGTTTTCGGCCTCGGCCTCGGAGATTGTAGCGGCAGCCCTGCAGGATTATAAGCGGGCCATTATCGTCGGCGGCGCCCATACCCATGGGAAGGGGACTGTCCAGACCATCATCAATCTGAACGAAAATATGCCTGTCCTGCAGTTTAAAAAATTTGACGATCTCGGGGCCTTGAAGGTCACCATCCAGAAGTTCTACCGAATCACCGGCGGTTCCACCCAGTACAAGGGGGTTGAGTCCGATATCGTCCTGCCGAATTTGTTTCAACATCTGAAATCTGGAGAAAAATATCTTGAATATTCTCTCCCCTGGGATCACGTCGGACCGGTTGAGTTTACTCCCTTCAGCGGTAAATCCTTCGATCTGGACACGATCCGGAGAAAGAGCCTGCAGAGGGCTGAACATGAGGAAGGACTGAAGATCATAGCCTCGGAGGCAAAAAAGGCGGATGAGCGGAGCAAACAGACTGCTGTTTCATTGAAGCTCAGCGATATGCGTCAGAAGATGGAAGAGGCACGCCAGGAGCGGAAAAAAGTCGGAGCACAGTACCGGAAATACCAGGGAGTAATGGATGAGGACGAACCTTCGGAGACCGACGGCAAGGGAACGAAAAAAGACGATGCCCCTAATTGGAAAGAAGAGATCAAACAGGATCCATATATAGGAGAGGCAAAGAACATCATCATCGATATGGGAAAATGAGGACGGTTCGAATTCTGCTGGAATTTTACCGGGACCTCTTCCTCGCGGCCGGTCCTTCCCCGGAAAAAAATGTTCTTGAAAAAGGGAGGGAAAGGTGCTAAAAATGCTAATTTGTGAATGGTCATTCATTTTATTATGGTTTATGATTTTGCGTGATTATGCGGAAAAAATTCATTGAGAAGAGGCAGTTGGTTGATAGATCTTGTTGAAGCGCTGAGGAACCACAGGGAGAAGATCGTCAACAGGTGGGTGGAGTATACCCTGTCTACCTATAAGTCGTCCTCGTTTTTCCTGAAAGAAAGAGATGCATTTGCAAATCCCGTTGGCGGCAACACACGCCAGGCGCTGGAGAGGCTGTTTCCCCTGCTGGCGGAGAATGCGGATTCCGGGGAGTTTACAGCCCCGCTCGAACAGATCATGCGTATTCGTTCCGTCCAGGAGTTTACGGCCTCCCAGGCCGTGGCACCGATTCACGCCGTAAAGCATATTACCCGTGAGGTCCTTGCCGCAGATAAGCAAACCTGCGGGCTTACGAACGATCTGTATGATTTCGAATTTGCAGTTGATCTGGCAGTGCTTGCTGCCTTTGATATCTATATGCAGTGCCGGGAACGGCTATATCAGGTCAGGATCAAAGAGATAAAATCCGGCGCTCATATTCTTACAGACAGTCGATGCCCGACGGCGTTGCTGAAAGATATCGGGAAGGAAGGTTCCGAAAAGGTCGAGAGTCATTAACTGGTTTCCGGGCCGCGTGAGTGAAGTCCCTCACCGGTGCGGTATCCAAAATATTAGTTCAAATAGAAGCGAGGTAAGAAATGAAGTACGCCTTTTCATTTTTGGCGGTCATTACGTTGATCGTGATTGCCGGGCTCGGATCCCAGGTACAGGGGATGCAATACCTTTTCGGTGTTGCGTTGCCCTATCTGGCCATTTTGGTCTTTGCGGGTGGCTTTATCTACAGGGTGGTGCAGTGGGCCAAGTCACCCGTGCCCTTTTCCATTCAGACTACCTGTGGACAGGCGGCATCGCTGGATTTTATCAAGCAGAGCAGGCTTGAATGTCCGAACACCACCGCTGAGGTTGTAGCCAGAATGATTCTTGAGATCTTCACCTTCAGATCACTGTTCAGGAACACGAAATCAGAGATCCATGACGGCCCGAAGATCACCTATGAATCCTCGAAATGGCTCTGGGTTTTTTCCCTGATGTTCCATTACTCGTTTCTGCTCATAATCCTCAGGCATATGCGGCTGTTTCTGAATCCGGCTCCGTTCTGGATGGATTGGATTGAGTTTGGTGACGGCATCTTCCAATTCGGCGCCCCGAATGTCTATATCACCGATGCGACCATTCTGATTGGCCTTGTCTATCTCTTCGGCAGACGTATTACCAATCGTCATGTCAGATATATCTCCCTTATCAATGACTTTTTCCCGCTTGTTCTGATCTTCGGTATTGCCGTTACCGGCATCCTGATGCGTTACTTTCTGCGAACGGACATCGATATCGTCACCATCAAACGGCTGGCTGTGGGTCTTGTCACCTTCTCTCCGGTGATCGGTACCAAGATAGGCGCGATTTTTTATATCCATCTGTTTCTTGTCAGTACGCTTCTTGTCTATTTTCCGTTCAGCAAACTGATGCATCTGGGAGGGGTTTTCCTGAGCCCGACCAGAAACATGAAAAACGATTGCCGTGCCGTTCGTCATATTAATCCCTGGAATGATCCTGAGATTAAACCCCATTCCTACGCGGGATATGAGGATGATTTCCGAGAGTTCATGGTGGAGGCCGGTATACCGGTTGATAAAGAGTTGCCTGCCGAAAAAGGATGAAATTACTATTGTTGACCCAATACTAGCTTATAAGGATTAAAACGATGGCAGTTCCAAAACTAGAACAATTATCGAAAAGCGTAGTGCAGGGACCGTCCTTGGCAACTGGAGCCATACCAACCAGGGACTGGATGGATATACCCGTGGTTTTTAAAGAGGGTAACTATGCCTATCCCGCCAAGAAGGATAAAGTTGAGTATCTCAACAGCCAAAAAGGGCTGCATTTTCCCAATGCCAGGGTTTGGTCGCCGGAGGATGACGATTGGAAGCTCCCGGAGAATTGGAAGGAGATCATCCTTTCCGGTCTGAAAGAGAGACTGGAGAAATTCCGTTCCCTGAAGATCTTCATGGATTGCTGTGTCCGCTGCGGTGCCTGTGCCGATAAGTGCCACTTCTTTCTCGGCACCGGCGATCCGAAAAACATGCCGGTCCTGCGGGCCGAACTCCTCCGCTCCGTCTACCGGAACGATTTTACCCTCGCCGGCAAGATCATGGGCAAGATGGCCGGGGCCCGGGAGATGACGGTCGGAGTCCTGAAGGAGTGGTTCATGTACTCCTACCAGTGCACAGAATGCCGCAGGTGCTCGGTCTTCTGTCCGTACGGTATCGACACCGCCGAGGTGACGATGATGCTGCGTGAACTCCTGCATCTGGTCGGAATCGGCATCAACTGGATCCTCGAGCCTGCCTCGAACTCCAACCGGACCGGCAACCATATGGGTCTGCAGCCTCATACCTTCAAGGACAACGTTGACTTCCTGGCCGATGATGTCGAAAATCTGACCGGCATCAAGATCAATCATACCTTCAACCGCAAGGGGGCCGAGGTTCTCTTCATTACGCCTTCGGCCGACGTCTTCGCCGAGCCCGGTCTGTACACGGCCATGGGCTACCTGCTCATGTTTGAGGCCATCGGGCTCGACTATACATGGTCGACGTATGCCTCGGAAGGCGGTAACTTTGGTCTTTTTACCAATAACGAGACGATGAAAAAACTCAACGCCAAGATGTATGCCGAGGCTAAACGGCTTGGCGTGAAATACATCATCGGCGGTGAGTGCGGGCATATGTGGCGCGTTTTGCATCAATACATGGACACGATGAATGGTCCGGCGGATTTTCTGGAAGTTCCCGTCTCACCGATTACCGGCACAGTGTTCAATAATGCCGCCTCCACCAAGATGATCCATATCAGTGAGTTTACGGCCGATCTGATCAAACACGGTAAGCTCAAACTCGACAAGAGCCGCAACAGCCATGTGAAAGCGACCTATCACGATTCGTGCAACCCGGCCAGAGCCATGGGACTCATGGATGAGCCCCGCTTTATCCTCGACCATGTCGTGGACTGGGTCGAGATGCCTGAAAATACCATTCGTGAGCAGACCTTCTGCTGTGGCTCCGGCACTGGTCTGAATACCGATGAGATCATGGAGCTCAGGATGCGTTCAGGTCTGCCCAGGGCAAACGCAGTTAAATATGTCCAGGAAAAGAAGGGGGTCAATATGCTGTCATGTGTCTGTGCCATTGACCGTGCGACTCTGACCTCCCTGATGAACTACTGGAATCCTGATGTCAGGGTCTGCGGTGTGTCTGAACTTGTCGGCAATGCTCTGGTGATCGATGGCGAAACGCGAGGCGATCTTGAAGACGGCCTGCGAACGATGCTTTAATTCTGACCGGGAATAGAGGAGTAGCGATAATGTATAACAAAGGAACAATAATACCGGGACTGATTATATTTGTCCTCATTTTGACGTCTCCTATCTGGTATAACGGACTGAAGGCTGGTGATCTGCCGAAGCCGGAGGCGCCTATGGGAGTTGGAAAACAGTGTGTCCTGCCCGTTCAGGAGATGAGGGATACCCATATGCAACTGCTCAATCAATGGCGTGATGAGGTGCTTCGTGACGATGATCGCTCGACGGTTGTGGTGAATGGCAAAACATATCGAAAAGGCCTGCAGATGGCATGTATGCAGTGTCATACCGACAAAGAAAAATTCTGCGATACCTGTCATGAATATGCATCGGTAAAACCCTATTGCTGGGATTGTCATCTGACTCCAAAGCAGGCAGTATCGAAGAAGGAGACGCACTAATGGATAACCAGAGAAGAAAATTCCTGAAGATTGCAGGCATTTCTGCACTTGCCGGAATCGGCGCCCCTGCTCTTGCCAAATTGACATCTACGTCTGCATTTGCCGCCGCCCAGGAAGGTCATACGGCAGCGGCTGGGGCAGCTCATGGCGCAACGGAACAAAGTGGTATTCAATTAGGTATGGTTATCGATATGCGCAAGTTTATCGAAAAGCCTGAAATGCTGGACAGGGCTATTGCCGCCTGTGCGAGAGTCCATAATGTCCCTGAATTCCCGCCGGAAAAAAAGAAGAGCGAGATCAAATGGATCTGGAAAACTCCCTTTGAAAATGCATTCACCGATCAGAGTCAGGCGCGCCTTTCTACAGCAGTCGAACATGCCCAGTTCCCGGTGCTCTGCAACCATTGCGCAGAGCCGGCCTGTGTCAAGGTCTGTCCGACTAAGGCCACCTTCAAACAGAAAGACAATGGTATTGTGGCAATGGACTACCACCGCTGCATCGGCTGCCGGTTCTGCATGGCGGGCTGTCCGTATGGTGCCCGGAGTTTCAATTGGGAGGATCCACGGCCATATGTCAAGACGTATAATCCTGATTTTCCGACCCGTATGCGCGGTGTTGTTGAAAAATGTAATTTCTGCGGCGAGCGGCTCGCTCTGGGGCTGAAACCGGCCTGCGTCGAGGCCTGTGAGGGGAGCGGGGCAATGGTCTTTGGCGATATCAATGATGAAAAATCAGAGGTGAGGCAGGTTCTTGCAAAAGAATTTACTATCCAGCGGAACGCTTCCGCAGGGACAAAACCTTCAGTCTTCTACATAGTGTGAGGTCGTCATGATTGAAAAAACACTCAAAGGCAAACCGGCGTACTGGATTTGGCTTGCCTTTCTCGGCACCTTTGTTGCCATAGGGGCTGCCTGTTATGTGCGGCAGTATATCTACGGGCTGGCGCTGACCGGTATGAGCCGCGATGTCTCCTGGGGTATCTATATCTCCCAGTTCACCTTTCTGGTCGGGGTCGCGGCTGGAGGCCTGATGCTGGTCCTGCCTTACTACATCCATGATTACAAAGCATTTGGAAAGCTGACCATTCTGGGCGAGTTTCTGGCTATCTCAGCCATCGCCATGTGTCTGATGTTTATCATGGCCGACCTCGGACAGCCCCTGCGCGGATTGAATATGATCCTGCATCCGACTCCGAATTCCATGCTCTTCTGGGATATGGTGGTTCTGCTCGGATACCTGACCCTGAACGTGCTTTGCGGCTGGGTTATCCTCACCGCTGAACGGAAAGGTGTACATCCGCCGAAATGGATATACATCTTTGTGTATATTTCCATTCCGTTTGCCGTCTCGATCCACACCGTCACCGCGATGCTGTACTGCGGTCTTCCGGGAAGGCATTTCTGGTTATCGGCTATAATCGCCCCGCGCTTTTTGGCATCTGCTTTCGCCGCGGGACCGGCTCTTATTGTCGTTGCCTGTCTGATCATGAAACGGGTTGCTCATTTTGATGCCGGCAAAGAGGCCTTGGCTAAATTGTCGACCATCATTATGTACGCTGCCATAATCAATACGTTTTTTGTGATCTTAGAGTTCTTTGTCGGATACTATTCCAATGTTCCCGGCCATATCCATTCTCTGCAGTATCTGTTTTTCGGTCTCGAACATCATGGCCATGTCTATAATAATCTGGTGCCCTTTATGTGGGGATCGGTCTTCCTGAATTTTGCCGGACTCGGCCTTTTAGCCTACATGAAATTTAATGAATGGACGGATGGGATGCTGGGGGCTGCCTGTGTAATGATTTTCTTTGCCCTTTGGATCGACAAGGGGCTTGGCTTTGTCCTGGGCGGCTTTGTCCCGAATATGCTCGATCAGGTCGTCGAGTATTATCCGACGGCAAACGAGGTGGGTATTACCCTGGGGATCTGGGCAGCGGGCTTTTTCCTGGTCACGGTTCTCTATAAAATTGCTGTCGGTGTTGAGCATGAGATAGAATAACCGTCGATAGTAATGCCTTGATTTTAAAGCCCTCGAAGGATCGAGGGCTTTTTTTTTGTCGTATTGTACGGTATACTCTGCTTGTTGGGAGTCGATTTGCCTCAAAAAAATAAACAGAGAGAATGCTGTGGACAGGCAACGGGTTCTTCTTATTTTTTTTTCATTCAGCAGTCAGACCAGAAATCTTTTGCAGGGATTGAGCAAAGGCTTGGGGGAGTATGATATAGATGTTGAATGGCTGCAGTTAAAGACCCTGGAGACATTGCAGTTTCCGCCCGGTTCTTACTGGGCTACCCTGAAGATGATGCTGACGACCTTTTTCCGCAGACGAATACCTATTGAGCAACTCGACCCGGATTATTTCCGGCCCTGGGATCTCATTGTTTTAGCCGGGCCTACATGGTCCTATCATCCCAGCGGTCCGGTTTTATCCCTGTTGGATCGTGATGGTGAGAGGCTTTTAAAGAACCAGGAGGTCCTTCCGTTCATCTCCTGCCGGGGATATTGGCGGATGCATCACTGGGGGTTGCGGCGTCTTCTGAAGGAGAAGGGGGCGGAGGTCCTCAGTCCGGTAGTTTTTACACATCCTGTCCCTGAGCCATGGCGAACGATAGGCGTATTCTTGAAACTGGCCGGAAAGACGCCGGAGTCGGGAAAATCCTGGTTACATAATTTTTATCCCAAATATGGCCACAGCAACCGGCAGGTGAACGACGCAAAAGCGATCGGACTTATTCTGGGAAAGCATATTCAGGGGAAAAAAGATCTGGGAACCCTGCGCTTTCCGACACCGGTCCCGGCCGATTAACGGGAAAGAGACTTCCGGCTGGCTGGTTATTGGAAATAGAGTTGCAAGAGACGAAAGATATCGTTTCTGAAAAATAAATAGACGAGAGCTGAGCAGGAGAGAAACGGTCCGAAGGGGATTCGGGTGTTTCCACCTTTCTTTTGCTGTATCATTGCCAGGAGACCGACAACACTCCCGGTGATGGAACTTATAAAAATAACAAACGGCAGAGATTGCCAACCGAGGAAGGCCCCGATCATGGCCAGGAGTTTGATGTCACCACCGCCCATGCCTTCCTGTTTTCTTAAGAGCAGATAGATAAGGGCTATAGTGTAGAGTATTCCGCCTCCCACCAGGAGGCCTATAAGCGAATCCTGCCAGCTGATGAAGGTACTGAAAAAGGAAAAAACAAAGCCGATTCCTATTCCGGGCAGGCTGATGACATCCGGGATAATCTGGTGATGAAAATCGATCCAGATGATAACGATCAGTGCAGCACAGAAAAGAAAAAAACCTGCGGCAGTGATCGTGAGCCCGAAACGGTAGACAACAGAAGCAGTGAGCACGGACAATAACAGTTCCACCACAGGGTATTGCAGAGAGATCGGGACGTGACAATGTCCGCATCGTCCGCGGAGGACAATATAACTGATCAGCGGGATGTTTTCAGACCAGGACAGGGGGGTCTTGCATCTGGGACAATGGGATGGCGGAAAGACGACGGAACCGTTCTCCTCGGGCAGACGCAGGATGACAACGTTCAGGAAGCTGCCGACTATTGCACCGAAGATCATGGAGATTGCAAGAATGAGAGGATCCATAAAACCCCTATATAGGCCAACGGAAGTTAAATAATATTGTTCTATTGAAGCCGATACTATGTCTCAATACCAGGAAAATGCAACTATTATTCGTTTTGAACAGCTGACGGATACAAATATCCGTCTGACCTTGCAGACAGAAGAGATCGCTGCTGCAGCAAAACCCGGACAGTTCGTAATGATCCGCACCGGCAAGAGTAAGGATCCGCTCCTGCGCCGCCCTTTTTCCATTCACCAGACAAGCAGCAGCGGCCGGATCCAGATCCTTTTCAAGGTCACCGGCCGAGGGACAGCCCTTCTGGCGCATTGCAAGGAAGGAGAAACGCTTTCGGTCTTTGGTCCCCTCGGTCATGGATTTCATATCGATCCGGCGAAAGCCGCCTGTCTGATCGGTGGAGGTATGGGCGTTGCCCCTATGCTCTTCCTGGCTAAAAGGATCTGCCAGATGAAAAAGGATACCGATACCGATCTGATTATCCTGGGGGGGCGGAACCGGAGTGAGATCGAACCGCTGCTGGCAGATTTTCACTTTCTTGATATCGGAGTAATGGTTGCGACGGATGACGGCTCGTATGGCCGGCATGGACTGGTGACGGATGTGATGAAAACTATCAGTCTGCCGGACAACTGTACCGTCTATACCTGCGGCCCCCACCTGATGATGAAAGAAGTCTTTCGGCAATGTCGTAAGAAGAAGATCGAATGTCAGGTCTCGGTCGAAAGTGTAATGGCCTGCGGGATGGGGGCCTGTCTTGGCTGTAATATGGTGGCTAAAAACAGCAGGTATGTCCATGTCTGTTCGGATGGCCCGGTCTTTAACGCGGAGGATCTGGAATGGAATTTGTAGAAGATCGGGATCCGTTCCCGGATCTGCGGGTAAAGATAGGTACCCTGGAATTACAAAATCCGGTGCTGACGGCATCGGGTACATTCGGCTATGCCCGTGAATTCGCCAATCTGGTCAATCTGTACCGGCTCGGCGGCGTCGTTGTCAAGGGGATATCCCTTTTTCCACGACCGGGCAATCCTCCCCCTCGCATTATTGAAACCTCCTGCGGGATGTTGAATGCGATTGGGCTGGAAAATGTCGGTGTCGACCGTTTCATTACCGAAAAAATGCCGTATCTTCTCGGGATAGATACTCCGGTGATCGTCAATATTCTTGGCGATTCCATTGAGGAATATAAACATCTCACTGAAAAGCTAACAGTAGTTCCCGGCGTATCGGCCATTGAGGTCAATATCTCCTGCCCGAACGTTAAAAAGGGCGGGGTGGCCTTCGGCAGTGATCCGGATATGGCTGCAGCCGTTACCAGCGTGGTAAAGGAGAATACCCATCTTCCGGTCATTGTGAAGCTCTCTCCCAACGTGACCGATATTTCTCAGATTGCCTGGGCCGTCCAGCAAGCCGGGGCGGATGCTGTTTCCCTGATCAACACCTTGGTCGGCATGGCCGTCGATCTGAAGACCAAGCGCCCGCGTCTTGCCAATATCATCGGCGGGCTGTCGGGTCCGGCGATCAAACCGGTGGCCTTGCGCATGGTCTACCAGGTGGCCAGAAGTGTCTCCATCCCGGTCATCGGAATCGGAGGAATCGAAACGGCTGAAGATGCTTTGGAATTCATGCTTGCCGGGGCCACGGCGGTGCAGATAGGGACAGCGAACTTCATCAATCCGAGGGCCAGCGAGGAGGTCGTTGAGGGTATTACAGACTATGTGATCCGGGAAAAATTGCACTCTGTGCGGGAAATGATCGGCGCGTTGGACACAGAGTAAAAAAGTGAAAGCGATGGGGAATGGGGAGAAGGAGAACAAAAGGTGACGGATCGGATTTGTGTAGCTGTAGCCCAGGAGACGGTTTGTGAGGCCCTGGTGGTTGCCGGCCGGGTGGCCTCTCAGGCTGATGTCATTGAAATACGGCTCGATTACTTAAATGAAATGCTCGTCACGCCATTTCTTGCCGCGATCAGAAAACCACTCCTGTTCACCAACAGACCGGCCTGGGAAGGAGGGCGATTCGCAGGGGAAGAGGATGTCCGTCTGGCCCCTCTCCTGGAGGCTGTGGCTCAGGAGGCCGCCTATGTTGATCTGGAGCTGATGGCACAGGCCCAGTCCTTGAAACGTCTCCAGGCCGGAATTGAACACGCCTCCACGCGCCTGATTCTTTCCTGGCATAATTTCGAGAAGACACCTGCGAGGCCGGAGCTTATGACAAAGCTGCAAGCGATGCAGGAGAAGGGCGCCCATATCGGTAAGATTGTCACGATGGCCCATAATTTCCGCGATGTCCTCAGTGTCCTGCAGCTGCAGGAGGATGCCGCCCGGATGCAGTTTCCCCTGATAGCTTTCTGCATGGGGCAACCAGGGATTATCAGCCGTCTGGCAACCCTGGAGCTGGGGGGATTTATGACCTACTGTTCCGCAAATGATGGCGGGGCAACTGCGCCCGGACAGTTGTCGGTGGCTGCGCTGCGGGAGATTGTTGAGCGTATACGGGGATAATCAGCCTGGATCATCGCGGGCGGTTGGGGAGATAATGGATATACCGATCAATGGAAAAACAAAACTCTACGGAATCATAGGGAATCCTGTCGATCATTCCCTGAGTCCGGCGATGCATAATGCGGGCTTTGCCGCCCTGGCCGAAAATAAAGTCTATCTGCCCTTTCCGGTTCGGGATATCCAAACGGCCCTTGCCGGTCTGAAGGCCCTGGATATCAAAGGTGTCAGCGTTACGATCCCCCACAAGGAGGCGGTGATCCCGTACCTTGACCGGATCGATCCGGTGGCATTTTCGATCGGGGCAGTGAATACGATAGATATACGGACGGAGGGTGGAGAAAAGGTCCTCTACGGGTCAAATACCGACTGGCTGGGTGCAAACCGAGCCCTGGCGGGAAAAATGGAATTGTTGGGGGCAAGGGTTGTTGTTCTCGGAGCGGGTGGATCGGCCAGGGCCATCGGCTTTGGGCTCAAGGAGGCCGGGGCCGAGGTCGTTCTGTGCAGCCGGACCGAGTCGAAGGGGAGGGCGCTTGCTTCGGAGCTCGGTTGCCCATGGATTCCAATTGCCGATGTTGCCCGGTTGCGAGGAGATGCCCTGGTCAATGCCACCTCTGTGGGGATGGCCCCCGGAGAAGATGTCTCCCCTTTGCCGGCTGCGACGCTGAAATCATTCCGGGTGGTCATGGATATCGTCTATGCCCCTTTGCAGACCAGACTGCTGCAAGAGGCCGAACAGGCGGGCTGCAGAACCGTCAGCGGACTCGAGATGCTCCTCTATCAGGGTGTGGCTCAGTTTGAGCTCTGGACGGGTCATGCTGCCCCGATTGCGGTGATGCGGGCGTCCTTGCTGGCCGGGACCGGCTGCCGGAAGACAGAGGACAGAGGGCAGAAGACGGAATAAGAGACCTTTGGCCCCAGAGGAGCAAAAGGAAGGGGACAAAGATCATCCCACACCTGCTGCCCAGGAGACGATAACCTTGTCGCCGATCCGGCAGCCGAGTTTCCTTGCCGCATTGCCGCTGTTGATTGCGATTTCCAGATGATTCCGGCTGTCGAAAAGGGCAATGAGTGTTTCCGCAGCGGAGTCTGCGTAGGTGGTGCTGATGCAACCAATGGTGTAAGGACCGATGGCGATTTCTCTATTTGTCCCGCAGGGATGCCTTGAGAAATCTTCGGCCGTTATGCTGGTGCGCAGGTTGCCGAAATGATCGATATGGATGATTTCCCCGAAGATCTTTCCGTTGGCATATATAGCAGCAGGCAACGGGATCAGGCAGCACTGCTGCCTTGACAGCCGTGGGCCGACCAGGGAGATATCCAGGCCGCAGGCAAGTCCGGCAGCCACCGGGGCCATGATATCCCGGCCGTGGAAGGAATGGCTGATTGTTTTGGCGAACAGGTCGCGGTTGTTCACATGGAAGGCATCCTGGAAGCTGTCTTCGCTAAGTACGTGCGTCAGGACGCCGTTATCCGGGGCAACAAAAAGGTGATCCTCGGCTCGAACCGCCAGGATCCGGCGATCCGAGCCGACTCTTGGGTCGACCACCACCATATGCACTGAGCCCTCCGGGAAAAACCGGAAAGAGGTACCAATAGTCATCGCCGCTGCCGCAATGTTTTGCGGTTCGATGCCATGGGTCAGATCGACGATCACGGCGTCCCGGCAGGTGCAGAGGAGAACCCCTTTGACCATGCCCACATATTCATCGCGCAGTCCGAAGTCCGTGGTAAGCGTGATGACTGGACAGTCGACAGATTTTCTTTTCATTTCGTTTACAGTCGTTTCTTGACCAGGAAATATAACTTACCTTTTTCCTTCATCTGGCCTGCAACTGCCTCCGCATATTGACCACTTCCCCAGAAAAAATCTGCCCTGCCGGTGCCTTTGATGGCTGTCCCTGAGTCCTGCGGCAGCACAAAGCGCCGCAACGGCTCCCAGCCGGTAACAGCTCCTGTCTGATCGACAACGGGCCTCCGGCTGACGAGATAACCGACAGCCGCGACCGGCAAGACCTCGCGGTCAATGGCGATGGACCTGCCCGGCGTCAGAATCTCTCCGATACTCCCCTCCGCCTCTTTCTTATCCCATTTGAAAAAGACAAATTTGCTGTTGTGGTGGAGTATACGCTTTTGTTCAAGCGGGTGGTCATGCAGATATCGTTTGATTGTCTGCATGGAGGCCCCTTCTTTTCCTATTTTTTGCTCGTCGACAAGGAGTTTTCCGATACTTTTGTATTCGCGTTCGTTTGATCCGGAGATATGCACCCCACGGATGGAACCATCGGGTAGCCGGATCAGGCCTGACCCTTGAATTTGAAGGAAAAAGGCTTCAACGGGGTCCTGTAGATAGACGAGTTCGTTGCCGGCCAGCAGATTCTTCTCTTCGATTTCGGCCCGGGTCCAGAAGGGGACCAGGTTTCCTTGGCGGTCCAGGCGGCCGATGGTGCTCTTGCCGGTGTGAGGGTCATTACGGACCTGGAGAGAAGAGGGCTTTGCATAGAGAGGATAAAGAAAAGGGGGACTTTTGACAAGTCTTCCTGCACAGAGGGGCTGATAATAACCGGTGATCAGCATTTCTCCGGTAGGGGCGCTTTCTCGGCCGCCGGCCTTATAAATCGTGAACTTTTCGTGCAGAATTCTATCCAGCTCCGCCTCCGGGGGATTGCCTTTGATGATATCCAGGAACAGACGCAGGGACTGCGCCAGCCAATCGACGGTATAGGTGTCTCCTTCTATCGTCACGACCGTCCCGGGGCGGAGTCTGCCGAGATAGTTGAGTTGATGTTCCGTGGCCCGGATCAGCGAAGAGCGGTCGGCATCGTCGGAAAATACCACTGAATATCCGGCTCCTCCGGGGGGGGCGGTCCGTATTCCCTCACAGCCGCTGCTGCAGAGGGCAGCAAGATACAGAAGAGCAAATATGCATCTGCGAAAAACGGGCAGGCCTGTTTTCAACCGGGGAAAAGGAGGCATTTTGGTTGTCGTATGATAGAAAGAATCAGGAGGAGATCTGTTTTATTGCTTTATCGCCTCTGCCAGTTCGGATACGACCATCGCATACCGGTTGGAGTGGTTCCACTCGGTGATTGCCTGAAAATTACGATACCCGGCAATATAGCGATAGCCTCCACCGTCATCGGGGCTGACTTCGAGTCCGACGATGGACAAGTCAGATCCTTCAGGCGTGGGCGGGAGTGTGATCCCCTGCGTCTTGCAGACAGTCTGCCAGCTCACTCGTTCTTTTCGTCCTTTGAGGCTCACACTGATAAGCTCCTGCGATTTGAGCTCATGTCCGATATCCCGGTATACGGGAGCGTTCAGCGTCCAGTGGAAACGGTGCAGGTAATTGGCAATCGAGGCGAGGATGTCATCGATTGAGGAAAAGACATCGATCCGATTATCACCGTCAAAGCTGATGGCATATTCCCGGAAGCTGGAAGGGATAAACTGGGTCTGGCCGAAAGCACCCGCATAGGATCCCCGCACATCGAGAGGGTCGATCTGGTTTTCTTTGCACAGGAGGAGAAACTGGATCAATTCCTTGCGAAAGAAGGCAGAGCGTCTCGGGTAGGCATCAAAGAGCGTATTCAGGGTAGTGAAGACCGGATAATGTCCCTGGTGGGTGCCGAAACGGGATTCGATTCCCCAAATTGCGACAACAATCTCGCGATTTACCCCCAGCGTACTTTCGATCCTGTCCAGTAAGACTTTGTGTTCCTGTAATTTTTCCTTGCCTATGGCAATGACGGCCGGGGTGATGAAAAGCAGGCGGTATTCATTATAAGGCTTGGCCTCAAATTGCTTGTCCATGAGCTCAAGGACTTTTCTGTCAATAGTGACCTCCATGAACAGATGGTCCAAATCGCTTTGACTGAAATGATAGGTGTCTCGAAGTTCTTTGAACAGAAGCTGATATTTCTCCTGTCCAAGATCGATTTTCTGGCCATCAACAACCAGATCAGCCGCCTTTTTTTCTTCTTCCACTGCGCCGGCAGAAGAAAACATAATCAGAGAAAAGAAGCAGAGAATGATAGATATCAGTGTCTTAGTGAGTGAATAATAACGTTTAATGGCTGGACCTCTTCATAGAAAAAAATAAACAGTACGATAACCTCGGGAAGATGCATTTTCCATGATCATTTCAAGGGTACATCGTGTTGAAAGCCGAGAGAAAACTGTCGAGCATATCTCCGGGCAGATTATTGATACCGGCTGCTGCCGCCCGGCCGCCGCCGGTCGGAAAGGCTCGGCAGAGGGTGTCTGCGTTTCGGTGATTGGTCAAGGGTGCTCTGACGCTGACTTGATAGGTCGCATCAGTGTTTGCAATAATGACCGCATGGGCCATGTCGACCCGTTCCCTTGATTTCAGGTTGGAGAAAACGCCGGAAATCCGCCGTGCCCAGGGGGATTCAGGGAAAAAATAGACACGATTACCGTTGCCGGTTTCCACTTCCCGCAAAGAACGGGCTCGTGCCATATCCTCGTTAAATCCGTCCCGCAATACTGAAAGGGTCTCGGACGCAGCATAAAAATCCAGCGGATCCTCGAACTCCTGAACCGAGCGATAGAGAAAAGCAGGATGAAAATGCAGATCCTCCAAGGTGGCTCCATAGCCGTTATAATTGAAAAGCTCCCCAATTTCCTGCAGCCTGGCAAGTTCATTGCTTGAAAGAGCGAGGGATGAAGCGATTTCCCTGGCCGTCTCATGGAGGTTGTCACCAAACGCACCGCAGATTCCCCAGGTGCTGAAATGTCCATGGAGGAGGGTGTTTACGATTAAGGATGTGCACTGGTCTGCCGAATAATCGATGTGGGCGCGGAGATTCGTATGTTCCGGGAGATTTCCGGCGAAGTGGTGGTCGATATAGAGAATCCTGTTATCTGCCTGCAGGAGTTTTTCCAGGAAAGGGCGGTTGCTGTCCAGAGAAACATCCAGAACGGTGATGGAGCCGGCGGTCAGCCCTGCTATCTGAGACAGGAGGGTGATGTCGCGTTTGACCCCGGTGATCAGGCGGGCATCGGGCAAAGGTTCGGCCAGGCGAAGCTGGTGGAGTGCACATATACCGTCGGCATCACCGTTGAAAACATCGTATTGTATACGTTCGGCAATCATGTTAACTCAGGTAAAATAGCCATATTTTCACCGGAACTACAGTGAGAACGGCAAGGATGTGCCGATGTTGGCAAGGTGGAATATCAACATGATACCTTGGTCTGTCGGGGTATAGGTAGACCTCAGCTGCACCGACCAGCAGGGGGCCTGATAGGTGAGCGAGAGGTCCTCCTCGTTGGTTTGCGAATGGCTCAGAGAATGGGAGATCTGAAATTCTGCGAGTACGTTGGAAAGCAGCTGTGTCTTGACATGGAAGTTGATCTGCTCAATATCCTGGAGCGTATTATAGCGATAATCCAGGTCGAAGATATCACCCCTGCTGTTTCTATACGTGGTTTCCAGGCCGTGGATCAGAAAACCGTGGTTATAGACATCCAGATCATTCTTGTAGACGATATCCAGATCACGAGTGAGCTTCCAGCCCAATCTCATATCGATGGGAGAAAACGGTTTGTTAGCCTCATCCGCCGGTAAGGGATTATTGTTACTGTCTACGAGAATATTGCGTCTGACACCGTCCAGATAGTAACTCTGCTTGATCTTGAAGTAGCCCAACTCTCTGGTTGACTTGACATCCCGGTTGTTCGCATCCTTGAAGAGGTCAAAGAAGTTGTTGATTCCGTAAGTAATGGTGTTCGCCGGATCGATACGGTCGATGCTGTCGAAAATTGGGAGTGTGGTTTGGTTTGTTGTCGGGAGATAATCGTATTGAATAAAAGGACGCGCCTTGTGATTTATTCCTTTATAGTCAAAGAGTGAAATGTCAAAATCTCTGGCCAGCGTGGTACCGACCTCTGTATGAAAATTATAAAGGGTCCGGTTCGGACTGTCTCCCCCGCTCCATGTACTGTCTCCATAGGACTGAACATTATAAAATGTCTCCCGAACCCCGGCTTCAGCCCTTGATTCAAAATAGGGTCCCAGTGGAATCGGTGTGCTGACCTTCGGGTAGAGATCGAAACGCTGGCCGCCGATTCCATCCTGCCGCCAGTAGTCGACATAATTGGCATCCCAGCTAAAATTAAATTTGGAGTCTCTAATGGGTGTAACCCCGGAAAAGTCGACCCCGGGGAGCTGCCAGAGCGGTGATGGACTGCCTTTTGTGGTCCGGACATCATTAATGGCCAATACATTTGTAACAAGGGACATGCCCGTCCATGATTTCAGAATACCCACTGTGTTTTGGCGCTGGTCTTCAGTTTTATCCTGGAATCCGCGGCCGAAGGCGTCGAGAAAGCGGGTATTGCTCATGTTGAAACCCGTGTAATTACTCGAACTGAATTCAGTCAAATAATCCCGGTCGGAGACGATATCCAGATCGACGCGGGCAATCCAGTTGTTGCCGAAGGTCGTGTCGATTTTGCCCCGGAGCCAGTATCTGTCACTGTTGGTATGGGTAAACAGGGTACTGTTATAATAACTGATCTCGGAGGAATTTCTTGTATCCAAAGGCCCGGATAACTTGTCATTAAGATAACTTGCTGCAAAGGTCCCTTTATCATCGTCCTTGAGGACATACCTGAATTCCACTCCCGGCATTAAGCCTCGGTTTAGATAATATTGGGAAAATATGGTTACATCAGCGGAGTCGGAAATGTTATAAAAGAAAGGGATGTTGAACCCGTAGCCGTTGTTTGAGGAATGTGATATTTCCGGGAATAAGAATCCGGTTTCCCGGGTGTTTTTTGTGGGTATCACCATATACGGGGTATAGAAAACAGGAACGCCCTTGATGTTGAATTTGGCGTTTTTCATCAGGGCATAACCGCCTTGAGTAATCGTAGTGTCGTTGCTGGAAAAACTCCACGGTGGGGTTTCCCCTTTATCTACCTTACAGGTGACGACCCACCCGTCAACAACGCGATATGTGTGAACTCCTGTCTTCTCAACAGCCTTTCCTTCTAAATGGAGACTGTTTTTCTTCATGGTTATCGTGGCGTCTGTGAAAGACCCCGTATCACGGGTAAGATTCACCTCACCCTGCTCGGCCACGAGATGCTCATCCCCGGTGACGATATCGATGTGACCACGTAGTTTGATAGTCCCGAAGGTGATATCATACGCCATCCAGTCAGCCTTGATGGTTGCTCTGGTTTCATAGTGGTCATTTTTTGTTGTTTCGAGGTCTTTCGGCGTTTTTTGCTCCACCTGTGGTTTTTCCTCCAGAAGAGAGGACCATTTGGTTGACATGGCGGCTTTTGCGGGAGGATTTGCCGGAAGCCTTTCACGTTTTACGAGCTGTATGTTTCCCTCGGCAACGATGCTTTGCGGGTTATCAAAACGGATGATCCTGTCGGCGGTAATTTGCCATTCATCCGTGTTGACATTCTCAGCAGATACGTCTGCCGGGAAGGTCAGGAGCAGGAAAGTGACGAAAAAGGCGAGAGAATAGTTGAAAACAGCGGATTGTGGCAAGATCATTGTCACAATAAACTCCTTTTTAAGGAAAACGGATTGTCTTTTTGTCTGTCTTATGCTATGGGGTCTATTGTAAATTACCCCCCTCATCCAGCTGAAGAAGCACAGCATGCGAAAAACCACCTTCTCCGGGATTATCAAAAATCAAGAAAAATCATCTGGATTCAACAGAACAGATACCATGTTGAAACGACACAATAAGAGACTGGAGTCTACGATTCTGGTCATCTGGTGTCAAGTTTAAACTCATAGATTTGACTTGGTAATGAAGGGGAATTATTTTGTTTTCAGTCTAACTTACTGCTTCTCGCAAAGAATGAAAACGTTTTTCTTTTCAATCTTTCCGTATACTTTGAAAGAGTGGTTCTCGCCTGAAATAATTTCTCTCTGGTGTGTAAGTTTGCAGTATGGTAAGGTAATCGTATCTAATTTATTCCGTAAACCTCTTTCCAGGCCCTAGTGTTCGAATCTCCGGAGAACAACGACCTCAGCCATGCGCTTTTTCGGCTGGATTTCGGAAATTGACGGCATGTGGCCCGAAGGGGGAGGCGGACAAGGCAACACGAACAGGGTTAACGCAGATCCGTAATTGAAAGATTCCGTTCTTTTGCGGGATTGGTCCGGATTGCCAAGATGTTCATGAGAGTTTCGCTCGTTATCAGGAAAAGGCATTTCCTTTTCACTTAAGAAATTGCAAAGGGTGCTTGCATCTCGGGAAAACGCTGTTCAGGGGAGTGGAACAGCTGCCGGAAGATGTGAATGCCTGATTGAAAATCGTGGTGTCTTTGTCGGAGGGGAGTAATTCGGGGGGGCAGTAGGCTGCCTGAATGCATCTTTTTCGTAATCCCTTCCTGGAGATACCGAGTCCGACGGTTGGATGCTGCAAGGTATCGCAATCGTTTAAGATTTTTAAATGATCGTACAGGACCGCAAGGGAATGTCCGGTCTTTTACAGTGTGCCGGGATGATGATCTTTGAATCAGGAATCCCGGCAAAAAGGGATACAGATGATCGAAAAAAAAACACGTGTAAAAAAGACATCTCCAGACGGAAAATCAGGAGATGATAAAAAAGAAATGAAGGCCTCAACCGGAGCCTGGTGGAAAAGCGCAGTCACAAAGGAAGTACTTGATACCCCTGGAGAAAAAGTAACTTCTGATGTACCGGCCGGTGCCGGTGGACAAGAGACTGAACGGCTACCGGAACAGGCTCGGCCGCCGAGACCCGGCAGAAAGAGGGCGTCCCCAAAAAAAGAAATTGAAGCCGACAACCAGGAAGAAACAGAGGGCCTGGCGAAAGAATCCGAGAAAAAACCAAGAAGGAGACCTCCTCGCAAGAGATCAGCGAAGAAGACGAGTGTCGATCTGCCTCAAGGTTCGGTGGGAGATCCTGTGGCAGCAGAACATGAAACGGCTGCACAACCGGTCGAGGCAGGCGGGCCTCAGAATATTGCCCGTCCAGATGGCGTACTGATTCAGGCGCCTGCAACCGGAGGTGAGGCGGCAGCAGCCTCGGAGAGAGAAATTGAAGAGATCCGGCCGAAATCTTCAGAAGGGGCGGAGGATCAGATGTCGTCTTCTCCCATTGCCGAGATCACTGAAAAAAGAAAAAGCGGCCGGTCTCGCCGGGGACGAAGAGGGAAGAAAAGCGAGGAAGCGAAGGTCCAACCCGAATCAGAGGAAGAGGAGGATCAGCTTCTGGAGGAAGCCGGAGAAGAGACAGCGGAACAGAAAGAGCAGGCGGAGAGCCAGAAGCCCGTCCGTAAACTGCTGATCAACGCTGAAGAGCCAGAAGAATGCCGGCTCGCCCTGCTCGAGGATGGGCGCCTTGAGTCCATCTATGTGTCGACCGTCACCCGCACCCATACCAAGAATAATATCTATAAAGCCAGAATCGTAGCCCTGGAGGCCAATCTGCAGGCTGCCTTTGTCGACTACGGAACCGAGAAGAACGGCTTTCTGCCCTTCGGAGAGATTCATCCCGAGTATTACCGGCAGAATGTCAGCGAAAAGGCCAGGAAGCTCATCGACCAGAACCAATGGAAGAAACTGACTATCACCGATGTCCTTGAAAAAGGTCAGGAGGTGCTGGTGCAGGTGGTGAAGGAAGAGGTGGGGACGAAGGGGGCGAACATGACAACATATCTCTCCCTGCCCGGCCGTTGCGTGGTCTTGTTGCCGGGATCTGATTCTTCCGGCATATCCCGGAAGATTTCCGGGGAAGAGATGAGGACCCAGCTTCGAGATATCATGGAGTCATTGGCGATTCCCGAAGGCATCGGCTGGATAGTCCGGACTGCGAGCAGCGATATCAACAAGGCAGCCCTTTCCCGTGACGTCACTTATCTGCTCCGTCTGTGGACCGAGGTCAAGAAAAAAGGCCAGGATATGGAGGGGGTCGGTATTATTTATCAGGACCATGACAGTGTCCTGCGCTTTCTGCGGGAACACTTTGACACCAGCATTGAGGAGATTCTGGTCGACGATCTTGCCGCTCTTGAGCAGGTTAAGGGATTTGTTGAACTTCTGCCGCTGAAACAGCGCACCGTCAAAGTCAAGCTGCATCGGGGCTCACGGCCGATCTTCAACCAGTACAGCGTAGAAGACCAGATAGAATCCATCTACCAGCCTCGGGTCAACCTGCCGTCCGGCGGCTCTATCGTCATAGATCAGACGGAGGCCCTGGTCGCCATAGACGTCAACTCCGGCTCCACCTCCAAAGGGCAGAATTTTGAGGCCTCTATCTTTCTTGCGAACATGGAGGCGGCCTCAGAGCTCGCCCGGCAGCTGCGTCTGCGCGATCTTGGCGGCTTGATTGTCGTGGACTTCATCGATATGCGCTCGCAAAAAAATATCCGCGATGTGGAAAAACAGGTCAAAACCTCAATGAAGCGGGACAAGGCCAAGGTGGATATCAGTCGGATCTCCAAATTCGGTCTGATGCAGATCTCCAGACAGAAGCTCGGGGCACCCATCGATGCGGGCAATTATCGGGTCTGCGAGCATTGTAAAGGGCGTGGTACTGTTCGTTCGGTTGAGACGCTGGCGCTCTTCTATCTTCGCAGGATCCAGACAGGTGCCAGTCGAAAGCAGGTGCGTCAGGTCGAATGTCACTTTCCGCTGGACGTGGCCCAGTATCTTCTCAATAATAAACGACACGAACTGTTGGACCTGGAAAAGCGGTATGAGACCGAGATTTCGATTATTGCCGATCCGTCTCTGAAACCTTCCGATAACGAAATAATTTTCCACAAAAATGAAAAAGAGAGCCCAGCCAAAAAAACGGGCTTGAGTAAAGACACAAACTAAAGTATATAAACAGATCTTCATCAGCACCAGTGGCTCAGCTGGATAGAGCAACGGACTACGAATCCGTAGGTCGGGGGTTCGAATCCCTCCTGGTGCACCAGTAAAATCAAGGGGTTAAGCCGAAATGGCTTAGCCCCTTTTTTCGTTTGTGTGAGACTCTGTGTGAGAATTTAGTCTTGCTCGTTCAAGAGTCATCACTGCCTCAACCTCGGAATTTCCCAGACTGTGCAAATAAATTTCAGTTGTCGTACGGTTTTCATGCCCCAGGATGCGTTGAATATCTCCTATGGACACTTGATTGTTATCCATGATTGATGCACCTGAATGCCGGAGAGCATGATATCTGAAATACGGGACGTCAGCTTTTTTACACAGGTTTCTCATAATGCACTTCCGATCTAGATACGGTGCTTCCTTCCATACTGTTTCTTTCCGGTCAAAGTATCTGTGCCAAAATACCCATGGCTTTTCAGGATCTCTCTCTGCATGCCGTCTAGATAAAATTTCAAAGAGACGTAATGTCATCGAGACCTTTCTGGGGGTCAGATGGCCCCCTTTTTTCTTTCTGGTGTAGAGAACTACATACCGACCTTCAAGGCTCACATCATTCCAACAAAGATGATTGATTTCGCTGACTCTTGCCATGGTATCGCATATGGTATTCAAATAGTCTTGAGTACCGGGGTCAGCACCTTGGATTACTTTCTCGATGTCCTTTAGTGGTGGCACATATTTTATCCTTTTTTCAACCGGCAAAAAATCAAGATCAGCAGCAGGGTTATAGTCGATCATCTTCTTCTTTTTGCCAAAGTTAAAAGTGGCCCGCAAATAACGTATTTCCTTATTCGCCGTATATGGTGAAACTTTGTTTCTCGTGAGAATAAATTTCTCAAGCATGGGACCTGTAATCTCTTTACAATCAAGCTTTCCCCAACAACTAACCCATCTACGCGCCATGTAGCGATACTCTCGATAATGAGATGGCGAATTATACGCCTTCACATGGTCTAACCTCGCATTAACCAGGTCCAAGAATCCCGTGTCTGTCTTGGTTTCCAGAATCGCTGGCGGATTCCTGATTTCCTCCTTTTTTGCTGCTTCGACCTTGTCGGCCTCTTTTTTGGTCTTGAACCAGGCCTCCGTGTGCCTGATCCCCTGTCGGGTGAAGTCGTATCTCCACCCTTTTCCCTTTACTAAATAAACGCTCATATAGATCCTCCTTGCTTTGAAAAAAAAGAGAACCTCCGAGCTTCACACCCCCCAACTCCTTCCAGTTCTTATACACCCAACTGGTGCTCTTCTGGAAGAATTTGGCAACCTCCTCAGGAGTCATTATCCTGTTGGTGGGTTGTATGTCAAGTGATCCGTTCATCAGTGGGCTCGTCCTTTCCTTTATTAAAAAAACCTTGCCTTGCCTTCACTAATGAATGGCCTACAAAAAGTGTAGGTTTGATGGAGAATGGTATTTTTTTATAAAAAGTGAGTCCGACAGGCTCAAAAGAAATCCTGAGCCTGTCGTATCGAGGATGGGCGCTTTATTGAATGTGTTGCGGAAGGAGAGATGCAGATCCTAACTGCGATGAACTCTGAGCAGGATGACACAGAGTTTGTGAATGGTCTTCGTCGGCGACGGTAAAAGTCCTGCCTATTTTTTCCAGGATGGCTGCATTATCTTTTTTGTCCTTTGAGATGATGGTTATTTTCCTCTGTCCCGACTTACTGAATTCGATATCAACTAATCGTTCCCTGAGAAAGGGAGCACAGCGATGTATTCTTCCGGAGAGACTGTTCGCATGTTTTGGCCATAGTTGTGAGCGCTTAATATCTTCAGAGGTGACCAGACTAAGGGCTGTCAGAAGTTCGGTTGGAGTGCTTGACCAATATCCGTCCTTCTCTATGAGTTTCTGAATTCCAGCCGCTACGGGATCTGCCTCAATTGCGTTGTCGATACTTTTCAGGCGATTTCTGTTGTACTCATGGAGGAAAGTATCTTCTGCCCAGGGAAGTGCTGGTTCAGCAGCGACAATCCACTGAACAAAATCCGCCATGCGGGGATACACTTTCAGCTTAATCATATCTTTGTTCTTCAGGGCCATGGAAACTGCATCAAACATGGCACCGATGATTCCAGGCTTTGCTTCGGCCCACTTCGTCTTTATTACCTCTTCAGGAACCCTTTTATCTGCAGGGATGGGAGTAGTGGTGAGAAAAATGGACCTTTCAATGAGATCGTTTCGGGAAAATAGGTCGGTAATGCCATTCACGATCAGAGGCATTTTAATATCGAAGACTATTTCCGCATCATCGGTGTAAAGAGCACGGGTAGCAAATCCACCACCAGTGGAGAGACGGCAGAAGGCATCTGAGAGCCAATCGCTCATTTTCGATATGTTGTCAAAGGCGAGCACTCTGGTTTTGTAAGAAGAAATTGCCAAGTCGCGTTCCGACCCTGGGAGACTGCCGATAGCCGGGAATGAGGGATCAACCAATTCTCTGAGGAGCTTGCAGAGCGAAGTCTTGCCGGTTCCTTGCTCTCCTTGGATATTCAAAATTGGATAAGGGCCATTTGGTTGGAAGGTGCTCAATAACCAGGCAAGAGCAAGAATCTTATCATGCTTATCTTCCAGATTTACAAAATCCCACAGTTTTTCAAGAGAGCCGTTTTTCTGCGGCATCGCCATGGGGACCATACGCGGAGATCTCAGAAAATAGATGGGGGATTTGTCTGAAGAAATTACCTCCCAGCCTTCAGCGGTAATCTTTACCTGCTGATGTTCCTTGTTTCCCAAATCGACATATATGGCACCATTTTCCTCGGCAACTCGAACACTGACTTTCCGTTCAGGACCATTAAACATAGCCTCGGCTTCGATCATGGTAATGGTGTCCTTAACCACAGTCCCACAAGGAACCTTCCCCCTGTTCTCGTAGTGCAGCTTTGATAGCAGCAGAGAGAAAGCTTTGCTTTTTGTTGAGAGGGTCTCGACATAATCATTGACCATGGCGGCAACAAATGTTTCCCCACTCGTCGTGTGGAATGGCTCAAAGAGACCGATTACTGTTCCGAAAAAAGAGCTTTGATTTGATGCGGTAGCTGATTCTGCCTTTTCCATACTGTTTCTCCTTCGTTGAAAGATGAGGGGTTAGTAGGGAGATCGTTTCTCCCTTCAGTATGGAATGGCCTACAAAAAGTGTAGGTTTAGGGATGGATGAAGTTTTTTTCGTTTTTATTAAAGGAGGGACAATTGTCCTTTTGTTTAAATCAGCTATTGGAAGGGGTGTATATTTTTCATATATGCCACTGAATGTCCGGATCATCACAGTTGTAACTTATTTTATTCCCGTAGAAACCTATTATGGAATTGCTAAAATGTTTTGAGACCTCCTTGTAGCCGTCCTTTTCAAGTTGTTTAATAGCGCGAGTAATAGCATTACCAATACGGTCCTGGACAACTTTGTAGTGGCCGCGTTTGATTTTTATTCTTCTGCTTTTTGAGCGACATTCATCAAGACGTTTTTTATTTTTTTTAATTTGATCTGATATTTCTGAAATATCATCTTCAAGATTTTTTGAAGTGGCCATTTCAAGGTCATCTGCCAGTTCTCTAAGTTCTGATTCCAAAGCATGGATTGTTTTCTGATCAGTAGTGACGAAACTATATGAGTCATCTCTGCCCATTAGATTTTCCGTATTTTCGTATTTGATTCCGTAATCCGTATTATCGTCCGGTCCTGCAATATGTGCCTTTTTGGTTCCCCAATCTTCTGCAGTAGGAGAATCGAAGGAATTGAGTTCCATATGTGAAAATGATTCATTCTTGTGGCAGACCAGAAAATGGATATATTTGAAACCGCCCGGACGTAAGCCTGTTATTGGCTTTCCGTTAAAAATTATCTTCCAGGCTTCTCCTTCTTTGTAAAATGCATACTTGGCTTCATTCCGTAATCCAATTTTGACAGCGTAGTGGTATTCATCAAGGTACCGTGTTTTCAACGCCCAGAAATCAGCATACGACCAGCTCGCCTTTTTTACCGAGTCCAAATATTCGCTGATAAAGTCGTCCGCTTTATTCCTCAAGAATTCCTGTGCAAAGCTTTTATTAAAACATTGTGTCAGTTCCTCACAAACTTTTTCATAGTGGGCTTCTGCTTCAACGTCGATTTTGTATTCCACGCTATGGAGAGGCTCATGATTTTCTATGTATCTAAATGGATAAGGTGTTTTCCAAAGTGTCATTAAAGCGGCATTGTTCTTGACAGGACCATCCAACGGATCAGGATTGGCCAGAAGAATTTCATGTAGGACAGAGGTAGTGCTGATATCTTTATTTTCTTTTTCCTCATGCTGGCCGCTGAATATATCTATGACATCAGGAGTCACAAATTCAGCTTCCTCTGGTAGATACTTTTGAAGAATTTCTAAACTTCCCTCCATTCTCTTTTTCATATCTTTATAATAACTTACAGCAAGCCGATGTTGCCAGCAGAAATTCTCGACTGTCTCAAGCAAGTGGTATCCATATAGATAACGGGGGAAAATTCTGATATCAGTTTTTTCCTCAATGGCGAGGACTTCCTTAACTTGTTCAGTGTTGAGCCATAATGGGCAGAAGAAAGAGCCCAGAGGCGGAGCCAGTCCATCTATGTATGTACGATAATACTGTTCCCCTTCTAAAATGTTCTCATCTTCGTATAGGGCAATGCACTCTTCAGTAACGTCTATATCACTCGTGACATTCGAATGATAAAATAGCAAAGAATGCCCTTTGAGCAGGGGGTTATTTAAGGGTGAAGAAATGTAAGGAGAGAAATATCCAAGCGGCTTATAAATTTGCTGCCCCCAAAAATCAACTAATTCGCTGAAGGTTTGTTTTATCTCTTCGAAATCATTCTTGTTTGCATGGACATATGTTGTTTTGAGGCATATCGGACAGGTAGTACCGAAAAAGCCGTCATTTTTCCCTTCAAGAAAAAAAATACCATGTAGGAAAACGGTTAATTGTAAATCTTCACCAACAAGATTTCTTCCGCAGTGAATACAGGGAAAGGGAACACCTTCAAGGTAAGTCATAATTTTGATTTAGGTTAAGGATCGTCCGCACCGTCCAAGCCGTCCGGATAGGTTATTTTTCTAATTCATTTCTCTGGTTGAACAAATATCTATGATAAACAGAAATACAACATAAGTGATGCAAGGGAACAGATTAATATGGTTATAGTATCCCGAGTATAACCCCTATCTCACGCAATTACCGGATCGAATCCCAGCACCCTGTGATATTCGCTCATCATGACTTCCCTCAGCTGCTTTTCATGCTGGACAGGCACAATATAGGAATCATGAATAGGCAGGCAGGGAATACCCTCCTTTGTCATGATCATTAAAATCCCTTCGGTAATCTGACTATCTAAATTTTGAAGCCGCCTTCCTGCACCCGAATGAAAATAATCGGCTATCCGGGGATGAGCCTCTTTAACCCGGTTAATTAACGGCTTAATAGTCGAGTTGTTCAGGTCCTCTAATTTATACTTGGCATTACCTCTGATCTTATCCCTGAAACCGCTCATTGCCGCGGCCTCTGTTTCCGCATTTATGATAACCAATAAAAGCTGCTTGAATAGCTGACGTTCTCCAGGATTATCGCTAATGGCCAGGTAAGGGTCATCCTGGTATTCTATATCCTCCAGGTGATATGCAATCCGTATGTGATGCGCGGCATAATCCAACTCAACTGTAGGGGCATTGTTGATCTTTATATGGGGTCTAAATTCTTTGGGCAGGACCTGATAACTGCCGCCGTAGAACCTTCCCCCCAGTGTGAATGAATTCCGGTTAAAGACGCGATACAGACTTTTGTTGTTAATCGTAAAAGCAAGATTCTGGATGCCGAAATACCCCAGTTGTTTTTTCTCGTCATTCAGGACCGGTTGCTTGCGATTAAAGAACAAATACTTTCTGATAATGACGGCAAGGAGCGGCAGGCAAATGGTATTTCCACCAGCAATAGAAGTGGCTGTTGAAGTGTATTTTTCCCTACTTTTAGTGTGGCGAATTGAGTCACTCAAGCCTTCAATAACATTACCTAAATCAAAATTGTCCTGAGTCATGGAATATTCACTACTGTCTCTATCACTACTCTTTATTCTTTACTACTGGTTCCTTATACTCATAGTAGTTATTAAGTACTCTATATCTATATACTCCTAACCTTACTAATGAGAGTTCTCCTGATAGACAATTAGAGTAGATCGTCTTCTTGAGTTGATTCAAGCTGATTTCTTGAGAGTCGCCGATCTCTACCAGTATTTCCTGCTTATCGATGAAGTCATTGTACGCCAGGAGGTTCTCCCTCATACGATGCGTATGCGCGGTGTTGGCGTAACCAATGGGATTCTTGTCGTCGTCACGGAGTTCTATAAGTTCAGCCCTTTTCTCTTGAGCGACTCTTTGCGGTTGATGGATATCGAAGTGGTAGAAAAAATGTATCAATTCTGGAGTGGCCCAAATCCGGGATTGCCTGCCGATGCCTTTTTCGCGATCATTTACCCAGGGTTTCTGTGCTACCAACCCCAAGCTGTCTAGTGCTCTTACAGCAGCCATAACACGGCTGTATTTGAAGAAGAGTTGGCCGTACCGTTTATTGGTGCCGTATCGGTTCTTGTCACGAGAGTACCTGACTGGAAGTCCCTGAAGGTAGGCAACATAGAGATTGAGAAGAAGGATTTTACAAGTTTGCTTGATCCGATGCAGGCTTTTTTCAGCTTTGGTACTTTTCAACTTCTGGTCGGCTTGGATGCTTCTGATAATGTCTATGAAGAGTTTTTCTACGATGGTTTTAACTTCAGGAGCGGTGGTCAGTAGCCCTGCGTCCAGAGGCATAGCAGCATCCAACCACGAGCCTAACTTTTCATTGCCATAGTTTTCTGGTGCCATGCAGGAGTGTGGCGATACAAAATATTCTTTGGGGATGGGATCGGGATAATGGGTGGGATCGGTTAAAGCAGGAATCACTAGGAACTCCTAAAATACGGGTGCCCTACAATACAGTAAGAAGGGCAACCCAATGCTAGGTTCAATATCTATTTTTCCGTACTGGTCTCTATGAATTCTTTCATAATGTCTTTCCATAATTGGGCCTGCGGCAGTAAGGCTTGCCCTGGTTCCGTCATCGTTTCCCTAAAAAACAAGTCATCGAAAAGGACGTCAATTTTACAACTGCATAAAACCACACTAAATAATTTACATTCTTCTTTCTTACACTTGGTACCAATAAGGCCGCAAGATTTATCTACTGTCTTTTGAGTTCTGTTTATTTTTTTCATGTTATTTCTCCTCCTTAGCTTTTGTTACTGCCCTTTGCAGTCTGTATCCTTCATCAAGGAAATATTTAATTTCTCGAATGAAGTCCAGGTCATCTTGTGAATAGCGACGATATGTTTTCTCCCCGCACACCACCTTTTCAGGCGAGATATATCCGGCCTCTTCCCAATGGCGTAATTGCCTTTCAGAAATACCTGTTACTTTGCATGTCTGTCCGATTCCTGATGTCTCTTTGTTTTCCATCTTTGCCTCCATAATAAATTATGTTTGGCCAACTCCTCCAGTACTGCCAATCAGTTCCGGAATTGTTTGCCATATATCTATTAGGAGGTTAGTTAATTGGATAGGCAGGGAAAATTATGATTCTTAAAATATTTATTTAACAACTTGAGATTGCATCATTAAAGTGATAAAGATTATGGGATAGGAAAATATTATGAAGAAACTTTAGGTGTAAGGGATGAGTTGAAGCAAGTTGTCGATAGCGAATGCCCAACATTGTTTGGGTGAGACTTTGCGTTTGGTTTTTTTGCGGAAAACGAAGCAGGTCAAGGTGAGATGGACATATCTTGACTTTTTGTGGAGCTGAAGACGGTAGTTCCTTTCGATCGATAATACCTTCTAAAATGGTGATTGATCATGCGGATTCGAAGTATGTTGGCAAAATTATGTCTGATCGTAATAACAATTTTATGGCTTTCATCTTGTTCAGACGAAAGCCATAAAAAGCAGGTAGTCAATAAAAAATCCACTGTATCATCATCTGATTATTTACTAAAAAAAACCGATGCAAATACTAAACAAGAATATAAATATGGTATTTCTGCCGCCGAAAAGGAACAAATGTCATCGCAGGAGTACGAACAAAGGGTGCTCGATTCAGAAGAGTACAAGGAAAATAAGAGAAAACTTGAGAAAATAAGGTCGTTGCATAAAGAATACGATAGCATTAGAGACGAATTTGATAGAATCAATAGGATGCAGGAGAGCAAAAATCGTTGATTTCTTTAAATTTGGAAATTTGAAAACGTAAAAAAATGTGACAATCAAAATTTCGGCAAAAGGTGTGCAAGAAACCAAAACATTATTAATACTATAACATTAGGAGTCTTTATGCCTTCTAAAATTATCACATGTCAGTATGCGTATAAAAGGGTGCTTTACCAGACCGCGAGGAAGCACTTTAATTTTTATTAAGCTCGTTGGCGCGGCTGGTGAGCTTTACGTTCTCTAAAGTCCAGATATCTCCGATAGAATCTTACTGATCACAAGAACAAAATAGCCTGATTTTCATGAATCACGAAGTCATAGCAGACTTCAACATCAAATATACCAGCAAAAAATTCAGGACCCCACCATGGATAGATGGAATCCTGACCGGATGTTGAGCTATTTTTTGTGCCTGTCTTCAGATGAAATCAGTTTCTTTCTCTCTACTTCATCATCAATTGCGTCAGACGCAAGACCGCCGATGATGCCTAACTTAATGGCATCACCCAAATCGAAAGGTTCTGGATTATTGTTAGGACTAGCAAAGCAGGCATGGCCAATCTCATTCATAAAGATTTCTCCCTCTTCAAACCCTCCCTCATCTGTTTCATCAACCAAATCCTCATCGAGACAGTTGTCAAAATCGGTGGACCCATCGTCCAGGTCGTCCGGGTCGTCCAGGTCGTCAAAATACTCATCACACATTGTCGCCTCCCGTATTTCAATATCGTAATATATTTCGAAGTGGAGTTCAAAATCCTAGTATCCACACTGGGCACAGATAATTCGCAGTTCCTTGCCGTTATATATCGTGATATTATTGCCGAGTACCTCATTGAACGTGACATGGTGGCCGCATTCCAACCGGAATTTCTTGTGGTAAAGTTCCCTATGGAGAATGTCTTTCAACAATTCAGGCTGGCCATATTTTGCCTTCTGATTTTTTGTCATGATGATTGTCTCCTCAAATAGAAAAAGCCCGCTGGCGCGAAACCAGAGGGCTTGTAGGTGATTCTTGATTGGTAGCCGGACTTAAACAGAGGCCAGGCACTTGGACGACATGGAGCGCCAGCCTTGGGCCTGGCAGATTTTATCGACCTGGGAAGCTGGCCGTATTTGCCAATGTCTCTCCAGTTCGCAGTCTATCTCCATGAACCTGACTCGAATCTCCATCAGCTCTGACAAACAGAAGTACCCCCATTCAGCATTTTGCAAATCACCGTTTAAGATTGCGAATCCCCAAAAGTTATCCTGACCATCGAACTCGACTGCATACCAATCGCTACCGCCAAGGAAGAAATGGAGATGTATGAGCTTGTCTTTCAAATCGACACCTTCTGTCTCATACAGTTTTGGGATTTGATTCAGCCGGTCTTTCGTTGGAATGTTCCACATAGTTTTTTCCCTCCATAAATAGAAAGCCCCCGGAACCAGAATGGCTACAGGGGCTTATTGATTTGATATACGGCAAAAATTAGAGGCGAAGCAGAGAACGATGCTGGTAGAAATCTCCCAGGGACAAACGGTCGTTCGCAGAATGAAGCGAAGAGATATAATTGTCTATGATATGATTCAGAATTTTGTTTTTCCTCGGCAGGGTCAGGAGGTTGCTACCCTTCAGGATATCAGTAACTGCTTCGTGGAACCCCCACAAGCTTTCGTCATACACATTCGCATATAGGCCTTGGAAATCATGAAATTTACTGGCAGGGATGACGTAATTTGTCATGATCTCCACCAACAAAATCTTGAGGTCCGTCTCAGGCAGTGGGAAATTTCTCAACCCTAAATGCCAAGCCTGGAAAGCTCTCAACCGTGGTATCATCATTTGCATGGTGCTATAAGCAAGTGCGCCAAGCAGGTCTATATCCATTCCTCCGGTGTGCTTTCTTACTGCCAGATAGTCACCGCTAAAACAAAGATTCGAACAGACAAACACTCTCGTTCCCGCTGTAACCGAAAAACTGAGGCTCTTGTTTAATGAATTTCGAAGGCCAATGCTCCAGCACAACTCGCTGTTTGAATTCGATAAATCATACACAGAAAACATCTGCATCCCCTTTTGAGCAAGGACATACTCGGCTTTACAAATTTCCAGTCCGACTGCCTGTATGCCGTTTTTCATTAACCTGATAATGTCTCGATGATGAACTGGGTGAAATGATCGTGTAAAAGGTACATCTGGCACGTTGCATACTTCTGTCTCGGAAACACGGTTACCCAATAATGTTGAAGTCATGACGATCTCCTTGTGGATTGATTTTGTAATAAAAAAGCCCTTTCCATCACGACGACAGAAAGGGCTTCGATTAACCGAAAATTATGATTTTTTACTTCATTCCTTTGGCGGCAAAGAGGTACAAGGTAGTCTCCGGCAATTGATCCCCTGTGACCGGGCATTTTTCCACCAGGTCGGCATATAAGGTCCATCCTTCTGTCCTGATCCGGTTTTCATCCTCATTCCCGTTATACTTTTTGACCTTGCAAGCGTGAATCTTCGATAAATCGAAAAGTTCAGGATCTACTTTCAATGGGTCGATAAACTTCCAGTCCATATTTTCCTCCTTAAATAGAAAAGCCGCTGCATCCTATTAATAAGGACACAACGGCTTCAGTGATTATTATGTGGCGAATTTTTACCAGTTTTGGCATGCCTCCCCATACTCACAATCACTGCAAAGCCAACCTCGGCATGGAAGGAAAACGCGATTCTCGATTCCAGACAGGACAGTAGCGCTTAACCTGGCGAACCTCTTTCGAGAGTCAGGACCTCTGCGAGTGTAATACTGTTCAAATTTGGGAGTCTTGAGCTTCCTCAACACATCAAATCGGGCCTGGACTTCTGCACGAGGGAACACATACCGATTTGCAGCTAGTAAATAGCTGTAGGCCGTCGTTTGCAAATCCTCATCGATTGCAGATTGTGACTTGGCTTGCTTACTGGTCTTATGATCCACTACCACCAGATTTCCGTTACTATCACGCAAGAGAAGATCTATTATACCGATTAACTGTATATCCAGTGGCTGGCTGTTATGATCATAGAGCTGTGCAGAAAGTGGCAATTCGACCGCTTCGATGGTATGGCCGTCCAGATTCACTTCCTCATGGAAGACCTGAACCATATTTTTTCCAATCTTTAGCGCTGACGCCTGATCCGGCATTTCCTTCTTATAAAGGATAGGAACATTTACCATCTGCATGCTTTGGTAAAAGCTACGTTCGAAAACAGACTCCAATTCCGACAAAGGCAGTTTGGCGCCTGTTTCTTTCAGGGCCAGGTAAAAGGCCTCAAGAACTGCATGGACCGCCTTGCCGAAGTGAAGGGCAATACTGCTGTGCGCTCCTGGTAGCTTTTGCACGTAGGCGAACCAATATTTCAAACTACAGTTCAAATAGGTAAAGAGTTGTGAGTGGCTGATATGCAGCTGGTTCCGTAGATTTTGTATTGCTTGTGACATGATGATCCTCCTTTTTTGACAATAAAAAAAGGGAGTAACGATTCCTCGCTATTCCCCTCCATAAAAAGACTGATTTTGTAAATCAATTAGCTGTCAATTCACCTATTAAACTTGAAGCACTACTTTTAGAGAGAAAACTGACGACACAGCCAAATTTTTCCCTACTTATGTCATCCAGCCTTTTCCGGTCATAACCCCGGTCTTCAGCCAGGCTCATAAGAAATGTATGCTGTTTTTGAGACAGGCGGCTATTGACTTTACCATCACTGGCATTGTCGCTTTTTGGATTACCGTTGCCATTGCCATTGCCTTTACCATTTCTGTGATCCGGACTGCCTCCCCCATTTGCACCATCACTCCGCATATTCCCCGGTGTTGCTGGGCAATAGGTAGTCGTCCCCTGTGGCTGAAAGGGATCATTCTCAATCGGCGGGAGAACAGGTTTTTCTTGCTCAAGATGAGAAATTTCTTCAGCGGAGCAATACTCAACTCCATATCCTGCAAAGCGAAGTGACCTGGAAATGGCCCTAGTCTCAGACAATTCTAATATTGCCGGAGCAATCTTGGCATCCCGCTCAAGAGAAGCCATTCCGATACCTGTAAAACTCCCCTTGTCGGTTGTAGATATTGCTCTAACGACAGCGATATTCCCGTCATACTGAATAATCTCAGAAGTGATCGCCAGGCTACCGTTCTGATCGTGAGCCAGCCGAAGCCGGCCACCCACCTTTGGGTACTCGGACTCACTCCATTGGCCCGTTTTCTTGTCATAATGACGCAGGGTGATAATTTCATCGGGCAAGAATTGGTTTCCGTTTGTATTTGCCATAATAAGCCTCCTATTTGATGATGATTACATGAGACATGCACAGTGCAAATCTCTCATCAAAACAGGACCTCTAAAAAAAAGCACAGGCAAAAAAAGACGGTACCAGAACAATACTACTGCATGACCAATAATGACCAACAGCACCTAGGGGGCTATATTAGTGCTCAAACTATATCAAATTCTATGCCTCGTTGAAGGAGCCTGATAAACACTGTTGAACAGTAAATTGGAAGTGACCACGATCAAATCAGCTTGATGTGGCAGCAGATAAGAAAATTACGAAATGGACGGTTTGGACGGTTTGGACGATGCAAACACCACCTCTCACAAAAAAAATTGATGGCATGAGGAAGAAGTTTGTTTGGCACTTATCGTGATATTGCTTGAAATAATCAAGGAAAAAATGCACTATCAAAACATCATACTTCAAACTTTTGTTAAGTTTCTTGGGGGTTATTTCCAACAATCAAGTTGCTGGGAGCCTGAGCTGTACTTGCATATAATGAGAGACCCAAAATGAGATTTAGTGATCACATAATAAAAACAAACTCCGACAAATTTATTCTTCCTATTCTCTTGTATATATTGATTTTTCTTTCGGCGGCAAGCTCTTTTGCTGCTGCTGCTTCAGATAATGATCGTACAGGATTCGTTTTTTTAACGAATGGTAAATCCATATCAGGGGAAATAAGAGAAAATAATGATGGTACTATCACAATAAATGACAAAGGCATTCTGACAACCTTACTCAAAACAGATCTACTAAAAATCATATATGACAAAAAAAATACCACTTTGAGTTCAGCTAGTGTTTTAGGCAGTGATAATCAGGAGAAAGCAACTCTTCCTTACGAAGGCAGGAAAACCAAAAGTGGAGAGGGAAAAGGAACAATAAATCAACATAGAAAAGAAAAAATTGATCGTATCAAAGACCTAGCTGAACAAGGGGACGCACAAACTCAATTCAACCTCGGCCTTTCATATTTGAATGGTGATGGTGTCCAGAAAAATTTTACAGTAGCATTGAAATGGTTCAAAAAAGCCGCTAATCAAGGACTAGCTCAAGCTCAAAATACCCTCGGCGCTTTCTATGCCGACGGCCAGGATATTCAACAAGACTTTGCAGAAGCAGCAAAATGGTTCCGACAAGCTGCTGATCAAGGGTTGGCAGGAGCTCAATACAATCTTGGCCGATTATATGGTGCAGGCAAAGGAGTTCAGCAAAATTCCGCAGAAGCAGCAAAATGGCTCCGAAAGGCTGCCGAACAAGGATATGAAGAAGCCCAATATATGTATGGCCTTTCATATGCCAACGGCATCGGTGTCCAACAAGACATTGCAGAAGCATTGAAATGGTTCCGAAAAGCTGCGGATCAAGGATACGCAGAAGCTCAATATATGCTTGGCCTTTCTTATGAAGAAGGCGAGGGCGTCCCTCAAGATTTTGCAGAAGCGGCAAAATGGTATCGAAAAGCTGCGGATCAAGGGTATGCAGAAGCTCAATTTAAACTCGGCCTTTTACATGGCAAGGGTAAAGGTGTCCAGCAAGACTTTGCAGAAGCAGCAAAATGGTTCCAAAAGGCTCTTGAACAGGGACATGCAGAAGCCCAATATATGTATGGCCTTTCATATTTCAGAGGCGAGGGTGTCCCTCAAGATTACTCAGAAGCAGCAAAATGGTTCCAAAAAGCTGCTGAACAGGGTTATGCGCCAGCCCAAAACAACCTCGCCCTTTTGTATTTATTAGGTAAAGGTGTCCCTCAGGATTATGCAGAATCAACAAAATGGCTCCGAAAGGCTGTTGAACAGGGGTATGCAGAAGCTCAATATGGCCTCGGGTATATGTATGCCGGAGGGGGTGTTCATCAAGATTTTGCAGAAGCGGCAAAATGGTATCGAAAAGCTGCTGATCAGGGATATATACAAGCCCAATTCAGCCTCGGCGGTTTATATAACGAAGGCAAAGGCGTCCCTCAGGATTATGTAGAAGCAGCGAAATGGTACCGAAAAGCAGCTGAACAGGGGGATAAAGATGCCCAATATAACCTCGGCCTTTTATATGCCAGCGGTAAGGGCGTTCAGCAAGATTATGCAGAAGCAGCCATATGGTACCGAAAAGCCGCTGAACAAGGCCATAAGATAGCTAAAACATTATTGGATAATATTGCCCAACAAATTGAACAAGCAAAAAAAGATGAGGCCACAGAAAAACAAAGCCAAAGTGATATTCACGGGCAAGGCACAGACAACATCAAACCAAATGTAAATTCAGGCGATTCTTTGCTTCTTCGGCGCTCTTGGGCGGTCCCTAAATCAAATGTAAATTCAGGCGATAGCAACATACCTAAAGATGAAACCCAGTTACAGGAATCTGCAGAGTCTTTAACAAACAATAAGAATGGTGATCAGGTAGCATCTTCGGCAGCCTCATCAAATAAACCATCGCAATCTGACCCTACTGTTGAAGCTCTCTACATATTTAGTCTTTTCCTGTTTAGCGCAGCAATTTTATTTCTACTATATTCTATAGTCGTAAAACGTAACATGCTAGGATGGGTACAACATACAATGCTTGGCCTCCGGAACAACATGCAACATGCGGCGCACAGGATCACAAATGGCGTTGTAGGGGTAGTTAAGTTGTGTTTAGCGAGAATCTATAGCAGGATCAAAAATTTTCAAAAAATTTATACTGATTTTTTTAATTCAACTCAGGTTAGAATTCTAGGCCATATGAAAAAATCCCAAGAATTCTTTGTAAAAATCCAAAAACATATAGAAAGAATCCATTCTTTTCAAAAAATATTCTATTGTTATATGGCTGTTTGGATATTTGCTGGGTTTGAATTGCATACTGGTGACTTCGACATAGCTTCTACACTAGGGTTTTTAATTTGTGGATTTTCTCTTGGCATTCTCATCAAACATGTATTGCCCAGTTTTCAATGGAAACACATTCTCTTAGTCACCTTATACTGGACACTTTCAAAAACTGTTTTTATCTATATTATCGGGAATTGGTTCATCTACAGTTTTTTCGGTCTTGGTAATCATAAGGATATTCATCATATCCTTAGTAAATCATATGATATTGCTGGGTTTTTATCCATGGTTCTTGCTGGATTGTTAATTGGGAAGATAATTAAAACACAATTTGAATCATTTACGATGAAAAAAATGGCTATTCTTGGATTGGGATGGGCTATCAGCGATAGGTTGGCTTGGGCAATAACATCTGCAATAGGTGCTAAATATGACTTTGGTGCTATGATATCTTATGCAATCGTTGGTTTTTCAGTAATTTCTATTACTTATTGGAGGTTGGGCGAATTCTCCAAAATTAAAGGCATATTTTACACGGCAAGAGAGGAGGTCAGAGTAATATATTGCAAAGAATGTGGCAAAAAAATTGCAGCTACAGCAAATTTTTGTACCTCATGCGGTACAGCCCAGTAAAGAAATCGCGATTTCCTATAAAACAAGTGGCAGAGCCTAATGTCCTCGCCCTGTCCCAAAGAGCCGGGGTTTCCATGATGGACTAAATATGTCACTTTATTGAAAGGTATTTTTTGAGAGGATCATTACAAGAATTCATTCCAGCAAATAGGAAAAATACAATGCTCAAATCAAAAATAAAATGTAGCGATTGTAAGTTTGAAGGGCTTGTACCTTCTGAAAAATTTAATCACAAAGACGAAGTTTCTTGCCCGAAATGCAGTACATCATTGATATACATTAAAAATATTTATTTCAAGCAGCAAACAGTCACAACTAATTTGGCTGCAAGTAGTTTTACGCATCCACTTGATAAAAAAGCTCTTAAAACTCTTTCAGCTGTACCAGGATTGTCAGCAGTAACAAAGATAATGATGAAATACAGCTACGAGATGTACGTTCGAGTAAATCAATATGGCGATAATATTAGAGTAACTGACAAAACATGCTCCTATATCAATGACATGGCAATTCAAGCAGCGACAATATTAGGTGTCAATATTCCTGAAGTATTTATAACTCAAAATCCTATAGCCAATGCCTTCACCACATGTGTCGATAAGCCCATTATTGTATTGCATTCAGGCCTTATCGAGCTCTTGGACGATGAAGAACTATACACTGTAATGGCCCATGAAATGGGGCACATTAAATGCGAACATGTTCTATATCATATGCTCGCAAGTTTTATATCAAACTTTCCTGATATTTTGGGCCTAGCCAAATTATTGGCTGCTGGAATTAATATCGCACTGTTAGAGTGGCACAGAAAATCAGAATTGAGTGCTGACAGAGCTGCGTTGATTGTTTCTGGCAATAAGGGCAAAGTGATATCTACTTTGTTGAAGCTTGCTGGTGGGTCGTCGCGCCTTATGAATATGATTGAATTCAGTGACTTTGCTTCACAATATAATGAGTACGAACAATTGATGGAGAGTGGTGGGCACAAAATGATGCATAGGGCTTCTACTTTATTTCGGAGTCATCCATTTCCAATAATAAGGGCGCATGAAATAGATAATTGGGAAGGTATTGGAAGCGATGTGATTGGTGACATTGAAAAAATCCAGCATACATGTGGTAGATGCAATTTCCCCCTTAATGAAGGCAGTAAATTTTGTCAGAATTGTGGCAATAAGATTACTGATCAATCTGTTCTAAATTGATAGAGATTGTCTCTTTTGACAGGCAATTTCAGTACCCCCCCTTCGTCACTTGAAGCTGCAAGATTTCCTGCATCAACCAGAGAGGCTTTAATTGGCTCTACACAGCGCCTCCTGGCTTCAAGCTAAAATGTACTCACTGACCGTAACGAGCCCGCACAGAGGCAAATATGGGCTTATACGAATATGTTGAGAAGGAGGGTACTGGAGTGGTTGGTACTGGATGGGTGCTGACAGTAATATTAGTGCTACTTTACAATCACCGCATTTGACAGGTAGATGGGTTAAAAATCTTCTGTGATGCAGAGTACAAAAGGGATTGAGAAGATTGGTACTTGTTATTTACCCTTTAAGAGTAGAAGGGCTACTCTGGGCGACTGTAATTTATGTTCGTGCCATTATTTTTGCATTCACTTTCCCAGCCGATGTATATGCATCATACATTCCCCAAACCCAAAGTATAGGAGTCGTAACGAATCCTATAACCATGAGCATTGAAAGAGCAGATGCAACGTACGCAATAATAAATATTACCCCCTTCCCAATTTGACCATTATATATTTGACCAAGACCAGCCCAAAAGAAAGATAGAACCACAGCTATAGAAGGATTTTTATAAAATTTTGGAATGCCGTCCGGACCCTCCGGTGTTTTCCATGGCGGCCACCAATCTAAGATGGGTCCTTTGCCAGGCTTAAACGTTCCTTCTTTAGCATTCCGTAAAGTAGATATCCTTCGAGATGTTGATACTTTTTTTGAACTTAATGATTTTCTAGAAGAATCCAATGGTTTTAATTTATTTTCATATTCTGCTTTCGAAATTGCGCCAGCTCCAAGCATCTTCTTTTCTTGATCAATCTGTGAGTCCAATAAATTAATCTCATTATCCAAGACAGATTCTTTGTCAGAGAGTTCCTTTATTTTTTTTGATAACAAATCTTCAAGATCATTCAATACAGGTTTAGACTGATTTATAAAATCCAAATATTCTTTGTTAAGTTCATTAAATCTGTCGTTTGAAATTTGTTCTTTTATTTGTACCAGTTTCGCTAATTTGGATTCATAATCTTTGACTTGAATATACAATTCTGCGAAGCGTGATGCCAAATCATTTTCAGCAGTTAAGTCGATACCTTGTTCGTTGTTTTCCATTATTACTCCCTACTTTTAAAATAATATTGATATTTAATGGTCTATCATTCGCGACCCATAGGAATGACAACAAGCAATTATGCGGTTCCAGTCATTATAGCATTTTCAATTTTACCATACAACCTGACACGTACAACACGTTTCCCTGAATTATTTGGAAGCAACAAAATCCTCTAAGGGGAAAAAAGGTCCCACCTCCTTTTTTTTTATCATACTCCCACAACACCTACTATATACATGTCATTTGAACGAGGAACAGTACGTCAGGAAAAGGATTTTGTCCAGCCCAAGCAGCCCAAGCAACACCACCGTCCCCAATAAACACAAGTTAAACAAATACATGTTCTCTATTGCCATAGCCCATCGGCTTGCTTGGTTTCAATACTGTCTTGTTTCTGTTTATCAAGGGCCGACAGGAAGTCAAGGCCGGTCATTTTCTCAACATCTCTGATAGTAACAATGTAATTTGGCATATCCTCAGTATTAAGAGGGGTATTCGGCATGATAAAAGCGATTGCCTCATTTCTGTTTGGATCGTAAATGATTTTGTATAGATGGGTTGGAACAGCCACTTGATTTAACCCAACTGATTTTTTCTCTTCCCCCGCAAATATTGGGCCTGTAAAAATGAAGAGTTCGCCCCTGTTGATCGCCCAAGTTCTTATTTTATCTTCTAATCGTGCCCATATCCCCTGATTCATGCCTTTGCCTATCTGCGGAACCATGTTGCTGAGATAAAAACATTCAATCATGGCGTCCTTGTCCCATTTCATATCTGCGGATGGGGCCATATGTCCTCTGTCATAACCACTTTTCTTATAGTCCGAGAGTTCCGCTCTTTTACCTTCTTCAATATTTGGGTCTGCCTGGAATTTGTTATACCGCTGGACAACATTAGCATTTGCTTTGTCGGCGGTGAGATGCTCGATGACCCAATTTGGCGTTTTATTGCTTGGATTATGGGATAGCAGATACCCTGTGCGGCAAAGAAGGTCTCCATCTTGACTGGGAATTCCGGTAGTTGCATACTCGGCGCAATCCTCAAGCGGTCTCGCATAAATAGTTCCAGTGGTTAATGAAATACAGAAGAAGAGCAAAAATATTGTAAGTCTTTTCTTGTAAGTCATGGCTATATCTCAATAAAGAGGCTGGAACCATCTGAAATCACATGAAACTACATACATGGAGAGCTTAATGGAGTATCCGTTTCTTCATGATATCAGGTCGTATTTATCTTGTACAGGAAAGCCAACATTCGATTATATTTATTGACATTCAAAAATTATAGTAATTATCTAACGTATAGTTTCATCTTTGTTTTATCACGGAAAATTATTTAAGATAAAATTAAGGAAAAGAGGAAAGAATGCTCTGTTCGAAGTGTGGTACCAACAACAAAGAGGGTTCAATATTTTGCCAGGAGTGTGGTGCCCAACTTTCTGAATCATCACAAAATTCTTCAAATGGCACACGAGACGAAGGCAAATCTAATGATTTAGTTATTCCTCGTCATCCTCCTTTGTCTCCCCACCTTGCCCTACTGGCTCTTCTTCTGCCGGGTCTCGCACATATCATTTTCGGACAAGTTCTAAAAGGAATAACCATATTTATTGTTTTCTGGGTTACATTTTCAACTATTTTTACACCTTTATTTCTTTTAATATTATCCATTATTGATGGTTATATGGTCGGCCAGACACTCAAAGCCGGACGCGCAATTGCGAAATGGGCAATTTTCCCTCGAGCATGACATATGTAAGAGCTATGGAAAAGAGGATGATAGGAATGGGCCAATCGACATAAAAGCACTGTTTGAATAAATACAGGAGAAATGAGAAAAGATGGGGCCTGCCTTTGGAAACCTGTACGACTAATTATCAATTACAGGGAGTTGTGTTTTGATCTGGTGCTGTTTAAACGGTTGGTACTCTCGTTGTACCATGATTAATCAACTGTAATTACCCGTGAATAAATGCCACATATCCTGGAGTTTATTACAGTATTTTACATACAGGTGTAGTCACGAATAGTCAATTACAGAGACAGTCCGGACACAAAACGATCGTATAGTACTGTTGATGTAATGTAGTGTAATAATATAGTAATCTACTATTGACTACAGTAGGTGTCGGATGGACCCCGTCTCACCTGTGAGATTGTAAATACACTTCTCGGTAGCCGATAACATACACTTCAGAACTCAAAACAAAAATGATCATCTGAATCGACCATACCGTCCATTTAACCTGAACGGGATGATCGAATCAGAAAACGATTTGCACAACTTTGGCCATGATCTCTGTGTGAGATTCTGTGTGAGAAAAATTTTCCAAAATCTGCAACAGTATAAGAAATGAGATAAAATCTGGAAAATCTAAACATTGTAATTTCAGGTTGTTATTGAAAATAGGGGGTTTGTGAAGCTCAGAAGTATGTGACTACGAATCCGTAGGTCGGGGGTTCGAATCCCTCCTGGTGCACCAGTAAAATCAAGGGGTTACGGTCAAAAACCGAACCCCTTTTTTATTTCACTTTGTCCATATTTGTCCACATTCATTTCTGCGTAAGGAATTCAGAAATTTTGCGGGGTTCTACTGTTTCCCAAAGTCTTCGATATACAGGTCTGCACTCAACCGATTTAACGATTGACCAAAATATATCTCAGGATAAGGTCAAGTTGACCATCCTGTTACGATCTCAGGATTGCCAGTGTACATCTTCCTCTGTGATGCCTCCCGTGCAGTTCTAAGATCGTCAGAAATAAGGTCATGCTGAAGGCCGCGCTTTCGGGCTAACCTTGCCAAGTAGTTTGCTGGGATTTCTAGGGAAATCGCACGACCGAATGTTCGGCGGTTTGGATTTTTTCCCCATTTTCTGGGGTTCCGGCTTCCCCCCATTTGCTCTACCCCTGTAACGAAGATTCCATAAAATCGGAAATTCGATCAATTATTTGAATATTGATCATAATTCCTATATTGCGGAAATAATTTCCGGAATATAGTATGATACCACGTTGTCAGTTGTCAATTTGAATTCTGATTATGTATGAAACTCTGCCAAATTTCAGACGACGGTTCCGATTTTCAAAAATATGCGTAAATTAAGACCGTTACGGATTCCTGTCACGCAGCTCAAATATGATAAACCTGAGAGAGACCCCGTCTTTGACGAATGGTCAGAAAATGCTAGCGGCTAACCACTTGAATATTTGCCTCTATTTGTTGCGGCGCTAAACCGTAAAAGATGTTGTTGAGTTTCATACGTAATCAGATTTTGAATACGAGGTTTGAGTAAGATTGAAAGTTGATGTTTTGATTACCCGTCTCCCCCAAGAACAACAGATTCTGGACCTTTGACTTGCGTTTGCGGCCAGTAGGCATAAAAATGCTCTATTTCGCTACAGCGTCAAAAATATTATTTGTGAAAACAACATAGTGCGAGACATGAGTGTTAGGATGCGATTGAAATATGTAGGCACACACATTGCAAATTAT
>CAIUQR010000112.1 GCA_903901335.1 uncultured delta proteobacterium | reverse complement strand
TATAAGTACCTTCGCTATCTCTTTGAAAAACTCCCGTTTGCCATGACGGAAGATGATTACAGAAAACTACTGCCGCAAAACCTCAGCGTCGCTGAGCTGGACCTGGGACAGCTGGTGACTGGGGTTTAATTGGCGGTTACGAACAAATCAGGTCAAAATATCCGCAAGTACCTCAAAATGATCAAAAGGCGGCATGACGCAAGCCCCTTTGAACAGTTTCCTGGCGATCTGAAGCATGTCCCGGGCGTTGGACATTCCTTCGGCCACCGGATCAGCAGCCTTTGCCATACTGGCCCGTATTTGATCCGGGACCATGATGCCAGACACCTTGGTGTGCAGAAATTCGGCATGCCTGAAGGTTCTCAAGGGCAAAACCCCCAATATTACCGGAATACCAATATGTTTGAGGGCATCGGCAATGGCATTGGCGCCGGCCTCATCGTACACCGGCTGGGTTACTGCATACTGAGCACCGGCTTTGGCTTTTTCCTCAAGCCAGCGTACTGCTCGGTCAAATCCTCCACTCAACTCGGGTTTGGCATCAAAAACCACGCCTGTTAAAAGTCCAGCTTCACGGGCCATAACAATGAGATCGCAGACATTCACATCGCCTACATGGGAAACAAAGCCTCGGTCGGCCAAGGCGATCTTGTCTCCCGTGGCGACCATCACCGTCTTGATTCCCAAAGCTTTGGCTCCCCATAATTCACCCTGAACTGCAATCAAGTTGTGATCCCGGATGGTGACGTGGAGAATAGCAGGCCTACCCAACCTTGTCTGGATCAAGTGGCAGGTTGCCATGGCACTCATTCGTGATTTTGCCACGGGATTGGTGGCCACACTGAAACCGTCAAAATAAAGATTGTTAAGGGATGACAGTTGCTCAAAAAGTTGTGTGGGATCCGGTCCACCGGGAGGAACGACTTCCACGGTGATGACAAAACGGTCTTTATTCGAGAGTAAAGTTTCCATTCAGATCTCTGCTTTTTTTTGCATGATATCGTTCGCTTCATATAAATGGACCTTTGGGTCGAGTCTGCCGCACTTTACAAGGCAAATTCTAAATATGCAGACTTGCCGTTTGTCCTTTTTTGAGTTTATAAGTATATATAAAAACTACCAGACTTCATTATAGGCTACGTCAGTGTAGTATTTCTCCATTTTCGCTTTATGGCCCTGCTCCATCACCGCCAAACTCTCAAAAAGTTTCTTGAATTCCTCAGAGGGTGAATCACTGGCTAGCATCTGATACATTTTCATTGCCTCTTCTTCTTTCTTCATGGCAATTGAAAAGGCATCCGCCATAGTCATTTCATCCGTCAGTTTAGCAGCTTCAACTGTTTCAGAAATTTTATAATCAGCGACTGGTTTGAACTGGAGTGCTGTCTCTTTACTAATCAGAATTCCTTTTAGCATTTGTTGGTGGCGTTTCTCTTCTGCTGCGAAATCGACGAAAATCCCCCTCATTGCTTCCTTGGTCGTTTTGGCTGCAATTTCCAGATAAAAAGTCTCGGCTTCAATCTCACGATCAACGGCAAACTGGATAATCTCTGTAAAGTGGCTCATTTGCGAACTCCTTTTTTAGTGATGGTTGACTCTTAATGTGATGTGATATCGTTAGCGACTCTATTTGGCCGTTAAAGCCACGTAATAATCATGACGGACCTTAACACCTTCCGGCGTTAAAGATGTACACACACATAATTCTCCAATACATGTCAGTAAATAATTATCATTATCAATTTTGTAAAGGCTCAAAAAAGGTCTCGTAAGTTCTTTTAAATCTATGCCAGGGTCTAAGCGGATAGAGTCAATTTCTTGTTTAATGCCAAATTGGCTGTTTAGGACTTGCTCTGCGAATCTGTATGAAGGGGTTTTAAATCTGATCATACAGTTATTGTTTTAGTAACAATGCCTTATATATCTTAGTATTGTACCCGATATAGAAAACCTTGCCATTTCGCAAGGCCGGAGCCCGGAGATTGCCTGAAGGCCCAATGACCTTTTTCAGAAAGAGGGCCCTATCCACCGTAGTCGGGTCGAACTCCACAACCTTCTTGCCGACTGCCACAACAACCTTTTCCGCATCGGCAAGCAATTGCCAGGCCACCTCACCGGGATAGGAATGTTTCCTGGCATCCTCCTCGACAACGATCGCCACTTTCATCTCCAGCAATGCAGCCCGTGCATTGCTGCAGGAAACTCAGCCTTTACGCAAATACGCCCAATCCAGTTTCATCTTATTTTCCTCCGTAACAATAAATTGTCCCAATATAACGTGCAGGACGTAGGCACGCATAAGCTTCACGAGAAAAGGACAGTTCCTGACAATCAATAAAAAAGATGCGCGCCACTATCTTTTATGTCATCGACTATGTCGATGACCAGTTTCCTGCTGAGTGTTAGCCCAAAAATCCCGAGCGCTCATAAAAAGAGAGAGACCAGGACGGGAGCAACAGGCTCAGTTTAGATTGAAATTTCATTGGTAAGAAAGTTGATAGCTTCTCTGTCAATCAAACCATATTCTGCCGAAAGGAGAACGCCGTTTTTTTTATCGGCAAACCACCATCGACGACAGGTTTTGTCGATAAAAAGTGACAACCGATTTGTAATGGAAATGAGCCCCTGTTTCTTTGCCAGTTTGATGATAGCTTTCCCCTGTTTGTTAAAATCTTTTTTAGAATGTACGCATAGTGTTGTCAATTTCTTCTCCATACAAACCTCCTCGTCTGATTTTTTAATTTGAAAGCTATATTTGATCTAATATAAAGACTATATTTGTCCCGGACAAACAGACGCAAGTTGAAGTAGTTATATGATTTAAAATCATCAATAATCACATTGTAACCTAGCTAGATTTTTAAGTCAAAAATATTAAAATAATTCCTGAATCCACGTAACAATAGGCCTCTTGCAGCCCACCCCAAAAGTATGAATAGGCCAGCTTCTCATTTTTAAGGGAAAGATTTCTGTCTTGGAGCCGTTTAGAAAATTAGAAAATTGGTTGATTCTACCAAAATCTGTTATAGAGAGGACGTTTGACTTTTCCCTTTCATTTATTTCACTGTATTTTGAACAACTTTATATTGGAGTAATTATGAACAAAGCAGAACTGGTAGCGAAGATTGCAGAAGGAGCAGAACTGACAAAGGCACAAGCTCAGAAAGCACTCAACAGCTTTATCTCGGCCACCACGACTGCTCTCAAGGCAGGTGACAAAATCACTCTGGTAGGTTTTGGTACGTTCAGTGCGGTAAATCGTGCCGCTCGCATAGGTCGGAATCCGCAAACCGGCAAAGAAATAAAAATAGCTGCCAAGACCAACGGCAAATTCACGCCAGGGAAAGCTCTCAAGGACCTGAGGCCAAAGGCTATCAAAGCAACGCCGAAAGCAAAAGTTAAAAAAATAAAATAAAAGGTTTCTGCACTGAGCATCTCTGGTTATTGATGCTCAGTACATATACGTAACCAAACAGGTTGTTTTTCAAAGTTCAGTTCAAATATCTTCTGTTGATTTTGATTCCATCCGTATTTCAGCAGGTTAAAATTTGCAATGGCAAACCTCGGCCGGAAAGCACATCTCTTTGCTTGAGACTTCCTGACAATTTTAAGACCGCGGAACGTGACAAACGTTAATATTGCCATTTCTAAGACATATTTATAATATAATCACGGTAACTTAATGTTTCTACCATTCAGGTCTCGCGGATAACTCAGGAGTTTCAACTTGAGATTTGTCCTTTCCATTTTAAATTGCCGATGGTACGATTAACCCATTAAATTGGCTACGTAGGAGGAATATTGATTTTTCAATTCCGAAACAGGGAAAAGCACAGGCTGGATGGTGAACGTCATTAAGGTCAATCCGGCGCTGGCACATTGCAATACTCCCGAAGTGTTCGCTTCTTTTGCCGAGCTGTTGTGCAATATCGGGTATGCAGGTGCTCTCCCATATTCTCATGAGCTAGAGTCTGGAATTTGAATGATGGGTGAAGAAGAGCTCAATAAAGATCGCCTGGCACTCGCTTTGGAGGCTGCGGGACTTGATCTATGGGAGAACGATCTGGTCACTGGTGAGGTTACCCGTAAAGCAATTAAAACGTTTGCCGAACTCGGCTATAGTGAAGAGGAGGCCTTTGCCTACATCGATGACCTCTTTGCTATTGTCCATCCGGAGGATATCCCCTTAATCAAAACAGCGATCAATGAGCATTCGACAGGGTCAAAGCCTGAATATCGATGCGAGTTTAGACTGAAGGCGAAAGACGGTTCATGGGTCTGGTACGCCAATTACGGAAAGATCATGCAGAGTTCGAATTATGAGCATGGTAAGCGGTTTATTGGTGTGACTTTCAACATCAACAATAGGAAGTGCCAGGAAAACGAACTCCGGCTTATTAATCTTAAACTCGCCGAGCAAAATGAAATGCTTGAGAGGCTGAATAACACCCTGCGGGAAAGCGAGGACAAGTTCCGCATGACGTTTGATTTCAGTCCCGATGCAGTAACCATCAGTCGTCTGGAAGACGGTTGTTATGTCGATGTCAATCAAGGGTTCACACGAAATACAGGTTTTTCCCATGACGAAGTTATTGGCAAGACAGTCCTAGAACTCAACCTTTGGCGCGATCCAGCTGATCGGAGCATATTAGTCCAGGCTCTTCGGGAAAAAGGGTTTTGCCATAATCTTGAGACGCAATTTCGATTAAAGAAAGGTGGCATCATTACCGCATTGATATCGGCGAGAGTGATTTCCCTCAAGGGGATCCCGCATCTTCTCTCTGTCACCCGCGATATAACGGAGCTGAAAAAATTCGAGAATGAAAAACTGAAAATGGAGAAGCTGGAATCTCTGGGTGTGCTTGCTGGAGGAATTGCCCATGATTTCAACAATATCCTAACAGGGATCATGGGAAACATCTCCATTGCGAAGATTTCTCTTGATGCCTCTCACAAATCCTTTAAACCCCTGGATGAAGCCGAAACAGCGGCGTTACGGGCCGGGGAACTGGCCCATCAACTTCTGACTTTTGCACGAGGTGGAGAACCGATAAAGAAGGTGGTTTCACCCCAGCACCTTGTCAATGAAGCCCTTTCCTTTGTACTGCATGGCTCAAATGTCAAAGGAGCCGTCAATATCCCGGATTCAATCCATGCCTTCGAAGCCGACGAGGGGCAGATAAGCCAGGTATTTCAAAATATTATCATCAATGCTACCCAAGCGATGCCGGGAGGCGGAGTACTGACCGTCACCGCCCAAAACGTCCTGCTTGATAACAATAGTGCGTTGTCACTTCTCCCTGGTCCCTATATCTGTCTGACGTTCGCTGATCAAGGCTGTGGGATATCGGATGATACTCTGAAAAGGATCTTCGACCCCTATTTTACAACTAAGTCGGCCGGAATAGGTCTGGGACTTTCGTCGGTTCATTCCATTGTCAAGAGGCATGGCGGTCACATCGGGGTCGACTCTGCAGTCAATAAAGGCACGATCTTTACGATCCACCTGCCATCGATCGGCAAGGTGTTCACAGAATACCAGGAAGATGCAACCGTACAGACACCAGTCGAATGTAAAGGCGGTTCCATTCTTGTCATGGATGACGATGAGATGATTAGAGCTGTTGCCTCGTCAATGCTCACTCACCTAGGCTATGAGGTAACGATATGTGCCAGCGGGGAAGAGGCCGTTGGACTCTACAGGACTTCCATGGAATCCGGGACACCTTTTGTAACGGCCATTATGGATTTGACCATTCCTGGAGGGCTTGGAGGTAAACAAGCTGCCGAACAGATTCTCACTTTTTATCCTAAGGCCTGCCTGGTCGTATCAAGCGGGTATTCAAACGATCCGGTCATGTCCAATTACTGGGAGCACGGGTTCAGCGGGGCGATTGCCAAACCGTATAACATTCACAAATTCGAGGAGGTACTGGGGGCGCTGTTAAATGGTCGATGAGAAACTGGTTTCTTTATCTCTAACAGGTTCCGATTGGAGCGAGCGCTCTTCTGAGGGCGTGAGCTATATTATGTCTGGTAATCGGTTTTTTTACAAACTCATTTATACCGACGTCTTGAACAAGCTTTTCCATCGTCTTGTCAAGGTACCCGGAACAGAGGATGATGGGGATACCCGCCCTGATATCCCTCAATTTCTTTGCAAGTTCATATCCTGTCATAAGAGGCATCGTGGAATCCGTGACGACAGCATCAAAAGACTCCGGATCACTCTGGAAGGCATCCCATGCCAGGAGGCTTCGGGTAAACCCCTTTACCTTATAACCAAGGTCTTCCAGGATTGCAGTACCTGTCATTATCAATAGCTCTTCATCATCTACCAGTAGTATCCTTTCCGTTCCTCCCGGGATATCCCCCTGGCCCTCTTCCCTGGCATCAAAGGCCTCTTCTCCCTGGACGACAGGGAGATATATGGTAAAGGTTGTTCCCTTGCCCATCTCGCTTTCCACTGAGACAAAACCGTTCATTGTCTTTACTATTCCGTGAACCACAGAAAGGCCTAAGCCTGTTCCTTCTCCCGGGGGTTTTGTTGTAAAAAAAGGATCAAAGACGCGATCTAAAATCGCAGGAGGGATGCCTGGCCCAGAATCTGAGATATTCAGCTTTATATATATGCCGGGAATTAACCCGGGATGGCTAGCGGTTATACCTTCATCAAGATTCACATCCTCGATTTCAACATGAAGGACCCCACCATGATCTTTCATGGCATAGCTTGCATTAGTGCAGAGATTCATTATGATCTGGTGTATCTGTGTTGGATCTCCCATTATAAAGGAGGCGCTTTTCATTGATTCCTCAATCTCTACGGTTGAAGGGAGCGACGCGCGGAGGAGCTTTAAGGCCTCTTTGATTATATTTTTCGGCATAACAGGCCCTTGCCCCTGCTCGGACTGCCTGCTGAAGGTGAGGATCTGATGCACAAGATCCTTGGCCCGGCCCGCAGCTTTGAGAGCCTCCTTTAAATAGTACATGGATTTCTCGCTGTCTGTCAGGGAGCGAATAGCTAGGTCTGTGCATCCGAAAATCGCGCTGAGTATATTATTGAAGTCATGGGCAATCCCGCCTGCGAGGGTGCCGATCGCTTCCATCTTCTGCCCCTGTCTTATCTGAGCCTCCATGAATAATTCTTTAGTGATGTCCCGCCCGATTCCTAAAAAACAGGATATCCTTCCTTCCTTGTTTTTAACCGGGGTGATTGTGACATTCATAGAGAAGGATGTGCTGTCCCTCTTAAAGCCTGTAATAATTCCTGTCCATATGTTTCCGTTTTCAACGGTTTCCCATATCTCTTTTGTATCTGTCCTAAATGTGTTGTCCAAAATGGGCTCTTTTTCGATAAGATCCTCTACTGGGCGGTCAACTATATCCGCCATTGCTGGGTTGACAAACTGCACTTTTCTGTCAATGTTAACAATAAAGATGGCCTCTTTAGCCTGCTCAATGGCCTGATTGAGCGTTGTAAGCATATTCTCTACAGGACGGCTTATTGTGCGTGAGGTAAGTACAGCCAGGACAGCCATGAACAGAAAGAGGATGCTGACAACAAGGATAAGGTTTCTGTTAACATAGGCCAGCGCCATGATCTCATCCTTGTTCTGAGATACCACGACGACCCACCCGGTTGATTGTAACGGCGAGATGCCTGCGACCTTTCTTGCCTTATTATATACATACTCTTCCGCCCCTTCCTTTTGGCGTGCTACTTTACTAGCAAGATTGGTCATATCCTTGTTTTTATTTATATCATAGGTCAGCACCATTTTTTTATCAGGATGAGCAATGATAATCCCCTGACGGTCAAGCATAAAGGAATAGCCGGTCTTCCCCACCTTGATTGAGTTGAGTTGTGTGACAAGCAGATCTGTCTTTACTACGCCCAGGACACCCCCTACAAACTCGCCCTGCGCTGAGATGATGGGGACTGACATCCCGAATATCGGCTCACCTGTAGCCTTGGAGATGACTGGCGTCCCGATGCCGACATGACCCTCTTTTATTGCCCGGAAATAATCCCTATCTGAGATGTCGATCCCTTTACGGGTCGCATCCACCCCGTCGGAACGGATTATGCCTGTCTGGTCGCAGACGACGATATCCTCATAATCGGTTCCCACTTTTTTAAAAAGGTCCTCCATTTTTGCATCGACGGCCCCAAATTGGCCTGTTGAAGCGGCCTTGATGATTTCGGGGTCCTGAGCTATAGCTGTGAGTATTTTCAGATTCCTGCCAAGGATGCTGTCTATCATGCCTGCCAGCCCCTGAGCTAATTGGGACAGTTGGACCTTAGAGATGTCTTCAAGGGTGCGTGAGGAATTGATATAGGTTGTGGCCCCGATAATTGCGAGGGGAATAAAGGCCATAAAAATACCGCTAAGCGCTAGTTTAGCACGCAAAGACATGTCTTTTATAATGGGCATAGTCTAACATTTCCTTAAGCGTCATTTCCTGAACTACATCCACATCTTCACTTTTTTCAGAGAAACCCGTTCTATCCAGTCGGTTAAATATTTCAATCCATCTCCGATGTTGTTGGTCAATTTCTCTATGGCCAATATTCCAAGCAGAATCCCAAATAATTTTTCCGATATCTCGTCACCAAACTGTTTCTCTAATTGCCTGCAAATTTAACCGTACTCTTCACATAATGCATTCCACAGCATACCAAGATTTTTGGTGTTCAGACCTTAAAGCTATTGACGATAGTGTTCAATTCGGCAGCCATGCGCTGCAGATCCTCGGAACTGACCTGAACCTCTTTGCTGCTTTCAGAAATTCCTGTAGCGGCGAGATTGACTTTGGAGATATCCTGGGTGATATCACCAGCCACCGCCGAACTCTGACTGACGTTTTCATTGACCTCCTGGATCCCCTGGCTGGCCTGGGAGATGTTACTGGCTATTTCTCTTGTGGCGGAAGTCTGCTCTTCAACAGCTGTGGCAATTGTCGCCACTATATCATTCACCCCGCTGATTACCTCTGAGATCTGGTTGATTTCGATG
>CAIUQR010000111.1 GCA_903901335.1 uncultured delta proteobacterium | reverse complement strand
TTAACTTCTTCTTCCCTGTCTGTCAATACTCTTTTGCTTCCTCTTGCATCTTTGTTCCTCGCTCGCCTGGTCGATTCCGCAATCAAGCCCCCGCCTCCCAAAGACCGCGGCAAACTACCCGATACGCCAGGGGCTGTCAACTATTAAAAGCACCCCTGAGGAAAAAAGATCACTCAACGAATATATGGAAATGATTCAGACAATGCAAAAAAAGATCACTCATATTATTCAGCCTCCGTCCATCTCTGTAATGTTTCAATGATCTTTTTGGCTTGTTCAAGACTGGAGATATTGAATTTCGATTTTGGGATATACTCACCTTGTCGTTTCTGATAGCGACGGATCGAGAACATATCCTTACTGTACTCTTCTTTGCCTTTATCCCAATTCTGGTAGCGGAAGATAATTGTGGTCCAGGCCCCTTTGGACAGGACTTCCCTGTCGAGTTCTTTGACGAGGAGAATTCCATCCTCCTCGTAATTTAATGATAATTCTTCAATAGTTGTGGCCATTATTTTGAGTTGATTGTCGTTTGTTGAATTAATTGTCCGCCCAATGTATCATCAGACGGGAACATGATGTGTGCATATACCCCTATGCAAACATATCGAAAAACAAAGGTAAAGCAAAAGAACATAAAAATGCAGATTAAGAACTAAATTTTTCCGGACTGGAACCTTTTTATGCTGCTGAAAAAATAAGCTTGCCGTCTGCAGTATCCACCTTTATCAAATCTCCTTCGGAAAAATGTCCTTCAAGGAGTTCCATTGCTAAAGGGTCTTCAAGATAGCGCTGGATAGCTCTTTTTAATGGTCGTGCCCCAAACTGCGGGTTATATCCTGAATTTACGAGGAAGCGTTTTGCCTCCTGACTGATCTGGACCTTGATCTTTCTCGCTGCAATCCTTTCGAGCACTCGCTGCAGCTGGATGTCAACTATTGCCAGCATATGCTCTTTCGACAGGCTGCTGAAGATAATGGTCTCATCTATCCGGTTCAGGAATTCCGGCTTGAATTTCAGGCGGAGAATTTCGGCAATCTGGTGACTGATGGCTTCGGGGCCTTCATTGTCTTCCGTCATTTTGAAGATTAAATCGCTGCCGAGGTTTGAGGTCATGATCAGGATCGTATTTTTGAAATCGACGGTCCTGCCTTTCCCATCGGTCATCCGGCCATCGTCCAAGACCTGAAGGAGCACGTTAAAGACATCCGGATGGGCCTTTTCAATCTCGTCCAGGAGGATAACGGCGTAGGGGCGTCTGCGTACGGCCTCGGTGAGATAGCCGCCTTCCTCGTAGCCGACGTATCCTGGAGGCGCCCCTATCAACCTGGCAACCGAATGTTTTTCCATGAATTCGGACATATCAATTCTGATCATTGCATGCTCGCTGTCGAAAAGAAAATCCGCCAAGGTCCTTGCCAGTTCCGTCTTGCCGACGCCCGTGGGACCGAGAAAGATAAAGGAGCCTAGTGGACGGTCCGGATCCTGCAGGCCGGCTCTTGCCCGTCGCACCGCGTTGGCGATGGCCTTGATGGCTGCATCCTGTCCGATAACACGTCTGTTCAAGATTGCTTCGGCATGGATGAGTTTTTCAACCTCTCCTTCCAGGAGTCTGTCTACAGGAATCCCTGTCCATTTAGCCACAATAGAAGCGACATCCTCTGCAGTGACCTCTTCCTTGAGCATTTTATGAGTGGCCTGAATTTCCTGAAGTCTGCTGCCGGCCTGAGCGAGATCCTTTTCCAGCTGGACGATCCGGCCATACCGTATCTCGGCCACTTTGCTGAACTCGCCGGCCCTTTCGGCCTGCTGCTCTTCGGCATGGGCCTGGTCAATGGATTCCTTTATCTTTCGTATGCCCTGGATGGTATCCCGCTCAAGGGTCCATTGGCCTTTCATGCCATTGAGCCGGTCATTCAAGTTGGCCAGCTTTTTGGTGATTTCGAGCAAACGGTCTCTGGAGGCCTCATCCTTTTCCTTTTTCAGGGCGACCATCTCAATTTCAAATTTAATGCGCTGCCGATCAAGTTCGTCGATCTCGGTCGGCATGGAATCGATCTCGATGCGAAGCTTCGATGCTGCCTCGTCAATCAGATCGATGGCCTTATCGGGCAGGAAGCGGTCGGAAATATACCGGGATGACAGGGTAACCGCAGCGACCGTGGCAGCGTCCTGGATATGAACGCCGTGATGCACTTCATATTTTTCCTTGATGCCGCGCAGGATTGCAATGGTGTCCTCTTCATTGGGCTCCTGAACGATGACCGGCTGAAAGCGGCGTTCGAGGGCGCTGTCTTTTTCGATATATTTCCTGTATTCATCAAGAGTAGTCGCCCCGACACAGTGGAGTTCGCCCCTGGCAAGAGCCGGTTTGAGCATATTGGAGGCATCCATTGATCCTTCAGCCGCTCCCGCGCCTACCAGCGTGTGGATTTCGTCAATGAAGAGAATGATCTCTCCTGCCCGTTCGACAACCTCTTTCAGCACAGCCTTCAATCGATCCTCAAATTCGCCCCGATATTTCGCCCCGGCGATAAGGGCTCCAAGGTCCAGGGTGATGACCTGTTTCCCCACCAGAGTGGCAGGGATGTCACCGTTGACGATTCTCTGGGCCAGGCCTTCGACAATGGCGGTCTTACCGACACCCGGCTCCCCGATCAGGACCGGATTGTTTTTCGTCCGCCGAGATAACACTTGAATAACACGACGAATCTCCTCGTCTCTGCCGATGACCGGATCGAGTTTTGCCTGTTTTGCACTATCGGTAAGGTTCCGGCCATACTTTTTCAAGGCCTGAAATTTTTCTTCCGGGTATTGATCAGTGACCCTATGACTGCCCCTGATCTCGCTCAAAGCCTGCAGGAAATTTTTCTCGTTAATCCCTTTGCCGTGCAGCATCTTCGAGCTCGGATTGTTTGTATCCCGGATAATTGCCAGAAAAAGGTGCTCCTGGCTGACAAAATCATCCTGCATCTGATTGGCGGCGGCAAGAGAATTGTCCAGCACCCTGGACAATTCTGCAGATGCATAGATTTGGCCGGCCCCTCCACCGGAGACCTTTGGTATCTGGTCGATAAGCCGGTTGAATTCCATAAGGATCAAGGAGGGAGTGATTCCTATCTTCTGGAGAACGGGGACAACGACCCCGTCAGGCTGTTCCAGGATGGCCCTGGCAAGATGGCATGGATGGATTTCCTGGTTGGAACTCTTTTGCGCCAGTTGCTGAGCTGCCTGAATCGCTTCCTGTGATTTCAATGTAAATTTATCAAATTGCATGCCTGTTTCCCGTGTTAATCCCTCGATGATACTGCCTGAGTTGTGTCCTTAGAAAAATTGATTGCCGATAGAAAATAATATCGGGTGCAGGGGAAGTCAAAAATTTACCAACGAAAATCCCGGATAAGATCCGGGGAAACAGAGGGGGAAAAGAAAAGGGCCTCCCGAGGGAAGCCCTTTATGCCACCAGCTATGGAAAAAAAGCGCCGTGCAACCCCTGCGCTCCTTTAGCAGTTATGAGTGTTCGACTGGAATCAGCCGCAGCTGCCGGTGCTGCAGGAACCGCTGCTGCAGCCGCCCCCTTTTCCCAACGGGTTGGCAGATGTAATACCAAACCCGGATCTCGGGCCGGCATCAATAAATTCCACGTTGATTGAACCACAAGTCTCCAAGAGTCCTTTTTCGATAAGGAACTTGAGACTGTTATTTTCAAAAATCTTATCGTTGTCCTTTGGCTCATCCAGAGCCAATCCCAGAGAGGGACCGGATCAACCACCCTGCATCAGGGCAACACGAAGGGCAGAGTCGATACTGTTCTGCTCCATGTATTCCTTGAGTTTTGATACTGCCAAGTCTGTCACATTAAAATCAGACATGAATTCCTCCTTGCAATCGAGCTTTTGAAGCGATCTTGCATTGTTGGTTGAGATTTTGTTGAAAGAAAATGTACGTACTAAGGAAAACATAATGTGGTATCGGAAAGAAGTCAATCTACCATGTTTTGAAAAGCCCTTCTTTTTAAATATTTGAGTAATTTTTTTTTCAAAGGGCCCGAATGGAATAATTTCCCGTGCTTGCTTTTTTTCTTGCTTCCCTGAAAAACATAATGATAAAATTGAAAAAATTTGGAACAGATAGAACACATTCCAGGGCATGTTGCTCTGAGCCGATAGTTTTTCTTTGGAAGGTAGTAAGCTTTTCTAGTGCTAACCCGTTTCAAGAACATCCGAGAGGTAAAAATGAAGAAAGTGGTTATCTCGACCGGCGGGGGTGACGCCCCGGGGTTGAATGCTGTGATCTATGCAGTTGTTCATGCCTGTTATCGTCGCGGCTGGGAAGTCTATGGGAGCAAGAGCGGGTATAAGGGATTTCTTGATCCGGAAGCTATGGTGCGCCTGGATCTCCATAATGTGGAAGGGATCTATGCGACAGGAGGCACAATTCTTGGTTCGACCAATAAGGGAAACCCCTTTGCCAAACCGGTCGAAAATCTGGCCGGTGAGATCCAGATCATTGATGTTTCAGATAAGATAATGAAGAACTTCAGCAGGATGGGATTTGATTGTCATATTGCCATAGGAGGGGATGGGAGTCTTGAGATTGCCCATCGATTCGCATTAAAAGGCATGAAGGTGATCGGTGTACCGAAAACAATTGATAATGATCTCGAGGCCACCGACAGGACCTTTGGTTTTGATACAGCCGTATCCACGGCAACCGATGCCCTGGATAAACTGCATTCCACGGCAAAGTCGCATGACAGAGTCATGGTGGTTGAAGTCATGGGCAGGGATTCAGGATGGATAGCGCTTTATTCTGGTATTTCGGGAGGTGCCGATGCCATTCTGATCCCTGAAATACCTTTCGACATAGACAAAGTGTGTGAAAAAATTGCCGATAATGAGCTCCATGAAAAACATTATTCGATAGTGGTCGTCGCCGAAGGAGCGATTGCCAAGGGGGGGGCCGTCTTCAACAAGGGGACCGGAGAACTTGGCAGAGAAGAGGTCGTGCTGGGCGGGGTAGGAGAGTGGGTGGCCTCGGAAATTCGAAAAAAAACCGAGAAGGACACGCGTTCACTCGTTCTTGGGCATTTACAGAGAGGCGGATCCCCCACCACCTTTGATCGACTGCTGGCCCTGCGTTTCGGCACCGCTGCGGTCCGTCTTGTGGAAGAGGGTATCTTTGATCATATGGTGGCCTTGATTTCCTCAAAGATGGTAGCAGTGCCTATCGCTGACGCGATCAAATCCAGAAAGAAAGTCGGGCTTGACAATGACAAGGTGCTTGCCGCAAGAGAACTGGGGATCTGCCTGGGTGATTGAAAAGAATCGGTTAGTAGATATATTTGACCGGTTGCACAGCTTCTTCGGGCCGCAGTACTGGTGGCCGGGAGAGACGCCCTTCGAGATAGTTGTCGGCGCGATTCTGACGCAGAATACCAATTGGGGCAACGTCTGTAAGGCCATAACGAACCTGAAAAAAGGAGGGCTCCTTTCCTTCGAGGCTCTCCTGGCCTTGCCGGTTGAGAATCTCGCCTTGTATATACGCCCATCCGGTTACTACAATGTTAAAGCGAGGCGCCTGAAAAATCTCCTGCTGATGATCGAGGGAAGATACCAGGGCGAGCTGGACCTGCTTCTGCAGGATGAGATGATGACCGGGAGGGAAAACCTGCTTTCGGTCCAAGGCATTGGTCCGGAGACTGCAGATTCCATTCTTCTTTATGGAGGGAATCATCCGATCTTTGTCGTCGATACGTATACCCATCGAGTTTTTTCCCGTCATAATCTGCTGGCCGACGAAAGTGATTATACTTCTATCCAGGAGTATTTCATGAGGATGCTGCCTGCCGACAGCAGTCTCTTCAATGAATATCATGCCCTTATCGTCAGGCTGGGAAAGGCGTTTTGCAAAAAGAACAGGCCGCTTTGTGAACAGTGCCCGCTGAATGGATTGTAAAACAGAGGCTATGCCTTAATATCAAGGAGGCTTTTGGTCATTTGATCCGACGCCTGGATGGTCTTCAGGTTGGCCTTATAATAATCAGCATTCAGGGTCATGTCGGTCATTTCATTAACCAGGTCGACATTTGACTGCTCGATGAGTTCGATCCCGTTGTTTGTCTCTTTGTACACCATAGGACCCTGGCTGTTGACCTTTTCTACCGTTGCCTTGACGCCCTGAGGTTGCAGAGTGGACAGAGTAACACCCGTTCGCTTGAATCCCTCGGTAAGACTGTTGGCAATATTGTTGGCGTTTGAATTAATTCTTGTGCCGAATGCCTGGAGTGCGGAGAGCGCTGATTGATATGCCGAGATCATTGTCGTCCTCTTCAGATGATTTCCACCAGTGTATACACCTTTTCCCCTCTTGTCTTGACAATACCCATTATCTTACGGGATGCAAGTTCCGATCCATTCAGTTCTGCAGAGAATTGCCGGAGCCGAGGTGATTATTATCTGAATTTCAGGTCAGTTACATGAACACTGACAATGATCGAGAGCCGGGGCACCGGTAGTGGTTTTTCAATTATGTAAGCCGGGTTACTTTTTGGTATGCACCATGACACCGGATAGAATTTCTTCGATTTCCTCCTTTGTATAGTCGATCTCCTCTAAAGCGGATCTATAGCGTTCGAGCACCTTCCGGACCTTCAGCGGCATGTTGTTCCGAATGTAAAGAGTACAGAGCAGGACGACCGCTTTTTCTTCGAGCTTGTTTGAGAGGAGAATATTTTCAACTATCTGTATTGACTCATCTATCCTGCCTGTTGCAGCCAGATGGTTCCCCCAGGCAAGGCTGACCTCGGTGAAGGTGTCCAGAAGCATGATTTCCCAGGAAGAGGTAAATTCATTAATAAATGTATCCGCCGGCAGATTCCCTTTCCAGAGAAGGAGAGCCCGGTGACAATAATTACCCGCCTGCCACCATTCATTCTTTTTGCTGTGGGCAAGGGCTGCATTGCAGGCTTCCATAAACTGGAGGATATCCGTCTCAGCGTGATGCAGGCACAGAAACCCCTTATTCAGGACGATATAATTCTGCACCGGGACAGCGATATGGTCGGAGAAATTTTTCCTGAGACGTCCCAGGAGGGCATCGAATTTTTTTCTCGCTTTTTCAGGAGCACTGTCGGGCCAAAGGTAGAACTGAGCTTTTTCCTGATCGATCTTCTGACCTTTTGCGGTAAGCATCAAGCCGAGGATGTCTCGTTGGGAAACGGTGAAGTCATCAATATTGAAAATACGTTTTTTCCCTTGACTGATGCTGAAAGTATCAAGAAGCGTGATCTGCAGCAAGGGAACAGCACGGTTGGAAAAGGCGAGCCGCAGCCGACTTCCGGCAAGGTTTGTCACGAATTCTTTCTCGATACCGGCTGCCATACTTTCGCTGAGCAGCCTGGTCATCATAACGGGCTCCCAGCTCCAGAAGTAGCTGTACGTATGTTTTTTCAGCATGGACAGCCCCTTTCGCAAGTCTTCCAGCGCCGAAGCCTTATGCGAGGAGAGAAAGCCCAAGTAACTTCTATGGAACAGCCCGCAGGCATGGAGATAAGGAGACGGAATGGATTTCGCCAATTTGATGCCGCCCTCTAAGGCTGCAGCCGCCAGATCAGTATCTCCAGTCCTGGTATAAATCGCACCGGCAAGGATGAGCTGGAAGGCCTGGTAGAAGGGGCCACCAGCAACGGCTCGTAATCGTATCGATTCCTCTATGGCGGAAATAGCCTGCTCTCTGTCTCCTTTAATGGAAAAAGCAAAGGCCTGCCATTGTAACAGCTGGCTGTGCATGTGTTCCGTCCTGGCGGTCGAGGAAACATCAAAACCGCGAGTCAAAAGCTCCAGGCCCTTATCGATCTCGCCGATGGATATGAGGTAACTGCATCCCCAGACGTAGAGGTAGGGGGCAGCTACAGTCTGAGTGATCACCTTCTGGTCGATACTTTCCTGGAGAACCTGTTGCTGCTGGAGAAAATTTTGAAAATCACCTGTCATGGACAGGTAGCAAAGATGCATTACCCGAAGCGTTAATTTGTTTGACATCCCGACCAAGGGGTCATTGATCAGGGAAAAACAGTTCTCTGCCTCTCTTAAAAAGAGGGCAATATTGCCGCACAGCAATTCGATATATCCAAGAATAAAACGGGTGGAGGCAATAAAGTTGCGCATATCATGCTTGATTGCCAGATTGTTCGCGAGAGATGCATACTCCCTGGCCTTGTCCATATTCGATACAAAAAAACAGTACCCTGACGCCAGGTTCCGGGCAGCCATTATCCGCACATGGACAGGCAGGGATTTTTCATTTTTTTTAAAAAGTTCTTCTGTCCGCGGCAGGAGTTGCCCCCCCAGGTTATAGAGCCCGGAGATCACAAAATGAAAATAAATGGTCTGTGACAGGGCAATAATCTCTCCTGTTTCTTCTCCGGTGGCAAGGAATCTGGCTCTGGCCGCATCAAAGAAAGGAAGAGTTGTCTGCGGGACGAAGTCAATCCGCAGGAGACCGGCATACAACGTCAGCCAGCTGTACTGCAAAAGGACATCATGGGGAATGGTCTGCAAGAGAGACAGGATCGTCAGGGTGCGGTTCTTTTCAATCAGCTGCATGCCCTGACGCTGCAGAATCTCATCCATTGTGGTATAATCGCTCGCATTTCTATAGCAGGCCAAGGCCTTTTCCAGCATATTTTTCTGCAGGTAATATTCCGCCTCGATGGTATGGATCGTGTTGATCTCAGCGGGGGTGAAGGTGTCGCCTGCACGCAGCTGGAGAAATTCCTGAAAGAAATGGTGAAAGCGGAAGACACGTTGATTATCGTCCAGCCTGTAAACAAAAAAATTTTCACGCGCCATCCCGACCAGGATAGTCTCCATATCCTGAATACCTGTTATCTGAACGGCAAGATCCACTGGTATCTCGCTGATAAACGAGAGCCGGAGAAAAGGAGTATGAAGGAATTCCGGTATCTGTCCGAAGATCTCATCCTGAAAATATCCGAGCATATGCCCATGTTCAAAAGAAGTTGAAACCGGGATGGCGCTATTCTGCCAGAATTTTTCCCGGCCCGAGACCGGATGACTGGCAAGGATAATTCCCATGACCCAACCGCTGGTGATCCGCTCTATCTCCGTGGCCTCCTGCCTGCTGATGGTCTTGTCCAGAACATTATTGAAAAGATCTTCGATTTCCGCACTGTTCAAGGCCAGGTCAGCGGTGTTCAGATAGGACACACCAATACCGTTTCTGAGGACCTTGCTCTTCAGATCGACCGGATGCCGGCTGATGAGGATGAAGTGCAGCTTCGGTGGAGATGCATCCAGAAAATATTCCAGCAGACTGTTGGTCATGGCCCCGGACGGGAGCAAGTGCAGGTCGTCAAAGGTGATATAGATGTCACGGGTGAGATATTTATCCAGGTCTCTCAAGAGGATGTTGGCGCATCTGTGCAGATCCAGAGGACCAACAGACCCTTGGGCGAAGATATAACTCAGTTGCGGGGAGCTAAAGTCCGGAAATTTATTGGTCAGGTCGGCAAGGAGAGCGGCAAGGAGGAAAACGGGGTCGGAATCCTCAGGACCAATCTGATACCAGATATAATCATGGAGAGAATGGTTCAGAAACTGGTATGCCAGTGTCGTCTTTCCCTGACCGGCCTGCGCCTCAATCAGGATGATCTTTTTGGTCGCAATATCCTGCGGCAATTTTGTGGCGAGAAGTCCCGTGCGCAGGAGGGATTGTGATTCGTCTATATGGGGCGGATAAAATTTATTGGAGGGGATGATGGCGTTCAAGGGATGCTCAGGTACGATCATGAACTCTTATCCTTATGGTTTGTCTTTTCAAGGCTGGTTTGACGCCACAGGAATTGCCGGCATATCCCTCTGATGATATTCGCATCCTTGGAGGAAAGCCTAATCCGGCTCAGGAACTGCCTGATATTATTCATCCAGTACGAATGATTTTTTGCCTGAAGGAAGTCAATCTCCAGGAGTGCCTGCTCAACATGTGTATACATCCCTTCAAGCTCAAAGGTGGATGCGAATTTTGGTGCTGGTGTTATATCCTTTTTGGCGTGTATAAGTCCATAATAAATTTCATAACAGTGTACGGCAACCGCTTGCGCCAGATTCAGGGAAGAAAACCCGGCCGTCGGGATGGCGGAGGTCATCTGACAGTATTTCAGATCGTCGTTGGTCAAACCGCGACTTTCCGGGCCAAACAGAAAGGCGATCTGGTTGTCGGGGAGCAACGGCGAGATTTCCTGAACGATTTCACGGGGTCCCTTTTCAAGTATCCGCTGCCTTCCCCGTCTGGCGGTGGTTCCGACAACGCAGGAAAAAGGTGCCAGGGCCTTTTCCAGACTCTGGTGCAGTTCCATGGTATCGATGAGGTGAACAGCCTTATGGGTGGCCATCCTGGCCATTGCTTCGCGGTCGGGTTCTTCACGCCTGACTACAATAAGTCGGGACAGCCCCATGTTCCAGGCTATTCTGGCAGCCGCGCCGATGTTTTCAGGAAATTTCGGTTCCATCAGGACAATGGCTATCTGATTAAGCACGGATACATCAATGGTCCGGGAGATACTCTGAGGGCTGAGAGAAGGCATATCTGGCAGATTAAGGGTCACGGATGTGGACAAGCTCTAGAGCTATTGCATGGAAAAAACCGGGCAATGGCCGTCCAGAAGAGCGAACGAGGTTAGGATTGTTAAGACGGAATTAATTGGCTTTTGTAGAATCCTCAATTGAAATCCGGCTGATTTTCTCATATTCTTCCGCCTGTTTATCAGGGCTTGAGGGCATCAGTCTTTTCAGGAGCGGCACCACACCCCGTTCCGATTTCTCAAACAGTGTTTCTGCCTCCTTCAGGGTAATCTGCCAGGCCGGGGCAAATCCCGGGGCCTTTTCAAACATGATATCCAGGGCGGTCTGGTAGATGAAATACTGGCGTATTTCCTTGCGGCCGGGCTTATGGTTCAGGGCCTGGACCGTGATCTGCAGGTTGTCCTTTTCCTGTTTCAGCCGTTCAAGTTCCGCCTTCCTCCTTTCATTCTCGGCTGCATCAATCTCAAGTTTGGTATGCAGGTGACCCCTGAGACGGTCAATTTCTTTTGTCAGTTCGTAGCGCCGCAGAAAACTGCGAAAATAAAAGAAGATACAGAGGATAATTCCAAGGGTAAGTCCCTTCGCAAACGGATTATCTATAATTCCAACCAGCCAGTTCGTTCCGTCCATAGTGTTTCCTCCAAAGCAGCTCTTTTCCGGCACTGCACACCCTTCGGAGAGATAACCGGAAAATCATTACGATCCGAAGAGAATTTTTTCAATCAGACGATTGTTGTCTTCACATACTCCAGGCGGTATTTTTTTTAATTCTTTATACTCGTTATTCTATCAAGTCACGCAAAAAATGGAAAGGCGCTCTTCATGCCGGAATGAAATTGATCCGGTTTCGTCCTTTGTCGACGCTCTGGACAGTCACCCGAACCTTTTGCCCGATCTGATAGATTTTTGCCGTTGTCTCTCCAATGAGTCGATAATGTTTGACATCGAACAGATAGTAGTCATCGGTCAATTGGGCAACCGTCACTGCGCCGCTGACAAAAAGATCCAGGAGTTCGACAAAGAAGGCGTTGTTGTTGACACCTGAAATCACGGCATCAAAGGTCTCGCCGATATGATGTTCCATGAAGTGCAGTTTCAATCTGTCATTGATCTCCCGCTCCGCACTGATCGCCACTCTCTCTCTGGTGGACAGAAACTGGCCGACATCTTTAAGACTCGTCTGCCTGTCCGGAGAAAACTGCTTTATTTCCGCCGCATGGGTAAGGAGATTATCAAGGGCGCGATGGACCATCAGGTCTGGATAACGGCGTATCGGTGAGGTGAAGTGGGTGTAATCGGTTGCCGCCAGACCGAAATGACCGACATTCTCGGGGGAATATCGCGCCTGTTGCATTGTCCGCAGCAGCAAATTGTTGACCACGTATTCCTTAAGGCTTCCTCTCACCAGATCGAGAACACGCCCGAACCAATCCGGGGTGTCGGCAGCCCGAGGCAGCTCGAGACCGAGGGTCTTGGAGAATTCGCGGAATTCACGAACCTTCTCGGGATCGGGCTTTTCGTGTATCCGGTAGAGCGCCGCCTTCCCGTGTTTGGTAAAGGTCTCAGCAACCGCCTCGTTGGCTGCAAGCATGAATTCTTCAACAATCTGATGGGCAAAGTTCCTCTCAGCCCGTTTGATTGTAGATATCCTCCCGTTCTCATCGAGAGATATCTCCGGTTCCGGGATATTGAAACCTATAGAACCTCTCTCCATGCGTCTTCTGAGAAGTGCCTGGGCGAGTTCTCCTGCCCATTTGAGAGGAGTCAGGAAATCTCTGTGCTCTTTCCGGGTGGCCGCATCTTTATCGATCAGGATCTTTTTCACCGTTGTATAGGTGAAACGCTGCCTGCTGCAGATGATAGACCGGCAGAAACTCTTCTTCATCCCTTTGCCCTGTCTGTCAAAATCGAGGATCGCCGAGAAGGTCAGGCGGTCTTTGCCCGGAACCAGGCTGCAGAGATTGTTGGAGAGCTTTTCAGGGAGCATCGGGATAACCCTGCCCGGAAAATAGATCGATGTCCCGCGTTCATAGGCCTCCTTGTCCAGGGCAGTTCCCGGTTTGACATAAGAGCTGACATCGGCGATAGAAACATAGAGACGGAAACCGTTCTTTGTCTTGACTACCGCGATCGCATCATCAAAATCCTTGGCCGTTTCGCCATCGATGGTCACATGACCGATACCGCGAAGATCTGTCCGGGTTTTAAGTTCCGGCAGCTCCTCGCTCAGGCTTTCTGCTTCTTTGAGGACCTTGTCGTTGAAGAGGTGCGGAAGTTTGAATTTTTCGATAACCATCCGCATCTGCACGTCCACATTCTCCGGCGAACCGAAGACTTCGATGATCGAGCCTTGAACCGTGGTTGCCCTTTCCTGTGCCGGGAATATCTTCACCAGAACAACATCGCCGTGCCGGGCACTTTCATATTGTTCCTCCGGGATATGGACCGAGAACGAATAGCGGGGGTCCTCCGGGATTACATGGGGAATAGAGCCATCGGTTCTGAAAAATCCGGCCAATTGCTCTGTGCCTCGCCGCAGAATTTTGATGATTTCCGCTTCCGGATGACCATCGTTTCTGACCTTCAGGATCCGGATCAGAATCCGGTCGCCATGGTTGGCGGAACCCATCTGGGATATGGAAATAAAGGGATCTTTCCGGAAAGAGGGGGTGGCAATCCTGGAAGACAGCGCGGTTGCAAAACCAAAGCCCCGGGGATTTTTGTCAAGGATTGCTTCAAAAATGTTGGCGTTTTTATTCAGAATAAAACAATTTTTCCCGGTCTTTATAATCTGGTTCTTTTTCATTAAAGTGGCTGTAATCGCGACAATATCATCCTTCGAGGAACGACTGGCGGCGGTTCCCTTCACCAGGGCGTTGATGGTTGCCTGTCCCTGGAGATCATAGAGGCAGGCGAGGAGATTTTTTTCCAGAATGTCGGTCGAATTGCCTGGTTGCCTGCTCCGGTCCGGTCGCTGCTGATCAGACGAACGCTGTCGATGATGTCGTATTCTTTTTTGTGACATAGAGGTTTTTCCTTGTCCCTGAACGTGGAATTTTGTTTATATGGAAATCGCGCCTGAAGAATTTCCTCTCGGACATGGACTTCTCTTCGGGTATCGTAAGAGTATTCTGGAATGTTGCCGGGGTCTTCTGCATGTTCTTACGTCTCAGCAAACTGATTCTAGTGTAACATATGACGGACACAAGGGAAAGTGGTAAAATTTCGGGGATTTTTTTTGGAGAATAATGGGTAGAAATTTTCAGACAGCGGGAGACTATGCAGCGTATTCCTTTTGACCTCGAGATCTTCTGCGAGCAGATGCATAATTATATCGGTGGACTCCCGAATGAAGAGGTCTTCTGGCGGGCCCTCGATTTTGCAACGGAGGCCCATTATGAGCAGTGGCGCAGATCAGGTGACGCGTATATCCTCCATCCCTGTTCAGTAGCCAAGGTCCTGGCCGAGGAAATGGATATTGTTCATCCTGAAATCCTGGCAGCTGCCTTGCTGCACGATACCGTTGAGGACGTGGAGGAGGTGACAATCGATCTCGTCGGCGAGAAATTCGGTCCGTACGTACAGGCCATAGTTGAAGGCTGCACAAAAGTCACCCATTTTTCAGGCGATAAACAGTCGCATTCGAAACTCATCCATAGAAAGATCTTTTCAGGTGCGGCCCTGCGACCCGAAGTTATGCTGGTAAAGCTGGCCGACAGGCTTCATAACCTTAGGACATTACGGGCTATGCCTCGCAACAAGCGGCAACGGATCGCTGACGAAACGCTGGCTATTTATGCCCCGCTGGCCACGGTTTTCGGTCTGTTTAATATGAAACGGGAGATGTACAATCTTGCCCTTTCCTATAAATTTCCCAAACAGGGAGCTAAATTAATGGGAACCGTCAGGCAATTGGCAGAAACGCCGATCGTCCTTGATATTGCCGATACATTACGCAGTAATGCCAAGGAGGTCGAACTCGATTGCACGGTTGATATCCGTATCAAAGAACTCTGGGCCTATTATGACCGCACCAATGGCATCCTGCTCAAGGCCATTGATTACCCCGTTGAAATCCTGATCGTTGTTGATGACATCGAGGCCTGTTATCAGGCCCTGGGCTTGCTGAACCGGATGTATCCACCGATTCCCCGCACCATCAGAGACTTTATCGCCAATCCGAAACCAACCGGCTACCAGGGGCTTCATGCCAGAGCGATTGTGAAGGGACAGAGGTTTCTTTTTAAAATCCGTACTGAGGAGATGGCACGCAGGGCGCAACGGGGGCTCTTCAGGAACTGGAGCTCTGAAAGTGGCAAGCAAAGACAATTTATTCGTGAGATCAAAGAGATGTTCGATGTTCTCGGTTCTGACGAGTCCGTCTCCTATAGGGATGTCATAGCCGCCAGCAGCACCAAGGAAATCTACACCTATACCCCGCAGGGGGATTTGATCTGCCTGCCGAACAAGTCAACAGTGCTTGATTTCGCCTTCAGGGTCCATACGGATATCGGTCATAGCTGTCTGGGAGCGATGATCGGCAATAAAAGGGTCCTTCCGGAGCATATTCTGCGTGATGGCGATGTGGTCCGAATTATCCGGGCCGATCAGCAGGTGCAGTTTGACCAGCAGATCTTGGAGTTGTGCCAGACCCCCCGGACGCGAACGGAGCTGGCCAAAGGATTCCGCCTCAGGAGAAATCTGGTGGCAAGAGAAGTCGGCTCTGCCACGCTCCACCAGGAAATGGAGCGTTACGGGATATCCATAAATATCCTCGACAGTCAGGATATACAGAGAATTCTCGACTTTTTTTCCCTGGAGACAGTTAATGATCTCTATAAACACATCGGAGACGGCCGACTGCGTCTCCCTGAGATTATCCATCGATTCAGGGTCGATCTGTATGCAGGCAACCTTCCACCCCTTCAGCTTGGTACTCAACCCAACAGTATAGAACTGAAGATCCTTGACCCCGTCTCCATCAAGCTGTCCGCCTGTTGTAAACCCAACCCCACCGAAAGGGACAATTGCGCTCTGTTGACCAAAAACTGGCTTTCGGTCCATCGCAAGACCTGCCCCAGACTCCAGGAGATGAAACTGCACCGGGAAGATATGGTCGATATCGTTTGGAACGCCGAGGAAACACCGGTTCAGAAAAAACAGGCCATTCACATTCTGGAGGCCTCGCGGCAACGCATTATGATGATCGCCGGTGTTGCACCCGAAGGGATGAAGATTCTTGACCTCACCGTCCTTTCTGCAAAACCAACCCAGACTCCTGCCTGGCAGTTGACCTTTGCTGTGACGAACCTGTCAACACTGCAGCGGGTAATGAAACACTTCGATAAATCCGGCATTCCATATGAATTCGAGTTCGATTATTGAACGGAGTCGGGTTCTTCCCTCTTTCATGAGAAGCAGGACCTGCTTTGGCAATTGTCATCAATCGAATTCGTAGGGTTTTTTGCAATAATTGCACAATACCCTGGTGAGCATATCCGGGAGATCATTTTTCTGCCGCGAGCTGCGGTGGAGCTGCTTCAGGGTTTTCTCCAGGGTTATCACTTCACCCAGGAACACATGCCGTAAGATAAGTGAGATCAACCTGGTGATCGTAGTCAGGTTGGAGATGCGGGACTGCAAATGCTGGTCCCTGTCAAAGGCGGTCGATGCGAAAATCTCGACCGGGTTTCCCTCAAGTTCACTGACCGATACATACCAGGTGTTCAACTCCCGGTCCCGCGTCCTGAAACGAACGGCATCCAGAACCTCGGGGAGTTCGCGTGGCAGCTCTTTTTTTGCCGGGCCAGAAAACTCCTGCGACACCTCGGGTTGCATAAGTGCTGCTATCCTTGCAAGCAGAACGGGCTTGCCTTTTATGGCCTCGAGTACAGCGGCACATTCGGCGCAGAGTCCGGTATCATCTCTCTTCTTTTCGGACTTTTTTTCACCGCAGCCATTACAGATTCTACTTTCCGGTTTTCGGATCATCGTGCCATGCTCCATCGGGCGAGAGGTTTTTTATGAGTGTTCTGAGGTGGTTTTGAAACTCCGTTCCAGAAATCTCGCGGGCTCCGAAGCCTAAAAGATGTCTGGTTGTCATCTGACAATCTATAAGCTGAACATTCTTTTCTTTTAAAAATGCAACCAGGGCTGCCAAGGCCAATTTAGAGCCGTTTTTCAGAACTGTAAACATTGATTCGCCAAAAAAAACGCGATCCAAGGCTATACCATACAGGCCGCCTGCAAGTTGTTCGCCGTGCCAGCATTCAACGGAGTGGGCGTAACCGAGCCGATGCAGCCTACAGTATGCATCCTGCATTTCTTTTGAAATCCAGGTATCTTCACCGTCATCGGTCCGCACACAGGCACAGGAGGTGATCACCTGCTCAAAGGCCCGGTCCATCGTTATTGTGTATAAGGGCTTTTTTATGTCCCTGAGGAGCCTTCTTGAGACCCTGAACTCACCGGGGAAGAGAACAAGTCGCGGTGAGATGGACCACCAGAGAATAGGATCATTCCGGGAGTACCATGGAAAGATGCCGGATCTATAAGCGACCAGCAACCTTTCCGGGCTCAGGTCTCCACCGATTGCCAGTAAGCCGTTTTCTTCAGCCAGGTCTGGTCGAGGAAAAACAATTTTTTCGGTAAGTTGAAAAACAGGCATGTGCAAATTTACTCTATCGGCAGAGATCATGTCAATGATGTTTCCTGGACGAGTGATCAGGACCGAAAGAAGACAGAGGACTCGGCTCAGGAAAAAGCATCCTTGTATGTTATTGATAATGCATATTCAGATCGTCAGGGCATTGCTTGAATATTTCATACCATATCCACCACTTCTGGTTGAAGCAATCTCAGGTGGGTGTTAATATAGATGCCGTGGTTAAACTATTTGCTGTATTTGCAGGTAACTGGTATTCAATTGCGCAAGGTTTTTTCGCTTTTCTTTTGCAACGATCATAATCGAAGGGGAAAAAGAAAGATGGAAACGTTTGATCCTGGTCAATCACCTTTTCAAGAAACCGCAGATACGCAAATATTTTTTCCCGGCGCCGGCAGACGCGAAATGCTCGGCAAACTCAAATCTGCGATTGCTGAGTCAGTGACTCTTCTGACTTTGACCGGTGAAGAAGGGTGCGGGAAGACCATGATATGCAGGATGCTTGAAAAAGATCTTCCAGAAGGATACATCCCGATTTTATTCTCACAAACTGTTGATTCTTTCGAAGACGTGACCAGGGCTATCGCCCAGAAAATGAATATCACACTGGCTGATGGTGTGGCTGTTGACGATATCCGCGCCCTTCTGCTGGAGGTGTGGGAACGTCTTATGGAAAAAAATCAGAGGATGTTGTTGATTTTTGATCAGGCAGAGCAACTCTATCTGGCCACCTTTGAACGGATTCGCAAGATGTTGGATATTGTGAATCAGACCGGAATCGCCTTTCAGATCCTCTTTTCAGGGAGAAAGGGTCTCCTGGAAAATCTTAACCACATCATGTTGTGCAACTTTGAGGGGGCGGCAGAGAGGCATTTTTCCCTTGAACTGCTGGATTCGGCTGCAACCTACTCGTATCTTAATTTTTGCATGAACCGGGGAAAAAGCAACGGAAAGGAGATTTTTTCACCGGAAATGAGCGAAAAAATATTCATGGTTGCTGACGGCAATTTCAGGATGACCAATACCCTGGCCGAAGAATCACTGCGATTGTTCACTGCCGACACCTCTTTCATGGTCCTCCTCGACAACGTCCAGGATACATCACCTAAAGGGCAACCCGGAGGATGGAGTTATCCTTCTTTCCAAGAACACTACATTGCCGGCAAGAAATGGATTATCCCAGTCGCGGCCGGTCTTGGAATTCTGCTCATCCTTCTGATTATGAGAATGGGAGGAACCCCCGATATTCGTGAGGGCAAACAGGCTCTGAAGGGTGAAAAACCGGCGGCTGAATTTCAGAATATCCAGAAGCAACCGGAAGAAATGAAAATAGAGGCAGCGAAAGCAGAGACTGAGCCATTGCAACGAGCAGAAACAGTTAAACCGGGAGAAGACCAGGTTCAGACCGCTCCGATTCTTCCTCCAGCAACAGCAGAAAGCGTTCCTGAAAAGAAACCGGCAGTTGAAAAAAATACCAAAGCAACCCCTGTCGCGTCGGCGAAAACGCCCTCCACGGTCGCTCAACAGAAAAATCCCGTTTCGAAACAGGCCCCCCTTGCAACCAAAGCTCCTGCTCCCTCAAAAGCGCCTCTCTCCGAAAAAAAACCTGCCTTGAAAACGACGTCTGTTCCGGAAAAAGCCGCCATCTCACCAAAGCCTCCGGTCGAGAAAATTTTTACCGGAAGGGTCGCAGCATCGGCAAAATGGCTGATCGGGGAGAAAAATAACCGTTTTACCATTCAATTGATGGTTCTTGGTTCTGATGGGGCTGACAATAATCTCAAAAAGATGCTGGCGCAAAAACAGTATCAAGAGGTGGCGGACCGGCTTTTCATCCTGCGGAGAGCCTCCTCTCCTCCCATCGTTCTGGTATTCTATGGGGAATATCCAACCATGGATGCTGCCAAAAATGCACGGAAAACTCTGCCGGAGTTCCTGCTTAAGAAAAACCCATATGCGATCTCCGTCAAAGGCGCAGTAAAGAAAGCAAATGGAAGTTAAGTATCGTGCTCGTTTATAGAAAAAACAGCAAAAAACCGTCGGCAAAATAGATGATTCCAATTGCTCCCATCAAAACCCCAAGGTACCAGACCAGCTTTTTTTTCATTAAAGCAGCAACCGAGGAGAGGAGAATAGCTATCTGAAGGAAAATAACAGCGATACCAAAAACTTGCGCATGTTTTTGCGCATCGTCACGAATTGTTTCGAGACGCTTTGCCTCCTTTTCTATCGCAGCTTTTTCTGAATTATATTTTGCGATCCTGTCCCCATAGGTTGAAATCGTATTTTTAAGAGACTCTTGAGCATGGGGAGATAATCCCTCGCCCTCCTGATGCTCAAGTTCAAGCTCGAGTCTTTCCTTCTGGATTTCATAGAGGTAGCTTTTTATACCCTTGGCCTGATAATACGCCCATTGATTGGCCGCCTGGGTCTGGCTCAAGACAGACCGTGTTGAAAACGAACCGCCTTTAAAGGTGGAAAGAGTGGCACACACTGCCAGGATCACGGTAGTGAGTGCCAGATAATTCAGCCAGGGCTCTTTTTTCTCTTCAGCCATTGATTTTTGTCTCCATTGAGTTAAATGCAACTTTCCGATTTACCAACCGTCTTCGGCTCCTTCATCCTCTCAGCCAACCTCAACCCACCGTTCTTCCTTTGCCGATTGCAGGCAGGCATCACAGACCTTCACAGCATAAAGTCCCTCTTCTCCAGAGACAGGGTTTGGATTCCGGCCATCAAGGAAGCCATTCCATTCCTGCAGGAGCGGCAGGATGGTATTCTCCGGCAATGGCTCCTCCTGACGTTTTAAAGTGCCGGCGGAGACACTGTCGACAAACGAATGGACCTGCTCACCATAGAGCTGCCCCTGTTGACAGATAAACTCGTAGCGCCCACTGCGGGCATGACCGACCTTGCTGATATCGACGGTACCTGCAACTCCGGTATCCATCTCAACCAGAACCGTGACCAGATCCTCAAGATTTCTGCTGTGGCATCGATAGCTTGCCGCCATTACCCGTTTGACTTCAAGGCCGGTGATAAAACGAAGGGCATCAAAGATATGGACGGCTGTATGGATCGTAACTCCCGCCCCGGCTGTTTCCCTCTCATCATGCCAGGGAAGAGTGGACGGTTCAAGCCGCTGGTTGGCGGTAAATGAATAGAGCCTGCCCATTTCCGGTATTCTGGCCTTCAGACTTCTGATTACCGGATTATAGCGCAGGGTCTGACCGACGGTCAGGTTGACACCAGCTGCCGCCATCACAGCAACAATCGCAGCCGCGTCATTCCTGTTTGTCGCCAAGGGTTTTTCTATCAACAAGGGCTTGCGTTCCTCGGCGCACATTTCGGCAATGCCCCGGTTCAGGCAAGGAGGGACAACGGAAATCACCGCCTCAACAGACCGGTCGGCGATCAGGTCATGACAATCCCGGTGCCATGGCACCTCCCATAATGCCGCTTGCTCCCTCCCCTCCTCCGATCTTCTGGAAATGGCCTTTAAAACCAATCCATCACAATCGTTCAGGATGTGATGTGCATACCGGCTCCCGTGTCTCCCGGTTCCGATGATCCCGACTCCTTTCATACTCTCCCCTGAAAAACGATTCCCGAATATTTTCTTTTATTCCAAACGTCTCACATCAGGATTCACTTCTTGCGCGTGAGAACATACTGCGCCAAACCTGCAAGAATCATCCGGTCCCTGCCCTGGTCGGAACGAGAAAATATCTCCAACGGGGAAATCGCCTCTCGGATCATCTCTTCGGCTTTCGTTTTTGTATCAGTAAAACCGTTGTATTTCAGAATGATTCCGGTAACCTCTGTAAGGCTTTTCCTGCGCAGGTCGGAATTCTGCAGGATCGCCAGGAGGTGTTGTCGATCCTGCAGCTCAGCCCTGTTCATGGCCAGGATCAACGGCAGGGTCATTTTCCCTTCGGCAAGATCATTCCCCACCGGCTTGCCGGTGGTGTTCGGATCCCCGAGATAATCCAGAAGGTCATCAATCATCTGAAAGGCGCAGCCGAGATTACTTCCGTATCTCCTCAGCGCCTGCCGTTCCATACTCTTTCCGCCGGCAGCCAGGGAACCGATTTCGGTAGTAGCTGCAATCAACAGGGCAGTCTTGCCGGTAATCGCCGTGAAATAGTCCTCTTCCGACTGGTTGAAATTGGTCGTATTACGCAATTGGAGAAATTCTCCATCCACCATGCCGCTGGTTGCCAGGCAGAAAATTTTCAGCGCCTCAATCCCTCCGCATTCTCCAATAATCGCCATGGATCGGGCATGGAGAAAATCGCCTGCCAGTATCGCCGCCACCATTCCGTAGGCCTTGTTCACTGCCGGCCTTCCCCGTCGGGTATCCGCATTGTCGATAACATCATCATGAAAAAGCGTGGCCATATGCAGATATTCAAAGGCCATGGCCAGCCGATAGATATCCGGTCCGGTCTCGCCGCATAACCTTGCAGCCACAGTGGCAAGCAGGGGACGGAATCGTTTCCCACCATTGAAAAGACCGTACCGCAGCACTTCCATTAAGAGCTGATCGTGCTGATCCGTAAGAGAATCGATATCAAACCGCATTGCCGCCTCAACCCGTACGACATCCGGTTTAATCAACTCCATAAGGTGATTGCTATCACGTTTCTCGAATCCGGTTAAAACGCTCATCTGATCGCAGTATCCAAAAAAAATTGCACCACCGGTTCTATCGACCGCACCACAGGCGACGGTGGCAGACTTGCTACAAAAACCCGGCCGTATCCTTTACTGAAGAGACGGACATCCATGATCGCGATCAGACCTCGATCAGTCGACGCCCGCATCAACCGTCCCACCCCCTGACGCAGACCGAGAACCGCCCGGGGAATCTGGAAGTCAAAAAAGGGCTTCCCCCCGTCTGCAGTAATGGCCTCAATCCTGGCCTGGATAACAGGATCGCTCGGCACTTCAAAGGGAAGTTTATCAATAATGACACAGCTGAGTGACTCACCAGGCACATCAACCCCCTCCCAGAAACTGGCAACGGCCAGCAGGACCGAATCCGTCTCTTCCTTAAACCGCTCCAGGAGCGCATGCCTGGATGAGCTTCCCTGCACCAGGACAGGATAGGACAGATGCTCGTGCAGATAGCAGGCCATACTTTCCATGCCCTTGAAACTGGTAAAGAGCACCAGGGCCCGGCCCTTGCTGATCTGCAATATATCATACACCCTGGCACAGACCCTCTCGGCAAAGCTGCTCTCGGCCGGTTCCGGAAAACCCTTCTCCGGCACATATAACAGGGTTCGTCCGGAATAGTCAAAGGGGGAATGAAGCTGGAGGGTCTCCAGCTCCCCATCGAGTCCCAAGCGTTCCCGGATATAGGAAAAATCGCCACCGGCGGTCAAGGTCGCAGATGTCAGAATGCATGAATTGACCAACGGATAGAGGTATTGCTGCAGTTCAGCTGCGATATTGATCGGGGTGGACGAGAGGATAACAGCCCTTTCCCTTCTCTCATACCAGCGTACATACCGATTATTCTGCGCCCGCTCCAGAGGCCCCGCAATGTCGATAAGGTTCGTTTTCAGCTCGTCTGCTCGTTTCTCAAGAACACGCCATCCCTCACTTATCCCGCCACAATCGGCAAGACCATCTTTGAGGCGCTCAATTCCCGCCAGCAGGCCCTTCAGTTCTACCTGCCACTGGTCTGTTTTTTCAATCAGGGGATCGAGATGCTGTCGTCCTCTCTCAAGAGGAAACAAGGCTACAAACCTCTCCAACCGCTGCTTGAGACCCCGGACGGCGTTTCCCAGGCTCTCAGTGCGCACGGCGGCACGATCAGCCTCGGACTGTCTTTCAACATCGCCAAGAAGATCGAGAAGCTGATACCCACTGAAATTAATAGCGAAAAAAGTGGTAGCCACACTTTCGAGATGATGCGCCTCGTCAAAAATGACTCCTTCGTAACGAGGAAGAATCTCACCATATCCCGCCTTCTTCAAGGAAAGATCAGAGAAAAAAAGATGGTGATTAACGATGAGCAGACGAGCTGCCCCTGCCCTTCTGCGCAATTGATTGACATAGCACCCTGCCCCCTCCGGACATTCGTTTCCGAGACACTGGTGGGAATGAGCGGAAATCTTTGTCCAAAGTGGAGAGCGATCAGAAAGCCAGGCCAGTTCCGCCCGATCTCCCGTCGCGGTAATCTGCAGCCATTGCTCGATTTTTTCACAGTCCGTATCTTCTGCGGGGGAGAGCTGCGGAGAACTCCGATACTGGAACCAGCGATAATAGCAGAGATAATTCTGTCTTCCTTTGACACAGATAACCGGTATTTCCTGGTTGAGCAGACGCGAAATCAGCGGTATTTCTTTTTGCAGAATCTGGTCCTGCAGGTTGATGGTCGCAGTGGAAATCACCAGACGTTGCCCTGAAAGAACAGCAGGTACCAGGTACGCAAGGGTTTTCCCTATACCTGTCTCTGCCTCCACCATCAGGATATTCGCCGACCTTCTCTCCTCCCGGCCTTCTCTCGGTCCATTTTCAAGGATGGCAGCAACGGCCGCAGCCATCTCCAGCTGACCCGTACGTGGCTCAAACCCCGGTAAGAACCTGGAAAGCAAGCCATTTTCTGCAAAGATGTTTTTCATTTAACCTTCCATACGGTATCTGCCAGAAGAATACGGTGCAATGCGCTTTTGGAAGAATCATACTCCATCAATTTAATAACGAATAATACTCTTTCTTAATTGGCAGGTTATACGATTTTTATTTTTATTTTTCAACCAAACCTGTAAACTAAATATTCAATGGTTGCACGTCCACTTCTCCTGACTCCCATTATCCTCGATTATGGTTGAACTTCTCTCCTCTAAAGACACCAATCTCAATCACACTGCCCGCCAGCTCCTGGAAAAGGACGAGGTCATCGTCATTGTCGACGATTCTCTGGAGATTACAATAATTCTCGAGCACTTCCTGACCCGTCAGGGATATTCAGTCTGCAAAACCGGTAACGCCGAGGGACTTTCTTTCCTTCTTGATACTCGGAAAGTTGCACTGGTCCTGCTTGATATTGGTCTGCCTGACCGGGATGGCACCGAAATACTTGCCGACATCGCCCCGAAATTCCCCGATCTCGGCATCATCATGGTCACTGGAACCACGGATCTCCAAACGGCCCTTGATTGTCTTCGGATCGGAGCCGACGACTACCTGACCAAACCGGTCAATTTAGATGTTTTTAACCACACTATTAAGCAGACACTTAAAAAGCGCCGGCTGGCAATAGATAACCGCCTTTTTCAAAAAGAGCTGGAAACGACCAGTTTCAGGACGCAATTCCTGCACCAGCTTAATCTGAAGATGAACACGGCCTATCTCAGCACTATCGAGCTGGACAGCATCCTGCATGCGATCCTCGTAGGCATTACCTCCGACGAGGGGTTGAAATTCAACCGTGCATTTCTGGCCCTTTTCGATGAAGGCCAACGTACCTTAAAGGGCAAGCTTGCAATTGGGCCGGCCTGTCGCGAAGATGCCGGCAGAGTGTGGAATAATATCAAGGAACACAACCTGAAACTTAATGATATTATACGCTCAATTAAAAGAGATTGCCTTGATTCGGATGTCGAAGTGAACCGCATCGCCCGATCCTTATGCATTTTGGGCACCAATTATGACCATATACTCATCCGTTCCTGCCGGGAGCGGAGAAGCATATCCGTTACAAATGGGACGGCGACCGGCGTTTCGGTATCGGAAGACCTTTTGAAAATACTGGGTGAGAACAACTTTATTATTGTCCCGCTCTACTCACCGAGCAGGTCTCTCGGGGTTATCATTGCGGATAATTTCGTCACCGGAAAACCGATCACGGAAGAAGAAATCCAGGCATTGGAGATTTTTGCAAGCCAGGCGAGCCTGGCCATTGAACATAGCCACCTTTATCAGGATATGATGGCAAAAATCAGCGAACTGGAAATGGTGACCCAGGAACTGGAAAAAAACAAAGATCTTCTGGTCGAGGCTGAGCGATACTCTACCCTTGGCTATATGTCGGCGCAATTGGTCCATGCTATTCGTAATCCTATTACCTCCATCGGCGGAACGGCCCGTCTCCTGACCAAACGGACAGAGGATCCCGGCATCCTTAAATTCCTGAATATAATGACACAGGAGACGGCAAAGATAGAGTCTACCCTTGAAGACCTGTTTAATTTTGTTGAAGAAAGCGCTCTCCAGAAGACCAATCAGTCGCTACATGATCTTCTGCAAAAGAGTGTGATGATTTTCTATGGCACTATGAAGAAGGTCGGCATCAGATATCATCTCGAGCTGACCGCAATAGATCCGTACCTCTATATTGACGCACGGAAGATCAGGCAGGTCTTTCTCCATCTCATCCGGAATGCCATTGAGGCAATGCCGGACGGCGGCGTTCTGAAAGTTTCAACAAAAGAGCTGGAAGGCCAAATATTGGTCACGATCATGGATTCCGGCATCGGCATCACCGAGGCCAATTTTGACAGAGTCACCGATCCGTTCTTTACCACAAAAACCTATGGAACCGGGATGGGATTGACGCTGGTCGAACAGATCGTCAAACTGCACGAAGCGACGTTTTCTCTCAAACGTAACGAAAATGGCGGAATGATAGCAACAATTGGATTTAAAAGGCAGAATTCAACATAAAAAACTTGGTCGACAAGAAACAGTAAGGATGAAATTCAGAAAGTTTAAAAAGCTCAAAACTCCAAGATTCTCAGGGGATTTGGGTGAGCATTCCACGCCTCACTGTTGGCTGATACCGGCAAGGACTTTATCTCGAATGAAATAAAAATGGCAGAGCCTAATGAATGACTCTACCTTGGTGTATCCGATATGCTGAAAAAATATCAGGAAAAGAATCAATGGACGACCGTGACTTCAGGTAGCTAAGAGAGGTTTTTGGGAGAGAAGAGCTGCCCTCCGTCACGGTATAGAGCCTATACTACATTGTGGCGGACTTACAAGGGGGGGGAGAAATTCCAAAGAAACTTCTGTCGATCAATCCGAGATCAGTAGAGGCTGTCTTTTAACCTGACTTGCAAGTACATAAATCCTCAGGCAAAATGGCCCATTTCAATAATACTGGCATCCACTCTTCAATTTCAATTAAAACAAACAGGCACCTCATTCCCAAAAGTTTTTTAAACTTTTCTGAAGTTTCAAAAACTTCCCCAAAATAAAGATATCCTTTTTGCTGTAATCTAACCCATTAACTCATTATGTTCGTTATTGAATGATTAATATGGCGTTGCTCCTGCCTGGAACGACCGCCAGACTAAAGCACGGGGGCAGAGACTGGAAAACCCGACTTTGAGATCAATCAATGATAATGTTGGAAATCAGTCGATTTATCTTTAATCCGTGGAAACACATAATGAAAATCTGATGTGGATTATGTTAGGGCCTTTTTTAAAAGGCCCTTTTTTTATGCAACAGGAGAAACGAAGGTGCAGGAAGCGACCGGTGTTTTCTCTGATTTGACGTTGTCAATTTTGCCAAAATGGTATTTTTCTCATTCAAGTCTTGTCAACCATTTGAGAATGATTATTTGTCTTGGAAAGAATGAAAGCTGACATGCTAAGGAGAAGAGTACACTCTCGATGTTAGGTTCATTCAATATGTCTCTTATAAATTAGTTTCTTTCAAATATGTGAGGTGTATCATGAATAAATTAAGAGTATCCATTTATGCATTCGTTGCGGTTGCGTTGTTGAGTTTGCCGGCATTTGCCTCAAACCAGAATATGCAAAATCCGTCACTGATTGACTCAGAAGGTGCAGGAGCTTTTGCCAGTAACCAGAGTTTGAATGATAATTACGGTATTGCCCCTGCTTGGGTTATTCGTAGGTCTGAAAACCAGAGCGAAAGGATGCCGAATCCGTCGCTGATTGATTCAGAAGGTGCGGGAGCTTTTGCCAGCGATCGGACCGTGGATGAGCATTACGGAATCGCCCCCAGTTGGGAAAATCAGTCCTTAAACAGTGCGGAAACGCGACTTGGGAATCCGACCTTGGAAAAGGTGTTTGATAATGTTGAATAAAGGGAGCGGCGCATTGAGCCTTTGGACAAGGCGATAGGTTTTTCGACTATGATGGATTGACGTTTTTACAGATAATGAGAAAGGGGGATATCCTCCCCCTTTTTTTGTTTTCAGCAGATGAAACATGGCTTTCATTCTCGCATCACCGAGAGGACTACGCCAAAAAGGGCCAGCAGAGCCGCGATTCCCAAAGTACTCTGAAATGCCTGCATGAAGGCAGGTACCTGAAGAGCGGAAAACTCTTTTAAATCAAGGCCGCCACTGAACATGAAAAAAAAGGCGGTGAAGGCCATTCCGGCAATCGCAGCACCAGTCAACATACCGATATTTCTAGATGTTGCCAGCATTCCGGATGTAATTCCGGTATATTCTTTTTCAATTCGTGCCAGTACCGAGGCTGTATTCGGTGCAAGAAAGATGGATTGCCCCGTACCAAGCAGGGCCAGACGCCAGGCAATTTCCAGAGGTTTTGATTCAGGATTGAGAAAGGCGAGCAGGATGACCGCCAGACAACTTACAACAAACCCGGTCGTGGTGAGAAATCTTGCCCCGATCATATCGTAGAGCCAACCGGATACCGGCGAGACAATAAAGAGTGTCACCGGAACCGCCATCATCACATAGCCTATCCTGTCAACCGGTATCCTCAAAATAAAGTCCATATAGAAAGGCATAATGATCAGGACGATAAAGAGGACGATAAAGGACAAGGCAGCGGCAGCCATCGCTATGCCATAATATTTTCTCTTAAACAGAAAGAGAGGAAACAGCGGCACAATCTGGTGCTTTTCAATTTTCCACAACGACCATGCCGTTCCGACCATAAGTATCGCCAGGAAGATTTTTGGACCAGTACCGACCTCCCAGGCATGACTGATAAAAATCACAGTCGCTGAAACCAGCAGAATCCAACCGAGGCCGCCGAACCAGTCAAACGGCGCCCCTTTTTTTTCCTTGCCTTTGGGCAGATCTCCAGCCAGAAACAGCTTCCCCAACAGACACGCCCCGAGACTCACCGGCACGGTAACCAGAAAGATGGCGCGCCAGGAGAAGTATCGAATCAGAAAGCCGCTGATAACAGGCCCGCTCATCAGACCTATTGAGGTAGCGATTCCGAGAAACCCCAGTGCCCTTCCCAAGTGCTCTCGAGGAAAAATACTCTTGATTATAGCAGGCCCCGAGGCCATCATCATCGCCGCCCCCAGGGCCTGGACAAAACGGAAAAATATCAGCAGGGAAAGTAACGGGGCAAGATAACAGAGAGCGGAGCCGAAGGTAAAGACCAGCATCCCGAAAAGATAGATCCTGCCCTGGCCTGAGCAATCGGCCAGATACCCCCATATCAGCAGGGACACGGTAATGGTGAGCAGATACATCAGGACAACCCATTGCGTAATCGCAAGGGTCGTGGAAAAAGAGCGCATGATGCTCGGCAGGGCCACATTGAGCATGCTGCTGTCCATCGTGGAGAGGAAAACACCGGTGGCCACCAGGAGAAAAACCCTCCGCCTGCTCGTCTGCGCTCTTGTCTCCAATGAAAGGATCATACGTATTGCACAAAAAAAGAGCGGGCCCTTTGAAAGAGCCCGCTCTTGCGTACGTTACAGATTTCTATCAAACAATAATTAGAACTTGACTCCAAACTCGGTGAATGCTCCAACAGGTGACTGTGTATCTTGATCCTTTGCCGCAACGCCAAGATTAGTGAGGGTGGTCTTATTAACGCTCACACCGAGTACACCGGCACCAACATTAATATACGAACTATCGGTTATTGCAAAATTTACAAGGCCAGACAACTCAAGCGCGCTGTAGCAATCTGCAGCGTTTGCATATCCGACAATTCCGACCAATTTGATCATTTTGTTTATCTGATAATCTCCAATAATACCGGTGTAGAATGTATTGGCTGCGAAATCAGATGGATTTACTACTCCACCTACTTTTGCCGCTGAATTCAATTTCACATTCGGACCTGCCTGACCTATACGAGAGATCGCACTGATTGGAGAACCCACGGTGGGCAAGCTACCATTAACACCGCCCATCGCACCACCAATCATGATAAAACCAAAATTATAGTCAGTCTCGTAACCACCGCCGACATAACCAAGAACAAGAGTTCCAGATGCTGGGCCGAAGGTCATCTTTCCCGACCAATTAAAGCCATAACCATCTGCATACTCAGCTTTTTGACCATGCTTGCTGATTACCATGGAACCATATTGGTTTCCATTAGCGTTAATTGAGCTGCCGCCATTGCCTGCTGCAAGGAGGTTGGTTCCTCCACTCATATTGGGAGTAAGATTGAAATTAGCGGTATTGCCATTATCACCACTGAATGCGTTCGGGCCATCACCCATCAAATTCTTTGATACGTAAGCAACATCCCCCGCCATTTTCACAGGGCCAACAGGACCGTTAACATCAATTGTCCCGGCAAAGCCTGAACCACTTGGTTTAAAAGCCTTTGTATCCGCAGTTGCTCTGTATGGATTCGTTGCACCTGTAGGAAAAGTCAGTTTATCCCTTTGATTATCCTGATACAAGAAATATCCCAACGCATTCCAATCTGCTGCAAATTTCTGTTTAACAATGACACCATATTCATTTACATCCTCATCACCATTCTTCAACGTACCCTTACTAGTAGAATACATACTTGACGATGAAGCCGTGTTAGTCCCTGCATTTTGATCGTAGAACTTATCAAAGAACAACGACGCACTCGTCATCTTATTTGCATAAGTAACCATTACGCGATCATAACGTTTATCAAACCTGAAAAAGAGTGAAGACAAATCAGGCATCACACCAGCATTAAGCGTCACAGGACCCATCGGAATCCCGAGATATGCATAATCGGTATAAATACCCTGGAAACCAGATTGATTAGTTCTTCCGTCCATAGCAACCCCATCAAATCTTCCGTCTGAAAGACGGACTCTTGCGGTCACGTATGCACCACCTGGGGTATTGGCCAAAAATGCAAAGCGCACACGCCCTGCATTGTGGTCATCATTAGAAGTATAGTCCCCCAATCCTAAGTTTCCACTCCGGGAAAGCACCATTCTCTCTCGCGCGTCACCGGTAAAGATAACTTCGGCGGAAGCGACACCAACACTGCCAATAAGCAGAAGGCCGACAGATATTGCAATTGTTTTTTTCATCTTTTACTCTCCTTGGTTGCTTTTATGCTCCGGTAACGGAGCCTTCTAATCTCTCTCTTACCCGACAGGTACAAATCTTGACGACCTACACCGGCAAGAAACTGTTCGATAATTGGTTTATACCCCCGTCCCGTATCAATGTCAAGTTTTTTTTACTAAAGTTTAAAAAATTATACGGTCGTGCGGAATTTTTTATTCAGTAGTTTTTTTTGACGTAAAAACAAGATCATAGGCATAGACGTTTGTCGCGCTATTACCCGGACTCAGGATATCCAGCAGCCCGGTGTCGGGAAGCTGTCCGACAAAAAGTGTTGCGGCGCTCTTCCCGGACGCAGCAGTGTTTGCCGCCTTGTCCCCAACCGGTAGGCTCCCGCTGCTCTTGGAAGCAGCTTGAAAACTATAGTCGATAATCATTCCAGCCAAGGTGCTTGTGTGCCAAAGCTCCACCAGAGCTGAACCCGTCCATGTCATACTGGAAATATATCCCCCATCATAATACCTGGAATTTTTAAAAATATTGTACGAATACGATCCTCTTTTATTTCTGCCTATAATTATCTCCTTCTTCTTGTCCTTGTTCATGTCAGCAACGACAATCCTGGTCGGGACAAAAATTCGATTCTCGGGAAGCATTGGATTCACATATCTGGGACCGAGATAATTTTTGCTCCCACCGAAACTTTCACTGCTCACCCAGAGCTGAGTCCCCGCCTGGTCGTAGACCGACATTTTCTCATTACCGTCAATCACAATGGTCTCAACCTTGCCGTCTCCATTCAAATCAGCCATAGCAAAATCAAACAGGTTGACGAATTTAGGAACCGGCAGCTTGTTCACTCTTTTGGGTATATCACTGCCCTTCTGAAGAGTTAACTCGTATATGCCTGGGAATACGAGAATATTCTGATCAGGCCCTTTTTCCTGACCGGCAAGGACCATACCTTTCCCTGGGATATCCATTGGCCGCAGATACCAACGAACGTTTTTATGAAGCGTCTGCAGTCCGTGTTCCTTGTCCCAGGCGACAACAAGTGACGAGATCTCGCTCTCGTCGGTGGCGCTGATATAAATTTTCATCCGGCCGCTTTTGTCCAGATCGGCCACATTCATCGCATGAATCTTCAGCCGAGGCGAGATCGAAGCCTTGGCTATCTGGAGGAACCGCCCTTCTTTATAATGGTAGATCCGCAATTCTCCGTCTTCAGCCAGGACAATCTCCTGAACACCGTCACCGTCAAGATCACCCACCGCCATCGCCACCATCTTCATCGAAAGCGGGGAACTCTTCCTGACGCCCTGGGAAGAAACCAGCGCGCCGCCGTTCTCCGCGCCGACAATACTTCCGCCTGCATAAACACCCGTTTTATAAAGTCTTTCAGGATGAGGTGTACGGAAATTCGCCATCGCATCCGCTCCCGCCTGTGGTTGTTGCTTTTGGATATCTTTCTGCTTTTCTCCCTCGGACTTCGGTGACACCGGAATTCCTGCTACCTTCGGAGTTCCTGATACCGTATCACCTATCTTATCACCAATTTCCAGGGCCAGCCGGTCCAGAGAAGGTAAAATCTTTTCCTCTTTATCAGCCGACATCGTAAACAACATCGGTTTCTTACCGCCTGATGCCGGATAGAAGGTTAACTCCACATTCAATCCGTCGGCCATGGAAGAGAGAACACCTGTCACTATATAATCGGCATGCAGACGGGTAAAAAGGTTTTGCGGGGGAGCTTGTTTTTTCGAGGTCTTCATCTCAGATGTTTCCTTTTGAGACAGCGAAGAGTCCAAAACCCGGATGCCGTCTCTGACGGCAAGACGGGTGGTCAGCATATTCCGGAGACTGTCCTTCAGATACGAGTATTTTCCGGCGGCATTGGCATCAAAAGGGAGAATGACGATTGCTGACGCTGTCTTGTTCTCTCCGGACTGAGCTGGGAAGCTCCCAAAAAATATCAGAAAAACGGCAAGTACTGTCACTAAAATCCTACCAGGCATAATATCTCCCAAATCGTTCAATGGTGAGGCCACCTTGAAAAAAAGTAGCCAAAAAGTGTATAATAACCATCGTACATATATCTCAATCTTGCCCTGCTTGCAAGATTAGTCTCTCTTCTTTGATGAAGCCGCAGGAATTTAAAAAGATAAACGTTTCATTTTTCCATCTCTTTTTTCTTGACATTCAAGACGATCAGGTACAATATGTAATCAAGTAAAGTTTTTTGTACTTTTAAAATCGCGACCGGAGAGCCGCAGAAACAACCAAGGACGGGCAGATTATCAACCCTGAATTTATATACTATCAACCGGAAATGAAAAAATTACTTTCTCTCTTCATAGTCTTTTATTGTATTGTCGCTACAGTTTCGCCTTCTTCGGCAGCGAATCTGAACGACCACGAGCTCTACAAGATCGTCACCTATACCTTCAATAAAGATTATAATCCGGATGAAACCGGTATTGCTAAAAAAACGAACAGTTTTGAACCGCTCATGATCACCAGGACCAAAGCGGACATCATCTCCGGCAGGCCAAATCAGGAAGAGCAGATTCCATTTACCACTGGTAAGAAAATTTTTCAGAGTTTTGCGGTAGTCGCTGACTATCAGGCTACTCCAAATCTGGGTTTCCGTGGTGTCATAGGTGTTACAAAAAACGCCAGCGACACATCCGCAAAACTGAATTTCGACTCCAGCTGGGAGGCGAATATCGGTGTTATTTATAAACTCTTCAACAATTTTTCCTATGAAATGCATTTCGGATTCATGGATGCCGGCGATCTCTTCAAAAACAGTAACGCCTACCATGACGTCGAAAGCATTGTCATGATCAACAACCAGCTCACCATGAGTTTTTAGTACAAAAATTTATTCCTTATAACCGTTCAAAAAAACAGCCCTGCCGGCAAACCGGCAGGGCTGTTTTTTTGTCTTCAGGCTGATACGACCGAAGCCCTTACCTGATCTTCAGCAGTTTGGCTATACTCTGCAGATCCTCCCAGGTTGCCTTTTTAAAGGCTGGATTCTTCAGAAGAAAGGTCGGATGATAGGTCGGAATAACGGGAACACTTTTCTGATCCGAAACGGCAAATGGGTAAAATTTTCCCCGAAGCTGCGACAAGGGCAGAGAATTTTTCAACAATGCCCTTGTCGCAACAATCCCCATGGTACAAATAATTTCAGGATCAAGGGCTGTGATCTGACGCAACAGGTAAGAAAAGCAGGTATGGATGTTCTCAGTGGTTGGCTGACAGGCGTCGGGAATCGCACATTTAATGACATTCGTTATGAACGCCTTTTCCGGGGGAAGCATCATGGCGGCAAGCATTCGGGAGATCATGCCGTCCTCTGCCGGACCAAGGACACACTCCGGTGGTATCTTCGCCCCTTCCTCTCCGACGAGCCATCCACCCACAATAAGAAGCCTCGGCTGTTCGCTCCCGGCCCCAGCGACGGATAACAGCCGCTTTGTATGCAGGATGCAACGGGTACAGGAGCTGACCTCGTCTACGATATCGCATTTTGTCGCACTCTGCAGTTCTGAAGGAGATTCCTCCGCAGGAACGGCTCTTGTCCGTGACGTCTCTGCTAAGGCGGTAAATGTTTTGGCAGGGACATCCGCTGCTTCCAGAAAACGCAATGGACTCGCCCCGGCAGGGTAACCATCGATACCGAGAGTCCGGTGGTACAGAAGCAGCGAATGCACCGACTGCAAAAAATCAATATGTTGTGAATCCATTAATTCTGCGTCCCTTCCTTTTTTTCACGAGCCATCCAAATTTACTATTATATCGTCTCAAATATAATTATAATATCAATTTTTTCCGACAACCTGTCCCCAGTGGAAATCATGCCGATTGCAAATCCAGGCGTTAAAAGAGAAGCTGGTATTATTGTTAAATTCATGGCGCGAGGAATCTCGAAGGGCGGGAATGCCGATCATTATTCCCGCCAGTTGCCCGGCAATGCCTCCCGGTGGGGAAATTGCCGCTTTGTCTTCGACGTCGACGCACGGGAATACGATTGGCTGGCCGTCTATCATGACCTTCCGCGCCTTTCTTCGACCTTCAGTGAGGAGAGGCTCCGGTGCCCACCGGAAAAGACCGTTCTGATAACTACCGAGCCTTCTTCCATCACTGTCTACGGGACGGATTACCTTCGCCAGTTCGGGCTGGTTATAACCAGCCAGGAGCCCTGGGTGATTTCGCACCCAAATCCGATATTCACCCAGCCGGGCCTGATCTGGTTTTATGGTTTTCCGTTCTCGGAAGGTCCGATCCGCACCTATGACGATATGAAGGCAATGACTCCCCCCGTCAAGACCAGGCCAATTTCAACCGTATGCTCGGACAGGCAGGGCAGTCTCACTCTCCACTCCAAACGGTTCGAGTTTACCCGGAAGCTGAAGGCCGCGCTGCCGGACCTGGACGTCTTTGGACATGGTGTGACCCCGATGTCGGACAAGGCCGTGGCCGTCGACCCGTATCAGTATCATATCGCCATCGAAAATCATATCTATCCCCATCATCTGACTGAAAAAATGCCCGACTCTTTTCTTGGATACGCCGTGCCGTTTTACCACGGATGTCCCAACGCCGCCAGCTACTTTCCAGCCGATAGTTTTATCCCGATCGATATCAACGACTTCCCGAAATCTCTGGATATTATCCTCTCGACGCTCGCCAACAACGAGTATCAGGACCGGTTACCCTCAGTGATCGAGGCCCGGCGCAGAGTTCTCGACGAGTACAATCTTTTCGCCGTACTGGATCGCGAAATCAGCCGCAACAAACCGCTATCCAGTCGCAATAGCGGACGGATCATGAACAGGCAGACCATCAGGATCAAAAGACCGCTGGCGGGCCTCTGCAGCCTCGCCGAAAAAGCTCTTATAAAAACGAGACATTCATTCGGATGGATATAGCAAGTAGTGAACCAACGGAATTCAGAGATCTTTTAATGTGTAATGTATTGAAACAAAAGTATTCTCCTGAATCTCGTCCCGGTTTAAACCTCTTTCTGTTTATTTATACCTGGTTTCTTCTATGAGATTTTTATTATTGCTGGTCATTTTCACCTCGCTCTACATGGGTTTCCTCGGCAAACCAGGCGTCATTGATTACGACGAGGGAGTGTACGCCGAGGTCTCCCGTGAGATGCTCATCCAACATCAATATATAGTCCCCTCTCTGAACGGTCAGGGGTTCTTTGAAAAACCTCCGCTGCTCTATTGGGGCCAGATGCTTGGTTACAGGTTATTCGGCACGACCTCGTTCGGCGCCCGGTTCATCAATGCCCTGGCAGGGATCGCCACTGTCCTTCTGGTCTTTCTGGCCGGCCGCAAACCATTAGGCTCGGAAACGGCCTTCCGGGCGGCCTTGATTCTCGGCAGCAGCCTCTTTTTTGTCTATCTCTCCCGTATTGCGATGACGGATATGCTGCTAACCTTGTTTTTAATTCTCTGTCTGTGTTTTTTTTGGTGGGGTGTCGAGCGTCAATTACAACAAAAATCCGGCGCCTCCTGGTTTTGGGCCGGCTGCGTTTTCGCCGGACTGGCGATGCTGACCAAAGGAGCCATCGGCGCCTTCTTTCCTGTGGTCACTGCCCTTATCTATCTCCTTTCCATCGGTAGATTGTCTCTTCTTTTCAAACGCTCATGGATTATACCGGGAACACTGCTGCTGATTGGAATCGGCTTTTCCTGGTACCTGCTGCTGGGATGTGTTCATCCCGACGGTTTTGCCTTTATGAAAGACCTCTTCATCAAACACCATATCGAGCGCTTCACAACACCGCTTGAGGGACACTCCGGACCTGTTTATTTTTATCTGATTGTTCTCCTGGCGGGCTTCATGCCCTGGAGCCTTTTTGTTCCCCTGGCCGCCATCCGCTGTCCATATCGGGATTCGTCAAGCAGGCGCGTCCGTTTTCTCCGCCTCTTTATCTTGTTCTCGATGGTGACGCTCGTCTTCTTCTCCATGGCTGCAACTAAACTGCCCAATTATATCTGTCCGGCCCTGCCCGGTATCGCCATGCTCACGGCAACGCTCTTTGACGAAAAGGAAAAAAGGGGAAAACTCGTCTGGTCGATTGCCACCTATCTGGCAGCACTCCTGATCCTGGGACTGGGTATCCTCCTCCTGGCCTCTCCCCAAATCATCGCCCATCTCCCCCAGATGCTCGGCAAGTCGGCCTTGAGGGCCCCGGTCCTGGCACAGCCAATAAATTTAGGCTACATTCCGTACACTTCCGGACTGAGCATGTTAGCCGCAGCCCTTTTTCTTCTATCAGCAAACCGGACGAAAACGGCAACTGCCCTCTTCACTGTCCTCTCCGCCACGGCACTGGTTGTCACCGGCGTCCTTTTCCAGATCATTTTGCCCACCTATGACGAACTGATCAACCGGCCGCTCATCCATCTCGCCGAACAGGCAGCCGACAAGACGCCGGAGGAAGGCAAGATCGCGATGCTCGAAGTCAAAAGCCGGCCGAGTGTGAATTTTTATGCCCATCGCCGGACCGCCGTCTACGGCATCAACGACCTCGATTCCCTCCGTAAGGATTTCCAGAGTTCAAGAATTCAGGTCGGCATTACCACGGAATACTATCTCGGCAAGCTCCAGGAGGCAGGCGTCTCGACCGAACGCCTCCAGACCGATCGGGGGTATATCCTCTTCCGGCTGCAGGATGATCATCAATGACTATGTGGATGCCTTGCATCGGCGCTCTCACCGGAAGTGATGGAACGTGATCGGGAACCACCCGGCGGACTGGTCTTTTCCGGGATCTCCATCTTGTCAGATACGGACATCTGTAGTATCTTTAAGTCTACTAACTATTCTGATGGACAAGGAGGCCCAATTGGATACCGAGGAATTTGCACGATCCAGGAAAAAGCTTGGAAAAACACAAAAAGAGATGGCGGAACTGCTCGGAATCGCTCTCAAGACCGTTCACAGCTATGAGCAGGGATGGAGAACGATTCCGTCCCATATTGAACGCCAGGTCTTCTTCCTTCTTTGCAATCATAAGGGGAAACACAGGACCACCATCCCCTGCTGGGAAAGAAAACACTGCGGGATGGAGAAACAATGCCCGGCCTGGGAGTTTCAGAGCGGACATCTGTGCTGGTTCATCTGTGGAACCTGCTGTGACTGCACCCAGGGATGCTCACTTGAGGAAAAGATGGTTAAATGCCGTTCCTGTGAGATTCTGAAAGACCTGCTGGCATAGTCTCGGATCAGCAGGGACCTTCCCCTTCCCGCCACCCGGCACCGGCGGCTTTACTTTTTGCCTGTCCGGTAGTATCGTATGCAAACAGAATGGAGCCGGGTTTTCGTCGGGGTCCACGATTTTCGACCGGCCTTTGCAACCGCTTCACAGAATATCCAGCTTATCTCACAGGGATACGATTATGCCTATTTACGAATTTAGATGTAATACATGCACTGCGGTATTTGAAACCATTGTCGCCTCGTATGCTGAGGTGGGTGGGGTAAAATGCAGGCAGTGCGGAAGCTCGGACATCAACAGGCTGCTCTCGACAGTCAACAGCACCATAAAAAAAACTGGAACCTTACCGGCGGCGGCTCCGCCTGGTTGCCGCTCCAAATCCGGCTTTTCCTGAGCTCACTGACAAGAGAGCCCGTGAGGCTTCTCCAGACGTCAGTTCAAATCCCCCGGCCGTCCATTATTTTTTCTTTTCTTTTTTGCTGGGGGTAAATTCAAAGACCATCTCATTTTCTTTCAGGAGGCCGTACTTATCCCTGGCAATTTTTTCAAAGTATTCAGGATCGTTTTTTATTTGTTCTATCTCCTTCTGCAGGAAGCCGTTTTTTTCTTCGATCTCAATGTTCTCTACCCGCAGGCGGGCAAGCGTTGAACGTTGGTGCAGCAGAGAATACACCCCCATACGGGGCGCAAAAATAACCCAGAGTATGGCAATGACCACCAGACACGCCCCTATTCCGACCACGCGTCTCAACTGGCCTGGCGACAATGAAGTCCGGGGTCTTCTTCTCATAGACTCTCCCTGCGAAAACAACTTCTTACTGTCTTGTGGTATCATAAAAAAAATATTGAACAACGTCTATTTGCGGGTCCATCAACCATAAGCTACCATGTATTTTTTATAATGCACAATCAACCTCGTCCTCTCTACCTTGTCAGCGCCTGCCTTGCCGGACTCTGTACACGCTATGACGGCAGTGTAAAGGCCGACGAAACATGCCTCCGGTTGCTACAGGATGCAACCTGGATCCCCGTCTGTCCGGAACAACTTGGCGGCCTTTCAACCCCGCGGGAACCAGCCGATATCGTCGGCGGCAATGGCGACGACGTCCTTCTGGGTAACGCCCGGGTGGTAACCGTAGGCGGTACCGACGTTACCAGAGCCTACGTCAATGGAGCCTTTCAGGTCCTTGCTGTCGCCCGAAGCCAACCCGTCGATGCTGTCTTTCTGAAGGCCCGCAGCCCATCCTGCGGCTCAGCAGGCGTCACCGCTGCCCTGCTCAGACAGCACAGATTCCGACTGCAGGAATTTTAGTCCCATAGTAAAATTCCTATTTAATCCGCATCACGGCAAGAATTATAATTCCTGCCTCATACAGCATGTACAACGGCACGCCCATTAATCCCATATTAAAAACATCGGGGGTTGGGGTCAGAACTGCAGCCACAATCGAGATGACCAGAACGGCATAGCGCCTGTTTTTTGCAAAAAACTTCCGCGAGCAGACCCCGACCCGAGCCATAAACACCATAAAGATGGGCAGTTCAAAAACCAGTCCGAAACCCAGAATGAAAAGGGAGATAAAATTCACAAACCTCGTCACCGATATGACAGGTTTCAATTGCTCGGAGCCATACCCCAGAAGAAATTCGATCCCCATCGGCAACGTAATGATATAACAAAATAATGTCCCGGTGTAAAAGAGCAGACAGGTAAAAAAAACAAAAAAGGCAAGCGGCAGCCCCTCCACCCCGAAAGGTTTGGCCATGGCCCGCCAGAGAACTGTTGTAATCCACGGCATCAGACCGTACAGGGCGGCAAAGAGGGACAGCTTCACATGCGCCAGAAACGGTCCGGCAATCGAAAAAAAGTACAACTTATGGGCAAGATGCCCCTGGACAAGCTGCAGCAGGCGCGGAGAGAGAAAAAAAATAATCACGGTAAGCCCAAGAACCCCTATACCAAGTGCACGTATGGACTTGCGTAATTCGTTAAAAAAAACTATCAATGAAGTATGGGTTTGCATAGCCAAATATTTGTAGTGTGCCTGCGACATGAATTCGGAACCAAAAGAACCGGCCTCGACACGTTTGATTGTCGGCAAAATAGCAGACCCTACGCAGAAAAGCAATTTGATAGAGGTTGCGTTCGTAAACCGGCCGTGATAAGAAACTCTTTCCACTGACCAACAAAATTAAAATTATACCTTTTATCCTGACTGCAATCGGATACTGACGCTATGCTCGAACTACGATTTATACGGGAAAACCTGGACCTTGTAAAAGAAAAATGCGCCAGACGCGGGATGGCTGTCGATAAGCTGGATGAATTTTCCCGGCTTGACCGGAAACGGCTGGCCCTGCTGACGGAGGTTGAAGCCCTTAAAAATAAGAGGAATACCGCCTCCAAAGAGATAGCCCAGCTGAAAGGCGGACCCGGGAAGGCAATGGCCGACCCTCTGATTCTGGAGATGCGTGAGACGAGCCAGAAGATCAAGGACCTGGATGCTGAGCTTGCCGGCATCCAGGTCCGCCTGCAGGATAGTGTGATGACCATCCCCAATCTCTGTGATGACACGGTCCCTGTCGGACAAAGCGACAGCGACAATGTCGAAGTACGAAAATGGGGCGAAAAACCGGCCTTTTCGTTTACCCCTAAATCCCACTGGGAGCTGGGCGAGCAGCTCCGGATCCTCGATTTCGAGCGCGCCGCCAAACTCTCCGGAGCCAGGTTCTCGTTGCTCACAGGCCTTGCGTCCCGGCTGGACAGGGCGCTGACAAATTTCATGCTCGACCTGCATACCCAGAGAAACGGCTACACCGAGGTCCTGCCGCCGTTTCTGGTCAAAAGCGCCTCGATGACCGCCACCGGTCAGCTGCCGAAGTTCGAAGCGGATCTTTTCAAGATCCAGGACTGGGACCTCTATCTGATCCCGACCGCCGAGGTCCCGGTGACCAACATCTTCCGCGATGAGACCATCGACGAAAAGGACCTGCCGGTCAAATTCACCGCCTTCACCCCCTGCTTTCGCTCCGAGGCCGGTTCCTACGGCAAGGACACCCGGGGGCTGATCAGGCAGCACCAGTTCACCAAGGTGGAGCTGGTGAAATTCACAACACCCGAGACCTCGACGCAGGAACTGGAATCCCTGCTCGCCGACGCCGAATCGGTCCTGCAGCTCCTGGGTCTCCACTACCGGGTGGTCACCCTCTGTACCGGCGACCTGGGCTTTTCTGCGACGAAGACCTACGACATCGAGGTCTGGCTGCCGGGACAGCAGGCCTACCGGGAGATCTCTTCCTGCTCCAATTTCCTCGATTTTCAAGCCCGGCGCGGCTCCATCCGCTATCGTCCGGAGGGCCAGAAAAAGAGCAGGCTGGTCCACACCTTGAACGGCTCGGGGCTTGCCGTCGGACGTACCCTGGTTGCCGTGATGGAGAATTATCAGCAGGAGGACGGCTCGATCAGGATTCCGGAGGTCCTTAAGCCCTACTTTGAACAACGGTTCTGATACCCAGACCCCGACGAACGGTATAATTTTGTGATTTGATCGTATGGAAATTTTAGGTAAAGACTCGATTTTCACCTCGATGAAGCAGGACGATTTGTTCGCAACCGGCTTCCTGGTCCCGTTTACCCATCCGTTTTCGAAAGAGGCCAAGGAATGGGTCCGCCTGTACTGCAGCGATCAGGTAAATGTGACTAAATACCGGGCCATCCGCAATCAGATCTTCGAGTTCCTGGATATTTCAGGCTACGAGGACATCCCCTTGCTGATCAAAAACCAAAAGCTTCGCGCTATTCGGCACGATCGGGCCATCATCCTGTTGGCCAACATGTTCGGGATCAACGGCAACACCAGGGAAATTCAGAACAGGCTGCATGAATACGCCCGTACGGCCAATGATGTCGTTTCCTATCTCCGCTCGAAGATCTTAGCCCCTTTCTCCTCTCATATTGAAACGACCAACGAAATCGAGGTAATCAGTGATCCGCTTGACCTGCTGCTGATCATCTTCGATGAACGGTACCATAAGAAGGCCCGTTTTGAGGCAAAGCGAAAGCTGACCCTGATGAATCTGGCAGGCTCCATCGATCAGCGCGAACGGGAAACGGATATTGAGAATAAATTTACCGGGTTCCTGCATTTCCTGAATGAATATGTCTGGAGTTCCAGTATGAAGATCGGCGAGCTGGAGATCGTCTATCTGATCAGCCAGCATGAGATGGAATCGTTTGCCTGCACCGATGTCAAGGTTGTCGATGAAAAGACCATGAAGGCCCTGCCTCCAAAACCGGGTCAGAAAATCACGCTGATCAAACGGCGACGCTTTTCCAAAGGCAACCGGGAGATACCGATCTACGTAACAATCCGCAAGAAACCTCCCGCTGCAAAGGTCCTGAAACTGCTCCGGAAAAATGAGAAAAATCCGGCCGTGGCCGTCGATGACGAGCTTGGCCTGATGGCAGTTCTGAACACCATCAGCGACGTCCAGCACTTCCAGCAGCACCTGACCCAGAGCGCCCTGAAAATCAACTCCTTCATGACCCTGGAAGACATCTCCGATACCCTGACAGGGAGAGCCTATAAAAGTCAGAATACAGGCAGCTCCGACAAGACCCAGATGCTCAAATTTTTCGCCCGCCTCGGAGGAATGCGCGTCGAATTCATCCTGCACACCAATAAGAGCTACCTGAACTATATCTACCGGCGGGATGTGGCCCATGACGAATATGAGGTAAAGCGCATCTTCGACTCCGGCGTGGCCGAACTCCTCTTTCCTCCGGATATCTACAACCTGAACCTCAGCGAAATCCGGACCCTGCAGCTGCGCCGTTTCAGAAGACAGATCGAAGAGCTGTAGAGAGTTCAGCACGAGGCCAGGGGGGACCCGCACCACCTGCACAGGGCAGTCCGATCATTTTTCCATGCCGAGCTCGATCAACTTCTCCAGAAGGGCAGGAAAAGAGAGACCATACGCTGCTGCTGCCTGAGGAAAAAGGCTGGTGGCGGTCATGCCGGGAATAGTGTTTGTCTCCAGCAGAACAAACCTTCCTTCAGCGGTCAGAATCATATCGGTCCGTGAGTATCCGCGCAGCTGCAGGGCTCTGTGGGCGGCAACACCATACTGTTGAGCCCTGGCGGCCATGCCCTCCTCGATGGGCGCAGGACAAATCTCCCTTGAGGCGCCGGGTTTATATTTGGCGTTATAATCAAAAAAAGTGTACCCCTCCCCAGGAATAATCTCAATGAGCGGCAGGGCGACAGGATCAGTATTGCCGAGGACACCGGCGGTGATCTCTCGACCGACAATGAACTGCTCCACCATTACCCTGGAATCATGGACAAAGGCAGTTTCAATCCCTGCGGCAAGCTCGGCCTCAGTACGGGCAATCGTCATGCCGATACTGGACCCCTGACAGATGGGTTTCACCACCAATGGCAGACCGAGACGTTCAATGAGCACAGCCGTCGTCGGCCCTTTACGGACATCCACCATCTCCCAGCCGGCCACCGGCAGATCATGCAGACGGTATATCTCCTTGGCCAGGTTCTTATCCATGGCCAGAGCGCTGCCCAGGACCCCGGAGCCCTGGTAGGGAATGCCGAGCAGCTCCAGAAGACCCTGCACAGTCCCATCCTCACCGAAAAGGCCATGGAGAAGAATAAAGGCAAAATCAATCCTGGAGGCAGCTGCGACCAGGGCTGCCAGGTCCGTTGCCGTATCATATTTTGTTACGTCGAATTTCTCGGGATCAAGTGCCTTTTCAACCCCTTTGGCACCATTGAGCGAGACTTCCCGCTCCCCTGATTTTCCACCGGCCAGCAAGGCCACACGCAATCTCGTTTTTTCGCCCACATTATCACCTATTAAGGAACTTTTTCTGCCTCGCCAAGATTTTTAAGGCCGTATTGCTCCGGCACCGAGCCATTATGAAACGTCTGGACCTGAAAAGCATTAAAAAAAAATTCTCCCCCCTCTTCCGCCACGGAAGAACGGTTTCTTTAGAAAATTCTATTGACAGAATTCAAGCTTCTTTATATAAAAGGCGTTTATTGTCATGAAAATTTGCGTTTTTTAAATACTTTTTTATTTGATTAATTCGTCAAACGGAGCCCGAAATGATAGAAGTTGAAGTTCGAGGAGACCTTGAATATGCCATCAGACAGCTGAAGAAGAAGCTGCAGATAGATGGGATAAAAAGAGAGCTGAAGCGTCGTGAATACTACGAAAAACCGAGTGTCAAGAAACGTCGCAAGCAGGCTGAAGCACGCAGGAAACTCCGCAAGTTCAACCGCATTCGCAAGGCTGTCTGAGTAGTTAGAGGATACAATGCCCGTCTGACCGGGCATTGTATCCTTCACCTTTGAACTTTCTTTCTGCCGAAATCCCATCGAATCGCCAACCCTTTCTGAGCAATTTTCTTCCTTTCACGAACTTTTTCTCCACCATTTAATCTCAGAGAGGCGTCTTGCGGAAAACACCGTTCAGGCTTACTCAGCTGATATTATTTTCTTTCTGACATTTCTTCAGTCACATCGAAAAATCGATCTCCAGAGAGTTGACAGCGAGACTATTCACGCCTTCCTGGAACAGGCGCGAAACAGGCAGATCTCGCATCGCAGTAATGCCAGACGTATCTCGGCATTAAAGACTTTTTTCTCGTTTCTTGCAGGAGACGGGCATGTTACCCACAACCCCTTTGCTGCAATCGACCTGCCGCGAGGCGGCCGCACCCTCCCTAAGGCCCTGACACTTGATGAGGTGACGCGACTGCTCACGGTTCCTGCCGTCTCCCCACCGCTTGTCCAACGCAATTTTGCAATGCTCTATCTTTTATATTCCACGGGCTTGCGGGTCTCTGAGCTTGTCGGACTGCCCATTGCCGGATGCAATCTGACCGCCTGCTTTGTCCGGGTCGTCGGCAAGGGGAACAAAGAGCGGCTCGTCCCCTTCGGTATTCCGGCCAAAGAGGGCCTGGAGTCCTACCTGCTGCAGGCCCGGCCCCTTATCCTGAAGGGAAAGCGGTCCAACTCGTTGTTTGTCACCTCCAGAGGGAAGGCGATGACCCGCCTGCGGTTCTGGCAGATCCTGAGCAACATCGCCATTGCTGCCGGGATCAAAAAGAAGATCTCCCCGCATATGCTCCGTCATTCATTCGCCACCCACCTGCTGGTCCACGGGGCCGATCTCAGGGCTGTGCAGATGATGCTCGGGCACGCAGATATCTCCACCACCCAGATCTATACACAGATTGACCAGGATCGCCTGAAAAGCATTCACAAAAAATTTCACCCCCGGGGGTAGATTTTGGTGTTCATCCGGGGAGTTCGCATGGTAAAGTCGGTCGCATGCTGGTTATAACCACTCATATCAATGCCGATTTTGACGGCATGGCCTCAATGATCGCCGCCCAGAAGCTCTATCCTGATGCCGTCCTGGCCTTTGCCGGATCCCAGGAAAAGGGCCTGCGCGATTTCATTTCTCAGTCCCTTCTCTATCGGTATGACTTTCAGAAAATCAAGAACATCGATATCGCTCGAGTCAATCAGCTGATCGTAGTCGACACCCGATCCTCCACCCGGATCGGCCCTTTTGCGGCCTGCCTGAAGAACCCCGGACTCGCCCTGCATATCTATGACCACCACCCCAGCAGTCCGGGGGATATGAAAGGAGATCTCCAGGTCGTGGAGAATGTGGGTTCCACCGTTACCGTCCTTGTCCGGATCCTTCGGAAAGAGGAGATCGAAATCACTGCAGACGAGGCGACCATTTTCTGTCTCGGGATCTATGAGGACACCGGTTCACTGACCCATTTAACCACGACACCCGCCGATCTGCAGGCTGCAGCCTGGCTCCTGGAAAAGGGGGCAAAGCTTGATATCGTCTCCCAGTTTATCACCTATGAACTGACCACCGTTCAGGTGGAGCTGCTGCATGATTTGATGAAGACCGCCACGACCTATACCATCCAGGGTATTCCGATCATCGTGGTCAGCCTGTCCCTGCCCAACTACGTCGACGATTTCGCACTCATTATCCGCCGGTTCATGAATATGGAGAACCTCGACACCCTCTTTGCGCTCGTCTCCATGGTCGGCAGGATCTATCTGATCGCCCGCAGCCGTATCCCGGAGGTCAACGTCGGCACGATTGCCAGAGACCTGGGCGGGGGCGGCCACTCGACCGCCGCCTCGGCAACAATACAGGATATGACGATGATTGAGGCCCAGGAAAAGCTGATTCATATCCTGCACAGACACATCTGCCCGCAGCCGATCGCCAAAGAGATGATGTCCCAGCCTGCCATCTCGATTTCCGTCAACACAACAATAAGCCAGGCAAACGACATCCTCACCCGCTATAATATCGCCTCGGTGCCGGTGCTGCCGCAGACCTCCCCCGACGATCAGGACAAAACGACACCACTGGTCACCGGCATTATCTCCCGGATGGTCATTGAGAAGGCAATTCATCATAATCTCGGCCACCTGCCTGTCAGTGAATATATGACCTCCGACATCGAGGTCCTCTCCCTGAACGCCACGCTGGCCGACATCCAGGAACTGATTATCGAACACCGGCAACGGCTGATCCCAATAATCCATGAACGGCAGCTCAAGGGGATTATCACCCGCACCGACCTGCTCAACCGGCTGGTCAATGATCCATCCCATCTCCCCAAAAACCTGCTGCACGAATCCGATCATCCGTCTCTTGCCCGTACCCGGAACATCAGTACGCTCATCGTCGAATGCCTGAGCAAAAAAATGATCACCCTGCTGAAGACCATCGGCGAGGTGGCCGATGTGCTCCAGTTCAATGCCTTTGCTGTCGGCGGTTTCGTCCGCGATCTGCTCTTAAAAAAGAATAACTTCGACCTGGATATCGTCATCGAAGGAAACGGCATCGACTTTGCCAAAAAACTAGCGGAGGAGCTGGGAGGCAGGGTCAAGACCCACGAGAGATTCGCGACGGCCATGGTCGTCCTGCCGGATGGTTTCAAGATTGATATCGCGACAGCCAGGCTGGAATACTATGAGTACCCGGCAGCCCTGCCGACCGTAGAGCTTTCCTCCATCAAACTTGATCTCTACCGCCGTGATTTCACTATCAATGCAATGGCCCTCCAGCTTAATCCTGCCAGCTACGGAACCCTGAACGACTTCTTCAACTGCCAAAACGACCTGAAACACCGAGCCATCAAGGTCCTCCACAACCTCAGTTTCGTCGAGGACCCGACCCGTATTTTCCGGGCGATCCGCCTGGAAAAACGCATGGATTTTCAGATCGTCGAGCATACCAGACGTCTGATCAGAAACGCAGTCAAGATGGATCTTTTCGGCAAGGACAATGACCCGCGCTTTCTGACGGAACTGCAGATTATCCTGTCGGAGGAAAACCCGCTGCCGGCCATCCAGCGCCTGGAGGAATTCGACCTGTTCCGGTTCCTCTGGCCGGATCTGAAACCGCACCTGAAGATCGACCGGCGTTTCATGCATATCCTGACCCAGGCCTACCGGGCGCTCTCCTGGTACCGTCTCCTCTATCTCAAGGATCACTGCGAGGCCTGGATGGTCTACCTGCTGGCGATTATGGGAAGATCGACAACCACCGAGTTGCGCGCCTTCTGTAAACGCTTTCAAATGACGCAGAAGGTGACGGAAACCCTGCTGAACCAGAAGGAAACCGCCGAAAAGATCGCCAACCTGATGGCCCGCCGCAGGACGATGCGCAAGAGTGAGATCTTCAGGCTCCTGAATAATCTCGACAACGAAGGTCTGCTCTACCTGATGGCGATAGCCCGAAAGAATGATATAAAGATGGCCGTCTCCCAGTACGTCACGACCCTGCGGCAGGTCCGTCCGCAGCTGACTGGCCGGAAACTCATGGAAATGGGATATAAACCCGGCCCGGCCTTCACAACCATGCTCAATACCCTGCTGGATGCCCGCATGGACGACATAGTCACAAACCAGGCCGAAGAAGAGGCCCTGATCCGGAAAAACTACCCCCTGTGATTCCTTGCCTTCTGTAAACGGGGTGCTTATCATAATCGCTCCGGCAGATGACTTTCCGCCGGCAGAATAACCGGAATCTCTTACAAACACGGACTGTTACAATGAATAGCATTGATATTCAGGGGCTTATTCTCCTTGCGCCTCCTCTGCTTTTTGCCCTTACCATCCACGAATTCGCCCATGGCTATGTGGCCTTCTTTTTTGGGGATCCGACCGCAAAGGCACTGGGCCGCCTGACGTTGAACCCATTGAAGCACCTGGATCCCATCGGCACCATCGCCTTTTCTTCCTGCATTTCGGCTGGGCCAAACCGGTCCCGGTAAACCCCGGCTATTTCAAAAACCCGCGACAGGACATGCTCTGGGTAGCCCTTGCCGGTCCGGCAACCAACCTGGCGGTAGCAGTGATCAGCGCCCTTGTCGCCAGGTTTGTCGTCCTGACAGCCTCATTTCTCCCGCTGACGATGACCATTGCCATTCTGCTCCCGGTCCAGAAAATGCTGGTTGCCAGTGTCTGGATCAACCTAGTCCTTTGCATCTTCAATTTCCTGCCCATCCCCCCTCTGGACGGCAGCCGCATCCTGGCCGGATTGCTGCCCGAGCATCTCGCCCGTCCGTATGCAGCCCTGGATCGGTATGGTTTTATCATCCTTATTCTGTTGATGCTCACCAATACCATCTCGCGCCTGATCATGCCGATTATCGCCTTTGCCAACAATCTCCTGCTTGCATAAAAATACAGCGCAAGATCCCTTTTCGGTCCGGTCTGTTGACATTCTCTTCCCTGCGCGTATATGGTTAGAGAAAGACTTTATGAGACAGCCTTTTCTATCATTTTCAGATCTTCATCGCTTCAATCATCCGCCTCGGGATCCTGAAAATATTCTGACCGGAACGCACATCCAAGACGGAAGGGGGAATTATGCCGATCAACCCACAATTAGTTGGTTTCTGGAATCATGCCAGTGTCACGGACGGGACCTTTTTTGAGATCACTCCGGCCGGAAAATACTTCGTCCATGGCAATCCGTTTCCTTACGAAATAAGCCCGGACGGGGAAAAACTGATCATGCATACCACTGATGAAAACGTGGTCTACCGCAGGGTGGGTCATCCATCGGCCACTCTGATCGGGGCATGGTCTCATACCTATGCTGAGTACGGAGGAACGGAGACCTTTATCTTCAACGAAGACGGCAGCTACGTGAATTCCTGGGACGACACCGACTACTCAATCGGTTTCCATATCGATCATAAGGAAAAGCTCCAGATCATCGAATACCGGGGTACGGTCTCAACCGACGGAACAATCTACCGTCACAGGGCCGCCCCCAATGATATCTACGAATACCGGTACGAATTTGTAGACGAAAATTCCTTCAATCTCCACGACATCGACACTGGCCAACGGGAATCTGTTTACCACAGGAAAGGTGCCGACCAGTGAGAGGTTCCTGATTTTTAGAAAAAATTGACAACAAGCGGGAAATCGTCTAGTTTCGGTTGTTGTTCATTCTCCATGATATTTTACCAGCAAATTATTTCTATCCACCACATCAAGCTTCTTTCACTCTATGGAACCGGTCAATATCGTCTGTATGAAATGGGGGACCCTGTATGGTCCCGAATACGTCAACATCCTGTACAACATGGTGAAAAGAAATATCACCCTGCCTTTCCGCTTTATCTGTATGACCGAGATACCCGACGATATCCTGCCGGAGGTGGAGATTGCCCCGTTGCCGGTTTTTGCAAATCCTGAATCCCGCCATTGCCAGGCGTGGCGTAAACTGGCCCTTTTCGACAGGCAGGTTCTGGACCTGAAAGGCAAACTGCTGTTCCTCGACTTGGATGTGGTGATCGTTGACAATATCGACTGTTTCTTTTCCTTTTCCAACAAATTGGCCATTATCGAAAACTGGTCGCAAAAGGGCCGCCTGATCGGGCAGTCTTCGGTCTTCTGCTTTGAAATCGGCTCCTGCACTCGCCTGCTCGAAAAATACAACACCCGGTACGATGAGGTTATACAACACAACCGCACCGAACAGATGTATATCACTCGGGAACTTGGCAAGGACAACTTTGACTATTTTCCCAAGGATTGGTGCAAGAGCTTCAAGATGCACTGCCTGCCCGGCGGTTTCCTGAACAGTTTTATGACGCCGACCAAAATCCCCGAGAATGTCAGAATCATCGTCTTTCACGGCTGCCCCAATCCTCCGGACGCCCTGGCCGGCGTCTGGGGTAAACCGGTAAAACCGTGGTTCAAAAAGATCTACAAGACCGTAAAACCCACCAAATGGATTGCTGACTACTGGTACTGATGGGAAGGAGAGAAGAGGCAATGGACATATTGAAATGGAGAACATCGTACGAAACCGGTATCCCTTCAATGGATGCGCAGCATCAACAGCTAATAAGTCTGGTCAATCAGATGTATAACATCGTCAGAGATCATGAGGGAGATGCCGCGCTCGATGCGGTTCTGGGAGAAATGTCGGAGTACGCGAAAAAGCATCTCCAAGAGGAGGAGGCTTTGCTGCGCGAACACAGTTATCCCGATATCAATGACCAGGAAGGGGATCATGCCAAATATCTTGAGCAGATAAAGGTGCTGTATTCCGAGCTCGAAAAGGACAGAGAAACCGCCGCCAAAAACATTTATGCCTTTCTACGATCCTGGTGGATTACTCATATCGTTGGTATGGACAAGAAATATGGCCCATTTTTACAAGAGAAAGGAGTCCGGTAATTCGCAGGCCGACAAGTGAATACATGGTGCGCATTTTTCCCATATCGTTTTGCAATGGTCCATCTGTCCGCAGTGGATGTGCCGTAGCTTTTTCTCGTTCAATTTTATCGGCCTTGCTTCCCTTTTCATAAAGCCTCCATGGATTTTGCCTGCTTTCCAATGTTAGAAGCAGGATCTCAGGAGAAACAATAAATTCTTATTCTCGGCGACTGCGTCGCCGAGAATCGCGGTAATTGTCTGATCGTGGCTGGGCCTACTTCAGACCTTTCTGATTAAAAAACGCAGAGTATTTTTTGTCGGTTCCTTTAATGTGATTTTTCAGCCAATCGCTCAAAAAGTTCATGACCTCCACAGTTAACGGCAGATTGTTTTTTTCAAAGCCAATCTTGAAGTCTGTAACTTTTTTGACAAAAGCAACATGCTCTTTTTTGTGATTCTCCGAATCCGGATATCCATACTTATCGAAATATTGCTCCTCTTTTTTGAAATGGGTTGCAGTATAGGTGATTAAACCATTCACGATCTTCCCGAGGATATCCTTACCCTTTCCAAGTTTCATGGCCTCATTCAGCTCATTGATCATATCGATCAGCCTTCTGTGCTGCTGGTCGATTTCCTTCACATTGACACTCAAGCTTTCACTCCAATTAATCAGGGCCATTCAAAATCTCCTTCTGATTGTTAATTTAAAATATAAACGGCAAGAATTTTAAACTCAGTAGATTTTGGTCTTGACTCAGGGGTCCACTTGAGCTGCCCCTTGGAGCCGTTGCTTTCTTTTCCGACATGTGCAACCTCAAACTTCAATACGTTTGTATCCATATATTCCATCACACAATCATAGAAAAAACAAGCGGAGTCCTTTTTTTGCCTGCTGGATTGTGCAGGCCATTTTTTATTTTTCCCTTGCCCCGATGAAACGACTGATTATTATGAGAATTCGGCTGCCGACGGGCGAAATTTGATTTCATTTCCGGTGGAGTGGCCAGCATTTCACTGAAATGATACCTTTTTGATCACAAAGAGGGTAGAATTATTCCAGGAAAAAACGATGCGGTTTTTTAAGAAAAAAACACTTACAGGGCTTGCCAGAACCTGTGGCTGAGCTGCGAAAATAGGTCCGGCGGACTTGTCGGACGCACTGAACGGATTAAATTTTCATCGTGATTCCAACCTCCTGGTCGGCATAGAAACTTCTGATGACGCGGCTGTTTACAAGCTTTCCGACGACCTGGCCATGGTCAATACCGTCGATTTTATTACCCCGCCGGTGGATGATCCGTACTGGTTCGGACAGATAGCGGCGGCTAATTCGATATCCGATGTCTACTCGATGGGCGGAAAACCCCTTACCGCCCTGAATGTAGTGATGTTTCCGTCAAGTCAGCTGGATATGGGTATCTTAAGAGAGATCCTCCGCGGCGGTAATGACAAGGTCGTTGAAGCCGGTGCCTGTCTCGCCGGCGGCCATACCGTTGATGACAACGAACCGAAATACGGTCTCTGTGTGAATGGTGTCGTTCATCCGGACAGGATTATCACCAACGCCGGCGCACAGCCGGGCGATGCGCTGATTTTGACCAAACCTCTCGGTTCCGGTGTCCTTTTCAATGCGGTCCGGGCCGGAAAGTTTGACATGAAAGAGCTCGAACAATTTGTTCTGCCGACGGTTGCCGCTCTGAACAGGCTGGCCATGGAAAAGGCCCTGGCCTGTGACCTGCATGCCTGTACGGATATCACCGGTTTCGGTTTGCTGGGACATGTCCTTGAAATGGCCGCAGGCAGCGGTGCCCACGCAGCCCTTAACTATAAAGCCCTGCCCTTCTACCCCGGCGCCCATGAAATGTATAAAATCGGCCAGACTACCGGCAGCAACAAGGCCAACAGGGCTCTGGTGGCGCGGCATCCTCTGACCATGGCCACAGACCTGACCCGGTCACAGGAGGAACTGCTCTACGATCCGCAAACCTCCGGCGGTCTACTGCTGTCGCTGCCGAAAAACCAGGCACAGAAACTGCTTCAGCAGCTGCTTGAAGCAGGTGTCGGTGACGCAGCAATAATAGGCGAGATTATCTCTGGAATTCCAGGAATAACCGTGCAATAACCTCATAATCGGCAAGATTTCAAAACCTGTCCTTCCGTTTTATTTTTTCCGTTCTCAGCTATTGCTGCTGATATTTCAGGAAGCTTGAAAGAGAAAATCAATGCACCCAAGATACAGGATATGCCACCGATTAATACCGTGTTCGGCGCCCCCATGAGTTTTGCTGAACTACCTGCTAACAGGCTACCAAAAGGAGCAGTACCCATAATGGCCATGGTGAAAAAACTCATCACACGCCCCCGGATGTTGTCGTCGACAATAGATTGCAACATGGTATTGCTCGAGGCCATCTGTAAAATCATACCAAGCCCTGTAATTACCATCAGGACTAAAGAGAGTGCAAATAAATGTGAAAATGAAAACATGATGAGTCCAATGCCAAAAACACCTGCTGACAGAGGGATTAACCTTTCAAGCCCTCTGTCATTTCTTCTTGAGGCAAGGTAAAAGGCACCTGTTAAAGCCCCCAAACCGGAGGCGCCCATCAAAAAGCCAAAGGTATGCGCTCCGCCGTGAATTATTTCTTTGGCAAAGACAGGCATGAGCACGGTATACGGCATCCCCATTAAACTCACCAAGGCAAGTAAAAGGATGATATATCTGATAGGTGCAAAGCCGAAAGTATACGAAATCCCTTCTATCAGTTCCCTTAAAACAGATTTCTTTCCGTTTTTATTATCTATGGGAGTGACCTTCATGAGCATAAGGGACCAGATAACGAAGACGTAACTTAACGCATTGAGAAGAAAACAGACTCCTTCTCCTGTAGCAGCAATGAGTACACCGGCCACAGAAGGACCAATTAATCTGGCACCGTTAACCATGGAAGAATTCAGGGCAATGGCGTTACTTAAATCTTCCTTTTTTTCTACCATTTGAATGACAAATGACTGCCGGGCCGGAACATCGAAGGCATTGATACACCCCAAAAAACCACTGAGAACTATGATATGCCAAACCCGGATTGTTCCGGAAAAAACTAACCAGGTCAGAATGACAGCCTGAACCATTGACAAAATTTGCGTAGTTATCATGATGTGGTAACGGTTCCATCTGTCAGTAAGTACACCCGCTATCGGAGAGAACAGGAAGGTCGGAATTTGTCCTACGAAACCGACAAGACCTAAAAGAACCACGGATTTTGTCAGGTCGTAAACCAGCCATGGCGTTGCGATCCGTTGTATCCAGGTTCCTATCAGAGATATGCTTTGACCTCCAAAAAACAACCTGTAATTTCGATATTGGAGCGATCGGAAAGTGATTTTCAAGCTCTCAATTTTTTCTACCATTTGTTCTCAACTCTTTTTATTAGAAAATGCAACCGACATGGTTCTAACCTTCTTGTGCAGTTCGGCGAGATCGTGATGGAGATCAAAGATCTTCACAATTTCTTTTGTATCTCGTTCGGAACAAATCTCACCTGGTTGGCTCAATATAGTAATCATGAAAAGGAAGGATGAGTTGGGAGGAAGAATAACCGGCTCTCCCTTCCTTCGCAATGCCGCGAAGAAATAAGTACTCAGTTAGTCTATGAATTGAGTAGCTTTTACTCATGAACACCTGAGCCTTTTGTAAAGATTATCCATCCTGCAAAGACAAAATCTCAGATTCTTCCGCATGAAATTCACCCCTAAGCATTGAGTATCACATATATTAAATATGTTTAGCACAAAAACAACGTGATCATTTATGTAAAGTATTTGATGAATTGTACGATTGGCGTGTTTCTTGCTGTTTTTAATAGGTTTATCAGGGTGATAAAAAGGGTTTTCCCTTCCCTGTAATGTCACATTGGATATTCCAAAATACACGTGAGGTGGAATATGCCATTAATCAGCGGGAGAAAACGTACAGAAATTTATGTTTTTAATGCAGCATTATGCTATAACCATATTTATTGAACATCGGTGCAGAGATACCCATCATCTTGGAGTTATTTCATAAAAGCGTTTTCTGCTGAACGGGAGTATTTCATTGATGAATACCGGGAGGATTTGACGGATGGACAACAACCTTGAACAGTCAAAATCCAGACAGTTAAGAAAGGAAAGATAATGGCAGCCGGGATTACGAAAATGATAGGCATATCCCCAAGGGATAGAACTGAGCGCGCGAAGAGAACTCCGAAATGGCTACTCGCCGCTTTCATCATCGTTGCTCTGCCGATGATGAATGTTGCAACAGGGTTCGCCGAGCCAAAATCATCAAAACAGATGCGGCCGCAGAGCACCTCGGTAGTTACTACAGCAGCCAGACAGGGTGATCTTAACGTCTATATCACCGGGCTCGGGTCGGTTCTGCCCCTGAATACGGTAAGCGTCAAGAGCCGCGTTGACGGCCAGCTTATGAAGGTCCATTTTCAGGAGGGTCAGACCGTTGGCGTAGGCTCTCTGCTGGCGGAAATTGATCCGCGTCCGTTCGAGGTGCAGTTGCAACAGGCGGAAGGGCAACTCCTCCGGGACCAGGCCCTGCTTGATAATGCACGGCTCGACCACAAACGATACAAGGTCCTGATAGAGCAGGATTCAATAGCCAGGCAGCAGCTCGACACCCAGGAGGCCCTGGTGCGGCAGTATGAGGGCACGGTAAAGATCGACCAGGGAACAGTCGAAAACGCGAAACTGCAGCTCATCTATTGCCGTATCACCTCACCCTTATCGGGCAGGATAGGTCTGCGTCTCGTGGACACCGGCAATATCATTCACGCCAATGATACCAACGGATTGGCAGTCATTACCCAGCTGCAGCCGATAACGGTCCTCTTTTCCATCCCTGAAGACAGCGTTCCAGCCGTTGTGGATAAACTGAAGGAAAAGGAACCCATCGCTGTCGAGGCCTACGACCGCGCCCAATTGCGCAAGATAACGACCGGATATTTATTGACTATCGATAACCAGATCGATCCGACGACAGGCACAGTCAAGCTCAAGGCCCTGTTCCCGAACAGCGGCAATGAACTCTTCCCGAACCAGTTTGTGAACGCAAAGCTTCTGCTCGATACCAGAAAAGATGCAATCATAATCCCTCAGGCCGCCGTGCAGCGCGGGCAAAAGGGGGCCTTCGTCTATACCATAAAACCCGACATGACCTCCTCGGTCAGATCCATAAAGCTCGGACCTGCCGACGGCGATGAAGTCTCTGTCGAAGAAGGTCTGACTGCAGGAGAGATGGTCGTAGTCGAAGGCGCCGACAAACTGCGTGAGGGCAGCAAAGTCGATCTGCCGGGTCAGGCTGATCAGCAGAATACGGGCAGCAAGGCCAGATAGATGAACCCTTCGCGTATCTTTATCCTGCGGCCGGTTGCGACCTCCCTGATCATGGTCGCCCTCCTGCTCGCCGGCGCCATTGCCTACCTTCAGCTGCCGGTCTCGGCCCTGCCGCAGGTCGATTATCCGACCATCCAGGTCGCAACCTTTTATCCGGGTGCAAGCCCGGATGTTGCCTCGTCTTCCATCACTGCTCCGCTGGAAAGGCAGTTCGGACAGATGCCCGGACTGCGGCAGATGACCTCGACCAGCTCGGGAGGCAGCTCCGTTATCACGCTCCAGTTCAGCCTGGACCTGAGCCTCGATGTGGCCGAACAGGAGGTGCAGGCGGCCATCAATGCCTCGGGCACCTTCCTGCCGCGGGATCTGCCGAATCCGCCGGTCTACAGCAAGGTAAATCCCGCCGATGCGCCGGTCATCACCCTGGCTCTGACCTCAAAGACCATGCCGCTGCCGCAGATCGAAGACCTTGCCGATACCCGGCTTGCCCAGAAGATCTCGCAGTTGTCCGGCGTAGGCCTCGTCACCATCAGCGGCGGGCAAAGGCCGGCCGTACGCGTGCAGGCCAACCCTACGACGCTTGCCGCCTACGGACTGACGCTTGAGGACCTGCGGACCGCTCTGCAGGCCGCCAATGTCAACTCGGCCAAGGGGGGCTTCGACGGCCCCAGACAGTCATCGATCATCGGCGCCAATGACCAGCTGCTGTCGAGCAAGGACTATAAACCGCTGGTTATGGCCTACCGTAACGGAGCCCCGGTCCTGCTCTCCGACGTGGCAGCAGTTGTCGATGATGCCGAAAATATTAAACAGGCGGCATGGATGAACGAAGACCCTGCCGTGATCGTCAATATTCAGAGACAGCCCGGCTCCAATGTCATCGAGGTCGTGGACAGAATCAAAAAGCTGCTGCCGCAGATCGAGCAGTCCCTGCCGTCCTCCGTCAAGGTCTCGATCCTCACCGACAGGACCACGACCATCAGGACCTCAGTGGAGGACGTCCAGTTCGAGCTGATGCTGGCCGTTGTCCTGGTCGTGATGGTTATTTTTCTCTTTCTGCGCAATGCTGCCGCCACATCGATACCGAGTATTGCGGTGCCCTTGTCCATCGTTGGCACCTTCGGGGTTATGTATCTCCTGGGCTTCAGCCTGAACAACCTTACCCTGATGGCCCTGACGATCGCCACCGGTTTTGTCGTCGACGATGCGATCGTCATGATCGAGAATATCAGCCGCTACATCGAACAGGGTGAATCGCCTCTTGAGGCGGCCCTGAAGGGATCGGAGCAGATTGCTTTTACGATCATGTCGCTTACCATCTCTCTGGTTGCGGTACTGATACCGCTGCTCTTTATGGGCGATGTGGTCGGCAGGCTCTTTCGTGAATTCGCAATCACCCTCGGCGTGACCATCGTCATCTCGGCCGTGGTCTCGCTGACCCTGACCCCGATGATGTGCGCCAAACTCCTGAAGCAGCAGTCGACAGAAAATCATAACCGACTCTTCCGGAGATCCCAGGAGATGTTTGACAGGATCATCGAGTTTTACGGCACGACACTCAGATGGGTATTGCGCCGGCAGACGGCGACCCTGATGGTCGCGGCCGGCACCCTCGTCTGCACGGTGCTTCTCTACATCTGGATACCGAAGGGTTTCTTCCCGGTGCAGGACACCGGCATTATTCTCGGCATCTCCGAGGCGCCGCAATGGACCTCATTTACCGCTATGGCTGAAAGACAGCAGGCCCTGGCGAAGGTGATTCTTCAGGATCCCGCAGTTCAAAGTTTATCATCGTTCATCGGTGTCGACGGAACCAACACCACGCTCAATACCGGCAGGGTCCTGATCAACCTGAAACCTCCCTCAGAGCGAGGACTCGATGCTCCCGGGGTCATACATCGCCTGCAGCCCGAGATCGAAAAGCTCCAGGGCATTAGCCTTTTCATGCAGCCGGTGCAGGATCTGACCGTCGAGAGCCGGGTGAGCAAGACCCAATACCAGTACAGCCTCGAAGACCCCGATATCAAAGAACTGAATGCCTGGACCCCCAGGCTTGTGGATTCCTTGCGTAAGCTGCCCGAGTTGCGCGATGTCAGCAGCGACCAGCAGGACCAGGGTCTGCAGGTCTCGCTCTCCATCGACCGGAACACGGCCTCCCGGCTCGGCATCACGCCGCAGATGATCGATGATACGCTCTATGATGCCTTTGGGCAGCGGCAGGTATCGACGATGTTTACACAGTTGAACCAGTACCGGGTTGTTCTTGAGGTGATGCCCGAATTCAGACAGACCCCCGACAAGTTAAAAAACATATTTATCCGAGGGACGAGCGGCGGGCAGGTGCCGCTCTCGGCCATCAGCATGGCCACCGAGACCACCGGACATCTCATCATCAGTCACCAGGGACAATTCCCCGCCAACACGCTCTCGTTTAATCTGGCACCCGGCGCATCGCTGGGCGACGCTGTCAAGGGCATAGAAACCACCTCGAAAGAGCTGGGTATGCCTGCCAGTATTCGTGGCAGCTTTCAGGGGACGGCGCAGGCCTTCAAGTCATCGCTCGCCAATGAATCATGGCTTATCCTTGCTGCGCTGATCACGGTTTACATAGTGCTGGGCGTTCTTTACGAGAGCTATATCCATCCCATCACCATCCTGTCGACGCTGCCGTCGGCAGGTGTAGGCGCGCTTTTGGCGCTGATCCTCTGCCGGACCGAGTTCAGTGTTATCGCCTTGATCGGTATTATTCTGCTGATCGGCATCGTCAAGAAAAACGGCATTATGATGGTCGACTTCGCCCTCGATGCTGAACGGAAGGATGGCATGCCCGCAGTCGATGCGATCTATCAGGCCTGCCTGCTGCGGTTCCGTCCCATCATGATGACCACCATGGCCGCTCTGCTGGCAGCGGTGCCGCTCGCTCTCGGTACAGGCATGGGCTCCGAGCTCCGGCATCCACTCGGTATCTCTATTATCGGAGGTCTTATTATCAGTCAGGTCCTGACTTTATACACGACCCCCGTCATCTATCTCTGGTTTGATCGTCTGGCCGGGCGATTCAGCGGGAGAAAGCCATCCGGTTCCGGCAAGCAATGAATATCTCCGCGCCCTTTATACGAAGACCAGTTGCAACGACACTGCTGACAATCGGTCTTGTTCTTTCGGGTCTGATTGCCTTAAAAACTCTCCCTGTCTCTCCACTGCCGCAGGTCGATTTCCCAACCATCTCCGTATCCGCGTCGCTGCCGGGGGCCAGCCCAGAGACAATGGCAACCTCGGTTGCAGCACCACTGGAGCGCCAGTTTGCGCATATTGCGGGCGTAACCGAAATGACATCGGTCAGCGGGCTGGGCAGCACCTCGATCACCATGCAGTTCGAACTCAACCGCGATATAGACGGCGCGGCGCGGGATGTTCAGGCCTCGATAAATGCGGCCAGGTCCAACCTGCCCGCCAACCTGCCCGGTAATCCCAGATACCGCAAGGTTAATCCCGCCGATGCACCGGTGCTGATCCTGGCTCTTACCTCCGATACAAGCAAGAGAGAGATGATGTATGATGCCGCTTCGACCATCCTGGCCCAGAAGCTTTCGCAGGTCGAAGGCGTCGGTCAGGTGCTGGTCGGCGGCAGCTCACTGCCGTCTGTCCGGGTTGAATTGAATCCGACCGCCCTGAATAAATACGGCATAGGGCTGAACGAGGTCGGCAGCGCTCTGAGCGCTACGAATGCCAATAAGCCCAAAGGTCAGCTGGCCGATGACTCGCGGACCTGGGAGATACGAACCAATGACCAGCTCTATAAGGCCAGTGAATACAAACCATTGATCATCGCTTACAGATCGGGAGCGGCCGTGCGCCTGGCAGATGTGGCGGATGTGCAGGATTCGGTCGAAGACACCCAGAATGCCGGGCTTGTCAATGGGAAGCCTGCGGTCATGGTGATTATATTCAGACAACCCGGTGCCAATATCATCGAGACCGTCGACAGGGTGCTCGCCCTGCTGCCCCGGTTCGAGGCCTCACTGCCCGGCGCAGTCAAGTTGTCCGTGGTCAATGACCGGACACCTACGATCCGCGCTTCACTGCAACATGTCGAGATAACCCTTGTTATATCAGCAATACTGGTGATACTGGTGGTGTTTGCTTTTTTAAGAAATGTCAGAGCCACACTGATACCGGCTATTGCAGTGCCGGTTTCGCTGATCGGTACCTTCTCCGTCATGTATCTTTTCAACTACAGCCTGGACAATCTTTCACTGATGGCGCTCACGATCGCCACCGGTTTTGTCGTCGATGACGCCATAGTGGTGCTCGAAAACATAACCCGCCATATGGAAAAGGGCATGCCTGCAGGGGAGGCTGCTTTTCTTGGTGCCAAAGAGATCGGCTTTACCGTCCTGTCCATCAGTATATCCCTGGTTGCGGTCTTTCTGCCGATCCTGCTGATGGGCGGGATGATGGGCCGTCTTTTCCGGGAATTTGCCGTTACCCTGTCGGCAGCCATCATGATCTCGCTCATTGTCTCGCTGACGACGACACCGATGATGTGCGCACGGCTGCTGAAGAGTACAAAAGAAAGCGAACACGGCCGATTATATAGAAAGAGCGAGCATGCCTTCCAATGGTTGCACAGCCGGTATGAATCGAGCCTGAAGTGGGCGCTGCAGCATCCGCGTCTTATGATTTCTCTGACGCTCCTGACGGTTGTGATCAATGTCGTTTTATTCACGATCATCCCCACTGGTCTCTTTCCGCAGCAGGACACCGGACGGCTGACGGGTTCCATACTGGCCTCGCAGGACATCTCCTTTCAGGCCATGAGCAAAAAGCTGAAGGCCGTAGTCGACATCATTCAGGCCGATCCGGCGGTCGAAACCGTTGCCGCCTTCAGCGGCGGCGGATCGACGAAAAATACCGCCAGGATGTTCATCGCTTTAAAGCCCCTGGCAGAACGCAAGTTGAGCGCCGATCAGGTGATTGGAAGACTTCGCAAAAAACTGGCAAGTGTGCCTGGGGCCCCGGCCTTCCTGCAGGCGGTGCAGGACCTGAGGGTAGGAGGCAGGATGAGCAGCGCCCAATATCAGTATACCCTGCGGGGTGACGATCTGGAAGAACTCTTGACCTGGGCGCCACGCGTCGAAGAGCAATTGCGCAAATTGCCGGGGATTGCCGACGTCAGCAGCGACCAGCAGGACAAAGGCAGCCAGTCCCTGCTGGTGATAGACCGGGCGACCGCATCGCGCCTGGGCATTTCCACGCAGATGATAGACGACACGCTCTACAGCGCCTTCGGCCAGAGGCAGGTTTCGATCATCTATACCCTGCTCAATCAGTATCACGTTGTCATGGAGGTTGCACCGCAATACTGGCAACGGCCCGAAACGCTTCGAGACATGTATGTACGGTCGTCGCAGGGCTCGCTCGTGCCGCTGAGCGCATTCTCTCATTACGAGCCTGCGCCGACCGCCCTGTCCGTCTCTCATCAAGGCCAGTTCCCTGCGGTTACGCTTTCTTTCAATCTCCCGCCCGGAGCCGCGTTGGGTGATGCCGTCGCCTCCATTCAAGCAGCCACCCGGAAGATGATCCTGCCCTCTTCCATCCGTGGAACATTCCAGGGCACCGCCCAGGTCTATCAATCGTCTCTGGCCAACCAGCCGTTGCTGATCCTTGCTGCCCTCATTTCGGTCTATATCGTGCTTGGCGTGCTCTATGAGAGCTACATCCATCCGATAACGATTATTTCAACGCTGCCCTCCGCCGGAGTCGGTGCCCTGGTCGCGCTCATGGTGTGTAAAACGGAACTCAGCATCATCGCCATGATCGGCATGATCCTGCTTATCGGTATCGTCAAAAAGAACGGCATCATGATGGTCGATTTTGCCCTCGAGGCCGAGCGCAGAGACGGCTGCAGGCCGGAGGAGGCAATCTTTCAGGCCTGTATGCTCAGATTTCGTCCGATCATGATGACTACTATGGCGGCACTGCTCGGAGCCCTGCCACTTGCCGTCGGTCTCGGGGTCGGGGGCGAATTACGCCAGCCGCTGGGCATCTCTATAGTTGGAGGTTTGATCTTCAGCCAGATGCTGACACTCTATACGACCCCAGTGGTCTATCTCTATATGGACAGATTCAGGATATGGGTAGAGAGAAAACGGGCGGCTCGAAAAGGAGATTTGCCGTCTTGGCAGACTTGACGCCGGTTTGATCGCGGCAATCGTTTTTTGGATAGACAAAAACAAAACACCACCTGAGATAACGATATGGGAATTAACTACATGGATATGATAAAATGTCTCTCCTCATGTATGTATCGCCGCGGATTTCTGGTATCGATATTCTGCGGAATGCTGACTGTCCTGTCCGGCTGTGCGGTCGGTCCCGATTATGTCAGACCGACAGCCGACACACCTGTATCGTACAAAGAGAATGCAGGCTGGAAGGTGGCCGAACCCGGTGATACCGCCATTAAGGGCGCATGGTGGGAGATATACAACAATCCCGAGTTGAACGCGCTTGAAGAACAGGTCAATGTTTCCAATCAGACCATTGCCGTAGCTGAGGCCCAGTTCCGCCAGGCGACAGCACTTGTTCAGACATCGCGAGCGGCCCTGTTCCCTGGAGTCACAACATCGGTCACGCCGTCTCGTTCCGACAAGGTGACAGGGGGCAGCGGCAGTTCCACCAGAAACACAACGTCCGATTATCTGTTGACCGGAAGCGTATCGTGGGAGATTGACCTCTGGGGCAAGACACGCCGGGCTGTTGAAGCAAGTGAGGCGAGCGCCCAGGCTAGTTCGGCAGATCTTGCGGCAATGCGACTGAGCATGCAGGTCTTGCTTGTGCAGAATTATTTTCAGTTGCGGGCGCTGGATGCGCAAAAAAAACTGCTGGATGCAACAGTTGTTGAATATCAAAAATATCTGGATATGACTAAAAACCGTTACGCCGGCGGCATAGCTTCAAGGGCAGATGTGCTGAAGGCAGAAACGCAACTCAATACGACCCGGGCTCAGGCCCTCGATACGCTTGTGCAGCGGTCACAGCTCGAACACGCGATAGCGGTCCTTATCGGAAAACCGGCGTCGGAGTTCTCTCTTGCCGTATCTCCGCTTGCTGCAACCCCTCCTGACATTCCTGCCGGCATACCGTCCGAGCTGCTCGAGCGCCGTCCCGATATAGCCGCAGCCGAGCGGCGTATGGCTGCGGCCAGCGCTGAGATAGGTGTGGCGAAGGCCGCATACTATCCGGCCATCACCTTGAATGGATCAGGCGGATTCAACGCTGCCCAGTTTTCAAAATGGCTGGTCTGGCCGAGCCGTTTCTGGTCTGTCGGTACAACAGCCGCGGAGACAGTTTTCGACGCCGGCCTGAGAGGAGCGCAGACCGACAAGGCGATAGCGGCCTTCGATGCCGGAGTGGCAACCTACCGGCAATCCGTATTAACAGGATTTCAGGAGGTCGAGGACAGCTTGGCCACACTCAGAATCCTTGCAGAAGAAGCACAGATCCAGGATGAAGCCGTTAAGGCCGCACGCCAATCGGCAAAAATCAGCCTTAATCAGTATAAAGAAGGGATAGTCAGCTATCTCGATGTAGTGACGGCCATGACAATTTCGCTCAGCAACGAAAGGACGGCAATCGATATCGCCAGCCGGCGCATGGTGGCAAGCGGCCTCCTGGTAAAGGGGCTCGGAGGGGGATGGGATTCTTCAATTTTATCGCAGGAAAACGGGAACGGTCGCAAAGAGGCAAAGGCGAAGCCCGAGTGAGCGTTCCATATAGTAATTTCATCCAAGCGCAGCAGAAAGAGATTGATTTTTGTTAGGGACTGAATTATAGATGTAGAATCACCAACAGCTGGAGTTCGGCTGTTGACGTTTTTGAAGGTTGAACATGGGATGGAGCACGGGGCCCTTGTTTACCACCCTCCATACCATCCGATAAAAAAAGTCCGAATAAAAAAATCATGCGGTTTCCCCCCAGACCTTTTCGAGACCGTAACACGCGACTGCTGATCACCTGACAGGAGCCTACGTATGGGAACAATCACCTTGACTGATATCCGACTTGCGGATCAGGACCTCAACAACCTGCCCCTGCTTAAATCGCTGCGACAGAAGAGCCTTTCGGCCAAGACAGAGGTGTGTATAGAAAGGGCACACTATATCACGACCTTTCTTCGGGATATGGCAGTCCGCGATGAGCCGATGGAGATCCGCTATGCTCGCGCAGTAAACCACTTCCTGTCCAACAAGATCCCTCTTTTCCCCGACGACAGTCTCCTGGCCGGAACGACCACCTCCAAGCCCTTCGGGGCCCCTGTCTACCCCGAGCTGACGGGCCTTACCATCTGGCCCGAACTCGACACCATGAGCACCAGAGAGAAAAACCCGCAGTTCATCTCCCGTGAGGATACAGACGTGCTGAATTTCGACGTTTTCCCGTACTGGATGGAGAAGAACATCCTGGAGGCAACCCGTGCCAGGGAAGGCAACCCGCCCTGCATGAAGCTCTTCGAGCGGATTGTCTTTTTCATCGCCAGCAAGGCCGGGACCATCTCCCATACCGTGCCTTGTTATGCAATAGCTCTGGAGAGTGGTCTGGAATGGCTGATAGCGGAAGCCGCACGGCACGAAGAAGAACTGATGGGAAAAGGATCCCTTTCACAGGATGAATCTCATCAGCTCGACTTCTACCGGGGAATACAGATCGCGCTGGGCGGCATTGTCGCCTATGCCGCCCGGCTTAGTGCCAAGGCTTTAGAGCTGGCCGCACAGGAAACGGACCCGGCCCGGAGGAAAAACCTTGCGGCCATGGCCTCGGTCTGCGCCCAGGTGCCGGCCAGGCCCGCCAGAACCTTTAGGGAGGCGATAAACGGCCTCTGGATCCTTCAGATTGCGATCCATGCTGAGAGTATCAATATGGCCATCAGCCCCGGCCGCCTCGACCAGATACTCTTCCCCTGGTATCAGCGGGATATTGCGGACGGCGTGCTGACCATTCAGGAGGCTATGGAGTTGGTCGGCTGCCTGTGGCTGAAGCTGAACGACAACACCAATCTCGTGCCGGAAACGGGCGAGGAGCTGTTCGGCGGCGCAGGCACAGTACCGGCAGTAACCCTGGGTGGAATAAACGAAAATGCAGAGGATGCGGTCAATGACCTCACCTATATAATGCTCAGGGTCACCGAACTTCTGAAGACCCGCGACCCGAGTATGAACGCCCGGTATCATCCGGAAATAAACAGCGACCGTTACCGGGACCGGGTCGCCGAGGTCATCGCCAGCACAAAATCGGTGCCGGCCTTTTATAACGACATCGCCGCGATTAAGACGCTTGAAAACCAGGGGATAGCGACAAAGGACGCCAGGGATTACGCAATCATCGGCTGCGTCGAGCTTTCGGCCTCGGGCCGCAGCTACGACGCCTCCAGCTCGATCATGCTGAATTTAGTCTCTGCCCTCGAACTCGCCCTGTACAACGGCACACGGCCGATAACGGGCGACGAACAGATCGGCCCCGCCACCGGGACGGCCGCATCATTTGCGACCTTCGAGCAATTCTGGGTGGCCTTCAAGACCCAGCTGCGCTGGCTGATCGGCGAGGCGGTCCAGCTCAACGAGATGATGGGCAGGACCCATCAGGGGTTTCTGCCGACACCGCTGCTGTCGGCGCTCTTCGAAGGCCCGATGGAAAACGGCCAAGACCTCATCTTCGGCGGAGCCCGTTATAATTCCTCAGGTGCGACCCACATCGGCTTTGCCGATACGGTCGACTCCCTCAACGCCATCGAGAAGGGGGTGTTTATCGACCGCAGATGTACCTTCCCGGAACTGCTGGCTGCGATGAAAAGAGACTTCGAGGGTGACGCTGCACTGCACGCCTACCTGGTAAACCGTGCCCCCAAATACGGCTCCGAAGACCCGATAGCCGTCAAGAACTCGCACAACCTGCTCCAGTTTCTCTATCAGACCTACCAGGGGTATACGAACTACCGCGGCGGCAGATACCGTCCCGCCTACTGGACCATGACCAACCACGCAGGCCAGGGAAAACTCTCCGGGGCGTTGCCGAACGGCAGGAAGGCTTACCGGATCTTTGCTAGCGGCATCACCCCGGTCTCGCAGGCCGCCTCCGAGCTTGCCCCCTGCCTCAATGCGGTAGGCGGGATAAACCCGCTGCATATCCCCGGCGGCGAGGCCTTTAACTTGAAGTATTCCGCCATCAAAGACAAAGACGATCTGCAGAAGTTCAGCCAGGCCATCGAGTCCTATTTCCGGACAGGCGGCCTGCATATCCAGTTCAACATCATGTCCTACGAGATGTTGATCGACGCCAAGGCGCATCCGGAAAACTATCCGGAACTCCTGGTCCGGGTTTCCGGTTATTCCGCCTACTTCAAGGACCTGAACGATGCGATGAAGGACGAGATCATAACCCGCACCGCCTATGACCTGAAGACCGGGAGATCGGTGCCGTTCCCCGTTCAACAGACGGGAATGCTCCCTTCAACCTGATCTGAAACCATCCAAACACTGAGCGGGTTTCCCCAACCCGCTCAAAGGAGATACCATGCCGGACGACCTGATACTAAAATCCGCAATGAAGAATTTCCTGGACGGCCTCACCTCGGAGGTTGCCGAAGATGTTCTGCAGCTCCTGCTCAGCCTGATGGCAGCCGTTCTGGAGTTTAATCCCGGGTTCCGGAAAAACATCGCCGGATTCAACGGGCGCTACCAGTTCAAGAGCAAGGATGGCCATATCACAATGGCGGCCCTGTTCAAAGACAACCGGCTGGAGGTTGTGCGGGATAAAGATATCCCGGATCCGGACATCACAATCCTCTTCAAGGACGGCAAGGCCCTGATGGGTTACCTCCTGTCCCCGAAGCCGGACATCCTCGGCTCCATACTGCATCAGGAGGTGTCGCTCGACGGCAACCTCAACTATCTCTACAAGTTCGCTTTCATGTCGAAACGGCTGCAGCTGATGGCTGAGGGAGCCTTCTGATGCAGGGGCCGCTCCCGCTTGTATTTGATATCCATCGATTTGCCCTTGATGACGGACCGGGGATCCGGACCACTGTTTTTCTAAAGGGCTGTCCCCTGTCCTGCAGCTGGTGCCACAACCCCGAATCGATGAGCGTCGAACCTGAAATTGCCTTTTACCCGGACAGGTGCATCCGTTGCGGCTCCTGCCGGGATATCTGCCCTGAACTAGCCATTACAGACGGTCCCCCTCTGCAGATCGATCGCCTCCGCTGCACCACCTGCGGCAGGTGCGCAGATATCTGCCCGACAACTGCGCTCAGGATGATGGGTAAAGAGTATCCCGTCGATGATCTGCTGGAGATCATCCTGCGGGACCGGCACTTTTTCGAGGCCTCAGGCGGTGGGGTCACCTTTTCCGGCGGCGAGCCGACCCTTGGGATCAATTATCTCAGTAGGCTGCTCGCGGCGCTGAAGGCAGAGGGCCTGCATACTGCCATCCAGACCTGCGGCCTGTTCGATTATGACCGTTTTGCAAGAAAGATCCTCCCTTTTGCCGATCTGATCATGTTCGACATCAAGTTCATTGCTGCGGCAGAACACCGGAAATACACTGGGCGTGATAATGAATCTATCCTTAAAAATTTCAAATTGTTGGCAAGTGACGCAGGCAGCAGGCTTCTACCTCGGATCCCCCTGGTGCCGGGTAAAACCGCAACACCTTGGAACCTTATGGAAATCGCCTCGTTTCTTGCAGACCTGGGAATCCTTCGCTGCGATCTGCTCCCCTACAACCCGGCCGGAATCGCAAAACGGCTGGCTGCGGGGTTGAAACTGCCGACTGACCTCCCGGACGCGCCGCTCGGTGTCGAAGAGGAAGATGACTTGCGAAATCTGTTCTTTAATGCCTTACATAGCCTATCGAAATCGCGGCTTGATGCCGGAAAATATTCTGACGACCCTCAAGGAGGACTACCATGCAGATCGACTTCCATCATGCAGTAACTTATGTAGCGGCGCGAATTGCCGGATTTCCCCATGACGATGCTGACATCATCGCCTATGCAGCCCAGTATGTGGACGACGCCACCTGCGACGGCACAATCAAATTCGACAACAAGGCCATCTATAAGAGGATCAGCTCCTCGCATAAGACCATCGATCTTGAAAATCTCGACCCCGTGGAAGACCTGGTAGTCTGGATGCCCTTTCACTTCCTTCCCGGTAACGGTGGAGCCGATCCCGGCGACGATCCGGAAGGCACATTCATCCACAAACTTGTCGCCCTGCCCGACAGCCCAGTCGCTCAGGAAATGGTGCAGGCGGCAATACGTGATCCCGAAAAACCGTACTCACTGCACAGACTCGGAATTACCATGCACGTCTATGCCGACACATGGGCACACCAAGGCTTTGCCGGAGTCCTGCACGAAATCAATGAGGTCGATGACTTCGAAGAGATAGGTGATTCCAGGGTATTTGCAGGAGGGTTGAAAGGGTTCATCAACCATATCGTCGAAAAGGCAGCCCCCCCTCTCGGACATGGAAAGGCCAATGTATTTCCCGATATGCCGTTTCTCTCCTGGAGATATAAGAATGGCCAAGGCAAAGTAATTGAAAGAAACAACACCGACATCTTCTGCGAGGCAGCAAACGGCATCTGCAAGGCCATGCAGCGATATCGGGGACAAAATGAGACCGGAATAGGAGTTCAGGACATGACATCTCTTCGCGACCTGTTCCTGAGCCTGAAGCTGGAAGATGGCTCTAAAAGGCATAATGAGTGGATCAAGGCCATAGCTGCCGGCAGATTCAGCTTCGGCCCTGCAACCATTTCTTATGCCGATGAGGGCCAGGACTCCTGGAAGGCTCAGGCACTGGGAGGCACTCGCGACCTCCCTAAATTTCCTTACAAAGACTCCTTCCTTACCAGCAACTGGAAACTGTTCCATGATGCGCTGCAGCTGCACCGGATTACAGTCTCACACGACATTCTGCCGATATACGGCATCTGCGCAGCGTAGGACACCCCATTCACCGAAGTTGGAGTAGCCATGAACGATTATCTCGATCACCGCAACTTTCCCTGTTCGTCCACAGAAGAAGAGGCGCAGCTTGTCGGAAAGCTGGAGTCCATTATCGCCTCCGATCTCAAAGGGAACGTTTTCAGTATGCTGGGGAATTTCCAGCGCATTCTTTCCGACAACCGTGAACGCGACCAGTGGGACGGAGTCTTCGATAAACTGAAAACCCTGTTTCTCTGCGGTCGGAACACCGTTCTCAACGGTCCGATGATCGGTGTGCCGGTTGCTATCCGTGACAGCGACTACTTCCGACAGACTGCCCTGATGTTCGACAACAACCGTTCAGCCATTGCCGCCGTAGAATGGATGGCCACCTGCTGGAATGCAACATTTGCCAACACCGGGCTCTGGATGGGAAAGACTTTTGAGCCTGTGACACGCGAAATGGCCGCAGCCAGGTGTGACAACGACCCTCAGATGCTGGAGAGCTACTCCCCGGCCACCACCAGGATCGGCCGCAACTTCTTTCGGGAGCCGCCCAATCCCGACCTCATCCAAGGCCTGGGACTCCCCGTTCTTACCACTGCCTGGAAGCTCAGGCAGCGTCCCGAAGATAGTTCAGCTGCGGGATTTCCAGGAATCCTCCTGCCGGAAAACCTGCAGAAGGAAAAAAATATCCCCTACAGCATGACGGGCGGGATATTCCTGGCCCAGCCGGGGAATTCCGTCGTGCCGGAGATGAATAAAAAACCTGTCTACCAGCTGAATTATCGCTGGCCGGAGCTTGAACCAGCCTACCCGATGACCAGACTTATAGACGAACTCGTCCAGATTGCTGACGGGGTGTACCTCGGGCAGCTGGTGATGGCGACAGGCCATTACAGCCTGGGGGCATTACGGATATCTATATCCGGCCTGGACGAAAAGGTATGGGAGATCGGCGAGCCCTACCGGCCGGGTCAGACCGGGAGTGACTATGGCTATCAGAATAACGGCTTCTTTCTGATGATCGACCCGGCTTTCGCGCACGAGGCCTATGCAGACGATGCCTTCCCGCACCTGCGTCCCCGGCCGGGCGAAAGCGGATATACAGAGTTGGGTTACGACCGGCTCCCGACGGCTTCTCTCCCCTTAAGAGACACTCAGACACAGACAGACAACATCGGATTTGCCGATGTCACAGACTGGATATCAGGCTGGCGGAATAATACTATCCTCAACAGGAAGTTCACGACATTCTGCCTCGAGGCATCCACAAGGGGTGATGATGGGGATGTAACCAACCTCCTGCAACAAGGAGAGTCGGTCCTGCAGATGCTGCAGAGGATCCAGAGGGAGATTGCAGGGCAGAGCGCACTCGATGACCATCTCCGCCATTTCGAAAAACTAAACAGACTGTTCAGGAGCGGCATCGCCCCCCGGATTGTGAACGGGGTGTTCCAGGGCCAGGGGCAAGGGTTCAACACCCGTTTCGATGCCCCGGAAAAGCTCCTCTGGTACGGCAGGGAAGAGCCGTGCAACGGCTTCGACTATTATCACGGCGCAACCCTGAATCTGCATCTGGGATTCGGTGACACCCTGCGTCAAGGGCTTGATAAAACGATTGACAGCAACAGCATCTTTCCCAGCGGGCTTGCCTGTCTTCTGCAGAGCGATCTGCGCGGGCCGGACATTCTTGATGCGGTCTGGGCATCCATCGGCCGGTTTATCTTTCCGTGGGCCGGGAAATCGTTCGAACGCATCAGCGGCCGCAAACTGAGCATGCTCCTGGATGAAAGCAGCGATCTCACGGAACGTTATCCGGAACGCACAGCAGAACTCAGAGGCTACCCGGCAAGCTGGCCTCATTACGATCTGGTGAAAAAGAATCGCGAGCGGTTCTGGACAGAGGAAGGTGTCTATGCCCCCTACCTGAAAGCCGGTTCCTGGGATGGCGGTATGTCTGAGAGCGATCGGGCCTTCTGGGAGAAGGAGGCCCGTGAGCATTGGATCTTCGGCAACAATATCCAGGATTCGCGTATCCTGGTGGCGGATGCGATGATGCGGATGCTGGATATGAATTACCACCCGCCGATCCCGTCGATCCAGCAGTTGGCGGACGCTGGTCCCTCTCCCTTTGTCAGACAGGGGTATATTTTTCTCGGGGTTTCCGACCGCGAGTCGATTCTGCCGATGAACAGCGATGGAGCAAAGAAGAAGCGGGTCTTCCAGTTTCATTACCGCTACCCGATGATCGGAGGCCCTGCCCCGATCGGGACCTGCCTCGATGAGCTGGTGGAGATCGCCGAAGGGCTCTTCCTGGGTCAGCTCATCTACTCAACCGTTCCGCTGAAGCCGTTTCACACCTCTGTCGACCCGGCGGAATATAAATACCAGCTGTTCGGCTATTTCCTGCTTCTCGATAACACCTGGGAGCAGCATCGCCAGGCCATTGGCTTTGATGTCAACACCGTATACTGATAAGCAATTAAAATAATCAACCCATTTATCTGGAGGATAGCAAATGCTTGCCGAATTCAAGTCAATACCCCCTGTGTTCCACAAAACGCATGATATCGGCTATATCGGCTTCACGTATTTCAAAGAGTCTTTTGTTTCACAAGGTATAGCCTATTTCACCCGCTGGTCGAAACTGAGCGACATTACCGTCTCCCACGCACTAATCGTGACCGGTGACAATCAATGCATTGAGGCCTTGGGTGAAAAAGATTGTGTAACGATATCACCGCTGACTAAATATTTCGACAATCAGAAGTGCTCAATATTCTTCAGGAAACCAAGAGGGTGGACAGAAGATATCGGAAGGCGGGTCGCCGAGACGGCATTGACACAGAAAGACTGCAAATACGACTACAATCTTATTGCCGCCGATTTTGTGAGGGGAAGTTTCATCGGCCACCTCATTGATGAATGTTTCAACGGCAAACCGGAGGATATCCTGACCAAACTCCTCAACAATGACAAGCGGTGGATCTGCAGTGAACTTGCCGCCTATGCCCTGGATGAACAACCGGAGTACCACGATAAAGGCATCCTGAACAAAGAAGCCGATACGATAACGCCCCAGGAGCTTTTTGAGGACGGAACAATCTTTGAACCCTGGACTGCGTCTTAAACAAATCTACCGCCTCTTTTTCAAGGGCTCTATACTGAAGCCGCTGAAGCCTACTCCTAGATTTACGCCTCGTCCTTTTGCTTTGATGGCCAGAGACACGCTCCCTTTGGTCATGACCTGGGCGTCAGAGGATTTTACTGCACCGGCGTGGGCTTCTGCGGCAGCATAGGTCCCGAAGATATCAGATATATCATAAACACCTGAAAATTCACCTTTCCCACGAACCTGATATTTGCCGGCAGTGATCCCGCCGCCATTCATTTTCAGTTTCACCCTTGACGATTGACCATTATCACATTTGATGGAACCGGTGCCCGAGGCTGTCTGATACACGATCGACCAACCACTCAGATTAAAGGTCATGGCGCATGAAGTCTTGACAATTTCCGCTCCTTCACTTCCCGTTGCTCCGAAGGCCATTATCAATGCCAGAAACAGCACCGTGACCAAAGATGAATTTCGTATTTTCCCGATTTGCATAGCTTCCCCCTCCATGTTTATTTGTCGTTCATTCATGCCAGATGAAACGATTATAAAAGTATTCTAAGGTGATACAATAATTTTGTCAATGAACGATAATCACGATTAGTACGCCTTCAATGCATGATCAGATAACGTAAAGCGGTCTGCCTTTTCCGGTTGTCGACCTGTTTCACAGCCATTGACAAGGCCTTCCTGCTCCCGACAAAAACACACCCCTGCCTGGCCCGTGTCAATCCCGTATACATCAAATTCCTGAAAAGCATCTTGAAATGCTGGGTGGCAACAGGGATGATGACCACATCAAATTCGCTCCCCTGCGATTTATGAATGGTAATTGCATAGGCAAGATTTATTTCCATCAGGTCTTCCCGCTCATAGGGGATCGGAGCCTGCTTACCAAACTGAATCAGACAGGTGTAGTTTTCCAGATCAATGGCCTCGATTCTGCCGATATCCCCGTTGAATACACCCAGGTCATAGTTATTGCGGGTCTGGATAACCCGATCACCCACCCGGTAAATACGTTCGCCTATTTTAATCTCTTTTTTCCCCTGGTGTTCCGGATTCACAGCTTTCTGGATGGCGTTATTGAGGTTCAGTGTCCCCAGACTGCCCCTGACCTGGGGAGACAGGATCTGGATCTCGATATCCCGGCCGAAGTAGGCAGGGATCGTCTTGGTATATAACCGTAAAACCATATCAAGCCCGGTCATGCCATAATGCAGTGCAGACCAGGGATGCAGAGACTTGACAATGGTCTTCAGTTCCGCAAGTGCCCCTTTTGCCTGATTGAGCTGCAACAGATCGACGTGCCTGAACTTCTCGGGTATCGTCAACACCGGGGTATGGATTTCCCGGGCATCCATAAATTCCTGGACGAGAAGGTTGTCAATCATCAGGGCATCCTCTTCCCGCCTCATCACCCCGGTATATGTATCTCCAGTCTGCACAACCTGCTCCTCGCCGGTTGCCAGGGTATGTCTGATGGCTGACTTCACCCGGCCCAGGAACAACAGTTGCTCCTGTGTTGCCTCTTCGGCATCAATGAAGAGACAGCCGACCCGCTCTTTCCACAATCCAGGCTTATGGAACGGGGATTCAATTTTTGGAACCTGCCCGTTATTGATTTGATGGGCAAAGCGGATAATCAGATTTTCCTCCGCCTGCCTGAAAACCCTGGTTAATCTGAAACTGGGGACGGAGGATGCCTCCAGCAGGTCATGGAGGACATTTCCCGCCCCGACGGACGGCAACTGATCCGGGTCTCCTATAAAGAGCACCTGGGCATTCTGCGGGACTGCCTGCAGAAGGGCTGCGGCAAGATTGATGTCGAGCATGGAGCATTCATCAATAATCAGGAATTCGACACGCAGCTGGTCATCCTCGGATTTCTTGAAGCCGTTTTTGGCAGGTGCCCATTCAAGCAGACGGTGAATGGTTTTTGCCTCAAGGCCTGTCACCTCGCTCATGCGTTGCGCTGCTCTGCCCGTTGGCGCAGCCAGCACCACATGTATCTGCATGGCCTGCAGAAGTTTCACCAGAACCTTGGTTGTCGTCGTCTTGCCGACACCGGGGCCGCCTGTCAGGACGGAAAATGATCGGCCCGCAATTCCTGCAACAGCTGCCTGCTGCTCTTCGGAGAGGATAATGCTCTGCCTCCGGCAATATCGTGCAAGCCAGCTTTCAATCCGTTCCCGGTCAACGGAAACGGATTGATTGATCCATTGTTTCACTCTTCCGGCAACGTAGCGTTCGTCGAAATACAGGGAGTTTGCATAATAAGCGGTGACTTCCTGCCCCTTTTCATCCGGCAGAACCCTTTTCTTGACCTCACCCGCAGTAATCAGGGATGACACTATAGCTGTTATCTGTTCAGGTGTTCCCGTATCCAGCAACTCCTGGGTATTTTTGACTATCTGTGTTTCCAAAAGATAACAATGCCCATTGTCCCGTGAGGCGGCAAGGACGTGTTTTATGCCTGCCTCAATACGGGGAACACCGTCTTTTTCAAACCCCATGCTCAGGGCTATCTTATCGGCTGAAAAAAAGCCGATGCCGTAGATATCCCTGGCCAGCTGATACGGGTTGCCGGACACCTTGCTGATTGCCTCGTTGCCATAGGTCTTGAATATCTTGACGGCATACAGGGTGCTGATCCCGTATCCCTGCAGGAACATCATCACATCCCTGACGGCCCGGTGCTCCTGCCAGCTGTTTTTGATATCCACGAGTTTCTTGTCGGCAATCCCCGGCACCTTCAGAAGTTCGTCAATATTTTCCTCAAAGACCTGGAGCGTCCCCTCTTTAAAGAAGCTCACTATTTTGTAAGCCGTTTTCGGACCCACATTTTTGATAAGTCCTGAACCGAGGTATTTTTCCAGAGCGGCGCTGGTTGAAGGTTTTTTCTCGATTGCCCGTTCGGCCATGAATTGTTCGCCATGTCTGGGATGATGCGTCCACGTACCGTAGAACTCCATCGAGCTCCCGGCAAAAACCGTGGCCTGATGGATAACCACAGTTACCAGTTTATGCGGGTCATTAAAGGGAGAGACTTTCAGGACACTCCAGCCGTTTTCCGCATTGTGGAAGGTGACCCTTTCCACGACCCCGGAGAGGCGGATATGGTCGGCCGGCAGGTTTTTGGAAGGTGGTTTCATGGTTCCCCGATTATACAGCAGAACGCTCTTGTCTGGGAAGAATGTTTCGGGCATGACGGCCGTTGCCGGAAACGGGGACAAGGGTAACAGTTGGGTCCTCAGAACTTATCTGCAAACACTAAAAATAACATTTATGTAATTTTAATTAAATCAACGAAACATATATGTCATTTTTGTCACACTGTTTTCCGGGTGCCTTCACCTTAAAACAAATACATATCATATTGTAATATATACGAATATAAAAAATACTCCCACATGGCACCTCTTTTGCTTTGTTATGAACAACCAAGCAACAGGTATGCGCGAAGATCAACATCGCAACCAAACCGACACAACAAGGAGAAAAGGAAAATGAAATTTGTAACGGCAATAATCAAACCATACAAATTGGACAATGTTCGTGAGGCCCTGACCACTATCGGTGTCAACGGTGTGACGGTGACCGAGGTCAAGGGTTTCGGCAGACAAAAAGGCCACACCGAGATTTATCGGGGTGCTGAATACGCAGTGGAGTTTTTACCGAAGGTAAAAATTGAGGTAGCGATTACCGATGACCTGCTCAACAACGTCGTCGAAGGTATAAAAAAAGCGGCAGGTACCGGTAAAATCGGGGACGGTAAAATTTTCGTGTTCGATCTTGAACAAATTATGCGTATCCGCACCGGAGAAACCGGTCCTGATGCAATCTGATACTATGCAATCTGATACTTTAGGGAGCACCATCATGAAAAAATCATTAGCATTTCTCTTCACCATTGTCACGGTGATGTTTGTCGTTATTCTCTCAGGCGATGCCTTCGCTGCAGATGCCCTTGTCCCCAACAAAGGGGACACCTCCTGGATGATCGTGGCCACCGTTCTGGTATCACTTATGACCATTCCCGGTCTGGCCCTTTTTTACGGCGGTCTGGTCCGGACCAAGAACATGCTTTCCGTGTTGATGCAGGTGTTCACCGTGTTTTCTCTTTGTATGGTGCTGTGGGTTATCTATGGTTATAGCCTGGCCTTTACCGAAGGCAATGCCTTTTTCGGCGGTTTCAGCAAGATCTTGCTCAAAGGGATAACCCCCGATTCCGTGGCCGCAACCTTCACGAAGGGTGTCGTCATCCCGGAATTGATCTATGTCTTTTTTCAGGCCACCTTCGCGGCCATCACACCGGCCTTGATTCTCGGCGCCTTTGCCGAGCGCATGAAATTCTCCGCAGTGCTGGCATTTATTGCCCTGTGGTTCACCTTCGCCTACCTGCCGATCGCCCACATGGTCTGGTACTGGGCCGGCCCTGATGCGTACACCGATGCTGCCGCAGGGGCGACAGCTGGGGCTACGGCAGGCTTTCTCTTTCAGAAAGGGGCGATTGACTTTGCCGGGGGTACGGTAGTCCATATCAATGCAGCCATTGCCGGTCTGATCGGTGCCTTTATGGTGGGTAAACGTGTCGGTTACGGTAAGGAATCCATGGCCCCGCACAGCTTGACCATGACCATGGTCGGTGCCTCTCTTCTCTGGGTCGGCTGGTTCGGTTTCAATGCCGGTTCCAATCTTGAGGCAAACGGCATGGCTGCCCTTGCCTTCGGCAACACCATGACCGCAACAGCTGCTGCAGCTTTATCATGGCTTTCCATGGAATGGATGCTGAAAGGAAAGCCGTCCATGCTCGGTGCGGCATCGGGTGCTGTAGCGGGTCTGGTAGCGATTACCCCGGCCTGTGGTTTTGTCGGTATCGGTGGGGCTCTCGTTATCGGTTTGCTTGCCGGTGTGATCTGCCTCTGGGGTGTGAATGGACTTAAACGTATGCTCGGTGCTGACGATGCCCTCGATGTGTTCGGTGTCCATGGTGTTGGTGGTATGCTCGGTGCGCTTCTGACCGGCGTGTTTGCGAACCCTGATCTCGGCGGCGCAGGTGTCTATGACTATGTGGCCAACAAGGTCGGTGAGTATTCGACCAGCGCCCAGGTGATCAGTCAGCTCTGGGCCATCGGCACCACCATTGTCTGGTCCGGTCTTGTTTCGGTTGTCGCCTACAAACTGGTAGACCTGGTCATCGGCCTGCGGATGACGGAAGAAGAAGAACGGGAAGGTCTCGATACCTCAAGCCATGGCGAGTCTGCATATAAATATTGATACACTCAAACACGAATACACCCCTGGAGGCGGGTGTATTCGTGTCATGATAATAAACGAATCAAGAACGCCGGGTGAATTGACCATTCAAGCAATCCCGACAAGCCCATCAAGATGCCAAATCCAGTAGGCACCAATGAAATCAGATACAGCCAGCGCAAGTGGGTTAACGCCGTCACGGCCAGCAACGAAATCGCAATTGCAATCAGCGCATCTGACAAATCGAACTGATCGTCCCGGAAATTCAAGGCATCGTAATCTTTTTGATCCTGCTCGGCCAACGCCTTTAGCTCCTCTTTTTTCTTGTTTTGATCAGCCGCCATTTTTTCATAGGTATCAATCGCCGGCTGATAGCGCGCATGGTCTGCAGGAGATCCGGCTGCACTCAGCCGCAACTGCACCAGGGTCGCCTTGGCTACATCCTCACGAATATTACGGGCCTGATAATACGCCCAATGATCAAGTTTGTTGGCCTGCGCCTGTTGCATGTTCTGGACGATATTGTCATCTTTGACTTTGCAGATACCCATGAAGGTGGCGAGAATCGCGACCGTAATTGCGACAATTGTATTCAGGCGCATAACAGCCCGATCATTGGTGCGAGATTCATCGAGCTTCTCAATGGTTTCCAATGGGTCAATCTCCATGGTAATTTTTCCTTATTAGTTGATTTATCGGGATGCAGATAATGCTGAACCTCATCGGTCATCAACGGCAGTCGGCGCAAAGCTGTTTATCGTGGATTAAGAGCTTCACCAGTGAAGGCTGAAATCACCCAAGATAGGCTGCAAGCACTCGCTTGTCTTTGTGCAGCTCGGCGGGTGTGCCTTCGGCGACGACACGGCCTCGCTCCATTACATAGGCGTAATCCGCTACTTCCAGGGCGCTTTTGGCAAATTGTTCCACCAGCAGCAGAGTGATTCCGGACGTTTTCAGGCGCCGGATGGTGGCAAAGACCTCCTGGACGATGACCGGCGCAAGCCCCATGGATGGTTCATCCAGCAGCATGATCTTGGGGTTGGCCATCAGTGCCCTGCCGATGGCAAGCATCTGCTGCTCGCCCCCGGATAATGTTCCTGCCGACTGGAGCCGTCGTTCCTTGAGGAGCGGAAACAGGTCGTACACTTTTTCGAGGTCGGGAGCGGATCTGGACCGGAAGCCGAAAAATAGAGGCAGGCGGCTATAGGCCCCGAGCAACAGGTTGTCTTCTGTCGACAGCGGTCCGAAAACCTTGCGGCCTTCCGGTGCATGGGCAAGGCCCAGCCTGGCAATCCGGGAGGCGTCCTGACCCTGCACCGGTTTTCCGTCCAACAGAACGCGCCCCTTGTCCGGCTTCAGCATCCCCGAGATGGCGCGCATGGTGGTAGTCTTGCCGGCTCCGTTGGCGCCGATCAGAGCCACCACCCTGCCCTGCCCCACCTCCAATGAAGCTCCCGTCAGAACCTTGCTGGTGCCGTAACCCGCATATAGATTTTCTACGACTAACATCTTTATATCTCTCGCGTATTAAACAACATCTGCAGTGACTGCAACATTTTCAGTCCCCAGATAAGCCTCGATAACCTTGGGGTCACGTTTCACCTCTGCAGCGGAACCCTCCGCGATCACCCTGCCGCCATCCAGCACCGTCACCACATCGCAGAGTTCGCTCACCACATCCATATGATGTTCGATGAGGATAATGGTAATGCCTCGCTCATGGATGCTCCGGATGATGTCCACCAGTTTGATGACGTCGGGAAGAGCAAGTCCCGCTGCGGGTTCGTCCAGAATCAGCAGTTCCGGTTTACGCGCCAGAGCCCTGGCGATCTCCAGAAAACGCTGGTCCCCATAAGGCAGGTCCTTGGCGCTGATGCGGGCATCATCTTTGAGATTGACCAGTTCCAGAAGGGCCAGGGAATCAGCCTGAGCCCGTTTTTCCTCTCCTTTGGCCAGCCCCATCAACACCAGCGGCAGAGGGGAGCGGTACACCCCTTTCATGGCGACCATGACGTTGTCCAGGGCGGATAATTCGCTGAAGAGCTGCAGGTTCTGAAAGGTTCGTGAAATACCGGTCAGCGCCACCTTGAACATGCCTCCGGGTAAGGGCCGGTCATGCAGGAGCATCGTTCCGGCTGTGGGGGAATACAGTCCGGAAATGACATTTACAGCGGTACTCTTACCCGATCCGTTGGGGCCGATCAAACCATGGATCTGGCCGGATTGCACCATGATGGAAATCCCGTCAACGGCCTTGACCCCGCCGAAATAGCGCTTCAGGCCCTGTAACTTCAGAAGCGGTCCGCCGTCCACTGTCTTTGCCGGAAGCACCTTATCAAGGGCACTTGCAGGAGGCAGCGCAGGCGGATCGATGTGAAACAGCTGGGTCAGAAACCGGGAGGCAAAGCCCATCAGGCCCTCGGGCAACCCGACCACGACCGAGAACAGCATCAGGGCAAAAATTGCCTTCCGCCAGTCCTCGGTGTTTTTCACAAACAGCCCTCCTACCACAAGCAGACACATGGCAACAATCGGAGCCAGGGCCTGAAACGGCCTGGTCGTTTTTTTCATCAGCCCCCGTATCCCCGCTCCCAGAGCTGCCAGCAGGCCGACTGCGGAAATGACTAAAAACAGGAACCGGTTCGACAGCAGATTAGGCAGAAGAGCGATCAGGGACGCGCCGAAAAAAGCGCCCCACAGACTCTTGCGGCCGCCCAGGACCACCCCCAGCAACAGGATGACCATCAGTTCGTAGGTAAAACCTTGCGGCTGCAAGTATTGGAAGTTAAAAGCATAGAGCCCGCCGGCCAGACTGCCGAGCGCCGACCCCAGCGCAAAGCCCGCCACCTTGTGACGATAGGTCCCTACACCCATAGCATCTGTTGCGATCGGACTGTCGCGCAGGGCTTCAAAGGCGCGGCCCCATTGCGAGGAAAGCAGATTGCGCATCGCCATCCAGACCAGGGCCAGAAGAATCAAGCACAGCCAGTAAAACCCCTGAGCATTTACTGTATGGCCGAAAAATATAGGGCGGCTCACATGCAGACCCTGCGCGCCGCCGGTCAGTGTTTCCCATTCATTCAGAATGGTCACACTGAGGGCTGAGAAACTCAAGGTCGCCAGGGCAAACTGCGGGCCCTCCAGACGTAACGCCGGAAAAGCTAAAAGGCCGCCCAGAGTCATACCCACCAACATGCTGAAGGCAAGCGCACTCAACATTCCGAAACCCAGCAGTGAGACGCTCAAACCGGCGGCATAGGCGCCAAGTCCGAGAAAGGCGGCATGGGCAAGATTTACCTGGCCCAGATATCCCACGGTCACATCCAGTCCGATCAGCAGAATCCCATAGATGGCCAGCAGAGTCAGCAAGCCGAGGACATAGGAATTGCTCACCGTGAGCGGTATGGCGGCGAGCAGCAAAAGCGCTATGATCTCGGTTCCTTGAACAAACAACAGTCGTTTTAACATGATCCGTCGGGTCTGAATGTTAATGATTGCATAAAAACCTCTTAAACCTTGCGAATACTGGCCTTGCCGAATACACCGTTCGGACGGACGGCCAGGGCCAGAATGAGCAGGATCAGTCCGGGTGCCTCACGCCAGCCGCTGCCCAGATAAAAGCTGGTCAGACTCTCCAGAGCCCCCAGGAAAATACCGACGACAACTACCCCGAAGCCGGAATCGAGACCGGCCACCACTGCCACCGAAAAGGCCTTCAGAATCAAGGCTGAGGCCATGGTCGGCCCGACGGTGGTAATCGGCGAGACAAGAATTCCGGCCATTGCCGCCACCATCCCGGACAGGCCATACGAGAGCATAACCGTGCGGGTGGCGGAAATTCCCATCAATTCGGCGGCATCGCGGTCCGCAGATACCGCCTCAAAGGCCTTACCCAGAAGGGTCTTGCGTTTAAATAATTCAATTGCGCCCATCACGGTAAAGACGCCGATGGCGACGGAGATCTCCAGCGGCGTAATGCTGACGCCTAAAAACCGCATGGCATCCGAGGAGATGGGAGTCGGAAACGGACGATCATCGCGGCCCCAGATATTCTCGGCAGCGGAAAAAAACAGCAGCCCGATGATAATGGTCAGGAGAATCCAGCCCTCGCTCTTTTGTTCCAAGGCAAGGCGGACACCGGCACGCTCGACGGCCAGCCCGAGGACCACGCCGAACAGCAGTCCGCCGGGTACCATCAGCCAGTAGGGGACGCCCCAGTTGAGCAGAGTCAGGCTGAAGAAAGCAGACACCATCACCAGTTCACCCTGGCCAAAATTGATGCTCTTGCTGGTTGAGAAAGTAAGCTGGAAACCATAGGCGATAAGGGCGTACACCAGGCCCATCATCGCACCGCTCACAGCCATCTGAGCAATGATAAGTAAATTCATAGCGGGATTTTTGTTGATTGTGCAGGGTGATGGCCCCGCACAATCAGGTTGGCCTTATTTGGATGCGTTTTTGATAAGACGCTTGCGATCGGCGTCATTGCCGAATACCACATGTCCATCCTGGACCATGCCCATGACGACCTGCTCGCGACGGAAGGCCTCATGTGTAGTTTCATCAGCCGGATTCCACTTGCTGAAAGGATGCTTCCAGGTGGCAATCACACCGTCCACGGGGTCGCGCAGATCCTCAAGGGCTTCTTTGATTTTTTTGGTATCGGTGCTTTGCGCCTGTTTGATCGCGGCCGCAAAGATGTAGACCGCATCATATCCTTGGGCAGCGGATACCGGGGATGCAATACGGTCAACGTTATAGGCCTTGTGATAGCTGTCAATGAACGTCTTGGCCTTGGGTGTAATGGCCTCTTCGATAAAGGTCTGCGGCATCAGGGTCCCGTTACCGTTTTTACCGGCGTTATCGATAAAGTTGGACATGGAAAGCGTCCAGCCGCCGATAAGAGGAACTTTCATCTCCATTTTTGCCATACCGTTGGCAAAGGCGGCCAGCTCCGGACCGATACCCCAGATCAGGACTGCCTGGGCGCCGGCAGATTTAGCGCGCAGCAACTGGGCTGTCATGTCCTTGTCGCCGATGTTGAATTTTTCGGAGGCAACCACTTCCAGTTTGTTCCCCTGTTTCTTGATCTGCTCCATCATGTCATCCCGGCCGGACACCCCATAATTGGTGGAATCGTACATGATTGCCACCTTGGTCAATTTCCGGTTGATCGCCTCTTCGACCACCATTTCGGACTGGATGCCGTCATGGGCGGCAAAGCGGAAGATTGACAGATCCGCCACACCGGCCTTGCTCCACTGGGTCATGGAGGCGGAGCCTGCGGCGGGGGTTATGATTTTGGTAATGCCTTTTTCCTGGAAATGCTTGTCTCCTGCAAGGACGACGCCGGTATTCACCGTACCGATGACACCGGAAAGATCGTTCATGGAGGCCAGTTCCTGGGCGATCAGCGCGCCACGGTCGTTCTTGGCCTCGTCATCACGTTCAATCACTTCAATCTGCATTTTTTTGCCGGCCACGCTGATTCCACCACCGGCATTGATCTCGGTGATCGCAACCTTGGCGCCATCGCGCATCGAAGCACCCATCGGCGCGGAACCGCCGGTAAAGGGGCCGGTGATGGCAATCTTGATGGTATCTGCAGCAAATACAGGAACAGCCGACATGCCCAGCAACAACAGCGTAATCAACGTCTTTTTCATCGAGGCACTCCTTTTCAATTTGAAAGAACAAGATGATCGGTTTATACACAAACATCCCTAGAAAGCTTCTCGCACATAACGTTTCTGGAGAGTGATGCTAACCCATTCATGGCGAAAAGGTCAAGCAGAGTATGTACTGCCGTCGCGTTATTTTTTTGAATTGAGTTGCAATCACAACATTCCTGAATTCAAGGATGTAAGCGCACATCATTGAAGTCGATTTCAGAAGCAGGCTGTGGTAAACTCGAAGCAATTTGATCCACCTCGAAGGAGGAGCACATGAAACCTGTCTTTTGGACCAGCTCCAACCATTTTCCTTTATTCGGTAAAATATTCAGTAAAACGATATGTCTGCCATATCCCTGAAGCTCTTCCGGGTGTTTCTGCCCTTTGCCGCCGGTTATTTCCTCTCCTACATCTTCCGGGTAGTGAATGCCGTGATCGCACCCGACCTGATGGCGGATATCGGAGTCGGTCCGTCGGCGCTGGGCATGCTGACCGCAGTCTATTTCATCTCGTTTGCCGCTTTCCAGCTGCCGCTGGGCGTTCTTCTGGACCGTTTCGGACCAAGAAAAGTCGAGTCACTGCTGCTTCTCTTTGCAGGTCTCGGGACCTTTCTGTTTTCCAGGGCGGAAGGTCTTGCCGGGCTGGTTGTGGGCCGGGCGTTGATCGGTTTTGGCGTCTCTTCCTGCCTGATGGCCGCCTTCAAGGCGTATACCCTGTGGTTTCCGCGGGAAAAATGGCCGCTGGTCAATGGCTTCCAGATGGCCGCCGGTGGTCTCGGCGCCCTGGTCGCAACATCGCCGGTAGAAATTTCGCTGCAGTATACCAATTGGCGCGGGGTATTTGCAGGCCTTGGCATTCTAACGCTGCTGATCGCAGGCGCTGTTTTTCTCGTTGTCCCCGAAAAAGAGACTGCATCCGGACGGGAGAGTCTGCAAAGTCAAATGCGCGGTATCAGTGAAGTCTTTACGAGCAGGAAATTCTGGCGTATCGCGCCGTTGACTACCATGTCACAGGCGACCTTTCTCGCCATCCAGGGGCTCTGGGCCGGACCATGGCTCACTCATGTCCTACACCTGGAACGTCCGGCGGTGGCCGGGGTCCTTTTTTGGGTAGCTGTTGCGATGGTGGCGGGCTTTATTCTTCTGGGCAGTCTGACCGAGAAGATCAGCCGAAAAGGGGTGCCGGTTGCGACGACCGCCGTCACCGGCATGGCGCTCTTTATGGTGGTTCAACTGCTGCTGATCACAGGACCTGCGGACTGGGCCGTCCCGCTCTGGTTGTCCTTTGGTTTTCTGGGAACTGCCAGTATTATCGCCTACTCAGCTCTGTCTCAATCCTTTCCCGTCCATCTGTCGGGCCGGGTGATCACCGCCGTCAATCTACTCGTTTTTATCACCGCCTTTGGTGGTCAATGGGCGATCGGTGCGATTATCGGAATATACTCACACTCGGTCGAAGGCATGCTCTCGCCTGCCGGTTTTCAGGCCGGGTTCGGACTGATGTTTTCTCTCCAGCTTGCAGGACTGATTTTATATTTCCTTACCGGGAGATAGATGCATCCTGTTGCTGGAAAATCTCGCTTCCGACAATCGAAAATTGACTCCAACACTGTATCTGCTTATTTCTAGTTGCGGGGACGACCTTGTAACAATAAAGTTGTTGTCTGGTGCCAGGGGCACAAGCAACATACAAGAAGGGTTTCTGTGCTGATAATGACTGTCTTCGTCAAGCTTGCTGACGCTCTGGAAATCAACATCGATCGCTTTTTATGGAAAACCAAGGGCGGAATTGTCGGCAAAATTCAAGATACTGGCTTTCGGTTGAAGCCTGCCGTACCTCCAACGAACAAGGATATTTCCACTATGCAGATACAAACAGCAAAAGAGAAGATCACGAAGGTTGTTTTATCGCAGCCGGAAGATGCCACATACGACGAGATCATGAGGGAATTGGCCTTCGCAAAGATGGTTGACCGTGGGCTGGAAGATGTCCGTGCCGGTCGAGTAATCTCGAATGGTGAAATGGCTGGCCGGATCAGAGCATGGAAAAAATAAGATGGTCACATGAAGCCGAACAATGACTCAGAGAAATCTACGAATACATTGCGCAAGATAACCCTTCCCTGCCGAGAAAGTCGTTTCCGGCATCTATGACAAAGCTCAGCTTCTGAGCGATTTCCCCGAGCTTGGCCATAAATACCGCGAAGAACAGGATGGAGATATCCGCGTTCTCCTTTACTTGCGTTTGCGGCCAGTAGGCATAAAAATGCTCTATTTCGCTACAGCGTCAAAAATATTATTTGTGAAAACAACATAGTGCGAGACATGAGTGTTAGGATGCGATTGAAATATGTAGGCACACACATTGCAAATTATT
>CAIUQR010000110.1 GCA_903901335.1 uncultured delta proteobacterium | reverse complement strand
AAACTCGGCACACAAGCCGACGTATTCGTTATCCTCTTCGGACCAAGTAACCCGGTAAGTATAATGGTCATGTTCCAGCATGGCTTTCCTCCTGTTTTCTCAACCTCTCAATTGCCTTCAGTACTTGCCGGACCTGATAAAACTTTGCTTTTCCTTTGCCATCTTGGATATTGACGCGCGGGTCACCCGCCCACGGAGTTTTGTAGATTCGATGGCTGGTTCCCTTCTGTCTAGCCTCACCAAAGTAATAGCCGCAGACTTTGCAAAGGTCCGAAAACTTGACGTTGCCGGGATTTTCTCGCATCCCTTTTACAAGCTCGTTTATCTTGTCCATATATATTATAGTATCAATAGTGATACTGAATGTAAAGTTAAAAAGAAAGAATCATGTGAGAGCTGAACTCTGTTTATATGTTCTGAATCGGTAAGGCTGCCTCTTTTAATGCAGATTCTTTTAGCTGTTCTGTAGTTTCATTACAGCCTGTTTCAATTGGTTCTGGCCTATGTGTGCATATCGTTCTGTAAGTTTAAGATCAGAATGTCCAAGCAAGTCTTTGACAAGATAGATGTTTGTTCCTTCCTCAACAAGCCAACTTGCAAAAGAATGCCGCAATGTATGGAAATTTACCCATTGGTTCTTATCTGAAATTCCTTGGTTGAATAATCTGCCAACCACATCATAGAATATGTTACTCGTTCTCGCTCGAACCGTATTTCGTGTCCCACGAGCAGGAAATAAAAGTTGGTCAGGTTCTTCAGGACCGCGACTGGCAATCATATTCTGAACATTTGGCGTCATAAATGCAGGCCGGTTTTTTCCACTTTTAGTGTTTCGAAGCATTATAATTCCCTGGAACAAATCAACGTCTGCCCATTTCAATTTTGCAACTTCTCCAAATCTCATTCCAGTATAAAGGGAAAGCATCGCCATATCGCAAACGTCCTGTGATCTCTTGGCGAGTTCCAACAAGAGCAAGTCAGCCTCCACACGAGTCAAAAAACGGCTTTTCTTATTGTCCTCTTGAGGGCGTATGACCTTGCCACCGGCGGCCGGATTCTGACCTGTAAACAGGCCTTCACGTATTGCGTAATTGAACACCTGGCGGACAACAGCGAGTGCATAACGAATGGTTGCCGGGGTCAAACCACAATCTGCCATGTTTCTTTTTATACGTTCCAGATGAATCTGAGCAATTTTACGAAGTGGAGTGTTTTTGATCACAGGAATGATATGAATCCGGGTTAATTGTTCTTCCCTTTGCCAGCTTTTTGCAGATCGCTTATTATTCTTCGAGTAGACAATGTATCCGCTGAACACATCTTCAAAGCTGATATTTTTGGCAGCCTCTTCCTGATTCCTCTTTTTGACTGACTCCAGTGCTATTTCATTCTGTTCTCGATATTCCGCAAGGGTGAAAGGAGGTGTTCTATCTTTACGATTAGCGCTTAATTTCCTATAGATATCATAAGCCTTTTCTTCGTTCTTGATGTACTCACCTTCCCATCCAAAAACTTCGGAAATGGTCTTTCCTTCCCATTTGTACGTCATCCGATAATACCGTTTCGGCCTTTTGTAACGGCCTACGCCCAAAATAACTGTATCGCTTTCTCGATACCACAAACCTTTATACTTCGATTTCATCCATTCTGGCATATTTACACTTTTTGAAAAGGTGCTTTCCGAATCCGTGTGTCGGAATTTGGTAAACTATTGGTAAACCTTTTTAGTGACACAGGGTGATGGTCTGTGATGAATCATAGCTGATAACTTACTGAATGTCAAAGGATAGTGAATTTGTGTGAAGGTATGTGAAACATATATGATCGGACTTCGAATCCGGGTGTCGCCCGTTCGAATCGGGCCGGGTGTACCAGTAAATACAAGCACTTAACTCTTTGTTGGTTAGGTGCTTTTCTGTTTGGTGCTACCTCGGTGCTACTTTTTAAAAAAGAATTTCCCTTTTTT
>CAIUQR010000109.1 GCA_903901335.1 uncultured delta proteobacterium | reverse complement strand
AAGCAAACTTGACATAAATTACGAGAACAAGGTAAGGACAAAACAAAAGCGTCGCTTCGCTCCGACACTCGTGTCCGAAATCACCGGACTGAGTGTCCGGTTTCAACTGGAATCACTGTCCAGATTGCGTGGAATACGCAATCATACTTGAGACATTTTTCCATCTGCTTTTTCCCTGTTGACAGTCCCCATTAATGGGATCGCCTCGGACCCTTGCACTTCAAAAATTTTTTCATACACATACATTTGTGAGCTGATAATGATGCTTACTGTTGTGGTATGATATACCATGCCTGAAGCATCACGATCCATGGTTGCGTTTATAATTTTCCTGGCTTCAGCGTGCTCGGAAGGTTGTGTGGAGTGGTGTTTTGTGTGATTTTTGATCAAAACGAGGACCTATGATCTGGTTTTTTTTGGTAGCAGGGGTGATTTTGGGTTACATTATTTCCTTTTTTTTTCGCGGGAAGAATCTGCCGGATGATTATTATGAATCCAGAAAAGCTAAGGCCCGTAACACAAAAGAGGCTTCCGGTAACTATCGAATTATATATGTAGATAGAGAAGGGGTAGAAACCAAAAGGGATATCAGCGTCCAACAAATTGAGAAGGACGAGAACCGTTATATTATCAAGGCTCATTGCTCTCTGAGAAAAGCGACCAGGACCTTCCTTGATCACAATATCACAGAAGGAATCAACCTGGATACTGGAGAGATAGTGAAGAGTGTTGCAAAAGATGCTCTTGCAAAGGCAAAGTCTTAAACCTGGTAAAACCACAGGGTTCAAGAAGCGGATATGAGTATTTTTTATCTTCCGGAACAACCAGGGAAATCTCAGAAAAACAGAACTACAGGCGTCAGCAAAAGCCGTTCACGCATTCGATAATATGACTCTGAGTAAATGTAAAGAATGGGTAGTGGGTCAGTTTGAATTAATCCATTAAATTTACAATATCTTCAATTTCCCAAAGTTTCGTTGTTAATCCTGCTGCCATTGCAGGAGTTTCTTTAAGTGTCCTGTGGATTCTCGCAAAATTATAATGCATGAAATGTAATGCTACAGCAGCTTCAAGATTTACCAGCTTTTTAGAAAAGCCGTTCGTCAGTCTGGTAAATCTTCTCATACTCATTCTCATTGTTAAATTCTGCCTTTTGACATAACTCGTAGAGATATGACTCGGATCAGGATTCCCAACTATATTTTTTCTCTCAGTTCCTGTGCACTCGCTTGGGCGATAGCGTATTTCTCCATCGGGTGATTTCCCGTAAAGTTTTATTAACATAGCGTAATCAATATTTGCACCAAAAGCATCTTCAACAGCATGAAGATATGCCTTATGTCCATCCGTTGTTAATTGAATTCTGTGTTTCAGTCTGCTTTTAAGATCTGCAATAAACTCATCTGCCCATCTGGCATCACGGCCACCAACAAGGAAAGAAGGAACAAGTTTGCTGTCAGCGCAAAGGGCTGTCCAGGTCCAGACATCACCATAACCAAGAATCCCTTTCAGATCATCAGGCACATTCTTTTGCTTCGAGTAACAGAACGACCAAATCTCATCAACTTGAATACGATCACAAGCAACGTTTCTTATGGTCTTGTCTTGATATTCTCGGCATACCTGGCCAATATCAACAAGGAGCTTTGTGATAGTGTTTTTCGACGCTCCGGTAATTCTTACCGTTGACCGAATACTATTTCCTTCGACCAAACATCGTATAATCTGCGCTCTTTTCTCTGTGTTTAACTTATTCATTGCTCCCCTCCGGTATGCTTTGTTGATTTAAGTATATCACAAATGCATTACCGGTCAAGCATAAAGTTCAATATGAATAAAAATATTTCCTTTTATTCTGAAACAATTCCTTTCTCTTGTTTTATAGGGCTAGTAAAGAGCCTTAATTGTTTTCCGTCGCAGAACTTAGGTAACGCCCTATCCATCATTTTCATAAATGTTTTCCAATCGTCGTTTACTTTCTGAAGAACTAAAACGTTTGAAATATGCTCTTTTAGTTTTGGGTGCCCAATATCTGGAGTTAAATTCTGAAAAAGTTTATGGGTACGCCTACCTTTTACCTTTTTAGGGGTTTTCTTTCTTAGTTCTTCGAGTACGCCAGGGGCTAATCTCTCGTAAATTAAATTAACCGTGTAAGCTGCAACCACACCGGGCCTCCGGGCGTTCAGAGGTTTATATTGCCATCCGCGCAATCTAAATAAATTCTCGTAGAATTCATCAGGAAAAGTTTTTGTCCACGGTTGCAATTCCTTAGCTATGAACTGTTCTAATATTTCTTGTAACGCTTGGCGAGATCTGACGGCTTGATATCCTGTAGCCTCATCCACTAAGGCTATAATGCCAATATGAGCCAAACCTCTCATTAAAATTTCAGCTTTTGCGGCAATGCCTAATTGTCCAGTTTTCAAGGCTCCTTCTTCTCTCGCCTTGAGCCATACTTCACAAATTTTAGGCAAAAGGACAGCTGGGTATCCTTGGAGGACATTACGGCCACTCTTGTACTTTACCGGCACTATTGGCGCCGCCTTAAAAACCTCATCAATAAAGGGTTCTAACTGCTTTTGAGCAAGAAAAACTGGTAAATCGGCGCCACCTTCTGCAGAAACTTTCTTCCGAGCATAAGAATTACCCCCACTTGCTCCCAACACCCCTCTAACCCCTCTTTCGCTAACTATACGGGTACCGTCATCAAGCACAGCACATGGTATTTTAATGTCGCCAATAATGATTTCTCCCCTGTATTCAGCTTTTGGCAAATTTATGGCATCCTTCCATCTGGCTTTGGCCGCGTTCGATGCTATTTCTTTTCTTTGCTCCACTGATAATGATTCTGCCCTTTTGTTTCCACCAATCGACTGTTTTGTTTGTTTTTCCATATAACACCCCTTTAAGTTAGAAAGCATATTGTTTTATATTATCGTAACATGCTTGCTAAATACTTGCAAGTATAAAAACGAATGCATTGAATGAATGCTTGCTAGAATAAGAGAAAAATACAATTTGACGTTAGTGTATGTTGCTGTTTTCTAAAATTAAAAACTTGAAAGTAATATTTTACTTATTCCATCTTGCCTTGGCTGCTTTTTTAGCAATCTCTGATCGTTGTTCTTTGGTGAGTTTTTCGGCACGAGCCTTACCGCCTTTTTGACCACCAAGACGACCAAGCTCAACAGCATGAGGATTTTTATCGGAGGGAATTTCTTTAAGAGGGGATTCATCGGTGGCCAGATCAACAATGGATCTGGCCATTTCGTTTATATCGCGGGGAAGTTTTTTCTTTTTCATACCTCATACTATAACATGACCGGTCAAGCATTTCAATTGTAAGAAATTTCAAACTGACCCACTACCAAAGAATGTGGGCATACAACAAGTCCATCCGCTCAACACTGCCCTTATTGCGGAACAACCAAATGGAGAGGGCTGGGGCGTGTAATAATCATCATTTTGGGATTCGTTATATTGGTGGGTTTTTGTTACTTGAAAATAGTAGCTATGCCCTCAGGCAACAGCCAAGTGTGAGGGGTGAGCGATTCACGTACCCATAAAGGCCGGTACGGGTTAGTCTGTTCCGGCTTTTTATCTCAAGAGGAATACAACTTCATTTGATTTGAAAATTCTCCCCAATTTGATTGAGGCTATGACCTCTTTTGACATATGCTTGAAATATTCCGCCCTCTCCTGCCTTGCCCGTTATCCTGAGAGCAACAACTACCTCCCCCTTATGTGGATACAAGGATTGGACATATTGATCCGCGGCCTCCTCGTGTGATTCCGCCTCAAAGCTCGTCGCAAAGTCAAATCCTGCCGTACTCTTTTTTCCTATTTCGTATGTTGTCACAAATGGCTCCTTTCTAGGTGGATGTGTCTTTAGGGAAAGATCGACGATTGTTAACTACCAATGCTATTTTACCCTTTCTGCAGAAACTTTATTGATAAAAACGCGAATCCCGGTAAAAAGATTTCTGCCATTGGCTGCGGCATCCATTCGGAGGCATTCACACCAGTACGGGTTAAGGCGATTATCGGTCTTTTGCACCCTTAAGAAAATCCAAAGACGGGACTGGGGCGGGACAAAATACTCTGAGAACAAAAAAAGCACTTACCAAATTAATGATAAGTGCTTGAATTTACATGGCTGGGGGACGAGGGCTCGAACCTCGATAAGCGGAGTCAGAGTCCGTTAATAGTTATTTCACATACCTTCACGCACCTTCACAAAATATCATATCTTGTTGACATTCATGTAGTTGTATCATATTATCTTTCACACAGCTTCACCTGGTTTGACAAAAAAGGTTGTACAGGGGTTGTACAGAATTCAAGTTCTGAATATCTTATCAGTTGCTGAAGGTGAATAAATGCCAGTCTGGAAAAAATCAAAATATCCAGGAATCAGATATCGGGAAAGCAATACGGATTTTTTGGGCGTTGGCCGTTCCAAGCGTCCTCGTCGCTATTATGTGATGACATATAAGTTTAACGGAAAAACAAAAAGTGAAGGACTTGGGTGGGAAGGCGATATCGTACTAGAAAAACGCCTGAGCGAGGAAACTGCACACGATATATACAGATTGTTGAGCGGAAACCGTCGGGACAAGACACCACCCTTCACCTTGGCAGCATTCCGACAAAAAAACGAAAAGGCTCTGGAGGCCAAGGTAAAGGCAGAGCAGGAAGAGAAGGCCAGGAATATGTCTTTTACGGAAGTATTTGAGTTTTTCCTTGTTGAATCCAAAGAGAAGAAAAAGAATCCCCGGTCATGGAAACGGGAAGAGCAGCTTGCAAGGCTTCATATCTTCCCAGTCATGGGTGACCTCCCCTTGTCAAAGATTGCCAACGTACCGCAATTGAAAACCTTACAAAAGCACATGGAGACGAAAGGTCTATCCCCAGCGTCAATACGCTATGCACTCCATGTGGTCCGTATCGTTTTTCATTTTGCATTGGATGAAGGATATTTTACTGGCATCAATCCGGCGCTAGAGAGAAGCAAAAAGGCAATCAGCAAAAACAGAACCGGCATTGAATACCCTCAAGAAGATAACAAAAAAGAGCGATGGCTAAGTAGGGAGGAGAGCACCCTCTTGATGCAGGAACTTGCCAAGAGGTCTGGCGAGGTTCGCGACATGGCGATGCTGGCCTTGTACGCCGGTTTGAGGTTCGGAGAAATTGCCAAACTCACTTGGGGCAACGTCGACCTTTTCAAGGGGGAAATGAAATTGAAGCAGACCAAGAACGGCAAAGACCGAGTTGCATACATTAACCCGGACGTTCAGGAGATGTTTGCCCGGCGTGGCCTCGGCGAGTCTGACCGGTTGGTATTTCCTGCAAGGGGTACAGACAACAAACCTCATTACATGATCAGTCATATCTATTACGATACCGTGAAAAAACTGTTTAACCACGGGATCACCAATAAAAAGGAATGGGTGAACTTCCACACCTTGCGGCATACGTTCGCAAGCTGGTTGGTTGAAAATGGCACCGACATTTACAAGGTTCAGGAACTTCTTGGACATGGCGATCTGAAAATGACAGAAAGATATGCACACAATAAGCAGGAACAATTGAAACAGGCCGTAATGAGGATACAAAACGGCTAAAAGAATCTGCATTGAAAGAGGCTGCCTTACCAATCGGAACATATAAACAGAGCTCAAATCTCACATGATTCTTTCTTTTTTACTTTACATTTAGTATCACTATTGATACCATAATATATGGATAAGATAAACGAGCTAGTAAAAGGGATGCGAGAAAATCCCGGCAACGTCAAGTTTTCCGACCTTAACAAAGTCTGCGAACATTACTTTGGTGAGGCTCGACAGAAGGGATCCAGCCATCGAATCTACAAGACTCCGTGGGCGGGTGACCCACGCGTGAATATCCAAGATGGCAAAGGAAAAGCAAAGCTTTATCAGGTCCGGCAAGTACTGAAGGCAATTGAGAGGTTGAGAAAACAGGAGGAAAGCCATGCTGGAACATGACCATTATACTTACCGGGTTACTTGGTCCGAAGAGGATAACGAATACGTCGGCTTGTGTGCCGAGTTT
>CAIUQR010000108.1 GCA_903901335.1 uncultured delta proteobacterium | reverse complement strand
GAAGAAGTCCGAGTTTGTGGTGGCGATCAACACCGACCGCGACGCCCCGATCGGCGAGGTCGCCGATGTCCTGGTCGTCGCCGACTTGAAGCTCTTCGTCCCCGCTTTGACTGAAAAAATACTGGCCCTGTAACTTTTGATTATCGGAGGATCTATGCTGGAGCAGATTTTTACGCGATTGCCGGAGCTTTTCGTTCCCGACTCGGTGAAGGCCCCGATCAGTTTTTATTTCTCGCTTGACGATGTGAAAAAGACCGTCCTGCTTGCTCCGGACAGTTGTACGGTACAAGATGGCCGGTCTGTTGACGAGGCCGATTGTGTCTGCAAGACGAGTAAGGAGTTTTTTATAAAGATATGGGCTGACGGTTATCGGCCGGGGATGAAGGATTTCTTTTCCGGAACCATCAAGTCAAACAATCCCAATGCCCTGCGGACCTTTCTGCTCAGTTTTGGCAAAGAGGCATAGGAATAGGGGAAAGAGCTCTCGGAGGTGGATAAACCATTCGCCTCCGGAGAGCCTTATCAGGTTATGGAGAGAAGGAATGGAGTATCTAACCGAAATTAAGGTCCGGGGATATCATGCGGACTTTTATGGTCATGTCAATAATGCGCGATATCTTGAATTTCTAGAAGAGGATAGATGGGAACGACTGGAGTCGGTGATCGATTTGAGAAAACTTGCGGCCAGAGGATATATATTTCTCGTTGTGAATATCAACATCAATTACCGGAAGGCGGTGGCGGTGGGCGAGACACTTCTTGTATCCACAATACTGGAAAGAATGGGAACTAAAAGCAGTGTCCTGAAGCAGGAAATAGTTTTTAAAAAATCGGGAGAAATCGCAGCTGACGCGTTGGTTACCTTTGTGATCAGCGATGCAACCGGCAAAGCCGTCCCGATGGAGGGGGAGATCAAAGACGAGATTGAGAAACTCTTTCTGAAATGACCCGCAACAGCAAAAGTTAATAAAGGAGCGACATGCCGCAGAGAAGGGTCTCTTGAAAAGGGGGCATATTCCTTGGGAAATAAAATATGAGAACCTTTTTTCTCTCTGTTCTTTCAGAAAAAGATAGTGTAAAAAAGGATAAACGTGAGCAAATATACCTTATAAAAGATATAAAGTATATTTAATATTGACTTAAACGTAAAGGTAATGTAAAGAGCAAAAGAGCGTCTTTTTGATTGACGTAAACGTAAGGGTAACGGGAGGGTTTGGATTTCTGTATAAACACCCTGTTTTGTACAGAAACAACTGGGATGTCCACTTGGTTGAGGGACAGACTGAATGTTCATTTTGATTGAAGGGGAGAGAAATATGAAGAAAACAATTTCCGTATTGGCTTTGGCCTCTGTTTTTGCAGCAGGCTCCGCATTTGCGTCCGGGTTTCGTATTCCTGAGCAATCGATTGATTCGGTATCCAAGGCAGGGGCGAATGTCTCCAGCGCCGACCATGCGGATGCGACCTATTTCAATCCGGCCAATATGTCTTGGATTGACAATGCCTGGCAGGTTGAAGCTGATCTGGATTATATTCATCTGTCCTCGATTAAATATACGGATACGGTTCCTGCACGTAGCGGTTCCTCAAGGGAAGAGAATTTCTTTGCTCCGACGATTTTTATGGTGTCACCCGATTTCAATAACTTCCGCTTCGGATTCTCCATTACCGAGCCCTTTGGTCTTGCCAAGCGATGGGATGATGCCTATCCAAAGGCCTATGCCCAACAGTTTGATCTGAAGGTTTACGAATTTAACCCAACTGTCTCCTACAAGATCAATACTATCTTTTCCGTGGCAGGCGGCATTCGGTTTCTCCATAGCACGGCTGCCGTTTCCAGTGATGCTTCAGGAATAGCCACAGCTGCACTGAGCCGCCATTTGGAAGGAGATGCAAACGCTTGGGGATATAATCTGGCGGTTTCAGCCCGGCCCAACAATAAGTCCAATATCTCGGTAACCTATCGATCAGAAGTGGATCTGGATTTTGAGGGAGACACCATTCTTCATAACAACGCATACGGACCCTATGTTGCAGCAACAACCTACACAAAAGGAAAGGTCACGGTTGTGACACCGGCCGTGCTGGCTATTTCCGGCGCATATAAATTCTTTGACAAGCTTACTGTCGAACTGACGTGGGACAGGACATTCTGGTCGCAATATAAAAATCTTGATTTTGATTTTAGTACCAACCCATTGCCCCCACTTCAAAGATCTTTTGAGGATCCACTCAAGAGAAACTGGAAGGACTCAAATGCCTACCGTCTAGGACTTGCCTATGAGGCGACCCCAATAATAACCCTGATGGCGGGATTTGCCTATGATGAGTCCCCGGCTCCTTCTACTACCCTTGGTTTCGAGCTTCCCGATTCAAACGCCTATCTTTTCTCGTTAGGAGCCAGGTTCAAGGTGACTCCTAAGATGGACCTTGGTCTTGGTCTTCTCTATGACCTGAAATCGGAGAGAACCGTCAATAATCTGAACAACTCCTATGGTGGACACGTCAACGGAAAATTCACGGATGCGTCGGCTCTTCTGGTCTCCGCCGGTCTGACGTATAAGTTCTGATCGTAATGGTTGGGCGTTGCCCCTACGTTCCAACCACGTATAAAGGAGAAGAAAAGGGCGCCTGTCGCTTCGAAAACTTCTCTTAAATGCCTCTCCATCTGTCCTCCCGTCGCTGTCCTTGCGGCAGGAGGACATTTTTTTTGCTATGAACCTCTGTGGGCCAATGCTGTACCTGATGGTTGAGTCGAAGAAATTTATTCCCAGATCCAGGGCCTGATCGAGACGCTGGTCAATTGCTCCTCATTTGCAGAGCCATACAATTCCAGCGTTCCCCTACTCTCCGTTCGATGACGGAGACTGCCGGGCCTCGTTTTACCGACCATAATAAATGTAAAATGTGACCACCTTCTTTGTTGTCAATTATCAGGGCTATTTTTTGCAAGAGACACCAATGCAGAGTATAATAAAAGATATGCTGATAAAATTTTGTATCAGTTCGGTTGTGACAGGAAGAAAGCCCAGAAGAAGAGTTTGGCAAAAGCGCATGTTGTGTTTGCCTGAATTTCAAGCTTTTTGAAACTGAATTTATTTAAATATTCGATACGTTGGAGGAAATAGCATTATGGGATTTAAACAGTGTTGTGTCGGGGCGATCGGGGCGATTATTCTGGCCACAACCGGATTTGTGGACGAAGGTCATGCCTTTAGAGGAGGACCGGTAATCCCTATTCCTATTATTCCGCCGCCCTCAGTTGTCATTGGCATTCCCATGCCTCCGACCATTGTTGTCTCAGGGCCGCCTGAACTGGTGGTCGTTCCCGGGACGGATGTCTATGTCGCTCCCGATCTCGATGACGATATGGTGTTTTATCAAGGGTACTGGTGGCGTCTTTTTGATGGCCGCTGGTATCGGTCTCGTTCGTATGATGGTGGCTGGATGTATATGGAGCGTGGAGTTCCCCGTGCCATCTATGGCTTTCGTCCCGGTTTCCGGCATCACTACAGAGAACATCAGCGTGTCCACTATGATGATGTCCGCCACCACTATTCAGGAGGTTCTGAAAGCGGTCACTCGCATGGAAGCTCTGGAAGTAGCCATTCGCAGGGAAGTTCCGGAAGCAGTATCCATAGGACGGGGGGTTCCGGAAGCAGCCTTCAACCGCAGGGAAGTTCCGGAAGCAGCATCCATAAGACGGGAGGTTCCGGAAGCAACCTTCAACCGCAGGGAAGTTCTGGAAACAGCATCCACAAGACGGGAGGTTCCGGAAGCAATCTTCAAACGCAGGGAAGTTCTGGAAGCAGTCTCCATAAGACGGGAAGTTCCGGAAGCGGCGGCCAAACGCAGGGAAGTTCCGGAAGTGGAAGCCATCACCATGGACAGAATGATGATAACCAGCACCACTGATGTGAGAGAAGGGTAAGCTATGAATCTGTTTGAGGTTAATGAACAAACCTGTGCGCAGGACGGCATCTGCGCCAAAGTCTGTCCTGTTGGTGTTATTGCGTTCCAGAAAGGGACCTTTCCGCGGCCTGTGGCCGACGCGGAAGAGCTCTGTGTCCGCTGCGGCCATTGCGTGGCGGTCTGCCCGACAGGGAGTTTGAGCCATCGGGTCGTTTCTTTGGAGCGATGCACGCCCATAAAAAGTGAGCTCAAGATATCGGCCGAGGCCTGCGAACAGTTCCTCCGGAGCAGACGGTCAATCCGCGTGTACAAAAAAAGGATCGTTCCACGGGACGATCTGCAGCGGCTGATCGAGCTTGCCCGTTATGCCCCGTCAGGACACAATTCCCAAGGGGCAAAATGGCTTGTGCTGGGCAACAGGGAGGAATTGCAACGCCTTGCCGGGATAGTCGCGGACTGGATGCGCTGGGTGATTGTGAATGTGCCTGAGCTGGCCGTATTCATGCACCTGAAGAGGACCGTACAGCGTTGGGAGGGCGGGGAGGATGTGATCCTGCGCAATGCCCCGGCCGTCATCATCGCCCATGCCGCGAAGGAAGACCGCCTGGCGCCCAGCACCTGCACCATTGCCCTGTCGTACCTGGAACTGGCTGCGACCGGTCTGGGGCTGGGGACATGCTGGGCCGGGTATTTCAATATGGCGGCCACAACCTTCCCGCCGATGATGGCGGCCCTGGGGCTTCCGGAAGGGCATCAGGCCCTCGGTTCGATGATGGTCGGTTATCCGGCCTTCATTTACCAGAGGCTGCCTTCCCGCAAGAAACCCGATATCACCTGGCGACTTCCTTGACTTCTCTTGTCTGCACAGAGCGGGACCTAATCAATCCAGGGGGCCGGTATTCTCCAGACCCGGCTCCGAAAACAGGTCGACGACGATATCATGAGCCTCGTTGAGCCAATGTCTCCTCTGTGCAAGTGTGCTGGTGATGATAACGTTGAAAGTCCGGCGGCAAAAGGTACCAACACCGCAGAGGTCAAAGATACAGCGCCTCCAGATCATCTCCAGCGGGTCGCCGAAGACCGCAACCTCCCGTTCGTCCGGTGTGTTTGAGGTATTGAAGACGACAGCGGTCCGGGCCTTCAAAAGACCGACCGGGATGCCCTCGCCGCTGTCGCCCTCATCAAACCTGTAGGCAATGCCCGGACGGATGACCCGGTCGATCCAGCCCTTGAGGAGGGCGGGCGGCTGTCCCCACCAGTTCGGATGGATGATCACAATACCATCCGCCGCCTGCAGTTCTCTACAATGCCTGGCGATGCTGTCCGGGATGAAGCCGTCTTCCGGAATCTCTTCTTTCGTCAGTACCGGGTCGAAGCCTTCTGCATAAAGATCATGGAACATGATGCTGTGCCCGTCTGCCCGGAGGGATTCGCAGATCACCGAGGCTATGGCATGGTTGAAACTGAGCTGATCCGGGTGCCCCAGGATAACAAGTATCTTCATTTCCTTCAGCTTTTCTCAGTGTAGAGACCTTTGATTTGGGCCCTGTCCGGCGAGCCGTCGGCAAGAAGAGGCAGGTCGGTCACGAATTGCACATACTGAGGTTTTTTATACCGGGCGATTTTGTTGCCGACGAAGTCGATCAACTCCTGCGCCGTCAGGTCGTGGCCTGCCTTCAGCTGGCAGACGGCCTTGATACCCTCCTTCCATTTCGGGTCCGGGACGCCGAAGACCACCGTCCGGGCAATGGCCGGGTGGAGGAGAATTGCGTTCTCGACCTCGGCCGGGTAGACATTTTCTCCGCCGGGCTTGATCAGCTCCTTTTCGGCTTTGCGGCCCATATAGAATAGAAATCCATCCTGGTCAAAGCGGCCCAGATCGCCGGTATGGTGCCAGGTGTTGCGGAAGGTATGGGCCGTGTCCTCGGGGAGATTGATATACTCTTTAAAGACCATCGGCCCTTTCACCACGATCTCGCCGGTGTCGCCCTCCCGGACCTGACGGTCTTTGTCGTCCACCAGTGCGACCTCGGCAGCCTGCACGGGTCTCCCTGCTGACCCCGGCCTGTCATTATATGGCCCGATGGTAGCCAGGCAGGAGGTCTCAGTCTGGCCAAAGAAGCTGTAAAAGGTGCCGCCGGTCATGTCCTGGTATTTGACGATGGTCTCAGGAGAATCAAGACCGATGACCTTCTGCAGGGAAGAGAGATCGACTCCGTTTTTTTGTCCCTGCTCCAAGAGTGAACCGAGAATCGGGGCGAAATCGAACATGACCGTGGCCTTCTTTTCAGCCACCAGCCGTGCGGCTGTTCCCGCGTCAAATTTGTCCATATTCAGGCAGGTTGCTCCGGCATGGAAACAGCTTACAGTCATAAAGAGTCCGCCGACATGAAACAGCGGCAGGATATTCAGGTGAACATCGGTTTTCTGCAGCGACATGGCCTGGATAAATTCGAGGCTGGAGAAGACGATATTGGCATGACTGAGCAGTGCTCCTCTGGGTCTGCCGGCGACAGCTGCGGTATGGATGATCACAAAGCCGCAATCCATCGGCACATCCTCGGGCTGGAATCCTTCGGATTGGCCAAGAAGGTCGGAAAAAACTCCTGCCGCATCTATTTTTCCGGACAGGCAGACGATGTGTTTGACGGTGGGCAGATCCGCCTTGATTGCATCTACTATGTGGCCGAATTCCTGGTCGGCGAAGAGAATTTTAGCCCTGCCGTCATGCAGGTTGAATTGGATTTCGCCGGCCGACAGCCGCCAGTTGATCGGCAGCATCACCGCGCCGAGGGCTGCGGCCGCGCCGTAGAGGAGGAAAAACTCAAGGCTGTTTTTCCCAACCACACCGATTCGGTCGCCCCTGGTTATTCCTTTAGCTTTGAGTCCGGCGGCCAGGCTGTCCGTCATCTCCTTCACCTCCTGAAAGGAAACGGTTTTGCCCGTTCCTGCCTCATACCATGCGGTCTTCTCCTTATAAAGACCGGCGTTCCGACAAACAATGCTGTAGTACGTGAAGTCAAAAAGTCCCATGTCTGATTCCTTACTGGTGAATATATTCTTGCTGTCCAATGTCCAAGGACAGAGTGAAGTGCTGATCGTGCCGAAATTTCGTTATAAAATGATCCGGAGAACCAATGAGAAAAAAGTTTACGTCATTTACACCAGGAATGCAATTACGCAATCCAGGCTGCCTGTCTTCTAGATGAACCCTAATGATCTGCCGTTTACGTCCTCCACCACTTGACTTCGCTTTCTTGCATCCTACTATTACTACTGGTGTTGCGTATTGGTAATGAATACATTTGCTTTCAAAATTCGCACACGGTAAACTTATAAAAATTCAATAATGAGGGTATGAAAATGAAAAGACTGGTTGTCATTATGCTGACACTGCTTCTTGTGACCGGGGTGGCGTTTGCGAAGAACTACGAGGCGAACAAGAAGGCGGGAGACTATGACGTGACGATGGTCATCGATAAGAACCCGCCTGTCGTCGGCGATAACGCCGTTACGGTGACAGTGAAGGACCAGGCCGGCAAGGTAGTAAACGATGCCAAGGTCGTGATCGACTATTCGATGCCTGCGATGCCGGGGATGCCGGCGATGAATTACAAGACCGATGCTCAGCTGAAAGGCGATGACTATAAGGCAACAATCAACCTGTCAATGGCAGGAGCCTGGAATGTTGCCGTCAAGATCACCCGCGGCAGTCAGACAACAACGGCGAAGTTCAATGTTGGTGCCCATTAAGACCCGGCGTTTCATTTTTGCCTTCGGGGAAACGGCACGGTGGGCAGCAGTCGGTGTCACCCTTTTCTGCGCCGTGCTTTTTCTGTCCGCAGCCCCTGCTGTATCCGGTGAGGCAGGTCAGTTGCATCTTGATGATCTTATCGGTGAGGCATTACGGAACAGCCCCGAGATTAAAGCCGCAGGTGCGGTCGCATCCGCCGCCAGGCACCGGATCCCGCAGGCGCAGAGTCTTGCCGACCCGATGGTTATGGTCGGATATCAGAACGACGGTTTCAGCAGGTTTAACTACGGGGAATCCAAGGATGCCCAATGGATGTTCTCCGCCTCGCAGATGCTCCCTTTTCCCGGCAAACGCGCGCTGAAAGGGGAGATGGCCGCCAAAGAGGCTGAAAGCGCTCAGGCGGGCGCCCATATCGCACGCTACAAGACCATATTCAGGGTCACGGGATTCTATTATGACCTGTTTCTTGCCTATAAGACCATTGATCTCCTGAGGGACCGGGCGGCACTTTTCACCCGGATTGAAGGCGCGGCAGCCGCCCGGTATTCGTCCGGCATGGGAAGCCAGCAGGAGGTGCTGATGGCCCAGACCGAGAAATACATGGTTCGTGAGCGTGAGGAAATGCAACGACAAAGGATCCAATCCACCGAGGCCATGCTCGGCGCGACGCTGGGACGGGATGGCGTTGTCTCGTTTGAACGGCCGGCCGAGCCTGCCGCGCATCCGTTTGATTACAGTATGAGCGAGTTGATCGAATTCGCGCGGAAAAACTCGCACGATATCATCACGAAAGAGAAGATGGCCGATGCCGCCGAGGCACGGGTGAAGATGGCGAAGAAGGAGTCCTCTCCCGATTTTACGATCACTGCCAACTATGCCGCCCGTGGTGGCGTGGAGAAGGATATGTGGAGCCTGACCACCCAGATAAACATCCCGCTCTATCAACAGACCAAACAGAACGAGGCCGTCCACGAAGCTGAGGCCTCACTTGCTGCGGCGAAGTACGAACTGGAGGCGACGAAATTGATGGTCACCTCGGCAATCCAGGACAGCTTCACGATGTTGAAGACCTCAGAAAGATTGATGGACCTCTATCAGAATGGGCTGATTCCGAAGGCATCGCAGGATATTGAGGCTGCCCTTTCGGGATACACGGCCGGAAAGGTCGAGGCCTTAACGGTGATATCGAGACTGAAAGCGCTGATCGATTTTGAGATGCTCTACTGGGAGCAGTTCACCGCCAGGGAAAAAGCGGTCGTCCGATTGACGACGATGGCCGAGATTCGTGAACTGGAACAGTAACCTAAGAGAACCGATCATCGGAAAAGATGCAGAGGACATGAAGAAAACGCACATCCCGACTATTACATTTATAGCAATGCTGGTGGGTATTCTGCCGTTTCTCAGCCTCCCTGATTTTTTACCTGTGCAAGGAGTGACTGCAAGCGGGGCGGAAGAGATCCCGACCATCGAGATCCCGGTCGAGAAACAGCAGTTGATCGGTGTCCGGACAGTTGCCGCGTCAATGAGGCCGATGCAGACGGTGATCAGGACCGTCGGACGCATTGACTATGACGAGCGGAGGCTTGCTACCATCAACACCAAATTCGAAGGGTGGATCGAGAAGCTCTTCGTTAACGTCACCGGCAGCACCGTGAAGAAGGGCCAGCCGCTGGCCGAGATCTACAGCCCCGAGCTCTATGCCACTCAGCAGGAGTTCATCAACACACTCCGCTGGGCGAGACAGAACAAAAAGGTTGCGAGCGAAAACATCCAGACGCTGCTGACAAAAGATGCCGAGGCGATGATCGAGGCGGCCAAACAGAGGCTGAAGCTCTGGGATATCTCGCAGGCGCAGATCAGGACGATTGCGGAAACCGGCCAACCGATTCGGACGCTTACGATCCAGAGTCCGGTCGACGGGGCCATCATTCAAAAACCGGTGGTCCAGGGCATGCGGGTGATGCCTGGAGAAAAGATGTTTGATATCGCTGACCTCTCAACGGTATGGCTTGTCGCCGACCTTTACGAATCACAGATGTCCCTGGTCCGCGTCGGACAGAGGGTGACCATCAGCTTCAGTAATTTCCCCGGCATGGGCTTTACGTCGGCTATCGATTTTGTCTCGCCGACTTTGACCGGAGAGACGCGGACCGCAAGAATCAGATGCACCATTCCAAACCCCGAAGGGCTACTCAAGCCCCAGATGTTCGCCACCCTGGAGATTAAAGCGGATCAAGGGGAAAGGCTGGCAGTTCCTGACGACGCGATCATCGATACCGGAACACAAAAGGTCGTCTACGTCGATAAGGGAGAGGGTATGTTTGAGCCAAGAGAGGTAATGACGGGACTGAAGGCCGACGGCCTGACCGAGATTACGATGGGGGTCGATCCCGGCGAAAAGGTCGTCTCGTCGGCCAATTTCCTGATCGATTCGGAGGCGCAACTGAAAGGGATATCGGCGCCCCGGCATCAACACTGACCGGTGCCGCGATGATCGCTCGAATAATCGAATACAGCGCCCGGAACAGGTTTATCGTCTTTCTGGGCGTTATCTTCCTGATTGTCTGGGGATACTGGGCGCTGCAGAGAACGCCGCTCGATGCCATCCCCGACCTGAGCGATACCCAGGTCATCATCTACACCGAATGGGCCGGACGCAGTCCCGACCTGATCGAAGACCAGGTTACCTACCCGATCACCTCGACCCTGCTTGCCGCCCCCAAGGTCCAGGCGGTACGGGGCTTTTCCTATCTCGGCAGTTCCTTCATCTACGTGATCTTCGAAGAGGGGACGGATATCTACTGGGCCAGGAGCAGGATCCTCGAATACCTCCAGGCGGTCAGGAACAAGCTGCCTGCCGAGGTTAATCCGGTGCTCGGCCCCGATGCGACGAGCCTCGGCTGGGGATTCGAGTACGCCCTGGTCGATGAATCGGGCAGCAACGATCTGGCGAAACTTCGTTCCATCCAGGACTACAATATCAAACTTGCCTTGGAGAGCGTCCAGGGCGTCTCCCAGGTTGCCAGCATCGGCGGCTTTGTGAAGCAATATCAGGTCACAGTGGACCCCAACCGGCTCCTTGCCTATAACATCCCGCTGACCAAGATCATGGATGCGGTCCGGAAGAGCAACCGGGATGTCGAGGGGCGGGTCCTTGAATTCTCCGGGATAGAGTATATGATCCGGGGCCGTGGATACCTGAAGGATATTAAAGACCTCCAGGATATTGCGGTCGGCACCAACGGCTCCGGGACCCCCATTTTATTGCGGGATATCGCCAATATCCAGATCGGACCGGATATCCGCCGAGGCCTGGCCGAGTTGGACGGCAAGGGGGAGGCGGCTGGCGGCATCGTCGTGGTCAGATTCGGCGAAAATGTGCTGAATGTGATCGACCGGGTCAAGCAGAAGATTACAACCGACATCCAGCCGTCCCTGCCCCAAGGGGTCAAAATCATCACCACCTACGACCGGTCGGATCTGATCCACCGTTCCATCGCTACCCTGAAGGACGAGATCATCAAGCTCTCGCTTGCGGTAAGCATTGTCTGTATCGTCTTCCTGTTCCATCTGCCGAGCGCGCTGGTTGTGATCCTGACCCTACCCATCGCCATCATCATCTCCTTTATCTGCATGTATTACCTGGGCGTCACCTCGAACATCATGAGCCTGAGCGGAATTGCGATCGCTATCGGCGCGATGGTCGACGCGTCGATCATCATGGTTGAAAACGCCCATAAGAAGCTCGAAGAATGGCTGGTTGAACATCCTGAGGCCGGAGGGCATTGCCCCTCTGCGGAGCGGTTCCGGGTCCTGGTCGACGCGGCCAAGGAGGTCGGGCCATCGCTCTTCTTTTCTCTCTTGGTCATCACGGTCGGATTCCTGCCGGTCTTCACGCTCGAGGCCCAGGCGGGCAGGCTGTTCAAGCCGCTGGCCTACACCAAGACCTTTGCAATGCTCTTTTCGTCGTTTCTGGCGATCACGCTGACCCCGGTGCTGATGACCCTGCTGATTAAGGGTAAGATCCGGCCGGAGGAGAAAAACCCGGTCAGCATCATTCTCCGCAAGATTTACGAGCCGTTTGCCCGGCTGTCGCTTCGGGTTCCCTGGCTGGTTATCCTGGGTGCGATTCTCATTGTTGCGGCGTCGGTGTATCCTTTTCTGAAGCTCGGTTCCGAGTTCATGCCGCCTTTATATGAAGGCACCCTGTTCTATATGCCGGTGACGGTGCCTGCCGCCTCCATCTCGGAAGTGGCAAAGCTCATCAACCTGCAGGATAAACTGATTATGACCGTCCCGGAGGTGCGGCAGGTCTTCGGCAAGGCCGGGCGGGCGGAGACTGCGACCGACCCGGCGCCTTTAGAGATGTTTGAAACCATTATCAATCTGAAACCGGAATCGCAATGGCGTCCGGGCATGACCGTCGACCGGCTGACGGACGAGCTGAACGATAAACTCTCCATCCCCGGTGTCGCCAACTCGTTTACAATGCCGATCAAGGCGCGCATCGACATGCTGGCCACCGGGATCAGGACCCCGGTCGGCATCAAGGTGCTGGGCCCGAATCTTATGGAGATCGAGAAGATCGGCCTGCAGCTCGAAGAGGCGATCAAGCCGATCAAAGGGACCCGGAGCGTCTATGCGGAACGCGCCACCACCGGCTATTTCCTCGACTTCAAGGTCAAACGGGAGGAGGCCGCCCGCTACGGACTTGCCATTGACGATGTGCAGGAGATCATCCAGTCGGCGATCGGCGGCATGACTCTTACGACCACCATCGAGGGACGCGAGCGCTATCCTGTCAACGTCCGCTATTTCCGGGGACTGAGGAGCGATATCGACAGTCTGAAGCGGGTTCTGATCCCGGTCATGACCGGCAGTGGCAGCCGACCGGCGGCCGGGATGGGGGCCGCCGCCGGAGCCTCATCCTCCGCCGGTGTGCTGCAGATACCGCTCGGGGAGCTAGCCGACATCAGCATTGCCAAGGGACCGACGGTGATCAAAAGCGAAGAGGGACTTTTAGCCTCGTATGTGTACATCGATTTCTCCGGCCGGGATGTCGGCGGCTATGTCGATGAGGCCAAGGCGAAGGTGGCCTCGATCAAGATCCCTGACGGCTACCGCCTCCAGTGGAGCGGCGAGTATGAATATCTCGTCAGGACTCATGAAAAGCTGAAACTGGTCATCCCGCTGACGCTGCTGATTATCTTCGTGCTTATTTACTTCAATACTCAGTCCGTCTTGAAGACGATGATCGTCCTGCTGGCGGTCCCCTTTTCCCTGGTCGGCTCGTTCTGGCTGCTCTACATCCTGAACTACAATATGAGCATTGCGGTATGGGTCGGCATCATTGCCCTGGCCGGACTCGACGCCGAGACGGGGGTGATTATGCTGCTCTACCTGGATCTTGCCTACAGGCAATGGCAGAATGAGGGGCGTCTGCAGACCGTGGCCGATCTGAAAGAGGCGATCATGCACGGTGCGGTCAAGCGGATCAGGCCGAAGATTATGACCGTGAGCGTGATCCTTGCAGGGCTTATCCCGATCATGTTCAGTACCGGAACCGGCGCCGACGTGATGAAACGGATTGCCGCCCCGATGGTCGGCGGTGTGATCACCTCGACCATCCTTGAGCTCATCATCTATCCGGCCATTTTTCTGCTCTGGAAAAGGCGGGCGATGTAACGGAAAACGGAAGGGTCTGGCCGTATACGCGTGTGCTGCGTCTCTATCATAATGTTTTTTTCAGTCGTCTCCTTTGTATCCGTGAGATCTGAAAATGTCCAGGATGGTATCGGTGGAGTAGGGCTCCTCTTTGTAGAAAAAAGCTTTGTTAAACGCCTTGGTCACCTCGGAAATTCTTTCGTAGGCATTGCTGCTGCCGTTATGGAAGTAGCGCATGGTTTCCATGATGCTTTTGATTTGCATTGTGGTCTCTTGAGGATTTCCTCTGTCGACGAAATTTTCGATGAGTTCTGTGAGAGATGCCATTTCTTCTTCGATGGCCTTCTGCGATGCATGGAGCTGCATGAGATGACTGTTGAGGTAGTGGCACATACCCCCGGCGGCATTGCGAAGGACCCTGTTTCTCTGGTCTTCCATGGCCTTGCTCATATTGTGCACGATACCCTCATGGTAGAGGACATGGCCCGAATCATCCATCTTGACACGGGCGGTGATAGCGGCCTCGATCGGACCTCCCTGCTTGTTCTTGAACTTTATCTGCCTGCCGACAACATGGCCTTTCCCGTAGATTTCTTTCAGTAGCCCTATCCTCTCTTTGATATCGACATAAAAATCCTTCACATTGCTTGCCAGCGCCTCTTCCTTGCTGGCAAAACCCAACAGCTTCAGGCCGGCGTCGTTAATGTCGATGAAGACCCCTTCCGGGGATATGGCAAACGCCATATCGCTTGTCGAGTTAAAGAAGTCCTTGTATTTGGCTTCGCTCTGTCTGAGAGCATCGATTGCTTTTTTCTCTTCGGTAATATCCTTAATCACATGGTCGATCCTGCGTATGGTTCCTCCTCGTACATAGACCACATGTCCTTCATCCAGCACCCATTTTACCTTGTTGTTGCTGCTGATGATTCTGTACTGCGCCTGGTCGAATTCAGCCTCAGGGAGATTGTCGTAAAAGTGTTTCACTCTCTCAAGGTCGTCCGGATGAATAAAAATAAATATATGTTTCTCTCCGCTGATGAATTCCCTGAGGGGGATTCCGTAGAGGGCTTCAGCCGCAGGATTGACTGCGATTATCCTGTAACCATCCGGTGATAGAGAGACTATGGCCTCGTTCATGGAATGAAGGATGCTTTCGAGTCGCTCCTTGAGTCGTTGCAATTCGGCCCTTGTTTTCCGGCGTTCGGTAATATCTGTCAGTGCACCTAGCAATCCGGGGGCACCACCGCAGGCAACGACCCTGCTTTTCATCTCGATCACTGCATCTCCATCATCTCTGGTCATCAGGAACTCGATCCGGTCGTGGAGGTCTTCCGTAAAGAGCCGCTCCTTGCAGTATGCGGCAATTCTTTCTCTATCGACTGTGGCGACAAGGCCCGAAAAATCCGATGAAATGACGTTTTCGGGCTTTTTTTGGGATATCTCATAAAAAGCATCGTTAGCGAAGACAACAATCCCCTCTCTGATGATGACTATGCCTTCGTTGATGTGCTTTACGATACCTTGATAATCGATATCTCCATGGCATATCTTTATTTCTTCAGCGTCTTCGAATGTATCTCGACGTTTCATAAGTATCCTGTTCTCCCTGCGTTTCTTTTCGAGGAACACGAATGTCAATTTTTCCGACACCCGTGCAGTATTAAAAATCCGGTAACCATTTTTCTCGTATATGTGCAGATTCTTTATGCTCTTTTGTCCTGTAAACAATTCATACCGTTCCGCCTCCGGAAATTGATTTTCGGCGGCGTGTAAAAGCCGTGTGCCGATACCGCAATTTTGCTGCTCAGGGTGAATGATCAATTTGCCGATGTGGCAGGTCTCTTTTTCCAGACGGCATCTCACTGAACCGATGATTCTCTTTTCGAGGGTTATTTTTAAAAAAACTTGTTGATTGAACTCAGAAAGGATTTCTTTCAATGTCTGATGTAAGGGTGGTATTGTCAAATCATTGTAGAGTTCAGCCTCACTGGCATATGCAATCTTCTGAAGTTCCAGTATTTCTTCGGCATTTTCAATTGTCGCCCGTTGCACGATAATTTTGTCTGTCGATTGCATGTAGACCTTTTCAAATATCATTGTGGTACTCGCCGAGGATGGTCTCTTGCCCATATTCCTCATATATCAGATGCATTGTCGAATTAATCAAGGGGAAATTTGTCCCCAATCTCTCCTGCAGACTCAAGAGGCCGGAAAAGAAAAAGATCTTGTATTTTTAAATAAAAGATAATAGGATTTATTACTAAATAAGTTTTTGATTAAGTACTGCTGGCCATTTTCGATCAGTTCATTAAAACGATTTGTAATCATTAAACAAAAGGAGAACTCACCATGTCAAAAGCGCTGATAGTCTATTCAACCAGGAACGGAGAAACCCGAAATATCGCTGAAATTATAGCAGAAGGGTTACGATTTTCGCTGGTCGACGTGACATTGAAGGATGTCAAGGAAATTAAGAAAGAGACGGAGCTTGCCGGCTATGACGCCTATGTGTTCGGTTCGTCCACCTATCACGGCGAGATGATGAACAGTATGAAAACCTTTTTGTTCCTGGCGGAAAAAGCAGACCTTCAGGGAAAAAAAGGAGGTGCCTTCGGCTCCTTCGGCTGGAGTGGTGAGGCAGCCGAACGAATTTATGATACTATGAAAAACATTTACCAAATGGATATGGTCAGTTCACCCCTGATGCTGAAATCCAGTACAATTGAAGGAGGTATGAAAGTGGCTCAGGCTTATGGAAAAGAAGTGGCCGCCAAGATCCTTTAATAAGAGAGTTACCGAGATTCCGGGATAGTGCGCACATCTCTTCTGTCGAAAAAAACCAGGTAACATTCAGTCATTTAATGGTTAAGCTTTTGTAACGATTCTGCAATCAAGAAGTCCAAATTCGTACTACCCGGAGAAACCAACATGCCGATACCTGGAAATCTGTTGACCACGGCGATGGCCGTGATGCCCCATAGGGACGTGGACCGCGCCCTGGAAACCGCCCTGAGCCTCGACGTCCCTTTCTGGCCGCAGTTGCCGAATCTCAATTACTATGAAGACATGTATGTCCAGGCGGCCGAGCATTTCCCCGGAATCGTGCTCGATGTGGAGAAAAAGACCTTACGGTTTTCTCTTGATAAGTTCACGGAGGAATTCGAAGAGACCATGGCCCGGTTTGATGATCCGCCATATTTTGACATCAGCCCGGAGTATTCCGTTGTCTATCATCGGTTCCGGGCCTTGGATCTCTCGGGAAGGCCTGCCATACGCGGGCAGCTGGAAGGGCCGGTCAGCTTCGGTTTCAATATCCTCGATCAGGACGAGCGCCCCATTCTCTTTGACGATACGATCCGGCCTTTCATGTTCGAGTTCATGTCCAAACGGATCAATGTCCAGCTGGCCGGCCTGAAGCAGCAAAATCCCAATGCCTTCATGTTTATCGACGAACCCGGCATGCAGTTCATCTTCTCGGCACTGTCAGGGTATAACGACCAGAAGGCTAAAGGGGATCTCGAGACGTTTTTAGCGGCTATCGATCACCCCAGGGGGATTCATCTGTGCGGCAATCCGGACTGGGATTTTCTCTTGAATCTGGACATGGATATCCTGTCCATGGATGTCTATTCCAACGCCGAGATCTTCGTCTCCTGCGCCGGCTCGGTGAAAAGGTTTCTGGATCGCGGCGGTGTTATCGTCTGGGGAATAGTCCCCACCGGGATCGAGGCCTTTGCCAAAGAAAATCTGGGATTTCTGGCAATGAGACTGGAAGATATCTGGAAACGACTGGGGGAAAAAGGGATAGACATTGACTATCTTCTCTCAAGAAGCATGCTTTCACCGGCCACATGCTGCCTGGTCAACCCGGACCGGGAGGCGACTGTGGAAAAGGCCTTCCGGATGATCAACGATCTTTCTTGCTTCTTACGGGAAAAGTATCATCTTATCTGAACAGAACGGGCAGAATTTTCACTTCAGTGTACGCTTGAATAACACCAGCAAATGGAGGCAACTATGCGTCGATCAAGTCATTTTACAAAAGGGCAGCTCTGTAGTATAGCGGTATTTCTTTGTGTTGTTTCTTTCTTCAGCACAACAGGCCGGGCCGCCGAGTCCAGGACGACCATTGTCGGGCTCTGGAATGATGTGAAGGCGCCCGAGCCGGTGGAATTGACCGCCTTGAAACTCGATCCGGCCACAACCGCCTTTCTGGTCCTCGATATAGAACAACTGACCTGCAACGAGGAGAGACGTCCCAGGTGCGTTGCCTCTGTCCCGTCCATCGGCGCATTCCTTGAACGCGCCCGTACCAGGGGTGTTTTCATTGCCTACAGTCTGACCAGCAAGGGGACACCGGAGTCGATTCTCACCGGGGCGAAGCCGGTGGGCGGAGAGCCTATTGTCAAGTCGAGTGTGGATAAGTTTTTTGGGACCGACCTTGAGAAAATTTTGCGCGAGCATAAAATCGAGACGGTGATCATAGTCGGCACAACCGCAGAAGGTGCTGTTCTGCATACCGCGACAGGTGCTGCCGTTCGCGGGTTCAAGGTTGTAGTCCCCATCGACGGAATGTCCGCAGCAACATTGTATGCGGAACAATATACTGCCTGGCACCTCCTGAACGCCCCTGGAACCAAGGGAAAAACAAACCTGACTACGTTTGCAATGATTGAGCTGTAGTCCGCTTTCCCAACCCTGAGGATATTTCCAAGGTCAGCTGGTTATTTGAGTGGGCTTATGTGAGCAGCAGCCTTAAAGCCTCATTGCGGATTGCAGTAATCGGTGCCGGTTTAGAGAGAAATTTCAGACTGTTTTGCTGAAAAAAATCCAGGTTTTCCTGAGAGGGATTACCGGTAATAAAGAGAAATCTGTCTTTAAGCGTTGGAAATATCTCCACCGCAGAGCGATAAAAGGATACGCCGCCCATGATCGGCATATCGACATCCGAAATAATAAGTTTGTAGTATTTCAATTTAATTTTTTGGAGAGCCTCTTGTCCGTTTGCAGCAATATCAATGATCCCTTCTCTTTGCAGGAGCGCTTTAAATAATTCTGAGACTATTTCTTCATCGTCAACAATAAGAATGTTCTCCGTCCAGACTGCCGGTATATCCAGGAGTCTTCTTAATGATTCCTGCCCCTGCTCGCTGCCTTCCAGAAACGCCTCGATATACCGTTTGTGACTCTGTATCTTTCCGAGAACATACTTGAATTCGTCCGCTTGCTCTTTAAGATTGGAGACAACATACATAAAGATATCGTTCCACTCGGAAAATTCTGCAGTGGTGATATAATCGAGGAGGATTTCTTTCGAGAGTGACCGGTTGGCCAGCTGTTCGGAAATTTTTTTGAAAATACCCTCAATCCTGTCTCTGGTCTCGGTATCGACCGCTATCGACAAAGGAGGGAACGGCCGAGTCTGGTAATGCTGAGCAGCGCTCGCCATGACGTGATAATGCATGGCCTCATCTTTTGCTGCATGCTCGAGAAACTGCGTCAAATCCCGGTCGCTTTTAAAATAGATTGCCGCCTGGGAATATATGTCGTCGGCCAGGTGTTCAATTTTCATCAGCCATTGTATTATTTCTTCCATAGGGTCCTCCATGGATGTGCATCAGAGAACGGAGAATCGGATCAGCCAGGTAAGACGCAGTCGTATTTTTGAAGTATATAAGCAGTGAACATCTCCAAGTAAATATTTATTCTTCCTGTACAACACCACAATGTGACATTACATTTTGACAGTCGTACCTACTAACGGAGGTTTCAATGCTGAAGGTATTTCAAACGGAGATTCTTGATCCCAGAAATTTCATCGTTACCCTTGAGCTTGTCCCCGGCAGATACTCCACAGGCAAATCTGTGGATGCGGTAAGGGGGATTGCCAGGGATGCATTTGCAGACGGCAGAATAGCTGCCGTGTCGGTTACCGACAATCCGGGAGGCAACCCCTCGCTCAGCCCCGATGTCCTGGGGCATGATATTTTTCAGGTAGGAATGGATGTAATCCTCCATTTTGCCAGCCGGGACATGAACCGTGTCGGTATGGAGAGCAGGGCGTTGCAGCTCGCTATGATGGGGATGAAAAACCTCCTGGCCGTTACCGGCGATTATACCGGCAAGGGGTTCGGAGGCCAGGGAGCGCCGGTCTTTGATCTGGAGTCGGTGAGCGCCATGATGCTTTTACGGCAGCTCAGTAATCGGATTATCGAGGCGGGAGATCCGGACGGCTTTTTTGTCGGTTGTGCCGTCTCTCCCTTTAAACGCACCGAGGCTGAATGCTTTGCTCAATATGCCAAGCTGTCCAGAAAGATTGCCGCAGGCGCTCAATTCATCATTACACAACTCGGCTATGATGCCCGCAAATTTGCCGAACTGAAGACAATCCTGCAGCAAAAGAAATTGCAGGACATGCCCGTCATGGGTTCCGTCTATGTCCTCACCCCGAAGGCGGCCAAGGTCATGAACATGGGCCTCATTCCAGGGGCGGTTGTCACCGACAAGCTCTTGGCGGCGATCAAGGCGGAATGGGAGACGCCCGAGCAGGGGCACCGGCTGGCAATTGAGCGGACTGCAAAACTCGGTGCTATTTTAAAAGGTCTTGGATACCGGGGAATGCACATCGGCGGCGTCCATAAGAACTTTGATATCGTCGGCAAGATTCTGGATCGGATGCAGGAGATTGAAACGGGCTGGAAAGATTTTTTTGACGAATTCGACTATCCGCAAGCCGATGGATTTTATGTCTTCCCGAAAACCATGTACGGCGATGACACCCCCAACCTTTTCGGACAGACCCCAGCCGATCTGCCGCTGAAGGAAAGGGTGCATTATTCTTTCCTGAAAACAGTGCATGACCGGCTCTTTACTTTCGAATCACCATTGGCGCCAATGTGTGCGAAAGCAAGCCAGTGGGTTGATATGCATAAAAAGGTGGAAAAGGTCGCATCATGTCTTGAAAACTCGACAAAATCAATCCTGCTGGACTGCCGGCATTGCGGTGATTGCGGTATCCAGCATGTGGGGTTTCTCTGCCCCGAGTCGCAGTGTCCCAAACATACCCGCAATGGCCAGTGCGGCGGCAGCCGGGACGGAATGTGCGAGGTGTATCCCGAAAAGCAATGCGTCTGGGTCCGGGCGTATCAGCGCTTGGCCTATCATAAAGAAACGGAAAAGATGTCGACGGGATGCATTCCTCCCAGAAGGTGGGAGTTAAACAGGACGAATTCCTGGCTTAATTTTCATCTCAGGCGCGACCACCAGAGTGTTCCTTTTCAAAAGGAGATCCAGAGCGGACCTTCTTCTGGAGATGATAAAGATTCGAAGAAATAAAGGCTTGCAGCTGTAGGTGCTGAGTTGTGGTATGGGGGAGAACAGGAATATAGTTCGTTGGCCCGCAGGAAATTCAATAGTGCGACAGTCCCATCGAAAGGACAGGTCTATTCCCCCCACTTTTTTTGACCTTATTCCGACAGGCGTTTGGCGATACGGTTATAGGTCTCCTTCAACTCTTCGCCCACGATCTTGGCCTTGGCGATATATTCCTCTGAAGTTTCCACAGCATCGTCAGCTATTTTAGATGCCGTGGTTTTTACCTCCTCCCACTTTATTTCCGCTTTTGCAAACTCTTCCTTGGCGTCCATTGAGGCAAGATGCACCTTCAGATTGATCTCATCCCGTTCCATCTTCAGTTTTTCGACTAACTTGTCAAATTCTGCTTTCATATCCATAACTAACCTCCGTTTGTAGAATGTTTCGATTTTCTTTGTTGCTTGCTAGGCGTGAGTGTCAGCGCCGCCTTGTGCAGGGTAGGACGATAGTGAAGATCGTCCATCCATCATTGCTTTTTACTTCAATAGTGCCGTCATGGAGCTCGATAATCTTCTGCGCGATAGTCAATCCCAGTCCTGAGCCGCCAAAGGACAGCGATCGTGATTTTTCAAAACGATAGAACTGTTCAAAGATATGCGGCAAATCTTCGGCAGGAATTTCCGGTCCGGTGTTTGCTATTGTCATAACGATATGTCCATGACTCATCCTGGCTGTGACCCTAATAATGCCGTCCACCGCATGGTTGTATTTAATGGCATTGTCCAGGAGGTTGATGAGGAGACGAAGAATTTTTTCCGAATCTCCTGAGGCAATGCAGTCTTCGATGTCAGTTTCTACAGTAATGTTTTGTGCCTTCAAGAGCTCACCGTAATCTTCAAGAACCTGATATATGAGGAGATCGAGTTTTACAGGCCTATGAGTGCAGCTTTCCTCTTGTTCAAGCCGCGATATGTCGAGGAGATTGCGTACGAGTTTACTCAACCGCCGCATGGTATTGAGCTGTTTTTCCAGTTCCTGGCGGATGTGATCCGGTGGCTTGTTGGCAAGCATTTCTTCATGCCCCAACATCAGGACGGTGAGGGGACTTTTCAGTTCGTGGGCTGCGTTGCCGATAAATTCCTTCTGTCTGGAAAAAGAATATTGCAAACGGTCAAACATTAAATTGAGGGAGTCTGAAAGGGTATAGAGTTCGTCCTTGCTGGCGCCGAGAGGAATCCTCTGATTGAGTGAATTGTCCCGTATTTCTTTGATCTTATGATTGATGATACTCAACGGCCGGAGGATCCTGCCCGCCAGAAAATAGCTGACCAGGAAGATGAGGCCTATAGCACCTAAGATACCGAAAGTCACTTGATACACCAATTGGCGTAACTCGATTACGAGAGAGGAAAGAGGCTTGGCGATCACGATGGTACAGGGCCCTTCCGGACGATCTTTTTTCAGCACTCGTACCCGGAATTTGACTGTGTCATCTCGGTTCAAATCCTTTTTTCCCCTGTCTTCCGGAGTAATCAGGGCGGTGGTATTGGGCAATTTCTGCTGAGTAAAATAGACGTCCCGGTCTTTCAGGAGCTGAATTTCCAAATGTTGTGCGAGCGGAGAGGTAAAAATTGTCTTGCCGTGGCTGTCGATGATCTTCAGCCAATATCGCTCAATCGGATAATCGAAATGGCTGGTCAGTTGCACTGGTTCATTTGGCTTTGAAAAATCAAGATTGGCAAACACTGCCTCGGCGGTTTCATAGAGTTCTCTGTCAATAAGTCTGTAAGGTTCCTTGAGAAGTTCAAAGTAGACCACCATGGAAAACAAGGCAGCCGTAGACAGGGCTGTGAGCGAGATCCAGAGAGTGAACTTTGTCCTGACCTTCATTTCTCTTCCTTTTCAATGAGATATCCATATCCTCTGATGGTTTTGATTACCGTATCCTGTTCTGATGTTTTGAGTTTTTTGCGAAGGTTGCTCATATGGACATCAATGAAGTTTGACATACTGAAGGGGTCGAAGTCTTCACCCCAGACATGTTCAGCCAGCGTAAACTTCGATATAGCGCGACCACGATTATGCAGGAGAAACTCGAGGATGGCAAATTCCTTTGCTGTAAGAGTTAGCAGTTCACCGCTTTTCATAACCTCGCGACTGACGGTGTTAAGACAAATATCACCGGCCTCCATGACCGGACTGCCGGAATTGCCTCGTCTGATCAGCGCCCGGACCCTGGCAAGCAGTTCCGCCAGGGAAAAGGGTTTGGCCAGGTAATCGTCGGCACCGAGATTCAGACCAGTTACCTTGTCTTGGATATCGCCTTTGGCTGTCAGCATCAGTACAGGGGTCTGAACTCCGGCCTTGCGGATTTCGGACAGGACTTCAAGGCCGCTCATAGTCGGAAGCATGATATCAAGGAGTATCAAGTCGTAGGTCTCGTTCCAGACCTTCTCTAATCCCTTCCTCCCGTCATCGGATGTCTCGACGTTATAATGTTCACTTGTCAGTACCGACGTGAGTTTCTCAAGGAGATAGGGCTCATCATCTATAATAAGGATATTCATTCCCTCTCTTCTTCCTGCCCTTGATTTGATTTTTCGCCTGGTGTTGGTAGGGCGTGGTGGCGCTTTTGTTAAGCAGGACCGTCGTCCAACCAAGCAAACTTTGCTCTCAACCAAAGTTTGCATGAAATTAACAACCTGATCGATAGTCCGGATATCGCAATGAAATGTATCATAACCCAACCAATATTAAGAAATGATGAAGGCCGCGAAGATTTTTTCCCATCCGACCCTCATTTCTTAATCTTTTCTTAACCATCAACCAATTATATATCAAAACTAATCAGACCAAGACAAAAAGTGATGGATGAAAAGACAGTTGAATAAAAGACTGTGCAAATATTCTGGATACCATCTGGGGGGATACGAATGAAAGCCAATTGTCAAATAATTGTATGGGATCTTTTTATACGCATTTTCCATTGGGCATTGGTGGTGCTGTTTTTTCTGGCATACCTCACGGCTGAAGACAAGGGGCCTCTGCATCGGTATGTGGGCTATACTGTCCTTGGACTAGTCGTGATTCGTATAATTTGGGGTTTTACCGGCACAAAACATGCGCTTTTCAGTGACTTTATTTGTTCTGCAGCAAAGGCATGGTCCTATTTAAAAGAGCTCGCGGCAGGGAAACCGAAACACTATACAGGTCACAATCCCGCAGCAGCCTGGATGATACTTTTTTTCCTGACAGGCAGCATCGTGGTCTGTCTGAGCGGATATAAAGCATATACAACCAAGGAGATGAAGTCTCCGCAGGATTCTAATACTACGGTTTCGATTATTACAAATGCCTATGCAGACGAACATGGAAGAGAGAAGCATGAAGAGAAACATGAAAGACATGGGAAACACAGAAATGGAGAAAAAGGAAATGGTGAGCGAGATAGCTTTTGGTGTCAAGTTCATGAAATGTCAGCTCAATGCATGTTGATCTTAATAATCTTGCATGTAATTGGGGTGACCGTGTCGAGTAAAATGCACCATGAAAATCTGGTGAAGTCCATGATAACAGGAAAAAAAGGCATTCATGTCTCGTGAGTTGCATCCTGTTCTTCCAGGCCATCATCATTTGAATGTAAACAAAGAAAGGAGATCATTGTGAGTCAATCTGTTGCGCAGGATTTTTTAAGAAAGTTATCAGAAAATCATAATCTTAAACGAAAGCTCAAAATCTTTCTTGGCGTTGGCCTTGTCGGTTTGCTGCTGGTGGGCGGGCTTATCATTTGGGCAGGCGTTGCAACCGTTCAGCATGTTGTAAGCATTGGAGCAAATTCCAATGTGACGGAGCAGGTCCGGAATCTCAAGGCAGAGATTCCGAAAATCCCGGCCATGGCAAAGGTTGGTTGCTGGGACCAAGTGACGAGCCTTATGAATGTTAAGGTATGGCTTGAAAAGCCGGTTGCCGATAATATTAAGAGCTTAGAGGATGCCTGTTTGGGGAAAAAGCCAGCCAATTGACAGAGGAATGACTACAATACCTAAGGTAGATTAAAAAAGGGCACTGATTGTGAACCTTCATCGAATCAAACGATTGAAGGGGTTATTTAAAAAACCAAGTCATTTTCGAACTTCTATCGAGTGGTCAGGGGAGATAAATGGTTCTGAAGCATGATATGCATGAGCACCTCGGTCTGACTTCACGGGAAGCCGCGCAGATTCTCGGAGAAGAAGGTTTCAACGAACTGCCGTCGACAAAACAACGGGGTAACCTGCGCATTGCTCTTGATGTCCTGCGCGAACCGATGTTTCTGTTACTGGTAGCCTGCGGTGTAATCTACTTGATGGTTGGGGATATGCAGGAAGCAGTAATGCTTCTGGCCTTTATCTTTTTCGTCATGGGGATCACCCTTTACCAGGAGAGGAAAACAGAACGGGCGCTGGAGGCACTCCGAGATCTCTCCAGCCCCAGGGCCTTGGTTATCCGTGATGGTACCCAGCTGCGGATTGCCGGGCGTGAAGTGGTGCGGGGAGACATCATCGTCCTTGCCGAAGGGGACCGGGTTCCTGCCGATGCGTTGGTGCTCGACTGTACCAGCCTGTCAACCGACGAATCGCTCCTGACAGGCGAATCTGTGGCTGTGCGAAAAGTGTCCGGTGATGCCTTTTCACCTGCTGTACAACCCGGGGGCGACGATATCCCTTTTGTTTTTTCCGGGACCCTGGTGGTGCGTGGCCAGGGAATTGCCCGTGTGGTCGCCACCGGACAGCGGAGTGCCATCGGCAAAATAGGAAAAGCTTTGCAGGCAGTAACCGGTGAGGAGACCCTTCTTCAACGTGAAACCTGTCGTCTCGTGAAGGTTCTTGCCCTGGTGGTTCTCGGGCTTTGCGCGCTCCTGATTCTAGTTTACGGAATCACTCGCGGCGCCTGGCTTGATGGTGTGCTGGCGGGACTCACCCTGGCTATGGCGGTCATGCCCAACGAGTTACCGGTGGTCCTGACCATCTTCCTGGCATTGGGGGCATGGCGGCTCTCCCGAACGCAGGTTCTTACCCGCAGTACGCCTGTGGTAGAGACTCTTGGTTCGGCAACCGTCCTCTGTGTGGACAAGACCGGCACCCTGACCCTGAACAAGATGACCGTCGTTGCGCTGCACTCAGATGGCGTTCTCTGCGATATCGGAGACTTCAGCGCAGATCCGCCGCCTGATGCCTTTCATGATTTGGTTGAGTTCAGCATCCTCGCCAGTCAACGTGACCCTTTTGACCCCATGGAAAAGGCAATTAAGGAGTTCGGCGAGGAGTATCTTGTTCACACGGAACATCTTCATGGTGATTGGCACCTTGAGAAAGAATACCATCTAACTCCTGAACTTCTTGCCATGTCCCATGTCTGGAAAGCACCCAAGGGGGCCGATTATGTCATTGCGGCCAAAGGCGCCCCTGAGGCAGTCGCCGATCTCTGCCACTTCACTGAGACTCAATTGCAAGAACTGCTGTCAGCGGTAACCACGATGGCTGACGAGGGACTACGGGTGCTGGGTGTGGCACGCTCGTACTTTCATGAAGTTGGCCTTCCAGGTGAACAGCATGATTTTGTCTTCGAGTTTCTAGGCCTGGTGGGATTGGCTGATCCGGTCCGACCGACTGTAGCGCCTGCCCTCCAGGATTGCTACCAGGCCGGTATCAGAATGGTTATGATTACCGGTGACTACCCGGGTACCGCACGAAGCATTGCACGACAGATTGGACTTGTGCATAAAGAAGAGGTCATCACCGGTCCTGAACTTGACATCATGAGCGAAGAGGAGTTGCAAATAAGGATTAAATCAGTCAACATTTTCGCAAGAGTTGTGCCCGAACAGAAGCTTCGATTAGTGAAGGCCCTCAAGGCAAACGGCGAGATTGTCGCCATGACCGGAGACGGTGTGAACGACGCGCCTGCCCTGAAATCCGCCCATATTGGCATCGCCATGGGGGGACGCGGGACGGATGTGGCACGAGAGTCATCGGATCTTGTGCTCCTAGATGACGACTTTGCCTCCATCGTACGGGCAGTAAAAATGGGGCGGCGTATTTTCGACAACCTGAAAAAGGCAATGGCCTATCTCCTTGCCATCCATGTCCCGATTGCCGGGATGTCTCTTCTACCTGTGTTTTTTGACTGGCCGCTTTTCTTCATGCCGATCCATATAGCCTTCCTTCATCTGATAATAGATCCTGCCTGTTCTGTAGTCTATGAGGTTGAACCGGTTGAGGCGGATACGATGAACAGACCACCCCGCAATCCTAAGGAACCGCTGTTCAGCAAACGCGTCCTGCTGCTCAGTACACTTCAGGGCCTGGGGGTTCTGGCCATACTTTTGATTGTATTCGGGGTCTGCCTGGGTCGTGGGCAGGGAGAACTTGAGGCCCGCACCCTGACATTCACAACCTTGATAATCGCCAATCTGGGACTTATGATGACCAATCGTTCCTGGACCAGCTCTCTTGGTAAAATCATCCGGTCCCCCAATAAAGCTCTTTGGTGGGTAACCGGCAGCGCAGTAATCTTTCTCGGCCTCGTCTTGAGTGTTCCATTTCTTCGGGAAATATTTCGGTTTTCGATTATTCATCCGATCGATGTTGTCATATGCATATCTGCCGGCATATTTAGTGTTGTCTGGTTCGAGTTGTTCAAAGCATTCAGCAGAAGGAGAGGTTGATACTTCCTTGAAGGGAAATTTCTCATCATCAATAGAACTTGCAAGGAGTATGGCCGTTTGCGAGCACATAAATACAAAATAGCTGCTGCCTGCTTTGCTGGTATTCTTATGGTCATTATTTCAGGTAAATATCTGATTCGCATAGAGTCAATTGCTCAACTTGATAGACAGATCCTCGAGTGGTTTGCCGCCTGTCGTATGGATGCACTTGATAGGGTGTTTGCCGTTGTCACGTTGGCTGGATCAAGGTTTCTTTTGCTACCATTAATTCTTGCGCTTTCTGGAGTATTGATAATTCGGAAACATGTTCGGGAGGCAGTGTTTGTGGCAGGTTCTTTTGTCGGTGCCACTGTTTTTAACAATGTGGTTAAACTCTTAATCGCCCGCCCGCGGCCTGACCATTTCACTGCAGTGATCGACTTTCCGGCCGGGTTTTCATTCCCGAGCTCTCACTCCGTCCAGATCACTGTCTTTGTCCTGGCGATGTTATTTGTTTTCAAACACTCACTGGGGGCTCGATGGTTTCTCTTGTCGACGGTATTCGGCAGTTTATTGATAGTGTTGGTGGGCCTATCGAGGCTTTACCTGCAGGTCCATTATCCGACTGATGTTGTCGCAGGCATTCTGTTAGGACTCTTTTGGGTCTCTGGATTGGCAATATTATTTCTACCTGATCATCATGATGTAACAATTCATTCGCCAGGTTGGAAGTTTCATAGAGGAAAACAACCATGAAGAACAAATTCCTCGGTACTGGGGAGCACGGCTACGATCCTGTACGTAAGGTGCTGACAGTAATTTCCGGCTTGCGATATGCCGTGCTTGCGGACTTTAGCGTGGCCTACAAGCTAATAATCTCACTGATTATTCTGGTAGCGACGTTAGTCTTGCGTGAAAAAGTTGATTTACTGCTGATTCTTCTGGCGACGGGACTTGTACTGATCACAGAAATCGTAAACAGTGCTATAGAAGCTGTCTGCGACTTCGTCGAGGAACGTCATAATGAGAAAATCAAGATTATCAAAGACATTGCGGCTGCGGCTGTGGGGATCAGCATTGTCATATGGGCCGTAGTCTGTTCTGTCGAAGTGGCGGAAATGTGGTCACAGGTGAAAAGGAATTAATGTGTTCTGCCTCAATCAGCACTCACTAAAAGAAGGAAAAAGGCTTTCCCGAAAAACGTGTGCGATCATTACCTTTTTGGATAGGTTTTCTGCCAGGATTCATGCCGTGTGGCACTGTAATCGTTCAAGGCATGATAAAAGGCTCCCACCACCAGCTCGGCGCAGTGGACATGATCGGGCGGCAGGGTCTCCAGGTAATCGACCAGATTCTCGGGTGTTACCTGCCAGCTGTCGGCAATGCCTCTTCCTTCCACCAGATAGGCCAGGGTATTGGCACAGGCGTTGGTGTTCAGACAGCCCTGGATCTGGAAGGTGACCATCTGTATCCGGTCGCCGCGCACAGACAGATACAGTTCGATGGTATCTCCGCAGTCGCCGACCCGTTTTCCATAGCCATCGGGTTTTTGCAGGATCCCCAGACGGTTCGTCCGGGAGGCCATATCTATGAAACGTTCTGAATGTTCCTGCTCGACAGTGGGATGGTCTGCTCCCATGGTGATTCTCCTGGATTATGCGGACTCTCTTTATCCGGTTTACTGAATAAGAAAAATACAAACGATTTTTACACCATATTTACCCTAAAGCAAAGGATGGTTTGTCGGTGGGATTAAATTCTAAGGAGATCCAAGGCATTCTGCATGCGCTGCAAGGCCTCGGCAAGCAGTTCGCGACGGCAGCCGAAGTTGAGTCGCACGAAACCGGGCAAGCCGAAGGCAGCGCCATCCGAGAGTCCGACTCCGGCCTGTTCGAAAAATTCTGCCGGCTGCTGCAGACCGGTCTGCCTGGCGTCGATCCAGGCCAGGTAGGTTGCCTCCACCGCTGTGCTGTGCAGTCCGGGCATGGTGTCTACCACCCGGAGGACCAGGTCACGATTACAGCGGAGATAGGCAAGCAGGTCCTGCCGCCACCGCTCCCCATGCTCATAGGCCGCCTGCGTTGCTGCAAAGCCCAGCAGGTTGACATGGGGGACGATCCCGTTCATGGCCTGCCTGAAGTCCCGGCGCAGCCTCCGGTCGGAAATGACCGCAAAAGAGCAGCCCAGTCCCGGGATGTTATAGGTCTTGCTGGGGGCGTTGAGGATAATCGTCCGCCCGGCAACTTCAGCAGAGAGCATCGCCATCGGAATATGCCGCTTATCCTTATCCAGTACCAGGCCGGAGTGGATCTCATCGGAGCAGATCACCAGATTGTGACGCTCGGCCAATGCAGCCACCGCCTCAAGCTCCGGCTGCGACCAGACCCTGCCTGTGGGATTATGGGGGTTGCAGAGCAGAAGCAGGCGCGTTGCCGGGGTTATGACCTGCTCCACCTCTTCCAGATCCATCTGCCAGCGATCACCATGCAGCTGCAGCGGTGCGGTGATAAGCGAACGCCCGGAGAGAGGCGGCGCCGTCATGAAGGGGGGATAGATCGGGGTAAAGGTAAAGACTCCGTCGCCGGCCTTACCGACTGCCCGGCAGGCCACATTCAGCCCGCAGACAAGGCCCGGGAGCCAGGTCAGCCATTCGGGCTCGATCTCCCAGCCGTACTCCCGACTGAGCATGGTCTGTACGGTTTCCCCCAATGCATCCGGCGGCACCGTATAGCCAAAGACCCCGTGGCTGACCCGTTCATGCAGGGCCTCGACAACCGCCGGCGGCGAGGCAAAATCCATATCGGCCACCCACAGCGGGATGATGTCGCGCCCTTTATACTTGTCCCACTTCAGGCTGGCCGTACCCTTTCGGTTGGCGGGGCTGTCGAAATTGAAAGGGGTGTTCATTTTGCTTTCAGCTCCCAGACGGTCATCTGGGCAAGAGAGTGCTGAAACTTGCGCCCCGTCTCGCGGATCACAAACGGCACATCACGCGGCTCGCCCAGCATGTGGAAGTGCGGAGAGAGTATCGTTGTCAGACCATCCAGGGCGTTGACGTTTTCGCCGGCCTCTTTATATCCTCCCAGCCACTCCTCCTTTTTGGTGAACTCCTCCTGCCAGGTATAAGGCGAGGTAATCACCAGGATCCCGCCCGGGTTCATCCTTTCATGAATGCTTAAAAGAAACCGGCGCGGCGAGTAGAGACGATCGATCAGGTTGGAGGCCAGAACCAGATCGTAGCCGCTGAATTTAACAGGCAGGTTGCAGGCGTCCGCCTGGGAGAATTCGACCCGCCCGCGAACGGTCTCCAGGCCAAGATCGTCCAGGGTAACCTCATGGAAGGAGAGGATATCTCCCTCCTCCGGGAAGGCGTAGCGCAGATATCCTTCTTCCTGCATGCGGGTGGCCAGGCGGAAAAAGCGGGTGGAAAAATCAAGGCCGGTGACGCGCGCGAAGCCTCCTTTGGCAAGCTCAAACGAGGCCCTGCCGACCGAACAGCCCAGGTCCAAGGCATGTCCAAGCCTTCGCCCCTGCATTATTTCCAGACAGATCGCGGCACAGGCAGCCGGATAGTTGGCAACACCGAAAAATTCCGTTCCATAATGCGCCTCGCAATACTGGGCGGCCAGCGTGTCGGTCTCATACTGGTCCTGATGCATGACAACCGGCGCGCTGCTCTCGATGTAGCGGAATCCGGCATGCTGAAAAAAATGCCGCCGGAAGGCATAGCGCGCATCACGGGTTGCCTCATTGCCGGTCGATATCCACGAGCCGCCTTTGATCAGATTGTGGCGGGTGTCGAAGGTCGGGGTGGAAAAATCGTCATACCAGGGGTGAATTTTAAAGTCATGAAACGGATAGATCGGGGTTTCGGTCCACTGCCAGACATTACCGATGACGTCATAGAAGTCCCCGCTGCGAAAACGATCCACCGGGCAGGATGAGCACCACCCTTCCAGATTGATGTTCCCCGGAGCCTTGTCCCACCAGGGCTGGTCCGGGAGATCTGCTAGATCGCGCAACCTGGTCCACTCGTCCTCGCTGGGCAGGCGAATCGGCAGGCCTGTCTGCTCTGCCTTCCAGTTACAGAAGGCCTTGGCCTCCAGCTGATTGACCTCGACCGGCCAGTTCCAGGGCAGGTCGATGATCTCAACCATCGTTCTGAGCCCCCAGCCGCCTCCGGCTTGGTGTTCCTTTACCCAGAAGAGAGGATGTTCCGCCTGCTTGAAGGTGCGCCAGTTCCAGCCCTCCTCAGTCCAGAAGCGTTGATCACGGTAGCCGCCCGCCTCGACAAAGGCCAGGAACTCGCGGTTGGAGACCAGATACTGCCCGGCCTGGAAACCGGCTACTTCAGCCTGATGGACACCGTATTCATTATCCCAGCCGTACAGGGGGTGGTCGTCCGGTTTGCCCTGCATGACTTTGCCACCGGGAACGGCGATGAGTCGATTTTGCGGCGGCTCGCCCGCCTCCCGGCAGATCTCCCAGAAGGGGTGCTTGACGACCTGGCTGATCGGCAGTTGACGGATCAGCACCGATGATGTTTCCAGATGGATACGCTCATGCTCGATCCCCATCATAATGGCCCAGAACGGATTGGCCCAGTCAATGGGCAGACTCAAAGGCATCCGGCGGATCAGGGCATCGACCAGCTCGCGGGCCTTGTCACGGTAGTCTTTCACCGCCTGGCGGCTCGGCCAGTCGTAATGCGTTGCATCGAGATCGTCCCAGGACATTTCATCGACACCGACGGCAAACATCGACTCGAAAGCGGGGTTGATACGGGTATCGATCAGCCGGGCGATGGTGAGCTTGTTGATGAAGAAAGTGGCGGTATGGCCGTAATAAAAGATCAGCGGATGACGGAGACGGTCGGCGCGCAGGGTGAAGGTCTCGTCGTCCTTCAACGTTTCGTAAAGGCGTTCGTCAATATCGAAGGTCTTATGGAAATATTCCAGGATTTCAGAGCGCTTCTGTTCCGGATCGCCGGTATTCAGGATGGTTGTGCGGGTGTTACGGATATCCACGGGAGTCACCTCTTGAAAATGGAGGACAAGTGTCTTACTGCGGATCAATTATCCAGACTGTAACTATCAAACGGAGATCCGGCAATGTTATGACTGTGCAAGGTTGTCGATAAAACACCGGGGTGAAGAGAAAGTCAATATAAGCATTACCTTAAAAGATACGGGGCTGCAAATATGAAGTTTGCGGCCCCGTCGATATTTTAATCCGTCTGACACGAACAGGCAGCTGTAGATCTGCCGGTTCAGCTCCCAGGGACGGGCGGCGGAGCAACCGGTGGCGGCTGTACCGGCTTCGCCTTTTTCATCTTCCTGAAAATCGGTACCAGGAGGGCGCCGGCAACCACCGCAAAGGCGATGCCGATCAGCGGCCGGTAGACAAACCAGGCGATACCGATGGTAATCAAGGAAAGTATCCCGGCCAGAAGAGCCGAGATCAGTTTGGCTCCCGCGCCGATGAGCGACCCGATAGCCGGCACCACATCGGCAAACACCGCAAGGGGCGCAAGGATCAGGTTCGCTCCGATCATCATGAGAAGAAAGCCTCCACCTCTCAGGCCCCAGGTCATGAGGGTGTTGCTCTGTTGCGCTTTCTGAAACATGGTGTCGGCGGCATGTATCCCCGTCTCCAGCAGCTCAATGGTCCCCCCGGCCGAGGTCTTGTAGGGTTCAAAGCTTGGTCCCGCCTGGCGGGCCACCAGGCTGATATCCACGGGCAGGATTACCCGGTATTGGATGCGCAGATCGCCGATCTGTGGGGTGGCGGGGTCGGCGCCAAGATAAAACCCGTTGGCCTGGCGGTGGATTTTGCCCTGCAGGTTCGGCGGCGGCTTGAGGTCCGGGCCAAGCGCCAGAGAGGTTTCGTTGCCGATTTTCCGCACCAGAAAATCCGGTAACCGGAAGGCCCCCAGCCGCACATCGTCGGCAAGGGTTGTCTTGGATTCATAGGCCATCCGGGTCGGGTTACTGCGGCCTTCCGGCTTTTTAAAGTTACCCGAATTGATAATCTTCTTCTCCCACTCCTTGGCGTAGCTGTATGTGGTGACGGTCTCCTCACCCCCGCCGAACTTCTTTTTTGTCTCGCTCCGCTTCGACTCCTTCCACTGGTACATCTCCACATCGCGGATCAGACCGATTGCCTGAGCCCGTACGCCCAGTTCCTGGTCGGCAAGGGTCGCCTCGGTAACCGCCCGGCCGGCAACATGGACCAATCGTCCTTCATTGCCGGGGTCGACCTTGTCCAGGGCCACTGATCGGACCATTCCGCCCCCTTCCTGCAGGGTCTTGTACTGTTTAACCGCCCGGCCTTCGTTCCAGAAAAGCAGGCCAAAGGCCACCGCCATCAGCACCAGGCCAAACACAATACCTTTGAACGCACCGCCGATGCGCCCGAACCAGGATGTGCTGCTCATCTCGCTAAAACTGTCTTCATCCATAGTGTACCTCGCCTTTTCCGATTATTTTTTTGCCCGCACCCGGACTCTTCTCACTCATGATAAACGGGGCAACGCCTCTTGCCGAAAATTTTTTCCTCGCCTTTTTTCCTCCCCTCTGCAAGGATGGAAAGGTGAAGCAAAGTATCGCTACGGCAATAAGGGACGTGAAATCAGGCCGGAACTTTTTTGAACACCCTTAATCATACTGTTTACCCTCTCCATGTCACGAGAATTTTGTCCTAAACGGGTGAATAGAGACTTTACTATCGTAGATCATTGGTTGTCAGGGTATAGTGGAACTATGTTTACTTTTGATGAGCATAAAATTTCGATATTTGTACGATCCAAAAAATACATGGCCATGCCGATGTGAGAACGATGATGATTTATACCCACTGTGTACCGAGCAAAACAGTGAAAGAAGCAAAAAGCCCTCTTGATTTTTGAACTTTTGGTATCGAATGAAAATGATTATAAATTAGGCATGTTTTTTGCTTTTATTGATAACGCTCCAATTATGCTTATTGACTGGACGAATTCCGTCCAGCTAATATCTTGTTCGGCAGGAGATTCCAATGCAACCAACGATAAATGAAAAGAAGATATTTGTGTTACGGATTCATGCATCGTATGCATTTTCAACGGTCGCCGACATCTGCGAGCAAATCTTGAATAAGCCAATACCAGCAAAGGACCCATTGTATCATCCCCTTATGGTTGCCATCTACACAACCTATGGGCGACCCTTCACGAAGAGCTGGGGCTTCGGTAAATTGCCCAATGATTTTATTCCTGATGAATTCAAGGTGCTTCATAGTGAATTGATTACTCAACGTGATAAATTGTACGCACATGTTGACAAAGACATGGATCACATTGACTATGGCCCGGCGAACGAACTCCGTGTCACGGTTAGTTCCGATAGCCGATGTCAACTCTGGACACAGCCATTTCAACCGTCTCATCAACAAGTCAAAGATATTTTCAGACTTGTCAGTCAGTTACACCAGAAAATGAAATACTGGACAGACGAGTTCGTGGAAAAATACATGCATGAAATGGAAGTTTCGCCAGGGGATTACCTTGTCAATACCGAGAGCGAAACGGAGTTGCTTCAGAAAAGAGATACAGGCCAAGCTAACCGCGAGCGAATTCATGTCAACCATGTCGCTTCTCTTTACGGTACGCCCAAAGCACCCCATCCGTAATGGCATCATCCTATTTTTATTGCGTAGCTCGGGTTTAATACCCCGCCCCTGGGGGCGTAAAACAATTTTGATACTCCGTCCGCTTGCGGCGGGGTTGTTCATTAAAGGAAATGTGAGAGTTATACTCATGCTCAACAAATTATTTTCTTCCATATATGGCAATAAAGAGAGCAAACAGTCAGAAAAGGAATCTGACATTATTAGATATGCAGAAAATGCATTGTCAGGACTCGGTGTGTATGCCTCTAATTCTATGTCAGAGGATTGGCCCAAATGGGGGGAAAGGATGATAGAAGATCTTACTTCTTTTGAAGAACATGCCAAAAAGTTTTCGAGCCCACATCTATACACACTCGCAGGAAATGGGTGGGGCCTTTTTGCCATATGGTATCGTAGAAAAAATGATGACAAAACAACCCCACTGAGGCATGGCATATCATTGTTGGAAAGAGCTTTGGAAATTGATCCTGGCTTTGAGAAAGCAAAAATAACACTTGGTTCCATTTTGGTAGAAAGAAAACAGGTTCGTGATCTAAATCGTGCTCTTCTTTTATTGAACTCGATTCAAAACAACTCAGTGCAAACTCAAGAACTTATAAGTAAAGCAAAACGCTGGCTTGGAGATATCGATCTTAACCAAAATTTTGACTATGCCAATCTGCAATTGCTTCCTTTGGGTGCTCTTAGGGAAGAATTAAAAAAATGCAGAGCATTAATAAGAAATTTTAAAATAGATAAAAATTTAGAAAAAATGAGCCCTGTTCTTGAACATATGTATCGCCTTACGGTGCTGCATGATGCGGCAACTTATGTGTTACTGCATGGGGACTATTTTATAGATAAAAGGAAAGACAGGGATTGGGACAAAAAACTTCAAAAAATTGCTAACTCCATCAATAAGTTTTCTTACAGTGCTAATGGGGCAATTCCCTCTGGAGAAGGCTATCTTTCCAAAAACGACAATAAAAACTTCCAGCTGGTTTTTGGAGAAACATCTAAAGTTTTCCAACCAGCAACATTATTAGAAAAAGGTCAACAATAGGTAATCAGGTCAATAAATCGAAATGAGCCGAACCAGGCGGTTCACTTGACGCCGAGAACGTCTGCGGCGCTGACGCGGGAATGTTTGGTGGCGGCGCAAGTGACCGTGGCGCAAGGAAAAATAATGTTCAACGGACTCAATTCAGAAATATTTGATGACCCTTATTTCAAGGAAGATTCGGTTCGTGAAACTATTATTTCTCCGATGCTTTCACGACTAGGATACTTGCCAAGTGGAGAAATAAAAGTAATACGCAGTAAAACGCTTCGACATCCTTTCATTCGGGTTGGAACTCGCAATCATCCTGTAACGACTATCCCTGACTACACATTGCTATATGGTGATAAACCAATATTTATTCTAGATGCCAAAAGCCCCTCTGAAAATATTCTAGATAGTCATCACGTTCAACAAGCCTACAGTTATGCGATCCATCCAGAAATTAAATGTAATGAGTTCGGCTTATGCAATGGCAGAGATCTTGTGATATTTGACGCAAACATAGAAGAACCTTTATTACAGTTAAGTTTTGAAGAGTTTGAAAATAGATGGGGGGAAATTGAAAAGTATTTGTCCCCAAAACACCTCCTCAATCCAGCACTTAGAAAGTTTGCCCCTGATTTTGGATACAAATTATCCAGGCTTGGAATCGATCAAAATACTGATCTTGTAATGTTACCTGTAAGGCTGAATTTGTTTGGAAAAGTAAATGACAATTTAATCACAGCCAGCGCGAATGTAGATTTTGGAGACGTTCCACATTGTGTCAGTTTTGACTTTCCTTCTTCTATGCTCAAATCCATTGTTGCAGGGCTGCCAGATCAACTTTCTGAAATGTTTTTGGAAGCTATGAGTCGGTCTCCATTTCAAGCTGCGGCAGGTTTGGTGATAGAATTGGATCTTACCGCCAGACTTGGGGATGAAACGCAAGGCCAAAGTGAAAAATTTATTCCTTTAATTATCAAAGAGATCCATGACTCTAGATTCAACCCATCTGTTGTCCCGAATGACCCGAATGATATTCCACCTCACGTATTTCAACTGAGGAAGGCATTTACCATAATAGATGAGGACTAATGCGAACAATTGCATTCACCAGATGGCGGGAACGTTGGCGGCGCACGAAGCGGCAAGTTCATTCGCGCCACTGGTGATGCACGGCGTTGTGCATGAAAAAAATGATTGAAAATCCATTTCCAACAACTTGGCAGGCTCTTCAGGAACAAGTTAACAATATTCTGAACGAAATAGGACTAGAGTCTGAAGTTGGAAAGGCTATCTCTACTCCTAGAGGTACAGTCGAGATAGATGTTTTTGCAATAGATACAAAAAGCATTGATAAGATAAAATATATAATTGAATGTAAAAATTGGGCTTCTGCAATTCCACAAACTGTAGTGCATGCTTTCACCACAGTAATGCACGAGTCAGGTGGAAATATTGGGTACATAATCTCAAAAGGAGGTTTACAGGCTGGTGCAATTGAATATACAAGATACACAAATATTCAGGGACTTACTTTCTTAGAATTTCAAAGGAAATACTTTACACCCTGGTTTGACAATTATTTTGCACCAAGTATAGATGCTAGAGCTGATGCTTTAGTGCAATATACGGAGCCCTTCAATTCCAGAAGAACTAAGTACTTAGATAAATTATCTGATATTGAATTTTTGGAATACGAAAAACTGTGTGAGCGTTACGCATTGTTCGGGGTAATGATGTGTATGATAAGCGCACCACCATTATTTCAAAAAGACAGAAAGAAAGTACCTGACGACATTGAGGAATTCAAAAGTAAAATCTCAAATTCCCAAAACAGTTTAAATCTGAAATCCGTATATTTCAGAGATCTATTAAATGAACTCCTGGCTTTAATAGATGAAGCTACAGATGAGTTCAACAATATATTTAAGAAAAATATTTTTGCACAACAAAACGTTTGAGACGGACTCGCTGAAGCTCGCCGCTCAACTCCACGTTGGGCAAAAGATTTGAGTAGCGTGTTGAAAAGGATGACCATGCATAGAGGGAGATATAACACACTACTTTTACTGCTATTACTCCTTGTAGCGGTCGTTATCTTTCCGTTCAATAAGGTTTATGCTGATAGCGGCAAAGACCTTAGAAAGATAATTCTTCCAAAAGAACTAAACGCAGATTTGCTTGACAATCTTTTTGTTCAGGCGAATAAGAATATTGCTAATGATGCACCAGGTTCTCATTTTTTCGGCATTAGCATTACTGTATGGCCATTTGGAGATTACATAAAAAAGACACCCTCATTTGATATTAGGTTCAGGTTTCGAAATGGTGGGAGTGTTTCTTCGTATACATGGAAAAGCGAGAAAAACAAATTAGACTTTAAGAAAGACACGCACATAGCAATAGGTCCTGAATATTGTGACTGCGGCACCGCTCTATGGGCTGATGTGAAAAGGTTAAATTCATTAATTTTATTTGGGTACAACCTGGCGTCAGGTAAATTTACACCTCACGAATCAAGTGCTTACGAGCTAAATACAAACACTATGGCTTACAATTGCAAGTGGCGGTTGTGGTTTTTTCATGAGGGTAATAATGTTGGTAGCTTTGTTTTAGAAAAATCAGGACCTAAGCTTGATAATTAGGTTGTTGAGTTTTTTAACGTTGCACAACATGTCCGTCTACCGGATCGCCGAAACGCTGGCTCCATGTGATGTCTATGTTACAATAGTTCGTTCCTCCTATCTATCTCAATACTTCATTAGGGGAATGATTTCTTTGCAGTTATTTTTATGCAGCAGTTGAGAAAGTATACTCCTCTAGAGGAAAGGGGATTAGAATTGATTTGAGAAGGTAAGAATGATTCGAAAAGATACGACGTTTAATTGGTGCGTGTTAAACACCGCCATCATTGTACTCATGGCAGTTTTGTTTTTTGCTTACGAGAAATGGCCAAGGCAGGGAGAACATTTTTGGTTTGTTTCTTATGATTGGGTAAAACTAAAAGAGCGGGGCGCAGGGCGCACCTGTATTGAAATTAAGGAAAACGATTTCGATATTGTCGTCGTTGAAAACGATATAAAGATTAAAAATAACTTCGACACACTTATAATTAATAATTTCAAACCCATAAGCAAAAAATCGTATGCGTTGTGCATAAAGCAGCCCCAAATCAACAAACAGCAACGGGATGAAAATTAGCGTTCTTGAGAAATTTAACCAATTCTCTCTATTGGATGGTGATTAGTGAGCTTAATTGTTAGGGCGGATGTTGTCGAGAACAGATTGTATTTCAAACTCTCCGGTGATTTTGCCAGAGAAGAACTCGATAAACATTACACAGAGGTGACCTTCATAGTTGCTGATTTAACACCGGATTTTGGTGAAAGCACTGAATCTTCCGAGTGTGATACCGGGGAAATAAAAGGTCAATCTTTTAAAAAGATATCAAATTATCTGGTAACAAATGGTCTTGGAGAGATAGTTCGAGTAATCAATGGCAATAGCTTACTTCACGATCAGGCTAAGTATTTGTCATCGGTATCTTCTGCGATCATACCAGTTTATGCCAAAACAGATGAAGAGGCAAAAGAACGGCTGGAAAGTTCTATCAAACGTAACGGCATAAGATTTTATGTGAAAAATGTTCCAATCAAATATTCCATTAATAATCAATCTGGAACAGGCAATCTCATTAATATATCAACTGGTGGTTGTTTAGCAGAGTCAACTACATTGCCACTTTCTATCGGTGAAGAAATCTTGATGCAGATCACGTTCAATAATCAGGATCTTACAAAGGACGAATTTCAAGTAAAAGCTAGAGTAATCAAGCGAGATGGGAATTCGTTTGCCGCCAAATTTAATGGTTTAAACAACGAGCAAAAAGAACAGCTCTGGAATTGTATCATTTATGGATCTTTCGGGAGCGTACCACCTGTTTGATGTAAAGCCTTTAGGTAGTTGTTAATATTAATTAATATCAATATTTAACCAAAAATAAATATGATTTTCTAAGATCTTAATTAACTGTAAAAGGAGAGATCCAAATGGGAGATAAAGGCGGAAAGAAAAATAAAGAAAAAAGCCAGAAACAATCAAACCAAAAGCATCAACAAAAGGACAAAAAAAAGACTGATAAGCAGCCGGTTTCTAAAAAGGTTTAAATGAATCGTTCATTGTAATTCTTGCTCTTAATATGTTGACGTACCTTTCTGTACAGGTACTTTTTTTAAAAATATTAAGCAAGATATGGGCTTCTTAAGATTGAAGGCCACCTTGAATAATTGCCTTTTCGTCCGATCTCTTCGTTATGCTCAAAATTTTATCCTCGGAATATCAATTATATGCCTGCGGTAAAATTCTTCGCATGCCTTGATCTCGAACGAAAATCCTAATTATTCAAGATAGCCTGAAGTCACTTGTTTTAGTATAAAAAGGCTTGGAACGGTTCGCTGTTTTCCGACCTCTCGTGCCGTCGGCCCCCCACAGCTTTTCGTTGGGTTTTAAGGGAAAGATATTAGTTTGAATCAAGGACAGCTATGATAGTAAAAGTTGATACAAAAAAGAATCGGCTGTACCTGAAGTTTTCCGGCAGTGTTTCAAAGAAAGAGCTCGACAAAGTCTATACAGACGTCCGGTTCGCTGTTGCTGATTTGCTGCCGGGCTTCAGTGTGATAGACGATCTTACCGCTTGCACCCTGTGTCATATAAGCGCTGTTGCCACCTATAAAAAGATATCGAACTATCTCGTCAGAAACGGAGTGAAGGATGTTGTTAGAATAATAAATAAAGAAAGTGTGGTGCTGAGACAATTTCTGAACTTTGCATCGAGATTTGCGGAATATATTCCCATCTATGTTTCTACCCTTGAAGAAGCGGAAGAACAACTTGATAAAACGGACAGGAGGAATAGGCTCCGTTTTGATTTTGCAGGCGAGCTTCATGTAGAATACTTTTCCGATATTGCCCGGGGAGAGGGTAGTATCGTCGACATATCAACCACCGGATGCAAAATCGTCTCCTCCACGTTCCCTCCAAACGTTGGTGCGATAATTGATATTGTTATTTCCTTCAATGCATTCGAAACCGTCCAGAAGACGTTCGGCACCAAGGCGTGCGTGGTCAGAACGGACAATGGCGGATTTGCTGTCGAATATAAAGATATCAGCGATGAGAAGAAAGAGGAATTATGGCAGGATCTGCTTCGAGAATTTGAGCATGATTTAGAAGTATTTCCGGCCGAGATAGGTTCGTAAAAATAACAATAAAAAGGATGACCATATGAAGACAAAAATAGCATTACTCATTCTGCTTTCTACGATGCTTGTATCTTTTAGTGGATGTATTTTGCCACCTCCCGGGCCGGATAGAGAGGAGAGACACGGCCATGATCGGGACCGCCATGATCGGGACCGGGACCGGCATGACCGAGATGGAAGGTATGATCACGATCGAGGCGGAGAGTATGATCATGATCGAGGGCGTTACTAAGGAGGGTAAATACCCACCACATTAAGGAAAGCGCGATGAAAATAGGAGTAATGAACAACCCGTCAAAATCAGTTTATGCTGAGGCGGCGTTCTGTGGCGAAGCCGGTTTCGACTTTTTGGATTTAACCATCGAGGGCCCTCACGCCACCACCGTTGATAGTGCTGAATTGAGGCCGATCCTCGATTCCTACGGTCTCTCTATCACCGGTCATACCGACCCCTGCCTGCCCTATGCGTATCCAATCCAGGGAGTCGGTGAAGCCTGCCTTAAAGAACTGGAGCGATGTGCCGGGATATTTTCCGCCCTGGGGGCGAAGGTCATGAATATTCATCCCTGCTATTTTTGTCCGCCGGCTATGAGAAAAGATTTGGTCTCATTCCATAGAGAGGCATTACCACCCATTGTAGAAATGGCTGCATCATATGGGCTCACATTGGTATTGGAGAACTATAAAGCCCCTTTTGACCGGGTTTCCACCTTTAAAAACTTACTGACGGAAGTGCCGGGTTTAAAATTGCATCTCGATTTCGGGCACACAAACTTCGGTCTCGATAATCATGAGGTTTTTTGCGGAGAACTGGGAGAGCACATCCGGCATGTTCACTTTTCCGACAACCGCTCCAGAGCCGATGATCATATGCCCCTGGGTGTAGGAACCGTGAATTGGAAAAAAGCAGTGAATTCATTAAAGGCAACCGGTTACAATAGTACCATTACCCTGGAAATTTTCTGCAATGATCCGAATATGCAACACAAATATCTGGATCTGAGCCGCGAGATGATTCAGGAACTCTGGAAGTAGTATCAGTCTTTCCCTAACGATTTCTTATGAAGAGAGAAGCTTACCAGGCGATTCTTGACAGTGTCAAACATCCGATTGTGTTTGTCGATAACGATCACATTATCCGTTTTATGAATCGAGCAGCCAAGGTCCGCTACTATGAGAACCGTGGCTACTCAGAGTTGATAGGGAAATCACTGCTCGATTGCCACAACCCGGTCTCAATAAACCAAATTATGCTGGCTTACCAAAGACTCCGGAATGGAGAAGGTGAGGTTCGTCTTTATCTCGATAAGGATCAGGAGAAGGCGACAGTCTTTGTCGGTGTACGTGACGATAATGGCAGGTTGCTTGGATACTATGAACGATCCGAGAGAACGCATGCTCAAAAATCGCATCTATCGGGGTAGGAAAGATCACACCCTGAAAAGAGAAAGGAGACATATTATGGATTTTGGAAAGCTTGTTGAACGGGTGAAGATGATTTGTACAAGCCCGCAGACCGAATGGACTGTTATTGAAAAGGAGCAGACATCGCTGCAAGAACTCTACATGGGGTATATTTTAATACTGGCAGCAATCGGGCCAGTTGCCGGATTTCTTAAAATGAGCGTTTTTGGCATCCATGTGCCGTTAATGGGTACATATCGTCCGGGCCTTGGGGCCGGTATCGGAGGTATGGTGTTCCGCTATATCATGACCCTCGCTGGTGTATATCTGGTGGCTCTGATAGTCAACATGCTGGCCCCATCTTTCGGCGGAAAAAAGGACGATATGCAGGCCCTGAAAACCGTTGCCTACGCTTATACCGCAGCCTGGGTCGCAGGCATCGCCCTGCTCGTGCCCTGGGCAGGGTGGCTTATTCTGCTGGCCGGTTCCGTGTACAGCGTCTATCTGCTTTACCTCGGACTGCCAGTCACCATGAAATGTCCGCCTGAGAAAGCCGTGGGCTATACTGCTGTATCCATCATTGTTGCGATTATTCTTAGTTTCGTCATCTCTTTTGTGGTTGGAGGGATAACCGGCGGGGTCGGAATGATGGGAGGCAGGTCATCATCCCATATGAATCTGCAAGGAAAAGGAGGATTTGACAAGGACAGTCCCGGAGGAAAACTTGAAGAGTGGACCAAAAAGATGGAAGTCGCAACCAAGGATATGGAAAAGGCTCAGAAGTCAGGGGACAGTACCGCCCAAAGCGAGGCCATGACCAAAATGATAGCCTCTGCAATGGGGAGCGACGGCAAAATAGAGACCCTGGCTCCGGAAAGAATCAAGACCTTTCTGCCTGATGTGCTGGCCGGTCGACAGCGTTCTGACGTTTCAGCGGAGCGAAGCGGAGCGGTTGGCTTTCAATTTTCCACGGCAAAAGCATCCTATAAAGATAGCGATGGTAATACCCTGAAAGCTGAAATCACTGATATGGGGCTTGCCAAAGGCGTAGCGGCGCTTGCCAGCTGGGCGGGCGTCGAGAAAACGAATGTCACTGAAAACGGCTTTGAGAAGACCTATAAGAAAGGGAAAGAAATGGTCCATGAACAATGGGATAACAGGACCCGCTCGGGTGAATACAGTACGATCATAAGTAATCGTTACAGTGTCAAGATATCGGGCAAGGCAGCCGATATTGATACTCTCAAGAAGGCTGCCGACAGCTTGAACCTTGCAGGTCTCGCAGCATTGAAAGACGAAGGCGTAACAAAATGAGCCGAAAGCCTGGCCGGTTGTTTTAGGCAGCTGGTCAGTGTTCCATTCAAAGAGAAAATAAGGGGTCAGATCTATCATTGACACTTTTTGTAATTTCAATTGAAATCAGAAAGTAATAAAGCTGTAAAATCTACCAGAATAACTGGTGGTTTTTACCTTATCAAGGTCAACATATCTCATCACCACCACCTGTACTTATGTCAAATCATACCTCCGAAAGAAAATACCTTGAGGCCGCCAGACGAATTTTTACTCATCTTGCTGAAACAGCAGACGCAAATGTCAGTATACGATTATGGGATGGCTCTTATGTTCCTTTAGGCGATAATGCCACGGAACAATGGAATATTTCGATCAAAGGCCCTGGGGTGTTGGGTGCGATTCTCCGAAGGCCTACTCTCGAAAATTTGCTCCGGCAATATGCATCCGGCAATATTGATTTCAACGGCGGCGATCTGATCGATTTTTATGAGGTGCTGCGCAGCCGCGGTTCAAGAACCAAAGGGGTAAGTTCCGGTCAAATCAAGAAGCGGCTGAACAAGTGGTATCTGCTCAGACAGGCGCTGCCCCTTTTGTTTGCTAAAGATACCGATACCGAATTCATGCATCGATTCCGCGGCGACGACAGCGGCCGCATTCAATCCGCCCGGGATGAGAAATCGTTTATCCAGTTTCACTATGATCTTTCCAACGATTTCTATCGTCTCTTCCTTGATCCTGAAATGCAGTATTCCTGTGGCTATTTCACGTCCTGGGAGCAGGATCTGGAACAGGCTCAGCAAGACAAGCTCGATATGATCTGCCGGAAACTTCGTCTTCAGCCGGGCGATCGCTTTCTTGATATCGGTTGCGGCTGGGGAGGCCTGCTCTGCCATGCAGTCGAACATTTCAAGGTTATCGGCCATGGTGTCACCCTTTCCCAGAAGCAGTACGATTTTGCTCTGGAAAAAATAGAGAGGATGGGGCTGGCGGATCGCATCACCATTGAGCTCCGCGATTACCGGGAGATAACGGGCGAGTATGATAAAATCGCCAGTATCGGTATGTATGAACATATCGGCATAGCCAACTACTCAACCTATTTTAAGAAATTGCATACACTGTTGCGTGACCGCGGGATGCTCCTCAATCATGGCATTACCCGGCGGGCCAAGCAGAGCCAGAAGAAATTTGCCCGTATTACGCCTGGACGGAGGTTCATCCTCAAATATATTTTCCCCGGATCGGAGTTGGATCATATAGGACACACGCTCTCGAAAATGGAGGCCTGTGGCTTTGAGGTGCATGATGTCGAGGCGTGGAGGGAACACTATGCGCGAACCACCGAGTTATGGTGCAGACGTCTGGAGGCCGACAAAGAGAAGGCAATTGCACTGGTTGGTGCGGAGCGTTACAGAATGTGGATCGCCTATCTTGCCGGGGTTTCCTATGCCTTCCAGGACGGCTCATTGCGGATTTTTCAGACTGTGGCTACCAAACATGGCCGCAAAGGGCCATCCGGCATGCCGCCTACTCGAGAACATCTCTATGTGGAAGGGGCCTGATTTGAAAATGACGAAGCCATGTAATGAAAAGACATGCTGAGAGAAAACCGCATCGATACAGATAAGGGGCTTAGGAAGGTCTTCAATCCTGATTCTGCCTCCCAAGCCCCTTAGTAACCTGCTCATACCTTTATCAAAATTCACACCCCTCCGCATTTCATGGGAAGTGCCGGATCAAGTCAAAATACCTCAAACAGCACTGGCGGTGCCCTTTCCAGTGACGGTCATACTCTCGTCTTTCCCTGTCCGTATACGTTTTCAATAATAGTAACGATGATGATGCCGATGGTGGTGATAGTATCTGGGAGGGGGCAAAGGATAACCGACAACGACTGTCGGTGGTGGTGGCGGAACTAGAAATGGAATTGGTATGGGTATTGGAATTGGTGGTCTCGCAAATGCCGGCTCCTGGAAAAACAATCCGGCTGAAGCGATAACGATTGCTCCGGCTACCACTATACGTAATCGTTTAAAATTCACAGTAGATCCTCCTTCAATGTAACAGTGTTTGGTTTGAATTTTTTGCCGGCAGGCAGGTTTTGGTCATGCTGCCGGTGTCGAGTTTTGATGCGCCTGTAATGCCGAAGTTAGAGTCTCAGTATGTTTCATTCAATTTAAAGCAAACGGCATGCCACTATTTATACTCACGTTTCAATGTATGATCTTGCAATAATAAAGTGGAGTCTCAGTTAAGCTAATTTCCTTTTTCCCCACCATTTCTGTTCGAAAAGTGCGGGTGCCATATATCCGTTCGTTGAATGTTTCCTTTTACGGTTAAAATAGACTTCGATATAACT
>CAIUQR010000107.1 GCA_903901335.1 uncultured delta proteobacterium | reverse complement strand
TTTGAATGCAGATCGATTCCGGCGTATAGTTTCATATGGCACCTCCTCTTGAAAGTTTGGACGCTTTCTTCTCAGTATACCAGAGGACTTATCCACTGACCTACTGAGGGAGGTGCCTTTTAGATGATTATCAGGCTTGACTTATGGGTATTTGGGACAACACGAATGCCCATAAGTCAAGCCTGACCCTGATTTCCTGGTTTTCGCTTGCAGAAAATTGACCTGGATCAGGGAAACGTAATTGACTAAATCTCTCGCCAAGTGTATATTTCAGAGTATAAACTATTGACACGTGAGGGCGACTATGAAGGCAACCGCAAAAGACCTGAGATTTCACTCAAAAGAACTGATAGATTCAGTAAACAGAGGAGAGGAAGTTGTTATTACTTTCCGCGGAAAACCGTGCGCCAAGCTTGTTCCCTACCAGGAAATAAAAAAGCAAACGGGGAAAAATGAACTCTTCGGAATATGGAAAGATAACGACATAATCCAGAATGTGGATGAGTATGTAAGAAATTTGAGAAAAGGAAGACTCTAATGGTCATCGATACTGACGTTCTCATCTGGTATATGCGGGGCAATGGAAAAGCGTATCAAGTCGTTGAGAATTTAGATAATTTCTTTATCTCTGTAGTTACATATATGGAACTCGTTCAAGGCTTGAGAAACAAAAAGGAGCTCAACCATCTCCGCAAAGCACTCCATGGATGGAATGCACAAATTTTGTATATATCTGAAGAAATTTCCTCTAAAGCCATGTTCTATGTAGAGCAACATTTCCTCAGCCATTCCATGCAACTGGCAGACGCTTTGGTTGGGGCTACGGCAATCGCGTATGGCTTTTCCCTTCTCACAGGAAACGACAAACACTACAAAGTAATGAAAGATCTTGAGATAAAAAAATTTGTGTCATAGCTGGAATTGTACGCAAACCAATGTAGAGGGTGCCTGGCTTGACAAATGGGTGTTTCCTGTTTCGGGAAAAGCAGGGACAGATCAAATTTTCTCCAACCATCCGCTTCATGCTGACCCCGCAACTGCGCTTGAAACGCTACCGGAGCGTTACGCTTTTTAAATATGACTCACAGGAGACAACTTATGAACATGACAGTGAAAAAATCTTTTTTATTTGTAGGCCTTTGCCTGCTGGCTTTTCTCGCAACCAACGCCTTGGCAACCGATGTGCCGAAACGAAAGCCGGGGCTTTGGGAAATCAAGGCCCATATGGAAGGAATGCCGGATATGGGATCAACGCTGGAATGCGTCGATCAAAACACCGACAATCTCATGCAACAAGGAGAAGAAAATCCTGATTGCAAAGCGCCGGATGTCAAACGTTCAGGGGATAAAGTTACAATTCATACTGAATGCAAGATTAACGAAGCGACCACTATTTCTTTAGATTATTTACTCCAGGGTTCTTTCGACTCAGCGTATAAAGGAACAATAAAAACCCAAACCAAGTCATCCAATGGTACGAGTGAATCGAGCATGACTCTGGATGCCCGATGGCTGGGGCCGTGCAAGCCCGGACAAAAACCTGGCGACGTTATTACACCGTGATGAGAAATCGCTTTGAGGGATACTTTTTGAAAAGTTACATTCACATAGCAATTCTGATCATTGCGGTTTCCATTACTTCCTGTATTCGCCCTGCCACACCCGATGACGATCTGACCAGCGGAATACTGCTCGGTGATATTGCTGCGGTTCAACAGGCGCTGGATCGCGGAGCGAGTGTCACCAGGGTATATCAGGATGGCATGACACCACTGATGTATGCGTGCAGAGAGTTGAAGAATTACCATGGTGAAGCCAGTGCGGATGCGACTGTTGCTGTGAAGGTTGATCTCAAGAAAAAATCCCAAACCAGCGTCAACGTTCAGGCTGATAAAAATGTCCATGCTTCCCACTCCTCGCATACGGTGAAAGGCAATCGGGAGATTGTGGAACTCCTCATTGCCAGAGGAGCGGATGTGCATGCGAAGGATAAGGAAGGCCGGACGGCTCTTTCGCTCGCGATCAGGAATAATCTGCCCGAGATAGCTGAAATTCTCCGGGAAGCGGGGGCGAAGGAATAGTTACCACTCTATGGAGGAAGCAAACATGACCCTGGAAGAAATCGTAACTGCAGTTCAAACGGCCTTAGGTGTGCAGGCAGATGGAAAAGCCGGGCCGGAAACCTGGTCGGCAATCTATAAAGCAATAGTTGCTCCGACTCAGGACGACACCCTGGCAGCCCCGGAGATTACAGGCGTCGACGCAAGAAGTGAAAAAAATATCCTGACGCTGCAGCCGGAAGTGCGGTCGCTCGCCCGGGCACTTGTCCAAAAAGCAGCACGTGCAGGCATCGAAATCAAAATTATCAGCGGGCTCAGGAGTTACGAGGAGCAAGATGCCCTGTATGCGCAGGGGAGAACAGCGCCGGGCGACATAGTGACAAACGCGAGAGGAGGGTACTCAAATCATAATTTCGGTATTGCCTTCGACATTGGAGTATTCGAAGGAAATACGTATCTTGCCGACTCACCCAAGTACAAGGCCGTCGGCGTACTGGGCATGGATCTCGGTCTGGAGTGGGGCGGGAGCTGGAAGACGATTGTTGACCAGCCTCATTTTCAACTTCGCCCTGTCTGGGCAAGTGATCTGAACGAAAAAGAAATGCTGGCGCTGCTTAGAGATCGGGTAGCCGGGGGCAAACCGGTGTATGCCTAACCCGCCTGTATTCTTCCGGCCAATTCGGGATCTTTGACATGATCAGCTGCAAATGGATTCGATAAAGGTCCCGGCGGCAATGGAGAGCGGCAGGTTTTTGGGGGTCACGATGCCGATTTTCCTGGGCGGCATGGCGGGAGTCACAGCGATTTCGTTCAGGAGACCGCAACTGATTTCTTCCTCTATGAAATTTCTGATCACCAGCGCAACACCAAGACCAATCTTTGCGAATTCTATCAGAAAATCCATGCTGCCGATCTCGATTTCCGGCTGCAGGACGATCGTGTTTTCGGCCAGGTAGTCGTCGATATACAAACGGGTCACATTGTCTTTTTCCAGCATCATCAGCGGATAACGGCTCAGGGTCTGCAGGCTGACCGGGCCCTGCAGTTCGGGGAACTGTCTGCCTGCGACAAAGACATCCCGGATGGTCAACAGTTCGCGATAGGAAAAAAGGGATCTGTCTTTGGGGATACTGATGATGCCGAAATCGATCAGCCCCTTTTCCAGCAATTTCAGCGTCTCGGTTGAGGTCCGGTTGACGATGGTGATCCTGATGCCCGGATATTTCTGGTGGAATTTCTCCAGGTGCGGGATGAAATAGTACCTGCACAAGGTCGTGCTGATCCCCACCTTGACCAGACCTTCCTGCCTGTTCCGCAGTTTTTTCAATACCTGTTCGCCATTCTGCAGATGTTCGAAGCCGTTTTTCACATAGTCGTACAATATCTGCCCTTCCGATGTCAGTCTCACCCCTTTTGAGCTGCGGACAAAGAGCGTGCAGCCGGTCAGATCCTCCAGCTTTTTGATGGACTTGCTGACGGCCGGCTGGCTGACGAAGAGATGGCCTGCGGCCGCAGAAACGGTGCCGCAACCGGCGACGGTATAGAACACCCTGTAGAGTTCCGCATCGATCATAACATAACCTCAGGTTATAGATTCAATGAAATAATGGTATTTCATTTATATCAAATTTTCGGATACACATGCAAGAGAGAAGGTATGTCGGCGTTGTGTTCATGCGCCGGGGCAATGTGATCAAAAATTGAGGAGGAAAACATGAATGTCATAGAAAAGATACTGGCGTCCCACACTGAAGAGGCTGCGATCCATCCGGGCATGATCGTCAAGGTTGGTCTGGATTATGTGATGGCCAACGATGCGACAGCCTGTCTGGCCATCGATATCTTCAAAAATGAACTGCTGGCGGATCGGGTCTATGATCCCGGCAAGGTGATCCTCTGTATGGATCATTACACGCCGAGCAGCTCGATTGCGGCAGCCGATTCCCATAACAAAATGCGGGCCTTTGCCGGAGAGCAAAGGCTGCGGTACGTCTACGACGGCCAGGGGGTCTGCCATCAGCTGATGATGGAACACCATGTGCGGCCGGGACAGCTGATTATCGGCGCCGATTCCCATACCTGCACCTACGGGGCGCTGGGGGCGCTCGCCACCGGGATGGGCTCAACCGATGTGGCGGTGGCCTGGAAGGAGGGGCGGATCTGGATGAAGGTCCCGGAGGCCGTCAGGATCACGGTAACAGGCACATGGCCCGCCTATGTCCAGGCCAAGGACCTGATCCTGAAGATCATCGGCGATCTGACCGCCAAAGGTGCCACCTATAAGGCGCTCTGTTTCGACGGGCCTGCCGTTCGAGCGCTCGGAATCTCAGAGAGGATGACTCTCAGTAATATGGCCATCGAGGCCGGAGCCAAGTTCGCCTATATCCAGCCGGATGACAGGACGGAGGCCTTCCTGCAGGGCGCGGGCCGTTCCGAGTATCCTGTCGTTGTCGACGATGAGGACGCCGAATATGAACGCAGCCTCGAATACGATATCAGCAATCTGGCCCCGCAGATCGCCTACCCGCACAGTGTCGATAACGTAGGAGATATAACCGCCTTTGCAGGGCTGGCGCTTGATGAACTCTTCTTAGGTGCCTGCACCAACGGGAGATACGAGGATCTGGCGGTTGCGGCAGCGATCCTGAAGGGTAAAAAGATTGCCGGAGGCGTCCGCTTTCTGGTCACCCCGGCATCAAACGCCGTCTATCTCCGGGCCCTGGCATCCGGGCTTATCGCGACATTTATTGAGTGTGGGGCGATGATCGGCACCCCCGGATGCAGCGCCTGTTTTGGCGGCACCGGCGGTATCCTCGGCAAGGGCGAACGGCTGCTGACCACTGCCAACAGGAACTTTAAGGGCAGGGTGGGGAGTCCCGACAGTGAAATCTATCTGGCCAGTCCGGCGGTGGTCGCGGCCTCCGCTATCAGCGGCTGCATAACCGATCCGAGGAGGATATTACAATGATCAAAGGAAAGGCGATCAAATTCGGCAACAATATCGATACGGACCAGATCATCGGGGCGCATCACCTGAGCCTGGCGACTATCCAGGCCATGGCCCCCTTCACCTTCGAGCATCATGCACATTTTATCACCCACTTTACCAGGGGTGATATCCTGGTCGGGGAGGAGAATTTCGGCTGTGGGTCTTCGAGGGAGCAGGCCCCGGCTGTCTTGAAGGAACGGGGGGTTGCGGCCATCGTCGCCTGTGGTTTCGCCCGGATATTCTTCCGCAACGCCATCAACCTGGGCCTGCGGTTGATTGTCTGTGCAGAGGCGGCGGAAATCATGGAGCTGGACATGCTGGAGATTGACAATGATTGCCTGCGCAATCTGACCACAGGCAGGGACCACGAGATAGAGCCTTTGCCGCCCTTCGTCCGTGAGATCCTGGATTGTGGCGGTATAATCCCGTATCTACAAGGAAAGAATTAGCGGAGTGAGCCTGCTATATCCGACAAGGCGATCCGGCAGTCGGGTTGCAGACCGGCCTGGCGGCAGTATTGGAGGTTCAGTACTGCCAGCCGGCCATTAAAGTCGTCCATAAAAAAGAGGTCGTCCTGCTCGAAGCAAAATTCTTCCTGAAAGTTAATCGGACAGGCCGACACCTCGATAGTCCCGGATTCATGGTCGATATAGGCGAGGGCCAGGCCCTGGGTACGGCAGAGTATCGGACGCCGGTCATAGACACTGCAGTGGCAGTTTTCGAGCAGAAATACACAGTGATTTTCCTGCACTATTGCCGACCTTTTTATGTGGAGCAGGGCATCCTGTAATAGAGCTGCTTCCAGGGGCAGAACGGCAAATTCGATACAGCAGTCGGAACATCCGGGATGACAGTGAAGAAGAGCGGGGGAGCGTTGTCTGGTCAGGTCCTGGATCCGGTGCTCGATCTCATCGATAAGATTATTATACGCGGTAAGGAGCGTAGCATCCGGCGGTGGCAGCATTGTTCAAATCAGGAAAAGGTTGGCGTACATTCAAGATGGCAGTTACAATAAAATTATAGCACCGTTTTTCTTGAAAGGGCATAAAATCCATAAGAGGGTGTCGAACAATTCTCCAGGAGAAAAAACATGAATATCTTTATCGTCTACTGGCATCCTGAACCACGGAGCTTCAATGGCGCACTTTTTGCGAAGGCTTGTGAGACCTTTGCCGGAGGGGGGCATGAGATCAAAATCTCCAATCTTTTTGCCATGGGTTTTGACCCTGTCTCCAGCCGCAGGAACTTTTCCACGGTGAAGGATCCACAGTACTTCAAACAACAGATTGAAGAACTGCATGCAACAGAGGTTCGGGGTTTTTCGACCGAGATAGAGGCCGAACTGCAAAAGATTGAATGGTGCGACTTGATGGTCTGGCAGTTCCCGCTCTGGTGGTTTGGCCTGCCGGCTGCGCTGAAGGGATGGGTGGATCGGGTTTTTGCCATGGGTCGTACCTACGGGAACGGCCATTTTTATGAAACGGGAGTCTTCGGAGGGAAAAAAGCCCTGCTGTCGTTAACCACCGGCGGTCCTGAAGAGGCTTATATTTCTGATGGATTTAACGGTGATATCGATAGCATACTGCGTCCTGTTCAACGTGGAATCCTCCAATTCGTCGGGTTCTCGGTTCTGAGGCCCCATATCATCTATGGACCGGCCCATCTTGATCAAGGGCAACGGCGGGAGCATCTCGATACATTTGCGGCACGTTTACAAAATATTTTCGATGAGCAGCCCATCTCTGTCGGCAAGTACTGATCCGCGACTGGCAGGCATGAAACACTCTGTACCTGGCGAAGCAATATTGCATTTATCGGTCAAACTGATAGGATGGGTGAGAGAAAAAGCTGGAGCGATGAAGAGTTCGAGCCTGTGGTTTTAGAGGGCTTTTACACATGGCTGAAGAGTTACAAGGTAAGTCTGAGGATTTAAAAAGAAGGCAAGGTGTTTTCAAATGAAGGGATATGTACAGCTGTATACCGGTGACGGCAAGGGCAAAACGACCGCGGCACTCGGCCTTGCCTTGCGCAGTGCCGGGCATAAGAGACGGGTTTTTATCGGTCAGTTCATGAAGGGGCAGCATTATGGTGAACTTTCCGCCCTTGCCGATATCGACGAAATCGACATCGAGCAGTTTGGCGATGCCGTCTGTATCCGCCGGGAGGAGGTGACGGACCTGCACAGGCAGCATGCTGAGCAGGGAATCAGGAGAATTGAGGAGATCCTGTCATCCGGTATATACCAGGTGGTCATTATGGATGAGATAGCCGTGACGATCTGGTTCGGGATTGTGGACCTTGAGCGGGTTCTGGGAGTCCTGCAAAGAAGGCCGGACGGCGTAGAGATGATTCTCACCGGCCGGAGGGCGCCGGAAAGATTGATCGAAGCGGCGGATCTGGTAACGGAAATGCAGGAGATCAGGCATTATTACCGGGACGGTGTTCCGGCCCGGGAGGGGATAGAGTTTTAAGGTCACCTTAGGGTGCCGGACTCGAATATCTGGTATCCGATGGCTGCATCGGGGAGATCTGATAGTCGGTGTCGAAGATGATGCCGATCCCTTTTTCCTCAGTCCGTATAACAACCCCCGAAGCCTTTACCCAGACATGTTTCCCCTGGCAGACCCGTAAGCTCTCAACCGAGAGGATGAACTGGAGTTTTTCCAGATCCTCGAAGGCGAGGAAGAATTCCATTTGAACTCTGCTGGCGATGGGAATTTTGCGGTTTGTTACGATGAATGCTCCTCCGGAGCTGATATTTGCGGCGATCGTTTCTTCGTGAAAACCCTCTTTGCCGGTTGCCGTCTCAGCGGAAATTTTCACCTGGAGATCAAGGGAAAAACGTTGCTGCAGCCTGCGGTCCTCAGTTGTCATATCATTTAAAAGAAGTAGGTTTGATAGAGCAGGTGATAAAAATAATTGTCATCTCTGATTGATAGTTTAAAGTCAAGTAGTTGTCAAACTGAATAAACAGGAAGGCGGCTGGCCGGGAACATGTGGATGTCCCGCAGGATGACGGATTATTTACTATTACAAAACTTTATGAGAAGATTTTTTTTCAGGCCGGAAGAGAGGGTCGGGGAGATGGTTGTTCTGCCGGAAGGCGAATCCCATCACATTCGCAGTGTCTTACGACTGCATACCGGCCAGCAGGTGGAGCTGTTCGATGGCTGCGGGGGCATTCACCTGGCCGAACTTATAGACTTGAGCGGAAAGGTCCGAGCCCGGATTGTCTCCAGCACTCTGGACAGGGAAGGGAGCGGGACGCAGCTCTGGGTCGGCCAGGGACTGCTCAAGGGAAAAAACATGGATACCGTCGTCCAGAAATGTACGGAGTTGGGTGTTAACGCTCTTCTCCCCCTGATGGCCAGCCGCTGTCAGGGCAGACCGGATCTAATAAGGGACGGAAAAAAACACGAACGATGGCTGCGGATTATTGAGGAGGCCTGCAAACAATGCGGGCGAACCCGGCCGATGGAACTTCTTGAAACCACACCTTTTCAGGACAGTATCGAATCCTCAGGCACCGGTTCTGCCGGATTGAAGATCCTCTTCTGGGAGGAGGAAAGGGATGTCCGTCTTCATGATCTTTTGCCTTTCGAAGGCCTTGATTTAGTTCAAATCCTCCTTGGTCCCGAAGGTGGTTTTACCAAAGAAGAGGTTGCCATGGCCAGGGGTGCCGGCTGGCGAACTGTCAGTCTCGGTAAACGTATCCTGCGTGCGGAAACGGCGACGCTGGCGTCTGTTGCCATCCTTCAGCATCTTCTGGGAGCAATGTGAAGCGGGGGATACGTGAATACTACTGGAGTGGTTGCCTTCCATGACAGAATACTGTGAGAAAATACCGGCCTTGGCCAAGGTTGAACTGAGGGCTGAGTTGCTTCGGTATCGGGAATTATTCGAATATGCCCCCATCGGCATTGTCCAGACCTCCGTGGACGGGAAAATATTGAAGGCAAATCCGGCAATGGCCCGAATGCTGGGCTATGATCCCGTTGATAACGATCTGGAGGTCATGGGAAATATCGCCGAAAATCTCTACGCCCGACCGGAAAAACGTCAACAGTTGCTCGCCCTTGTTCTGGGCCGCGAGCAGCTGTTTAATTACCAAAATCAGTTCCGGCGCAAGGACGGAGAGATCATTACCTGCAGACTGCACATACGTGTCGTTCGTGGCGAAGACGGTCAGGTCAGGTTTCTGGAAAGTTTCATCGAGGATATTACCGACCAGAAAAAGACGGCAGAGGCTCTTGCAGAGAGCGAAAAACTGTATCGGGGAATTTTTGAAAATACCGGGGCCGGAACGATTATCATCGAACAGGACATGACGATTTCTTTCGCTAATACCGGTTTCCAGAAGATGATAGGATATTCCAAGGAAGAAATCGAAGGCCGGATGAAATGGACCGCGGTTATCGCCGATCCCATCGAGTTGGACATGATGATGCAGTATCATATCAGAAGACGGATCAACAATTCTGATACGCCGATCGAATATGAATTTCTGTTGATCGACAGGTCCGGCAACAGGAAAAATATCTATTTACGCGTCGATATCATTGCCGGAACCGAGAGAAGCGTTGCCTCTCTGTTTGATATCACCTCCCTGAAAAAAGCCAGACGGTCTCTCAGAGACAGCGAGACGAGGCTCAAAGGTCTCCTGGAGGTGTTTGACGGGTTCATCTATACCTGTTCAAAAGGCTATGTTTTGTCCTTCATGAACGAGGCCCTGGTGCGTCATCTTGGCCGGGACGCCATTGGAGGGGTCTGCCATCTGGTCATTTTCGGTCTGGCTGAACCTTGCCCCTGGTGCTCACAGGCCCGTGTCTTTGCGGGAGAGTCAGTGAAGGCCGAGTTCAAAAATCCGCGCGACGACCGGTGGTATCATCTGGTCAGCACCCCTGTTTTTGCAGACGACGAGACGATTCAGGCAAAACAGAGCATCCTGATGGATATTCATCATCGGAAAAAGGAGGAGATTGCGGCCAAGGAAAGGGAGGAACTCCTCAGAAAGGAAAACAGCCGCCTGCGGGACAGTATCCAGGATCGCTATAGATTCGGGGATATCATCGGAAAGAGCAGCTGCATGCAGAAGGTCTATGAACTGATACTGAAGGCGGCCGCACTGCATGCCAATGTCATTATACATGGAGAGTCGGGAACCGGCAAAGAACTGGTGGCCAAAGCGGTCCATGGGATGAGTGATCGCAGTCGACATCCTTTTGTCCCGGTCAATTGCGGCGCGATCCCCGAGCACCTCTTTGAGAGTGAATTCTTCGGTTATAAAAAAGGCGCCTTTACCGGGGCGCATCAGGATAAACCGGGATATTTCGATCTGGCGGACCAGGGCACGCTCTTTTTGGATGAACTGGGTGAAATATCGGTCGAGATGCAGGTCAAACTGCTGCGCGTCCTGGAAGGGCACCCCTATCATCCGGTGGGTGGAGTGGTTTCCCATAAACCTCATGTCAGAATTATTACCGCCACCAACAAAAATCTGCATGAGCTGATTGACAAGGGAATGATGCGGGAAGATTTTTTTTATCGCATTCACATTATCCCGATCCATATTCCGCCCTTGCGGCATCGCAAGGAAGACATACCGCTTCTGGTCGAGCATTTTATGGAAAAACACAGGACCCCGGGCAGGCAGATGCCGCCGATCATGGGCACTGTCATGGACACCATGATCGGGTACGACTGGCCGGGAAATGTCAGGGAGCTTGAAAATACCATTCAGCGTTATATGAATTTGAATACGCTCGATTTTTTTTATGCAAAATCGACCCCGTCGCAGGTCCTGCATCTGCCGGGACAGACTGATGTGCCCCCCGGTCTGCCCCTCAGAGATGCGATGGACCGCTACGAGAAGGAATACATCTCTTCCCTGCTTCAGCAAAACCAGTGGAACAGGACCAAGGTCGCCAAGATCCTCGGCATCGAGAGAAAGACCCTCTACTTGAAAATAAAGGGCCTGCAGATCTCCGGATAATGACCGTGAGGGGCGTTTGTGACTCTTAATGAGTTATTTATAACTCTTACGCCTTGTTTTTCTGTTTTTTCAAGTCATTAGCGGGATTTTGGCTTTGTTGTGAGTCATTCTCTTCCCGGCCTTGTTCCGGTATGTAGAGGTTTTTCGGTAAATTCAATGACATTTACTCTGGCACGGCAATTGCTTTCAGATTGAGCCAGTACTTGCGAAATGAAATGACAACGGATTTACAAACACCACCTCTCCCAGCAGAAGGAGCACGCCATGGCATTGCAACACATTGTCCCCACACCCTCGGCCTATAACTATCAGCTCTTGATCAAGCATCTTTTAAGGACCCCCCTGATCTATGCACCAGACCAGGAAATCATCTACCGGGACAGGATGCGGTATACCTATGCCGACTTCGGCCGACGGGTCGCCCGCCTGGCCCATGGTCTCGCCGGTATGGGCATCAGGCAGGGCGATACCGTGGCGATCATGGATTGGGACAGTCATCGGTATCTGGAATGTTTCTTCGCTGTGCCGATGATGGGAGCGGTTCTGCATACCATCAATGTCAGATTGTCTTCAGAACAGCTTGTCTACACCATTAATCATGCCGAAGACGATATACTCCTGGTCAACGAGGAGTTTCTCCCCCTGCTGGCCGGGGTGAAGGATCAATTGGTCAACGTCAAAAAGATCGTCCTGATCTCCGACTCCGGCAAAGAGCCGCAGACCGATCTGCCCATCGATATCGAATATGAGGCCCTGCTGGCAGGAAAGCCGGACACCTATGATTTTCCCGATTTCAATGAAAATACCAGGGCCACGACCTTCTATACGACCGGGACAACCGGCCTGCCGAAAGGGGTATACTTCAGTCATCGCCAGCTCGTTCTCCATACCTACGGATTGCTTCCGACCATGGGTGCAATGAGATCCCAGGCGACGATCAGCTCCGAGGATGTCTATATGCCGATAACCCCGATGTTTCATGTGCACGCCTGGGGGATGCCGTATCTGATGACCCTGCTCGGGGCAAAACAGGTCTATCCGGGGCGATACGAGCCGGAGATGCTGCTGCGTCTGATTGATACCGAAAAGGTCACCTTCTCCCACTGTGTCCCGACCATCATGAACATGCTTCTGGCCAGCCCGTCGATACATCAGGTCGATCTGAACGGCTGGAAGGTCATTATCGGCGGATCGGCGATGTCGGCCGGCTTGTGCAAGGCGGCCATGGGGCTTGGGATCAACGTGTTTACCGGTTACGGGATGTCCGAGACCTGTCCGATTCTGTCCATCGCCAGCCTGAAACCCCATATGCTGGAATGGGACCGCGATGCCCAGATAAAAATACGCTGCCGGACGGGACTGCCGGTATCCAATGTCGCCATCGAGGTTATCGATCCGCAGGGAAATCCGTTACCCCACGACGGCAGGAGCACCGGCGAGATTGTCACCAGGACCCCCTGGCTGACGCAGGGCTATTTGAAGGATGAGGAAAAGAGTGAAGAACTCTGGGAAAACGGCTGGCTGCATACCGGCGATATCGGCTTCATCGACGAGGAGGGCTACCTCCAGGTCACCGACAGGCTGAAGGATGTGATCAAAACCGGCGGTGAATGGATCTCTTCTCTAGCACTCGAAGATATCATCAGCCGTCATCCGGCGGTCAGCGAGGCGGCGGTGATCGGGGTGCCGGATGAAAAATGGGGGGAGCGGCCTCTGGCCCTGGTGGTTCTGAAACCCAATACGGAAAAGGTGAGCGAAGAGGACCTGCGGAAACTCTTTGTAGAATATGCCGAAAAGGGGGTTATACCTAAGTATGGAGTTCCGGACAGGGTGGTGATCACCGATTCGATTGCCAAGACAAGTGTCGGAAAACTGAATAAAAAAGAAATGCGAAAGCAGTACAGGTAGTTTTTTATCTGAGGTGGTCGGCTGGTTCGATGATGAAGGTTATCGCGTTTGTCTCGATCCAGCCGGAGCGGCCGGCCTCGTCTTCCACCAGAGCATACGAACCATGTTTCGACAGATAATGCAGCTTGCGGCCCTCCTGGATGGTTTCGATGGATGATGCAGCCGGAAAGGGCGAAAGGAGCAAACGGCTATCGTTGCCGGTGACCACGGCCTCAGCCAGCTGCCGGTATTGGCAAAAGGCTCCTGCTGAGGCAATCGCCATCACGAGCAGACAGAGTCCGCCGGTCCAGCGTCGGATCTGTCTGCCGTTGGACAGACGCAGGCCGGCCAGATTAATGAGGGTGAAAATGACCAGTGACAGTCCGGCCGCCAGGGTCCATTGATCGAGATCCAACGAGGAGGCCAGCCGCCGGAACAAGGGAAGCTCTTCCTGAAAAAGGCCCCGGCTCTTGCGAAGAAGATCGAGGTTTCCTTTACTGTCCGAGTCTCCGGGGGAGAGACGCAACGCCCTTTCGTAGTTGAGAATTGCCTGACCTGTCCGGCCGGTCTGGGCGTAACAGTTTGCCAGATTATAGAGGAGCGGTCCGGAGAATCCGTCTTCGGCGATGATGCGGCTGTAAATCTGCAGGGCCTCCTGGAATTTCCCCTGCCCGTAGAGCTCATTGCCCTGTTGAAAGAGGGTCTCGGCCGATTGCCCCGAGGCGGCAACGGCGCAGGGGCAGGCGGAGGAGCAAAAGAGGATCAGGGCGGCGCAGACGGCCGACAGGAGTGCCAGGTATCTGTTCGATTTCATAGAAGTTCGGAGAGCTCCTTGTGGACTTGGCCGGAGTACCGGCGCATCTCTTCGGCGGAAAGGGTATAGTTTGCATAGGCCCCCTGCTCGGCTGTTGCGAAAATTGCGATCAGGCTGGAGGACGGATCAAGCCGTGCCTGCAGGTCGGCCAGGGTGATCGCCGACGGTTCGATCTGCCAGCGGCGGCCGAGCAGCTCCTGCATGGCCTTCCGGCATGCAGCCAGGTACAGCCCGCTGTCGTTTTTGCCTGCGGCTGCATTGATCTGCAGCATATTTTGGGCGAGAAGCTCCCGCATCTCTTTTTTCCTGATCAATTCCGGATTGTTTCGCAGATATCTCAGACGTGCCTTCCAGAGGAATACAGAGAGCAGCAGGATGGTGCAAAGGCTCAGCAGGGTATCAAACCACCTCTTGGCAAACAAGGGAACGATCTTTTTCTGCAGGCTTCCCATTTGCAGATGGATCGGGGCAAGACCGGCAATGCCGGGGTTTCCGGGCGCCTCCTTCGGCGCAGTCGTTACAGGCGAAGCAGGGGTGGATTTTGGCGCAGCGGCTGCTTCCTGGCTACCGTGTTTCAAGGAAAGCGGGATTGGGGCGCTTGTCAGGCTTATATATTTTTCCGTCTCCGGGTTGAAAAAGACAAAGGAGACGGGCGGGATTTCGGTTACATGATCATCCTTGACCACAATCGCCTGTTCAAAAATTTTCTTCCCCTGGGTCGAACTGTCTCCCTGTTTAAATTCGGCGGAAGACGGATAGGTCTTCCATTTCGGATCTTCGGGAAATTTAGGTGGTTCAACCCGATCGAAATTCCCTTTTCCGGAGACGGTCATGGTCAGGGTAATGGGGTCGCCAACCTCCACCTTGGTCGGCTTGGCCGCAGCCGACAGGTTGAACTGGCCGACGGCACCGGAAAAATCCGGCGGCTGGTGGTCTGTCGGGAGCTGTTTAGCCTCGATGGTAAACGGCTGGCTGGCCACTTTGACTGTCTTGCTTTCGAAGCCGCCGAAGAAATTTTGAAAAAATTCATCCTGGAAGATATCCTGATCGCCAAACCCAGGGAAGGGATTTCTTCGATGAGGCAGGAGTAAGGCAGCCTCCAGCTCCACTGTCAGGGTGTGCCGGCCCTCTTTAATTGCCGAGATAGAGCTGTCCCAGGTGAGAACCGAGTAGACGGACCCGCCCACAGCTTCCTCGGTCTGCGAGGGTTTCTGGTCAAGCTGCGGCATCACAAAGCCGTCGCCTTTGAGGATCGGCAGGGCGTTCAGGTTGGCCTTGATACCCTGTCGGAAATAGGCCTTTATCCGGATGGGGATGACTTCTCCGGTCCAGCTTGTGTCTTTGAGTTCGCTCAGGCGGAGAAAGGCAACCTTGTCGGTCTCGCCTGCACGAAGCCTGGTTGGGGCAGGCGAGGCGGTTCCCTGGGTGGAGGGAGCACTTCCCGCCTGGGTGACTTCAAAGGTAATCGGCTTGGTGGTCAGGGTGTTGCCGTCAACGGAAACGCCGATGGGGGGGATGGTGTACTTGCCGGGAGTTTCAGCCTGGACCAGGTAGGTAAAAGAAAGAGAAGAAGAAAAAGAACCATTGATAAATTGCATCTGGGTGTTTCTGCCTCGCCCCTGAAAGCTGAGCCCGGCAACAGTGGGGATATGCACATCGGCCGATCTGCTGCCGTTGATAGTGATGATCAGGGCTGCACCCGTGTCGGCTGAGAACTGAGCCGGATTCAACGAGGCGGAAACAGTGGTTTCGGCCTGACACCAGCGCGGGGCGGCAGTGAAGGTAACGGCCAGAAAAAGCAGGATACAAAACAGTCTGCCTGCCACCGGCCTTGTCTGTATCTGTCGAAGTCGACGCCTTGTCATCACCAGTCTCTCCTCGTTTCGTCGTCTTTGCTTTTTCCACCGGTCGGGGCGAGGTTCAACACCTTTCCTTCCTCGTTCTTCAGACTGTTCAAAAGCTGTTCCGCGTCTTCTCTGGTCATTTTCCCTTCTTTTCGTCGTTCATTATCTTGACCGGCCTCTGCCTTGGCGTCCTCTTTTTTAGCCTCCGGAGTCTGGGTGGCGGTTTGTTTCTGCTGCTCGTTCATTTCCGGTGTCACTGAGCTGTCCTGTTTATCTCCATCCCGTCCGTTCTGTGCAGGACCGGGCTTCTGCTGCGGTTCCGAATCCTTGCCGTTTTGTCCCTGCTGATCCTTCTTTTCCTGGTCTTTTTTGTCGTTTGTTTTTTGACCTTTGTCCTGCTCCTGTTTTTTCGGCTGTTTGTTCTCGTTTCTTTTCAGCTCGTCCAGCTTTTTCTGTACCAGGTTCCGGTTATAGAGGGCGTCCTGATCATCCTGTTTAAGTTCTAGGCTTGCGGCATAGGAGTCAAGGGCCTCCTGCCATTGGGCCAGGGCCTGTTGCGGGTCGGCCTGCAGGGTTTCCTCGCCTTTTTTGAAGTGAGCGTTTCCTTTATTGTAATAGGCCTTTTCCTGCAGGTCCAGATCCTTGCTTTTAAGAGCCTCTTTGAAGGCGGAAATGGCCTCTTCATACATGTTGTTTTTATAGGATGCGGTGCCGAAATTAAACTGGAGTTTCGGGTTGTTCGGATGTTTTTTCAAGAGTTGGCCGTATTGCTCCGAGGCCTTGAGATAATCGCCTTTATTATACGCTTGTTCACCTTCAGAGGCCTGGGAGGCCGCAGGCCGGGTAAGAAGGCTGGAGATGATTATCAGAATCAGTGTCCCGACGACCTTTCCGCCCTTGCCGGGGCCTGAGTTTTTTAGAAACGGCCATCGGAAGGGCTTGGATTTCCGGGTCCCTATCATGAATTCCAGAGACAGAAGGCCGATGGCCATGGCCAGAGGCCACTCAAAACGCTCCAGAGGCACCTTATGCCGTCGTTCGGTCAGCTCTTCCTTCGGGACAAGCGAAAGCTTTTGCTGGTAGATGGTCTGCAGGCCCTGACCCTTATTCCCCAATGGGACATAGAGGCCGTTACTCTTCTCGGCAATCTGGGTCAAGGTCGCTTCATCGAGGTGGGAGACAACAAAATTCCCTGAGGCATCCTTGACAAACCCTTTAGCACCCTCGGCGACCGGGATGATTTCCCCTTCTCTGGTGCCGACGCCGACGGTGAAGATCCGCATTCCCTTCCGGGCGGCCTCCTGGGCTGCGGCCAGTACATCTCCTTCGAGATTTTCTCCGTCGGTGACCAGGATCAGAAGTTTGTAATTGGCCTCATTACTGAGGACGGACTCTGCCTCCCGGATGGCGGCGGTGATATCGGTTCCCCCCTTCGGGATGATGTTCGTATCGAGGGCCTTCAGGGAAGTTTCGAAGGCCTGGTAATCCCCGGTCAACGGACACATCAGGTAGGCTGTGCCCGCAAAGGGCAGAAGGCCGACACGATCACCGTCAAGCTGGTCGACAAAGTCCATGATCGCAAATTTTGCCCGTTCCAGGCGGTTTGGTTTGATATCCCCGGCCAGCATGCTTTTGGAGGTATCCACTGCAAAGAGGATGTCGATCCCTTTGCGTTTGACATCCTCCCATTTGAAACCGTATTGCGGGCGGGCAAGGGCCAGGAAGCAGCAGAACAGCGCCAGAAGAAAGATCGCCTGTTTCGTCGCCTGCCTTCTGGTCGAGATATTCCGCGTCAGCCTCGAAAGCAGATGGGCTGCGGCGAATTCTTGAAGCGTTGCCAAACGCCTTGCCTGCAGGTTGCGGAGCAGAAACAGGGAACCGATGCAGATGCTGAGGCCTGTGATGATCCAGAGTGGTTGTGCAAAAGTCATGATGTGTTCTTACACCGGCTAGGGGAGACGTTTATGCTTCCGCAGCAGCTCAAGACCGAAGAAAAGCAGCGCGGTCAGCAACGGAAAGGGAAAAAGCTCCCGGTAATGTTCAAAGTTTTTAATGGTCCTGGTGGTCGTTTCCATCGAGTTGATCTCATCGTAGATCTTCTGCAGGGATTGGGTGTCCGTGGCCCGGAAATAGCGGGCGCCCGTCATCTGCGCGACCTTGGTGAGCGTCTCTTCGTCGATATCAACCCTGGCCCGGACCAGCCGTTTCCGGCCGAAATCATCGACGATCGGCATCGGGGCCTCGCCCCTGGTGCCGGCGCCGATGGTATAGATCTTAATCTTCAAGGTCTCTGCCGCCTCGGCTGCGACCAGAGGAGGGACTTTGCCGGCGTTGTTCATTCCGTCGGTCAGCAGAATCATGATCCGCGATTTGGCATCCTTTTCCCGCAGCCGGTTGATGCCTGCGCCGATGGCGGAGCCGATGGCGGTATTATCCCCGGCCATGCCGATGGACAGAGATTTTAACCGCTTGCGCAGCCAGTCGTGGTCAAGGGTCAATGGGCTGACCACGAACGGTTTTTCGGCGAAGGCCACCAGGCCGATCCGGTCATTGGGACGGGCGTCGATGAACTGGTCGACCACTGATTTGACCACGTCCAGACGATCGGCAGGCTGTCCGTGCAGCGTAAAATCCATGGCCTGCATCGAACCTGACAGATCGACGGCGAGCAGGATATCGATGCCGCTCGCCTTGATCTCGGTTGTCGTATTGCCCTGCTGAGGCCGGGCCAGGGCGACGATGAGCAGACCTACGGCCAGCAGCCGGATGGCCGTCAGGATATGGCCGGGGCTGGTCCGTCGGCCCTGGGCCAGGGTGGCGGCGATACTGGTGGTCGAGAAGATAAGGGCCGGGGCCGGGCCTCTCCTGCCTCTGATCAGGGCAAGCAGCGGCAGCAGGGCAAGGAGCCAGAGGAGTTCGGGATGGAGAAAGCGCATACGGGATGTCCTTGTAAAAAAAGCGATCAGATTCTTTAAAATATCAACTCATGCTGCGTTAAATGTCATTTCACCAAGTTTTTCTCTTTTAGCCTCATTTCCGGAAGTATCCCTGTATACCAACTCGTCCGAATCAAAATCATATTCCGGGATATTTGAATCACGCCATTTCGCAAGAAAAAACTGATAGAGGGGATGAAAGAGATTGCTGCGGTTTGGAGAATGTCTGAATATGTATTCCGGCATCTCCTGGATGTTCAGTCCTGAGTCATAATGCTTCATAAAGACATAATCTCCGAGGACGGCAAGCTTGAACAATGGCGTCTCCTCGTACAGCTTTAACTTTATATTTTTCTGGAGAGCTTTAAGGCCTCTTAAAAATTCGATACTTTTCAGTATCTGCTCCCTGAAATGTTCAAATGTGACATCAGGATCGGGAATGCTTTTTGACCGGACACATGCCCCTTCACCGAAAGGGTTCAGGAGCATTATCTTTGCTTCACGACAATTCTGTAATACATGGTGCAGGTCGGCCTCCGGATTTACAAATGTGTTACAACCCGTTGAGCCGATCAACAGCACATCCTTGGCAATGCCGTGCCGTTCCTTGAACTTTTTGAGTCGTTTTCTTATCCGAAGATTTTTTGTATGCGCCGCAAGCACAAGGCCCATATCATTCAGCGCCATCTTAGAGATTTTCCGGTCTTTCCAGCTCCTCATCAAATAGTTGAAAATCATGATCAGAAGTACCGCAACCGCAATTTCCACAAAAATAAGGAATATCTTTTTGCTTTCGATAAGTGTCCAGTAGACAAGGTAATTGTCTGCAATAAACTTCCCCGTGTAAGGCAATGAGAGCGCAATAACAGCGCTCAAGGCTAAAATTAAAATGTGGTAAATAACATTCTTTATACTTTCGAACATGCCTGTCTCCTGTATCTAGGTTTTGGATCGCCGAAGATCGATGCCTCGAAAAAACGAGAACCGGCAGGTCTTGCCGATCAGGAGGCACGGATAAGCGCTGGAGGTGCAAATGAAGAGAGTAAAGACACGATCCAAAGGCGTGTGGACTTGTAAGTAATTTTGTCTGAAACTCTAAACTTCAGTTAAAAACAGCTATGCACCTGTCTGCTGCTTCTGCCGGGTCGTCTCAATAAAGTTTCGTACTGCCCGGTCCATCCCGACCATCCTCTCCTGATTCGGGGTGCCATGGGCGAATTTGGCGATATCGCATTGTTCCATGCACTCCTGCAGATCTCCGGCATGGTTCTTAATATCCACCTCGGCGATGGTTGTGCCGTTCTTCAGGCGGGAAAAAAATTCCCGGGTGGTCTGCCGGGTGGAACGGATCTGAAAGCGTGCTTCAATATACTGCCGCAGGAGAGTGGAGATCCGCTCCGCATAGACAAGGGGCGATTCCATCAGGCTACGGGCCCGGTCCAGCTCTGCCAGTGCAATCGCGTCCGGCTGGAGGACATCAGGTGTTGGTTTTCGTCTGCGTTTCAGGAAAAAGAAGAGCAGGGCTGCGATAATGCAGAGGGTGATAGCGGCAGCAACGGGAATCAGGAAACGGTTGGAATCCGGCAACGGTACCGGTCCCTTAATATCTCTGATATCCTCGGCTTGGAGGCTATCCTGTGCCGATGCCGGAGTCTGCTGGAGCATTGACTGAGGAGGATTGCTTGCTGACGAGGCACTACCCGGCAGTAACAGGAGCGACAGAGCCAGAAGAAAACATGTTATGATGTATTTCATCGGCCCAGCCTCCTCTTTCGTGTCCTGAAAAACCCGAGGAGCGACGGGAGATACGGCTGATCGGTGGACAGATTGAGTATATCGATCCCGGCTGCGCGGATGGTCTTCAACAGGGTTGTTTGCCGCTCAGCTGCAATCTCTGCATAGCCGCGGCGGACACTCGGGTCCGAGGTGTTCAATTCCACCTGTCGGCCGCTTTCCGCATCCTCGATAGTCAGCCGGCCGACATCCGGCAGGTCGTGTTCGCGCGGGTCCGAGACGATCATGCCGATCAGGTCGTGCCGTTTGTTGCCGGTGCGGAGCTTTGGCTGCAGCTCTTCGAGAGCCAAATCGAAATCGCCCGGCAGACAGAAGTCGGAGATCAGAAAGACCACGCATTTGCGTTTACAGACCCGGCCCACGAAGTCGAGCGGGACCAGGAGATCGGTCTTCGTCCCCTGGGGCTTGAAAAAGAGGATCTCCCGGATGACCCGCAGGATGTGGGAGCGGCCTTTTTTGGGCGGGATATAGAGTTCGACGAAGTCTGTGAAGAGGATGAGTCCGACCTTGTCATTGTTGCGGATGGCGGAGAAGGCCAGCACCGAGCCCAGTTCGGCCATCATTTCCCGTTTTGACGAGGTCGTGGAGCCGAACTCGCCCGAGCCGGAGATGTCGATCAACAAGATGATGGTCAGTTCGCGTTCCTCGGTGAATTTTTTGATATGGGGGATGCCGGTCCTGGCCGTGACATTCCAGTCGATGGCGCGGATCTCGTCCCCCGGCACATACTCCCGCACCTCGTCGAAGTTCATGCCGCTGCCCTTGAAGACGGAATGGTAATTTCCCGCCAGGCTGTCGTTAACCAGACGGCTGGTCCGGACCTCGACTTGGCGGACCTTCTTCAGGATCTCTCGGGTGAGAAGAGTCTCCATGGCGATTACGGAACCGGCACGGTGTCGAGGATCTTGCGGATGATATCCTCGCTGGTTATGGCCTCCGCCTCCGCCTCGTAGCTGATCCGCAGGCGATGCCGCATCACGTCCAGGGCCGCTGCCTTGACATCGTCCGGGGTCACATAGCCGCGTCCGGCCAGGTAGGCGAGCGTCCGGGAGACCGCCTTCAGGTTGATGGTCGCTCTGGGAGAGGCTCCAATCTCGATATATTCCTGCAGGTCGAGCTGGTAGGCCTTCGGGTCACGGGTGGCATAGACCAGCGAAACAATGTAATCCTTGATCTTTTCATCCATGTAAATCGAATCGACCACCTTGCGGGCGGCCAGGATATCGGCGGGGCTGACCACCGGATTGACCGGGATGATCGAATCCGTATGATCCATCGCATCGAGGATACGCCTCTCCTCGGACATGGTCGGATAGGTGACCACCACCTTCAGCATGAAGCGGTCGACCTGGGCCTCCGGCAGGGGATAGGTGCCCTCCTGCTCGATGGGGTTCTGGGTGGCCAGGACCAGGAAGAGCTCCGGGAGCCTGAAGGTCTGGTTGCCGATGGTTACCTGCTTTTCCTGCATGGCCTCAAGGAGGGCCGACTGGACCTTGGCGGGCGCCCTGTTGATCTCGTCGGCCAGGATCATCGAGGCAAAGATCGGTCCCCGTTTGACGACAAACGAGGTGTCCTGCGGGTTGTAGATCTCGGTGCCGATGATATCCGCCGGCAGCATATCCGGGGTGAACTGGATACGCCGGAAATCCGTCTGGATCGCTGCGGCCAGGGTCTTAACCGCAAGCGTCTTGGCGAGTCCAGGTACGCCTTCGAGCAGGATATGGCCGCCGGTGAGCAGGCCGACCAGCAGGCGTTCGATCAGGTGCTGCTGGCCGATGATGACTTTTGCCATCTGCTGCCGGAGCAGGCCGAGCCAGGCGGAGTTTATTTTCACCGATTCGTTGATGGCCTGGATCGAGGTAAAGACATCGCCGTCCCGCGGGACCATATGGGCCGGAGGAGAAGACGGGGAGGATTCGACGGATCTATTGAACATAATAACTCCTTATGAGATAGGAAAAATCGATAAAATTTTATAGACCAGAGTATAATGGCTGAACATTGCCGGAGTATTGCGAAATCATTACAATGCTGTAACGTTTGGAATAACTATCGAACAACATTCTAATTCCACCTCCTCCAAAGCCTCGTATGTTTCATTGAAGTCCTTTTTCTTCAGGGCCTTTTTTATAAACTCCTTATGGTTGTGCGGAACAGGTTGATATCTCACTTCCGCCGTTGGGAAACTGTGGCGGTCCTGCTTTCGATACCTGCACAAAAAACACATCCTGCTCTTGACTGGTGCTGCCCGTAACAATATAATCTAGACAGGCTAGACAAATTATTTCCTTCCATGAGGCATGATTATGGGCAATGTATGGCAACTGCAAGAAGCAAAAAATAAATTCAGTAATCTGGTGGACAAAGCTCACCACGATGGTCCGCAAATTGTTACACGGCATGGCAAAGAATCTGTTGTGGTTCTTGCTATCGAGGATTACCAAAAATTGAGCAGGCCAAAATCAGACTTGGTGTCTTTTTTTAAAAGCTCGCCGCTTTTTGGTTTAAAACTCGACCTGGCAAGGGACAAGAGTTCTGCAAGAGATATTGAGCTATGAGATTTTTGCTCGACACCTGTGTTATTTCCGAAATTATTCGCCCAAATCCGTCAAGTAAGGTTATTGAATGGATTAAAAATGAAGATGAAAATAATTTTTTTATAAGTGTCCTGACCTTTGGCGAACTTCACAAGGGTATAGAAAAATTAGTAGAATCGAAAAGAAAGGAAGAACTGCATGATTGGGTCGAAAATGATCTGAGAGAAAGATTCAGTAATCGAACCATTAACATCGATTTGCAGGTTGCAATGCTCTGGGGAAAAATTCAGGGAATCGCTGAAAAAAACGGCAGACCAATGCCGGCAGTAGATGCACTCATTGCTGCTACTGGCATAGCCCATCATTTAACGGTTGTTACCAGGAACACGGTTGATATGAAAGAAAGTGGTGTTCCACTGCTTAACCCATGGGAATAGAATAACAACAGCAGGTTATCGAGGAAGTTATGGCAAAAAAGAAGCTGAAAGAACACCGGATCAACCGGGACTGGTGCAAGGGCTGCGGGATCTGCGTCAAGTTCTGCCCCGGGAAGGTCCTGGAGCTGGATGCGATGGAGAAGGTGGTGGCGGTGCGGCCGAAGGATTGCATATGCTGCAAATTGTGCGAGCTTCGGTGTCCCGATCTGGCCATAGAGATAGTGGAGGATGAGGGCGATGAATGAGCAGATAAAATTTATCCAGGGGAATGAGGCCTGTGTGGAAGGGGCGCTGTATGCGGGCCTGGAATTTTTCGCGGGCTATCCGATCACCCCGTCCACCGAGATTGCCGAACTCCTGTCCCAGCTGCTGCCGCAAAAGGGTGGAAAATTCATCCAGATGGAGGATGAGATCGCCTCGATGTGCGCGATCATCGGCGCCTCGCTCACCGGCCATAAGGTAATGACGGCCACCAGCGGCCCGGGCTTTTCGCTGAAACAGGAGGCCATCGGCTACGCCTGCATGGCCGAGATTCCCTGCGTGATCGTCAACGTGCAGCGGGGCGGCCCATCCACCGGCAACCCGACCCATGTCAGCCAGGGCGATGTCAACCAGGCACGCTGGGGGACGCACGGCGACCATGCGATCATCGCCCTGACCGCCTCCAACCACCAGGATGTCTTTGCGATCACCGTCGATGCCTTCAATCTGGCCGAGACCTACCGGACCCCGGTGGTCCTCTTGTTCGACGAGGTGGTGGGCCATATGCGGGAGAAGCTGGTGGTGCCGGAAAAAGGAGAGATCGCCATCGTCGACCGCCTGCGGACCTCGGTGGGTAAAGGGGTCGACTATCACCCCTACCTGCCCCGCGAGGACGGCCGGCTGCCGATGTCCGATTTCGGCGGCGATCACCGCTACAATGTCACCGGCCTGTTCCACGACATGTGGGGCTTTCCGTCCAACGATCCGAAGGTGGTCAAGGACCTCCTGCATCACCTGGTGGATAAGATCGAGACCAATGTCAATATCATCAGCCGGTACAAGGAGCACTATCTGGAAGATGCCGAATATATTATGATCTCCTATGGTTCCTCGGCCCGTTCAGCCATTCATATGGCCAGGCACAGACGGGAGAAGGGAGAGAAGATCGGGGTGCTCGAATTGCAGTCGCTGTGGCCGTTTCCGGAGGCGGTAGTCCGGGAGAAATGCGCCGGGGCCAAGGCGGTGATCGTGGTCGAGATGAATATGGGACAGGTGATGCGCCAGGTGAAGGCCTGTGTCGATCGCCCGGAGACGGTCTTTTTGGCCAACCGGATCGACGGCAAACTGATCACGCCGACCAATATCAAAGGAATCCTCAGGGTTATCCAGGGGAGGGGAGTGTAATATGGCGATCAAAGACTATCTGCGCGAACGCTTTTTTCCGCATATGTGGTGTCCCGGCTGCGGCCACGGCACGGTCCTGAACACCCTTCTCCGGGCCGTGGAGGATCTGGGTCTGAACAAGAACGATATCGTCATGACCTCCGGCATCGGCTGCTCGGCCAGGATCTCGGGCTATGTGGATTTTCACTCGCTGCACACGATCCACGGCCGGGCACTGGCCTTTGCCACCGGGGTGAAGCTGTCCCGGCCGGAGCTGACGCTTCTGGTGCCGATGGGCGACGGCGACGCGCTGGCCATCGGCGGCAACCATTTCATCCATGCGGCCAGGCGGAATATCGATATTACCGCCATCGTAATGAACAACCGGATCTACGGCATGACCGGCGGTCAGTATTCACCGCTGTCGGGTCCCGGCAAGAAGGCGACCACAGCGCCCTACAAGACCATCGACAACCAGTTCGATGTGGTGGAGCTGTCCAAGGCGGCCGGCGCCTCCTTTGTCGCCCGGACCACTACCTACCATGTCCAGGAGGCCATCGAGATCTTCAAAAAGGCGATCACCCACAAGGGCTTTTCGGTGGTGGAGATCCTGACCCAGTGCCCGACCCATTACGGACGGAAGAACAAGGAGGGCGATGCGGTGAATATGTTGGAGATCTACAGGGATACGACCGCCAAGGTCGGCTCAAAGGCCCTGACGGAGAATCCGGCACTCCTCGGCCGGGGGATCTTTGTCGACAAGGACACGCCGGAATACTGCGAGGAATATGAAAAGATCATCCAGCTGGCGATGCGGGAGGTGGCGTGATGGAGAGGATCAGACTCGTCTTTACCGGTTCGGGCGGTCAGGGAGTGATCACCGCCGCGATCATCCTGGCGGAGGCTGCCGTTATCTTTGAGGGAATGAATGCGACCCAGACGCAGACCTACGGGGCGGCAGCCCGTGGAGGCTCGACCCGGAGCGATATCATCATCTCGGACTCCGAGATCTATTTCCCGGAGGTCGAGCAGCCCAATATCCTGGTCTGTCTGACCCAGGAGGCCTATACGGAATATTCGTCGATCATCCGGCCGGGCGGGATCCTCCTGACCGACACCCGTTTTGTCACAACCGCGAAAAAAGTGGATGCCAAACAGATCCAGCTGCCGATGTACGAAACAGTGATGGAGAAGATCGGCAAGCCCATCGTCTTTAATATCTGTGTGTTAGGCGCCCTTTTGGGCATCTCCGGTATCCTGAAACCGGAATCGGTGATGGAGGTGATTAAGACGCGGGTACCCGTCGATTTCGTGGCGATGAACAACCGTGCCCTTGATATCGGTCTGGTCCTGGGGGCGAACAGATAAAAAAGGAGACTCCATCAGATCATGAACGGCGTTGTGTCCTCGTACCAGGGGAAATCCCTGTCGATGGTATCAAAAATCTGCAAAATTTTATCTTTGGTCTCCATGGTGTTGCCTGCGGTTTCCTGTTCGTCGAGAGCAGAGAGTTGAAACTTGGCCGTATGTATTGCCGCCTTGATCTGCCTCATCTTCGCACGGTGCCTGGCCTGGGTATCCGAAGAGGCCTTTTTTGACCATTCTTCGAGTTTATTCAGGTCACTCTGCCATTCTGCCACCTTGTCATCGATAATGTCTTTGTAGGTCAAAGATTGCATGGAGTTCCTCCTCTTCGCTATGATTTTGAAAACACCTGCGCTGGACATGTGCCCAGCCGCCTGTCCTACATTTTAGTATAATCCTTAAAGAGGCGATGTCCAAAATCCCGGTGATATGTTGAAAGAAAATAAAGGGGACGGCGACGGTGCGGAGATGAGATTGCCGGGGTGGGGGACATGCTTGAATATGGAGATACTAAAAACAAAGGAACTGTCATCGCCCGTTTTCCACAAACCACTGCTCTCCTTTCCTGACGGCATTATTCAAGATTTTTTCTCTTGTTCCTCTTTAGGACCATATGTCCGTATTGATTGAATGCCTTTCCAATCGTAATAACTGTTCAGCATCTTTCCGTTTTCTTCCTCCGTGACACGAACGAAGCCCTCACCTAGAAAAAGCACGGTGCCTTCATACAGCTTGCCCTCGTTGATCTGCAGGGCCACTCCCTTCCTCAGTTTCCGCGACAATGTCCCATGCACCGGCATGGAGGCATATTCGAAAATCTTTTCCCACGTCTCTTTCATACAATCGTTCTCCTTCTGATCCATCCGGAAAGGCCGGATCGGTGACAGTTCCCTTCCCGACGGAAAAGCAAATTCCGGACCAGAGGACACATATGTTTAATTCTCACGAAATATTAACATGTTGGCATGGGATGTCCTGGGTTGTTGCCGACAATACAATACGAAAACGACATTTGCAGAAGGCTGTGATCTACAAAAAGGAAGAAAGTCAGACAAAATTGTTCCCAGGCTTTTTGAGGCCGATCTCCTTCAGCGGAGCGGGTATGGATTGGGGTGCAAAAAGAAATGGAAATACAGATACAAAAGTATCCTTGACGTGATTGTTGAGATGTGTGTATAAGCCTAGAAGACAGGCAAGAATGCAGAAGCGGTTTTTTCGGGGTCTGCCGGCCCATTGGTTTGCGGGAGAGTCCAGGAAGATGGCCGGCAATACTGATCGACGTGGTATGATACCACGCTTCCATATATCACCCCAGGAATACATGTTAACTAGGCGCATACAAGCCTCCAGGAAGCAACTTTGGCTTGTTGAAAAATAAAGAAATCTGTAGATAACTGGAAAATTAGATAATAACTTGTTAAACCGGAAGGAAACAAAGTGATAAAAGACGACGGAGATATAGTTCGAGGTTTGGGCTTCGTTGCTTTATATGCTGCCTACTTGGAGGAACAAATCGACAACCTTCTCATGATGTTGTCACCGGTCGAAACATATGACGATAAGAAGCAAAGGTGGCCGATTAGCAAGAAGATCAGCCATGTTATTGAAGTGATAGAAAAATTGGACACCACGGAATTCCCTGATTACGTAGCCGATCTGCGAACATGCCAGGAACTTTTTGAAGATCGCAACGAAGTCATTCACGGACGCATCTATGGGAATTTCGATAGACCAGACACTCTAAAGTCAGGTAGGCGAAACATTCCCGACAGAGAAGTTTCTTCAGAAGAGCTATTCAAGCTTGCGAACGAGTTTGAAGATTTCAGAACTGCCGTTTACTCACCAATGATTTTCAGGATACTGAGGGCAGTAGCCAAACATTTACAGCCCAAGGTTTAACATGCGTATAGACCTGCTTCGCTTTGCTCTCAGGTCATCCGCAAAGCCGTTAGACCGCGAACGATATGAATGCTGACACAAAATTAGACGAAGAAGACATCGTTTGGGTCGAAAAATACGCGAAGGAAGTCCGCGAAACATTCGGCGGGATCTTCAAATCCGCGGCGACTCGGTTCGAGGATGGCCCACGGCTTCTCGAGCGCTTTCAAGCGACAATTGATGAATTATTAAAGGTCGGCCGCGGAAGATTCCGCACCGTGGATGAGGCGCATAACGAATTGTGTATGGCGGCAGCAATTCTTCAGAATCCAAATCCAAAATTCAGCGTTCTCGAATATGAACCGCGCCTATATGGGTGCTCGAAATCGATCGATTTCTGTGCGAAGACCCCCGACGGCCTCACGCTTTTCGTTGATGTGAAGACAATTAAACCAATGCCGAGGGATCGGTGGGAGCAATACCAAAAAGCGCTAGAGGAGGGTTGGTTTCCCGACAAAGTAAAACTGCTCTTATCAAAGGAATGGCTTGGAGGTGAGCTATGGCACAACACCTTTGCAGCGCGAAGCAGGTTCCTTGAGTACGCGTTGGAACTTGAGCAGAAGATTGCTGATTGCAAGTTCCAGGCTGAAAAGATCTTCTTCGTTTTGGCCTTCTGCGGAGAGGGGTTCTATTGGCACGAAGACGAACTAGAAGACTTCGTGTCCCTCTACTTCTCTGGCGTTCATCGACCTGACGATCCGTTCACAAAAGCAGAGGACAAGTATCTGAATGAAAAGAAGGTTTCTCTTTCTAGGACGATCTCTCGATTTGCGTGTATACGCCGGCCACAGGGTGAAATACAAAAAAAACAGCTCAACTGGAATGTGCAGTCACCGCGAGATCCAAGCTTCAATTGACGAACCGCGATCTAACAAGACAAATTAACTCGGATGCAAATTCCGCTGCGCTCCATTTGCACCGGTTATTTGCAGGTTATGGGTAGAAAATATAGCCAGGTATTTTTGTACCGATGAACATCAATATACGAGGCAATGCTCTATGAGCGATAAAGGTTTATTTTCACCCGCCGACTATGCGCAGGCGCACTATGAGCAAAACGGCGAAGAAATGGATGAGGACACAAAAGCTGTATTCGCCAGTTACAAATGGGAATATGGGGAATATTCAGTCACATGTGAGTATGCGCCAGAGAACGAAGATACGCGAGTATTCTATATCGTTAACCTCCAAGGCAACGAGGTCATGCGGTGTAAATATGAATCCGCAATTACTTCATTCTTTGAAATTCTTGAGCAGTTAAATATTCTTCAAAATCGCTGCAATGAATTAGAAGAAGAGCTTAATAAAAAACACTCAGGCGGGTTGCTTGGTAAGCTATTCAAGTAAATTAGTAACTCAGGGGTCAGATCTTTGCTTGACTCTTTTAAGCGCAGGCCTTCCAAAATTCCAACAGCCATTACAGCCGACACAGGGAAATCAACGGGTTGTATCCTTTCGTCAGCGGCCCGGTGCAGCTGGCCGGCACGTTTATCCGAGGAGGGGAAAAGAGGCGGGACACTTCCCGGATTATTATTAATGTATTGGGAACGTTGTTGTTTACGTTGCAAAAACCTTGACTTTGCCGCACAAATGTCCCTTGCCTCCGATGAAGCATTACGCCGAATCAATTGTTTTGACTTGACCTATAATGTGGTTTATTATAGCTATAAGAAACCACATTATAGAGGTGCGATATGAGAACCATTCAGATGACCCTTGATGACAATCTTGTCAAAGCAGTTGACCGTGTTTCAAAGGAACTCCACACAAATCGTTCTGCATTCACAAGAAAGGCACTGCAAGACGCGCTTGTTCGTTACAAACAAGAACAGTTAGAAATCAAACACCGTCGGGGGTACGAACAAAATCCAGTTGCCACCGATGAGTTTTCGGTTTGGGAATCCGAGCAGGCTTGGGGTGACGAATGAAACATGGAGAAATACGTTGGTATACGTTCTTGTCACCAGATAAAAATCGCCCGGTCCTCATCCTGACACGTGATTCGGTGTTGGAGTATCTGGGGGAGGTTACCATCGCACCCATCACAACTACTGTTCGCGACATACCCTCCGAAGTGTTTCTCACATCGACTGACGGCATGCCCCAGGATTGTGTTGTCAATTGTGACCATTTGCAGACTGTTTCGAAGGGGAAACTCGGATCTTTGATCACATCCTTGCCTCGCGCTAAAATATTAGAGGTCGGGCGGGCAATCCGCTTTGCACTTGATATCTAAAGGACACGTTGTTGCATAAAATGCTCTGTGCACAAACAGGCCTGCCTTTTACTCTTTTAACAAAACAATGCACCAGATGAACTGGTGATTTTCAGGTTGGAGAGCGAGATATAACCACTGTCATATCTTGAAATCTTCTTGAAATCTCCTTCTAATGTAATTACAATGTGATCATACAAACAAGGGAGGTTCATATGCGTACAAGTATCGTTCGTATCGGGAATTCACAGGGCATCAGAATACCAAAAGCCATTATTGAGCAATGCCATTTAGGGACAGATGTTGAGCTTGAGGTAGAGGACAAAAAGCTTATTATCTGCTCAGCGGCACACCCCCGCCAGGGATGGGGAGAGAAGTTCCAGTCTATGGCAACATCTGGAGACGGAAGCCTTCTTGATGGCGAACTTATCAACCAATCCACATGGGACGAAAACGAATGGGAGTGGTAGTCAGTCGTTTTGAGATTTATCTGGTTGGCCTTGATCCAACAATAGGGAGTGAGGTTTGTAAGACTCGGCCATGTCTCGTTATTTCGCCTGACGAAATGAACCACCATATAGCCACAGTAATCGTGGCACCTATGACCACCAAGGGCAGGGATTATCCTTCAAGGGTAAGCTGTTCTTTCAAGGGCAAGCGCGGCCAGGTGGTTCTTGATCAAATCAGGACTGTCGATAAATCGCGGTTGGTTCAAAAACTCGGAGTTATCGATCGAAGAACACAGTCCAAGGTTTTATTGGTTATTGCTGAGATGTTCGCACTGTAAAATTCCAACATTGGTTCAAGCGGACGGTGGGAACGGGCTCGAATTTTCAAGGGTAGGTTTGTGGCCGCCGCCGCTTACCCGTAAGTTGAAATTTGTAGCGCTGTAATTTAATGCTCAAGGCATTGGAAAAACGCAAGAAAATCCGAACAAAACATCAAAGGAACTCATGCAGATACCTACATTTCTCTATCGCCTCGCCATCTCCTGTTGGATAGGAGGAGCATCCCTTTTCACTTTTGTCCTCACCCCCATCATTTTCAAATCATACAACCGGGATATGGCAGGAGGAATTGTCGGGGCTCTCTTTCCGGGATATTTTAAATGGGGACTGATTTGCGGAGTGATTGCTCTTGCCGCCATTTTCATGCCGTCAACCGTCAAACACAAGACCGTCGCTGCAGTCATTATCGCAGGTATGCTTGCCATCACCTCGGTCCAGGCCTTTGTGATTGAACCGAGAGCAGCCGCACTAAAAAAGGAAATACCGTCGTTTGAAACCACTTCGAAAGACGATCCCCTTCGTGTCCGGTTCAGAAAATTGCATGGAGTATCGGCAGTGAGCAACCTTGCGGTTATCGGAGGGGGCATCGTTTTGATTGTCCTTCTGTAGAAAGATGCGTAGCTTTTGAAAAAGGAATTTCCAATTCGGTAGTATCATAATAACTTTCTGTATTCATATTACATAATGATAAAAAAGGGGGGCTTTTTGAAACCGGGATCTTCGAAATGGGGGAGCCCGATGTTTCCGGCAAGGCATTTTTAAGCATCAAAACTGGTATCTATGGCAACAAGCATTTGACGATAGAGCAGTAAGACGGCTCGGTCTAATCCGGCTGGGCTGCGTCAAATGTCCATCTCTGGAAAAAAAGATGGAGAACCCGGCCATGTCTGCATCGAAAACATTCCAACCGCACGCCGGAGACGCGGCGGGAACCCTGCCTGCCTTGTACGCCCGTTGGGTCGAAGCGATTATCCACGGTTCCCTGCCGGTGGAAACCGAGGCCACCTGCAGCGACTGCGTCATGTGCTCCCGATCCGCTGAACCTGCCCACACCGAACAGTTTTTTTTCGACAAGGGCAGCAAATGCTGCACCTACACCCCCACCTTGTCCAACTTCATGGCAGGAGCCATTTTAGGTGATCCATCCCCGTCCATGACAAGCGGAAGGGCAAGTCTTGAGGCGCGCCTCAGCACAGGCCTCGGTGTCGACCCGCTGGCCATCCTGCCTCCGCCCGCTTACAATCTGCTCTACCGCCACAGTCAAAATGCCTTCGGCCGCAACCGCACCCTTCGATGTCCGCACCTCGACACCGATCTGGAAAGGTGCTCCATCTGGCCCTACCGGGACCCTACCTGCGTCACCTGGTACTGTAAACACCACCGGGGAAAAATCGGCCAATCCTTCTGGAATGCCCTGCTGATCTTTCTCAATGAAGTAATTAAAGAACTGTCGCTGTGGTGCGTGCTGCAGTTGCATATCGGCGATGATGCCCTGGCTCTCCTCGAGTCCAGAAAAAGGTGTGGAACGACAGGTGAAAATCTCCAGGCAAGCGAACTTGATGGTCGATCTGATGTCTGCGCCGCCAGAAAAACCTGGGGCCGGTGGTGGAAACGGGAAACCGTGTTCTATGCGGAATGTGCCCGACTGGTCTCCGGCCTTGATTTCCAGGAGGTGGAAAGGATCTGCGGTCCCGAACTCCAGATGTCTTCCCGATTGGTCAAGCTGGCCTATGACAAGCTCCAGGAAACCCGCATTGCAACGCACCTGCAGATAGGCCGGTTTGAAGTCGAAGATGCGACCTTTGATGCGGTCAGAGTGTGGTCCTACAGCCGGTTGGATCCGCTGGATCTGCCGGTACCGGTATTCATGGCCCTGTCCTATTTCGACGGCCGCCCCACCGACGATGCCCTGTCGATGGTGGAACATGACCTGGGGATACGCCTCGACGACCAATTGCTCAGGACAATGATCGACTTCGGCATCCTGAAAACCAGGCAGGAACCGGGAGAGGAGACAGAAAGGGCATCGAGCAGTGCTCAGGCTTAACCCCCAAAGGAGGTAATGTATACGCCATGCAATCACTTAAAAACAAAGTTGCAATCGTCACTGGGTCATCAAGAGGCATCGGTGCTCATCTTGCCAGAGAACTCGCCAAGGCTGGAGCACGTGTAATCGTCAATTATGCAGGCAATAAGTCTGCTGCCGACCAGGTTGTCACTGAGATCCATTCCGGGGGAGGCGATGCGATTGTCCTGCAAGCGGATATCAGCAAGGTTTCGGAAGTGAAGGCGATGTTTGATGCAGCAGCCATCGCCAAATTCGGAAAAATTGATATTCTGGTCAACAATGCGGGCGTGATCGTTTATAAAAAAATTCAGGACACCACCGACGAAGATTTTGACCGCATCTTCGCCGTCAACGTTAAGGTAACGTTCAACACCCTTCGCGAGGCCGCCGCACGTATTGAGGATGGAGGGCGCATCGTGAATTTCTCGAGTTCGGTAACACGTCTGATGTTGCCGACTTACGGCGCTTATTCTGCAACCAAGGGGGCGGTGGAGCAACTCACTCGGGTTTTCGCCAAGGAAGTCGGTTCGCGGCGTATCACCGTGAACTCAATTTCACCAGGCCCGACCCACACTGAACTGTTCAATGAAGGGAAAAGCGAGGACGACATTAAGCGACTTTCTTCGATGGCTGCACTTGGACGAATTGGTGAACCGGACGACATTGCTCGTGTCGTATTGTTTCTGGTCAGTGAGGAGGCAGCTTGGGTGACTGGGCAAAATCTCGGCGTCAACGGAGGATTCGCCTGACCCGTAGCCCAGGGACAGCAAGGGTTAGGCCATTTTGAAAAGCGGTGCGGGAACACGTCACTTCATATCTACAAAGATCGGTGGACATGCATGCTGCCCCCCCTGACCGTACCGTTACGCAGTCAAAATGAGAGGAGGAATTTGTTATGAAACGTAGGTTACTTAAAACATGGTCCTGAGGGCCAGGTCAGAGGATACGTCCTGGCCCTTTCAACATGGCAGTCTGATGGTAAACACCACACCGTTTTTACCGTCGGTGAGGCCACCGGCAGTCACCGTGCCCCGATGATGCTCGACAATGGTGCGGACGATATAGAGACCGAGACCCAGGTGGGGCTTCGAGTCCTTCTGGGTCCGGATCGAGACCATGGAGTTGAAGATCTGACCCTGCCGCTCTGCCGGGATCTCCGGTCCCTGGTTGGCGACCTGCAGGACGATGGCGTCTCTTTCCTTGCCGAGCCGGAGTTCGATGGGGGTGCCTTCGGTGTGGAAGGCGACGCCGTTTTCGATGAGCTTGTCCAGCATCTGCCGGATCCGGTCCGGGTCGCCATCGAGCGGCAGTGTTCCCTCGGGGCGCCGGTAGTTAAACTCCACGCCGGGGAATGCGGGCTGCCATCCGTGCTCAAGCCAGAGGGACAGGGCCTCGGCCAGATCGAAATTTTCCCGGAATCCCTGATTCAGCGCCTGCCGCAGGCTGGTGGCGTCCCGGATCGAGGTCAGCAGTTCTTCGAGCCGCAGCACATCGCTTAGCGCCCAGTTGACATAGTTGCTCAGGTGCTCGGGCAGGTCTTTCGTCTCTCGTGCCAGGTTTTTCAGGGAGGCCGAGACGCTGGCCAGCGGCGTGCGCATCTCGTGTTCCAGGTTGTCGGCCATTTTTTCCCGGTATTCGCTCTGGTTTTTCAGCTGCGACAGCATTGAAACGAGAGTCCGTGACAGATCGCCGATCTCGTCTTTCGAGGCCGCCGGTTGCAGGACATCGAGGATCTGTCCGTTTTCGGTGATGGAGGCTGCCGCCAGGTTTCTGAGACGACGGATCCTGGAAGAGATCCGAAAGGCAAACAGGAAGATACCCATGCCGCCGAAAAGAAAGAAGAGGATGGTCATGCCGATGGATTCCTCGACCACTTTATTCTTCAAGGCCAGAATGGCATTGGTGGTCTGCTCGACCACGACGACCCCGATCACCTTTTCCTTTTCAAACAGCGGGGTGACCGCAGCCATGACCTCGACCTGGCCTTTGGCGATCCGGTAATTGGTAATGCTGCTTCTTCCATCGAGCCCTTCCTCGACCCCTTTGATATCCAGGGTGGCCGATTGCGGCGAGGAGTCGGCGAAGTCGGCCGACAGCGGTTCGGTGAAGAGGCGATAGAGCGGGGCAAGCACCCTGTTGACGGGGCTTATGATCGCGTCCAGCCCTTTTTCACTGACTTGTACCTCCTCATCGCCTGTCTTCAGGCTCCCGTAACTGGCCCTGACATGCTGGTTGGAGTCGACGATCAAGATCCGGGAATGGGGCCGGTTCAGGGATTTCAGGATATCGATGATGGAGGTTGAAGGCGGCAGCAGCCAGCCGATCTGGTCGATCCGTCGCGGATCGGCGGTGCCGACAACGGTTACGACCTCCCTGGTCGCCGGATCATTGACGTCGGCCACGGCGAAGGCAAGCTTATGCCCGACCATCGAAAGCGGCATCCGCATCTCGATGCTGTAGCCGTCTTCCGTTTCCGACCAGACCCCCTGGATGTCGTCGTTTTCAACGGGCTGGGCCTCTTCGAGGCCTTCCGGCATCTGAAAGGCGTTGACCCAGCCCGGTTTTTTCGAGGTCATGATATAGCGGTGCAGCTTCCCGTTCTTGTCTTCGACACCGATCTGCAGGTGGTCGGAGCGGTCCAGACGGTCTGAACCGCTCTCCTGGTAGACGATATGATGATCGGTGATCAGGAACATCGCCCAGAGAAATTCTCCCCGCTGCCCTACCAAATGCTTGAAGTGCAGGGAGTTTTGATCGTATGGTTTGGCGGAGAAGATGACATGGTCCCGGCCGAATTCTTCTGCCTCTTTGAGCTGGGGTTCCCAGTCGTCAAATTTGCCGTTCAGGCGCATCGGATTCGTCAGCTTGAACAGATAGAGATCGCGGTTCTGGTCGAGGGCGTGGAAGAGTTCCCGGTCAAAGAGTCCCGGCCTGCCGGCCAGGGCCGAGGCCACGGCACGGGCCGAAAACATCAGGGTTTCCCGACGGCTTTCGAGCAGGTTGTCCTTCAGGATGCCGCTCAGCCTGAAGCCGGTAAGAGGGATGGCCAGGAGCACAAGGGAGATTAAGGCGAGCTTCAGCCTGAGAGAGATACGCATCGAAATCCTTATTCCAGCCAGCGGTAGCCCATGCCGTATTCGGCCCGGATGGCATCAAAGGTGGGGTCGATCTCCCGGAACTTTTCCCTTATCCGGCGGATATGGGCGGCAATCGCGTTATTGGTGACGACCACATTGGCCGATTCCATCAGCTGCTCATGGGATTTGACGTGGCCCGGCCGTCTGACCAGGGAAAACAGCAGCCAGAATTCGGTGAGCGTCAGGTTCAGAAGCCGGTTGTCCCAGTAGACCTGTTTGCGTTCTTCTTCGATCCGCAGTTTCCCGGCAGTGATGACATGCTCACTGCTGCCGGTGGCGCCCCGCAGTGCCTCCAGCATCTTGAACAGGGCGGAGATCCGCACCGGCAGAAAATCAAGCGTCGTAGTGTTCTTGGTCAGGTAATCCCAGGCCCCGAGCCGCAGCCCCGAGACCTTGTCCAGGTCCGAGTCGCGGGCGGTCAGAAAGATGATCGGAATGGTCGGCGACAGCTGCCGCAGCTCCCGGCAGATCTCGAATCCTCCCTCCATCTCGTCGTGCAACATGATATCCAGGATGGCCAGATCAGGCAATTGCAGTGCGAAGGCATCGAGTGCCTCCTGCCTGCCCGCATAACTGCTGACCATGTATCCTTCCCGTTTCAGGGCCTGGGAATAATTGGCCCGCAGCATTTCGTCATCTTCCACAAGTGCGATTCGATAGGTCATGGTCTCAGGGGTTGGGTTGATGGTGATGGATGAGGGCAGGCCTGCATCTCAGGGTATTGTATCACTTCCCAAAGTAATACGGACCCTGATCGTGTTCTGCAAGGGGAAAAGGAAAAATGTGGGTTTTTGATGCGTTTTGCCTCTTGCCCATCACCTGAAAAAATCGAAGATATACTTCATGGCGGTGAAGATGATGATTGCTGCAGCATCCAGGGCAGCGTCCAGACCATTCGGCCTTCCCGGCAATATCGATGACGCTGTTGATGTTTTCAGCAGTCAATGAGCTGTCAGTCAAATTACAGGTCGATTTCGGGTAATTTTTCGAATATGTTGGAAGAACATTGCGATAACCCGTACAGATGTGGATTAGGATTAATCTGCGATATGTGCTCTTCCCCCGGTTTATATTAGTGGTAAGTGTGCTTAGTATTGAGTTGTTGTGAGTGTTTTCTTCATTCAACTGTTTAAAGGAGCCGCTATGTTCTTCAAAAATATTCTTCGATACACGATTGCGTTCGTTGTTGCCGCGCCTTTATATGCGTTTGCTGATTCCATCAATGTAAAAGTCGGTGCCTGGGAAATGACGACGACGGCTTTAACGACGGGTATGATGATCCCTGCCGAAGCACAGGCAAATATGTCGCCGGAGCAACGTGCCAGGATGGAAGAGACTATGCAGGCGCGGGCAGGAAAACCCAGTGTGCATGTAAAGAAAACCTGTATCACGAAAGAAGACCTGGACCAGGATCGCTTGCTCAAATCCGACGACAAAAATCAATGCACAAAAAAGATCATTTCGAAGTCGGCGTCCAAGGTCGTGTTTGAGCAGACCTGCGAGGCACCGGGTCCCTCCAGGTCCACTGTAAGTATCGAGGCCAGGACGTCCGAGACCCTCGCGGCCACAATGGACATGGTACAGGCAGGCGGCAGCGGAAAAGTTCATGTAGACATCAACGGCCGATGGCTCGGCACCAGTTGCGAAGGCATTGAGAAAGGCCATTGAGATTATATACCTGCAAGAAAGGAGAACCTGTCGGCCGACAGCGGAAGCTGCTGCAACCGATAACCCGGGAAGGTAAGATCGACGTATGAGAGTCGCCGTTTTTTCAGACATCCACTCCAATCTGGAGGCGCTTGAGTCGGTTCTCGAACATGCCTCGGGGCAGAGGGTCGACAGGTATGTGTGCCTGGGTGATGTTGTCGGCTATGGGGCGAATCCCAACGAATGCATCGATGTGCTGCGCTCCCTGCCCGATTGTCTCTGCCTGCTCGGCAATCATGATGCCGCAGTTCTAGGTGTCCATGTAAACATGAACCGGGAGGCCTGGAAGGCCATTCACTGGACCAGGGAACACCTGACCATGTCCGGTTTATGGTTTTTAATGGCGATGGAGGATCTGGCGAAATGGGGGGATGTCTCCTTTTGCCATTCCAATCCGTACGACCCTCGGAAGTGGCATTACGTCGTCGAAAGATCCCCTATTTCGAGTTCCTTTGCCCGTTCCAAGGCCAAAATCCTGTTTATCGGCCATACCCATGTGCCGGTCGTGATAACCCGCAGAAATTTCTTTTGCGTCTATATCAGGTCATCACAGCATCCTATGGTCGTGCCGGTTGCCGAACGCAATCGGCAGATCTTCAACTGCGGCAGTGTCGGACAGCCGCGGGATGGGGATCCGCGGGCCTCCTATCTGATTTATGACGATCAGAAAAATATCATTGAGTTTCACCGCTTGGCCTACGATCACGAACAGGCCGGAAAAAAGATCCTGGCCGCCGGTCTGCCGGAGGATTTTGCCTTGCGGCTTGCCCATGGCCATTAACTTGTGACGGACTTATACAGGGATGGTCTCACCCTTGCCGAATCGGGGAAAGGTCTCCCATAGCACCTCCTGCAGTTCCGTGGCATCGTAATAGCGCTGCAGAAGATCCTTCTGCAGGCATTGCATGATGATTTTTTCGAGCTCAACCCCTATGTCGGGATTGATTTTCCGCGGCGCCCTGGCCTCGACGTTTATTTCAATATCCATCGGGTAGGAGTCATTTTGCAGGATATAGGGCACGGCATTGGCGGCAAAGATATAGAGAATGACACCAAGAGCCCAGACATCGCTTGCTATGCAGCTATGTCCTTCGAACTGTTCCGGCGGCATGAAATTGAGAGTCCCCTCTGAACTCCGGCCCGGGGACTGCCAGGAAAGATCCTGAGCAATACCGAAATCAAGCAGTTTCAGCTTTCCGGTCTTACTACTGATGATGATGTTTTCCGGTTTAATATCCCGATGCAGTATTTTGTGTCTGTGGGCATAGGAGATGGCGGAGAGGAGCTGCAGGAAATAGGTTTCCTTATCGAGTGGACTGATGCCGACCTCCAGGAGTTCTTGGAGGGTCGGCCCTTCGACATACTCCTGGATCAGGATGAGCTTTCCTGAATCCTTAGCGATTTCAATGAGATTGACAATGTTTGGATGGTGGACGAGCCGTTTTAGAATGGCGGCGGAGCGCAGGATCCTGATGTTCATCTGGGACGAATGGGGGATTTTGGCCACCGCCAGTCGGTCCGTGCCGATTTCCTTCACCAGCCAGACAACGCCGAATCCGCCCTGGCCGAGTTTTTTGACCTGTTGCCACCTGTCGGAAATATTATCCGATCCCACTCTCTGGATAAGCGCTTTCGGGGAAAAATAGCTCAGCTCTTTCTGAAAATAGTTGAAAATCCGATGCCAGCCATATTCATTTTTTACTCGTTCTTCCTGGTTTTGCGGTTGTTCGTCCCTGGGGCGGCCGATGGCCTGACCGAGTTCCAGCAGGATCAGAAAGCCGATGGAAAACCTGTTTTCATTCAGGGGCAGTTCCATATAATCGTCCGCACCGGCCCTTAGAAATTTCTCGATTTCATCGGATTTTTGCGGCGGAACAAGAACGAGAAAGGGGATTTGGTTGCCGACAAAGGCGCGGATAACCCGGATGATATAGTTTTGTTCCTCCTGGTATTCATCGATATGGTAGACGATGAGGCAGATTTTTTTCTCCGGGAACTTTTGCGCAAAATTGCCGATGGTGGCAAGGGAGAGATCGACCGTTTCGATCTCGAAGGAAGAAATCAGTCCTTGAATAAGGTCCTTTTCTGCAGGTGACAGGCCAAACAGCAGTATGGTTTCGGATGGAGTTTTCAAACCATTCTTTCTCTTTTGAGTCGTGGTTCCTCAATTGCCCAAACAAGTGAAAACCGCACATAGAGATCAAGAACACAGGGCCTGGAAAACCCTGTTTAATGGTAATTATTTGCGTCACTGTCTTGAAACTGTCTCCTCTTACACCCTACCAGAAAAGGTGTTTGCCGGACAATTAAATTCTATGGGGGGCCTTTTTCGTAATTTTCCAATTGCCAATTTTGAAAACGTATCGTATAAAATAGCATCTGTTATGCTATTTTGAGGCGCAAAATGGAATCAATACCACGTTATTTTATACCACCTGCTGATCATTTCTTTCTGCTGGGTCCACGTGGCACGGGGAAGACCTGGTTGAGCCAGAACCTTTTTCCACATGCACTCCGGGTCGATCTGCTCGAGCCGGAAACCTTACGTTCGCTCTCTGCACGACCCGAACGTCTGCGGGAGTTGATAGGGGCTAGACCTGAAGTCCTGCATGTGGTCATTGATGAAGTGCAGAAGCTGCCTGAGTTACTGGAAGTCGTCCATCTGCTGATTGAGGATAAGCGGGGTGTGCAGTTCATATTCACCGGCTCAAGCGCCCGCAAGCTCCGGCGGGGCGGTGTGAATCTTTTAGGCGGTCGGGCGACGCAAAAGACGTTATATCCTTTCATGGCCAGTGAACTCGGCCAACAATTCAATCTGGATAAGGCCTTGCGGCTTGGTATGCTGCCAATCGTGCGAGGCGGAAAGGAGCCCGAGGAAATCCTGCGCGCATATAACGGCCTTTATTTACGGGAAGAAGTGCAGATGGAAGGGTTGGTGCGTAATATCGGAAACTTTTCCCGCTTCCTCGAAGCCATCAGCTTTTCGCAGGCGGCTGTCCTCAACCTGGCTAATGTTTCCCGGGAGTGCCACGTAAACCGCAAGACAGTGGAGGGTTATCTGGAAATATTAGAAGATCTTTTGCTGGCTTTTCGGGTGCCGGTTTTCACCAGGCGGGCGCAGCGTGCATTGGCGGTACACCCGAAATTTTTCTTCTTTGATGCCGGTGTATTCCGCGCCAATCGACCGTCCGGTCCCCTGGATGCTCCGTCGGAGATTGATGGCGCTGCGCTGGAGAGTCTTGTTGCCCAACACCTTCGGGCGTGGTGTGACTACTCCGGTGGCAACCACAAATTGTATTACTGGCAGACACGGTCGAAAGTGGAGGTGGATTTCGTGGTCTATGGAGAGAGTGGCTTGTACGCGCTGGAAGTGAAGAACTCTGCCCAGGTGCGGCCGGAGGATCTGCGCGGACTGAGGAGTTTCGGTGAAGACTTTCCGGAAAGCCGTCGCTGGCTGTTGTATCGGGGGAAGGAGAGACTTTTGCGTGACGGTATTCTGTGCGTGCCCTGCGAGGACTTCCTGCTTCAACTGCAACCCGGCGAGTTGCCATCATGACTGTCCGTACATCCATCATCCAGTCCACATTGTTTGCCTAATTGGTTTTTTTTCACACGACCAGAAGGTTTGTAGGACAATTAAATTCTGCGAACGTCCTTTTCTGTTCAACGGAGAAGAATTACATTGCAAACAGGACCCACTTTTAACAAGGCTTATCTTTTGATGATCATTCAATGAGTTGGAGGCCTGCGATGATACTCTACGATCCCCATATTCCGGTGAGCCTGATGGAGTTCGGCATTCAGATCCCGGTGCGGGACAGCCGGACCATCAGGACACTTGCGGCGTTGCAGAATGATCCTCATCTCGGCCCTCTTCAATATCTCTGGCATCGGGACAGGATCGTCGAGACCCTTGACCGGCAGGACCTGCTCCGGGTCCATTCGCCGGACTATGTGGATCGTCTCTACTCGCCGCAACTCGAGGAAGTAATCACCGCCGCGTACGAGCTGATCGATGCCGAAGGCCGTTATCATCGCTATACGCCGGAGACAGCCACCCGGCCGCTGGCCGATCTTTTCGAGCGGGTTTTGCTCAAGGCCGCCGCCACGGTGCAGTGCGCGCGGCTGGCGCTCACGCAGGGCTTCTGCTTCTCGTTTTCCGGCGGCGCCCATCACGCCCAGCGCCACTACGGCATCGGCTTCTGTGTGCTCAACGATATCGTCATTGCCGTCCGCAAGCTGCAGGCTGAAAAAATTATCGAAAAGGTCTGGATTGTCGACATCGACGCCCATAAGGGAGACGGCACCGCCGCCTTGACCGTGGGTGATAATTCCATCCGTACGCTGAGCATCCATATGGCCAGGGGCTGGCCCCTGGATGGTTCGCCCATCCTGGCCGACGGCACCCCTAACCTGTCCTTTGTACCCAGCGATATCGATATCCCCATCGAGAGCGGCGAGGAGGCTTTGTATGTCGACCGGCTGAAGGCGGGGCTGCAGCAGCTGGAGCGCCTGGGTAAGGCCGACCTGGCCATCGTGGTCTGCGGTTCCGACCCCTATGAAAAAGACGAACTGCCCTCCACAGCCGGGCTCAGGCTCACCCTCGACCAGATGCTGGAGCGCGACCAGCTGGTCTATACCTTCCTGCATGAGCGCCAGATGCCGGCTGCCTTTGTTATGGCCGGCGGCTATGGCGATCATGTCTGGCAGGTGTACGCTCAGTTTCTCACCTGGGCATTACGGGAGAGGTATTGATGTTGCTAACACATTAGAATTTATCATTAATGGATGCATGAATTCTTTTGAACAGAGCTGACCCTAAACTCGTATGGAAACGATGAGCGGTTGGAATTAACCGGAAATTCCCCTTATCAAATTTTTGATCATAACAGGCGAAGGGGTATGAAACTCTTTGTAAAATCAAAATAACTCCATTATACAACAAGCATTGAATGTCATTTCCGCCTATATTTCCAGGTGAATATACACGAAGGAACGGAGGGCATGAAACGAGAGCAAGGAACGCTTTTTCACTGGGATGATCACAAAGGATACGGATTTCTTCGTCCGAATAACGGAACGAAGGATGTTTTTTTACATGTCAAGTCATTGCCTCATTATCAACGTCGCCCTCAAATTGGTGACCTGTTGACATATGAAATTGAAGTGGATGAGAAGGAAAGGTCTTATGCCTCGTCTGCTAAAATTAAGGGGCTGGCATGGTCTCATTTTACGTTCATCTGGGTCTGTTTCCCCCTGCCCTTTGGAGCCTATGTCTACCTGGTCTTTCAACAATTTCTTCCTTTTCATCCCGTCTCGATTTATGCCGCAGTAAGTCTTCTGACAATCTGGGCATATAGTTGTGATAAACGCGCTGCTCAAATAGGGCTAAGGCGCACTCCTGAACGAAGATTACACCTGCTGGAGGCATTAGGCGGCTGGCCTGGTGCATTGCTTGCGCAGATTTTTTATCGACACAAAAGCCAAAAGACTTCCTATCAAGTAGTCTTTTGGCTCATTATCGCAGGTCATGGGTTTCTGTGGTATGTTATGCTTACCCATCAAGAAAAATATCTCCCTTATCAAGAGGTTGCCACAGAAAAAATCCAGACACTCACTCATAGTGTCAAAAGAGAAATTCAACGCCTCCTGGAGGGAGAAAAGCCGGAAGCCGTATCGTCAACGAAAGTGCCGACAACATCGATTAAGCAGGGAACCGGTCTCCATTCTTCGAAGCGTTCCATCATAACCCCCTCAAGGCAAGCGTTGATTTCTGAAGGGATTGTCAAAGAAATTCGCCCAAATGAGGGGGTGTCCGTATTCCTGCAAACAGGAACAGAAGGGATGATTTCTAAGTCGACACTTGTGAATAATTTTTCTACGCGTTTTACACAAGGCGAGCATATTCGGGTTGCCATACACACAATTACATCCGACGGCAAAAAGAACCGTATTGAGTTCGTGCTTGTTGAAAAATAGTCACGACAAAATATGAGGCAAAGATCCTTCCTGTATGTGGGGATAGCTGGAAAAAATAGAATCACCTATTGAACCAAGGGAGGATCAGATGTTCCGTATCCGTCGTATATTCGATGATGCCGTTCCTGCCAATCAGCATACCCTGGCACAGGTGAAGGCCATCATGCGTTTACATTTCGAGTTGCTTGCCCGCAAGAAAATAGATCGCATCCCTGAATCACTGAGGTTTCCGTTTAAATACGGCTTTCGTTCGATTCTCTACGTGGCCGAAGACCAAAGATCCACCGTCCGTGGTCTGGCCTTGCTTGATCATGATGCGGAGCTGAATTTCTGCTATCTTGACTTCCTCACCAGCGACAAGAGGCTGGCGGGACGCGGTGTGGGCGGAGCGCTCTACGCCAGGGTGCGAAGCGAGGCCCTGACTCTCGGTGTGGTCGGTGTGTTCCTGGAAAGCCTGCCCGACAATCCGATGCTGTGCCGTGACCCGGATGTCCTGAATCAGAATCGGGCGAGATTGAGGTTCTACGAGACCTACGGGGCGCGTCCTGTAGTGAACACTGCCTACGAAACGCGCGTTCATCCCGAGGCGGACAACCCGCCCTACCTGGTATTCGATGACCTGGCCCAGGGGAGCATACTCAGTCGAAACTTCCTGAAACGGGTGATTGCCCGCATTCTCGAGCGGAAGTACGAAGACATCTGCGGCCCGGCCTATGTCCAGATGGTGCTGGGGTCTGTGCGTGAGGACCCCGTTCGACTCAGGCCGCCGCGCTATGCTGCGGCTCCGGTGGTGGAGAGGAGAAATGCGTCCATGACCACCAATCTTGCCAAGATCGCTCTTGTCGTGACGGACCAGCACCAGATCCACCATGTGAAAGAGCGCGGGTATGTCGAGTCGCCTGTACGGATCAGGGCCATATCCCGGGTCTTGGAGCCGACAGGATTCTTTGACCCTGTGCCCTTGAAATCGTTCGGCGACTCGGCGATTAACGCCGTGCATGATCCCGACTATGTGAAATACTTCAAGAAGGTCTGTAAGAATGCCGAGCCGGATAGTCCCATCTATCCCTATGTATTCCCTATCCGCAACCGGGCCCGGCCGCCGGTGGACCTGGCTATGCGTGCGGGCTACTACTGCATCGACACCTTCACCCCGATCAGCGGCCATGCTTATGTTGCGGCACATCGGGCCGTCGACTGTGCCCTTACCGGCGTGCATGAGATCCTTTCCGGCAGAAGAACAGCCTACGTGCTGGTTCGTCCACCGGGGCACCACGCCGAGCGGGGTTTCTTCGGCGGATTCTGCTATTTCAACAATGCGGCCATTGCCGCTCATCAACTCAGCCAGTTCGGCAAGGTGGCGATGCTGGATATCGATTATCATCACGGCAACGGCCAGCAGGATATCTTCTACCGGCGAAAAGATGTGCTGACACTGTCGATTCACGGGCACCCGCGCTTCGCCTATCCGTATTTCACCGGCTTTGCCGACGAACGGGGCGAGGGAGAAGGGGTGGGGTACAGCGTCAATTACCCCTTGCCGGAGACGATTAAGGCGGCGGATTACCTGCATACGCTGCGGATTGCTCTGGCCCGCATCCGGGACTTCGGGCCTACCTGCCTGGTTGTCTGCCTTGGTCTGGATACAGCCAAAGGAGATCCGACCGGTACATGGAGCCTGATGGCCAAGGATTTTACAGAAATTGGTTCGGAGATCGGCCGACTGCAGAAGCCGACCCTGGTGCTGCAGGAAGGCGGCTACAACAACCGGTCGATAGGGGCAAATGCCAAGAGTTTTTTTTCAGGCTTCCTGTCCGGCAGGAATAATCACTTGCGTCAACAGAAGGAGAGGAGGGGATACCTCTGAAATTTTTCAGGCGTCGAACACTTTTCGTATGGCTTCGGCGATATCCTTACGGATTAAAGGCTTCATGACATAGTCCCGAATTCCGATAGCCCTGGCTTTTTTTTCATTCATCATTTCACTGAAGCCGGTACAGAGAATAACCGGCATATCGGCTCGAATCCGGAGAATTTTTTGGGCAAGTTCTGCGCCATTCATTCTGGGCATGGTCATATCGGTGAGAACAAGATCATACCTGTGCGGCTGCGCTGATATAAGGTGCAAGGCATCAAAGGGGCTGGTGATCGAGGTTACCTGGTAGCCGAGACTTTCGAGAAGACGCTGTTCCATGTCGGCGATGATCACCTCGTCGTCAATGACCAGAATCCTCTCGGTACCTGCCGGGGTTTCGATTGTGTGAATTTCATCCTTCCGTACATCCTCCCGAACGATCCTTGGGAGGTAGATCAGAAAGGAGCTGCCCTTGCCGGGTTCACTGTAGACACTGATGTGCCCATTATGGCTTTTTACAATTCCATGCACCACCGCAAGTCCTATGCCTGTTCCTTCCCCTGATTCCTTGGTGGTGAAATAGGGATCGAAGATCCTGTCCTGAATGGCCTTTTCCATTCCTCTTCCGTTGTCGCATATCTTCAGGAGGAGGTAGGGCCCCGGTGTCAAACGAAGGGTTGTGCTTTTTTCGTCATCCGGGTGAATCTCGGTAGGTACAAGCTCTATTGCCAGAATCCCGCCTTTGTCGCGCATGGCATGGTTGGCATTGGTGCACAGGTTCATAATGATTTGATGTATCTCGGTCGGATCTCCCAGAATGAGTGTATCATGGTCGGCAATATTTTCCCTGATTTCAACCGATTTTGGAATTGATGCGTGCAGGAGCCTCAAGGCCTCTCGTATGATCGTATTGACCTGAATCGGTTTCCGTGGCTGGTTCTGTTGTCTGCTGTAGGAAACTATTTGTTTTACGAGCTCTTTTGCTCTTTGTCCGGCCTGAAGAACCTGCTCCAGGTCGTTTGTCACTTTCGCTTTCTCGGTAAAATCCGTACGGAGAAGAGAGAGCTTGGCGAGTTCGGTATAACCGATTATTGCTGACAGTATATTGTTGAAGTCGTGAGCAATGCCTCCGGCAAGCGTGCCGATGGCCTCCATCTTCTGGGACTGTTGGAGGAGCCCCTCAAGCTTTCTTTGGGTGGCCTGAGCCCGCTGGCGATTGGTTACCTCAAGAAGCAGTTCCTCATTTGCCTTTTCCAGCTCGGCAATTCTTTTTTGGAGTTCAGGGTAGTAGCTCTTTCGTATGGACCTTTCACCAAGACCAATGATGCTGTTACGCAATTGTTCCCTCTGGCTTTTTGTATCAGAGGGCTTCTTCATAGATGGCCTCTATGTCGCGTTGGGTCGGGATGCGCGGATTGGTTACCATACAGGGGTCCTGCATGGCTTTTTCGGCAAGGGCCGGGATGTCTGAGCGTTTTGTCCCTCTTTCTCCAAGGGTTTTCTGAATACCGACCGACCGTTTCAGCCGTCTGATTTCGGAGATCACTGCCTCTTGAATGTCCCGCGATTGCATGCCGTGCGTGTCAAGGCCCAAGGCCCCCCCGATCCTGGCGTAACGTTCTGCGGCCTCCCGGTAATTATAGGCAATGACATGTTCGAGCAGGATAGCATTGCATTCGCCGTGCGGGAGATCAAGGAACCCTCCAAGGCTGTGTGCCATGGCATGTACAGCACCAAGACTGGCATTGGAGAAGGCCAGACCGGCCAGCAGACTGCCAAGCATCAGTCTGTTCCGCAATTCAATATCGGTGGGGTTGATAAGCACGGAGAGGAGATTTGCGCTTATCAACCGGACGGCCTCCAGGGCATGGAGATCATAGAGAGGGGAGTTGGCAGTGGAAACATAGGCCTCAATAGCATGAACGAGGGCATCCATGCCGGTGCAGGCAGTGAGATACGGACTCATCGTCAGTGTGGTTACGGGATCGATAAGCGCCACATCCGGGACCATGGTTTTGCTGATGATGGCGGTTTTTACGCCCTCATCGCGATTGGTGATTATCGCAAACTGCGAGACGTCTGCAGATGTTCCTGCCGTAGTTGGAATACAGATGAGGGGAGGACCGGGAATCGGGACATTGTCAATCCCTTCAAAGGTGAGGATGTTGTGGTGGTTGGTCGTGACTATGCCGATTCCCTTGGCGCAATCCATCGGGCTGCCGCCACCGATTGCGACAATGATATCACAATGATGCTCGTGATAAAATTCGGCACCGGCCATCACCTCCCCGGAACGTGGATTGGCCGAGATGGCGGAAAAAACGGTACAACCTATCCCTTCCTCTCCAATGAGGCTGGAAATTTTTTCCGCCCAGCCAGCAGCAATTATTCCAGCGTCGGTCACAACCAGAACATTTCTCGCCCCGAAGTTGGAGAGATAGCGGCCGACAAGGTTTACCGCATCGGGTCCGAAGACGAATTCCGGGGCAACGAATTTTCTCAGCTCCAACATGGGCGGCCTCGCTCTGACTTCGAAGGGATTCTTTTCTTCAATTATCCGATAGAGAAATCAGAATGTCAAATAAGGGCAGAGAAAAAACAAACCTCTTCCTTTGGCAGCTATTGATTGATGACGGAAACATTCTCGAGTATTTTGCACTTGTTTTGAAATATCAAAAGGCAATTTTCCCAGGTGGCCTTCAATCGGCATCGTTCTTTTGGCTTTTTATTTTGTCCCGTAATCATTATTGTCTCAGGGGTTGCTAAGATCTTGCCGAAGGAAAAGTGAATATGGATGAGCAGGTTTTAAAAGAGCTTAAGGGTATCGTCGGGCAGGAAAACGTTTTCACAGAGTTGACCGACAGGATCACCCATTCCTATGATGCCACCCAGGAGCGGCACCTGCCGGACGTGGTGGTCTATGCCGGGTCGACGGCTGAGGTCAGCTCGGTGCTGAAACTGGCCAACAGGCACCTGGTTCCCGTTTTGCCGCGGGGGGCGGGCAGCGGTTTCACCGGCGGCAGCCTGCCGGTGCAGGGTGGCATTGTCCTGGTGCTGACGCGCATGGACAGGATTCTCGAAATCGACATGGAAAATCTCACCGCCGAGGTCGAACCGGGGGTGGTGACGGCCGAGCTGCAGCGGCAGGTGGAGCGCCGGGGCCTCTTCTATCCGCCCGATCCGGCGTCCAAGGAGTTCTGTACCATGGGCGGCAATGTGGCGGAATGCGCCGGCGGTCCGCGCTGTGTGAAATACGGAGTGACCAGGGATTATGTCCTGGGCCTTGAGGTGGTGACCCCCACCGGCGATATCATCAAGACCGGCGGCAGGACCCTCAAAAACGTGGTGGGCTATGATCTCACCAGGCTCTTTGTCGGCTCGGAGGGGACACTCGGCATTGTGACGAAGATTCTGGTCAGACTGCTGCCGAAACCGGAGGCCAAGAAGACCATGCTGGTCCAGTTCGAGACCATCGACGGGGCGGCCAAATCGGTCTCGGCCATCATCGGGGCCAGGATCATTCCCGCCACCCTGGAGTTCATGGACGCAGCGACCATCGCCTGTATCCGGGAGGCGAGCAGTATTTCCCTGCCGGAGGAATGCCGGGCCGTCCTGATCATCGAGGTGGATGGCGATAAGGAGATCCTCGATCAGCAGGTCGAGAAAATTCTCGCTGTCATCCGGCCCTTCGGCATCCTTGCGACCAGGATTGCGGCCACCGATACGGAATCGGAGGAGATCTGGCAGGTGCGCCGCATCGTCAGCCCCAGCCTGCGCCAGATGGGGCCTGACAAGTTCAACGAGGATATCGTCGTGCCAAGATCCAGGGTGCCGGATATGATCCGGGCCCTGGAGAAGATTTCCACGGATTACAACGTGCCCATCGTCAATTTCGGGCATGCCGGCGACGGCAATATCCATGTCAATATCATGGTCGATCTGCAGGCGAACGGGATGGCGGAGAAGGTGGAAAAGGTTTTAAGCGAGGTCTTCCGTACCGTCATCGATCTGCAGGGCTCGATCTCCGGCGAACACGGTATCGGCACGGCCAAGGCGCCGTTTCTGCATATGGAGCTGGATGCTGCGACGATCTCCTCTCTGCAGCGGATCAAGGCGGCCTTCGACCCTAACAATATCCTCAATCCGGGCAAGATCTTTCTGGAGAGCTCTCCCCAACGACCGGCAGAGGCGAGTAGCAGATAAGCGATGAGCATGCATAAGAGTCTGAAAGATTTTGAGAAGGTGATCCGCGAGTGTGTCAAGTGCGGGGTCTGCCAGGCCTACTGTCCGGCCTATCTCGCGACCAGGCGGGAAGGGGCGGTGGCCAGGGGCAAGATAGCCCTTGCGGCGGCACTGCTGGATGGCGGGATCGGTCTCGAAGAGCGGCTGCAGCAGGACATCGGCATGTGTCTGATGTGCGGCTCCTGCATGCACAAATGCCCCAATACGGTGCCGACCCATGAGATCGTCGGCGCCATCCGCCGCGAGATCACCGACAAGCAGGGGATGTCTCTGGTCGGCAAAGGGGTGTCGGCTCTGCTCGGATCCAGGGTCCTGATGAAGACCCTCGCGAAAAGCGGGGCGTTTTTGTCTCCCCTCCTGTTTGAAAAGATCCCGGAGACCAGCGGCCTGCGTCTGCGTTTTCCTGCGCCTTCCATGAAGGGCCGGACTGTTCCGAAGATTGCCTTCCGCAATCTTTTTGACAGATTTCCCGAGTTCATCGAAGGCCGGGCAGACAAGCCGGTTGTTGGATTCTTCGCCGGGTGTTCGATCACCTATGCCTATCCGGAGATAGGAGAGGCAATGATTACGGTCTTGCAACGGATGGGGTATCCGGTTTTTCTACCTAAGGCGCAGCAATGCTGCGGCATCCCGGCCTTATCCGCCGGTAACGGCAGGCTGGTGGACGAGCTGGCCCTGGCCAATCTGGAGGCCTTCAGGAAGCGGGACGTGCAGTACATAATCACTGCCTGTGCTTCTTGTAACGGCGGTATCGGGGCATACCGCAGCATGAAGGTCGACTCAAAGGATCTTACCGGCAAGCTCATCGATTTCAGTGTCTTTCTGCAGAAGGAGGGACTGTTTGAGGAGCTGGCCGGCATGGAAAAACGGCAGGATCGGGTCAAAGTCACCTATCACGATCCCTGTCACCTGAAGACGCAGGGCATAACCAGGGAACCCAGAGAGCTGCTCAAGGCCCTGCCCAACGTCGATTTTGTCGAGATGGAAAACGCCTCTTCCTGCTGTGGTCTGGGCGGCACCTTCTCGGTCGATCATTATGAGTGCAGCAGGGCCATCGGCGCAAAAAAGATCCCCGGACTGCAGGAAAGCGGGGCAAGCCTGGTTGCCACTGCCTGCCCCGGCTGTATCATGCAGCTGCAGGACAGCATCAACCATGCCGGGTTGAAGATGAAGGCCGTTCACATCCTTGATCTGCTGGCGGCGGCCTGGCGCTAGGTTTTCCTTAAAAGGACTCTGCCTGGCCCGAGACAGAACCTTTCCGGTGCCTGTTCGGATCGCCGTCAGTCTTCATTGCTGAAAGCGATGTCCATCTCAATCATCTCCCGCGCCCTTTCCAGGGCTCGTTGTTCGTTGTCCCCACCCATGGAAACATGCCGGGTTTTCCCCGACGGATCAGTTATATCAAAACAGATATTGGAACACATGTTGTGTTCTGCGCCGACTGTAATATTCCAGCCACGATATGTATCGTTCATGATATTTTTCATGATGGTCCTCCATTTTTGTAACGGGCTTAATACTGCTCCCGCGATTAAACAATAAGACAGATTGCAGTGATTGGTATGCCGGCCATTTCTTTCTTGGCCGATGATGCACCTGCAGGTCTGATTTTTCGCAAACCTGTGGAAATTTTTGATGAAGGAGTGGTAATATAGAGAAAAAAGTGTGTACTGTTGACTGAGAAATTTTAACCATGGTGTTCTATGCAGGAAATTATCGCAAAGACGAGGACATTCCGCCGCTTTATCCAAAAAGAAGCCATCAGCACCGCCACCCTTCACGAATTGATCGATCTGGCCCTCCTGGGAGGGTCAGCCAGGAATGGGCAGCCGTGGCAGTATATGGTTGTGAATAAACCGGAACTCTGTGAAAAGATCTTCCCGTTCCTTGGCTGGGCAGGATACCTTACGGACTGGAAAGGTCCGGTTGAGGGTGAACGCCCCAGCGCCTATATCCTCTGTCTGTTAAATAAAAACCGGCAGAAGGGTCCTGAGACTGAAGCGCAGTTTGATCTGGGGGTCGCAACCCAGAACCTGCTTCTCGGGGCGATGGAAAAAAGGATTGGAGGGTGCAGAATCGGGGCCTTCAACCCGAAGCTTGCCTCCCTGTTCAAAATGCCTGATCATTTGCAGCTCTCCCTGGTTATCGCCCTCGGTAAACCCAGAGAGACGGTCATCATTGAAGAGAGCAGGAATGAGGACGATATTCGCTACTGGCGGGATGAGCACGGGGTTCATCATGTGCCGAAAAGACCATTGAAGAGCTGTCTTGTCAGTCTTGAGATGTGTTGAGAGAAATTTCCTCTGCTGCCGGTGTGGGTTCCGAAGCGTCTTCAAGGTTAGTACATCGAGCAGCAGAGATCATTTGCGTGTATAATCACACCCTTTGTCATAATTCGTCATAATTCTTACGCGAGATGTCATTTTTTTATCAGGACCCTGTCATGCTTATACGATTTATTGGTACACGGAAGACTATGGAGTTGATACAAATAAACTGAAAAGCAGCAGGAGATGTATATGCCGGATGAGTCAATTTATGAAGGAGTGAAACAGGAGACGCGCGGGTTGAAAGACCCAGGCAATATCCTGATCGTTGTGTATATCCTTCTCGTTCTTTTTTTGTTACTTTTCGCTGGCTTGGAATCGGCAAGGGCCGATTTCGGACAAGCGAAGGAAGGGACATTTTCGATAGAGCGTAAGGGGGATATTGGTAGCGCGTCACGAGATTTGAATCCTGGTTTACAGCAACGATCTCATTTCCGTTAGGACAACCTCCGGCTTTGCCGGAGGTTGTTGACTACAAAAAATGGAGCTATTCCAGCACTTGGATTTTTTTGCACAAGTTTACACCAAAAAATCCGTTTCTTTTTCTATGGCGGCTGATCTGCCTGCCAGCCAACCGGTGGAAAAGGCGGCCTGGAGGTTATAGCCGCCGGTATCACCATGGATATCGAGGAGTTCGCCCACGATATAGAGGCCTTTGGTTCGCAGGGATTCCATGGTCCGCGGATCGATCTCCCGGACATCCACTCCGCCTGCGGTGATAATCGCTTCGTCAAACGACCGATGGCCGCTGATCTCCAGCCGGAAGTCCTTGATCCAGGTGCGCAGGCATCTGCGCTCTTTGGCGGTGATCTCGCCTGCGGGCTTTTCCAGCGGGATACCGGTTGCCTCGACACAGACCGGGACCATCTCCCGCGGCAGCAGGCCGCGCAGGACGCTGTCAAACTGTTCTTTGGCGCGAGAGGTAAAGTCGCGTTGCAGCCGGGCGTCAAGCTTTGTCTCATCCAGGGCGGGTTTCAGGTCCAGGGAAAAGACGACCTTTTTTCCTTCTCGCAGATAATCGACAACCTCGCCGCTGCAGGTTAGCGTAACGGGTCCGCTCAGACCGAATTCGGTAAAGGCGATCTCGCCGAAGGCCTGCCGCTTTTTTTTCCCATCGACGATCATCCGCACTGCAACATTGCGCAGGCTGAGTCCTGCCATTTTTTTTGCAGTATGTCCCGCTGTCTCCAGCGGTACGAGGGCCGGACGGACAGGAACGATGGTATGGCCGGCCGCCCTGGCCAGGATATAGCCGTCACCGGTTGAGCCGGTGGCCGGATAGGAAGCGCCGCCGGTGGCGAGAATGACAGCGTCTCCCCTTATTTTCCGGCCTTCGCAGAGGACACCGGTGATCCGGCCGTTGTCGATCAGGAGACGTTCCACCGGAGAGGTGCATCTGCTGGTCACATCCAGTGCTGCCAGCCACTTCTGCAGGACCTTCAGCACGTCCGGGGCCTTGCCGCTTACCGGAAAAACCCGGCCGCCCCTCTCCGTTGCCAGCTCCAGGCCGAGTCCTGTGAGAAAATCCATCAGGTTGGGGGTGAAAAATTGGGCAAATGCCTGCCTGAGAAACCGGCCGTTCCTGCCGAAATGGTCAAGAAAGTCAGAGAGTTCCGCGATGTTTGTCAGGTTGCAGCGGCCCTTGCCGGTGATGCAAAGCTTGCGTCCGGGCCGTTGCATCTTTTCTAAGAGGAGGACCTCGGCGCAGGCCATAGCTGCCTGGCCTGCCGCGAGTAAACCGGCGGCCCCGCCGCCGACCACAATGACTTTTTTCATAGGATGATTTCTGTAAGGTTATTTCAGCCGGTCTCTTGCCTGATGTAACCGGATGCTGTCAGCAGAAATAAAGGTATAGCCATTTTGGGTAGGAATTGCCATCGGTATTCATTTTTTCCACTATAAGATTGAATATGAGTTTGAAATTTGACATCCCCATCCGGGGAAGCATATAATTCATGACAATCTGAAAGTTTATCTGCTTTGCGAGGGGAAGAAAGAGACCCGTTTTCGGGTTGCACAAAGGAAGGCTGTCTCGATTACCATAATTTCCGGAGGAGCGTCAAGTCGATCAAACAAAAAATCCTTTTCACCACCCTGCCCTTTTTTATCCTGTTTGGTTTGATCACCATGTGGATGGGTATTTCATCATTACAGAAGCAAGGAGCTCAAAGTATCGACAGGATCCATTCCATCATGGTGAACGATAAAAATGAGAAACTTAACGATCTGGTCCGCAATACCTTCGAGATCATGGCTGCCCAGTATCGCGCCGCCCATGATCCGGTTCAGGTCGCCCATGCCTATCAGCAGGAACTGAAGTCCATCGTTGATCTGGCCTACTCATCGATTGAAGGGGTGTACGCAAGAAAGGAACTCACTGACGGTGAAAAACAGAAAATAGCCGCCGGGATTATAGAAAAAATGCGCTATGCCGACGGAAATTATCTGTGGATCAATGATATGCAGCCTGCCATGGTCATGCATCCGATGAAACCCGAGATGAACGGCAAGGATATCTCGGATTCCAAGGATCCGAACGGTAAAAAGCTTTTCGTCGAGATGGTCAAGGTCTGCGAGAAGGACGGGCAGGGTTTTGTGGATTACATGTGGCCGAAACCAGGCGAACAGAAACCGGTGGCCAAACTCTCCTATGTCCGCCTGTTCAAGCCGTGGAACTGGATTATAGGTACCGGCGTCTATCTGCAGATGGCGGAACAACGCTTCAAAGAGCAGGCGATACAGGAGATCGGCAACCTCCGTTTTGGTCCTGACAATCAGGATTATTTTTTCGTCATTGATACGGAGGCAAAGATTGTCATGCACCCGATCAAGCCGGAACTGAACGGCAAGGATATGGGCGACTTCCAGGACCCGAGCGGTAAAAAGCTGTTTGCTGAAATGGCCAGGGTCAGTAAGGAAAAAGGTGAGGGATATGTGGACTATATGTGGCCTAAACCTGGTGAGAAGGACCCGGTCAAAAAACTTTCCTACGTGAAACTGTTCAAAGAATGGAATTGGATTGTCGGCACCGGTATTTATACCGATGATATCGACAAGGCCATGCTGGCCCAGCAAAAGGACGTCACATCGACCATAGGAAAACAGCGGCTTTGGATCATCGGCTTCAGTACTGCGTTGATCCTGCTTGTCGCCGGCATTATTACGTATATGGCCAAGAGAATCTCCGCTCCGATCAGGGAGGCCAGTCTGATGCTGCGTGATATCGCTGAGGGCGAGGGGGATCTGACGGGTCGGCTGAAGGTGACAACCAAGGATGAGCTGGGGGATATGGCCAAGTGGTTCAATGTTTTTGTCGAGAAATTGCAGAATATTATCAAACTGATAGCAGAAGATACCAAAGAGCTGAACTCTTCCGCAGGCTCTCTCTCCAGGATCTCAGGCGAAATGTCCACAGGGGCCGGTGAAACCTCCGGCAAGGCGAATACCGTGGCGGTGGCCGTTGAGGAGATGTCTGCCAATATGTCCTCCGTATCGGCCTCCATGGAGGAAACTGCCGCAAGTGTCGATATGGTGGCCGCTTCAGTTGAGGAGATGAACGCCACGATCAAGGAGATAGCCCAGACCTCAGAAAAGGCCAGGGTCATCACCGATCAGGCTGTGGGAGAGGCAGCGAAGGCGTCTGCGCAGGTCGATGCGCTGGGTAAGTCGGCCATGGAGATCAATAAGGTCCTGGAGACCATCTCCGAAATCTCAAGTCAGGTCGATCTCCTGGCCCTGAACGCTACCATCGAGGCGGCAAGGGCAGGGGACGCCGGCAAGGGCTTTGCCGTTGTCGCGAGCGAGATAAAAGAACTGGCGAAACAGACGGCCATAGCGGCGGATTTAATCAAAGACCGGATCGAGGAAATCCAGAAAACTACAAGCGCGACGGTTGCCGAGATCGGCAATATCAGCAATGTTGTGAGCGAGAACAGCTCGATCGTCAACACCATTGCCACTGCCGTTGAAGAACAGGCTGTCACCGCCAATGAGATCTCCCAGAATATTGCCCAGATCTCTCAGGGTATCCAGGTGATCAACGAGAATGTGGCCCAGAGTTCTACCGTTTCAGCTGAAATTGCCCGGGAGATCGCCGATGTCAACACTGCCGCCACGGAAATGAGCGAAAATTCGAACCGGGTGAGTTCGAATGCTACACGTTTGAACGACCTGTCCAGCGGTTTTTCAAAGCTGGTTGCAACCTTCAAGGTTTAGGTTACCCTGAAAAATTGCCTTGACTGTGTCGATTCCGGCGGAATCGTTTGCCGGTTTGAATCGGGAACAAAGTATGCTATAGTGTCTCCTTTTTAACCATGATCAGGGTCCCGAAGGAATCGGTGCCCGGAGAAAAAGGAGATATAATGGCTACAGCAAAACAAGGCGATACGGTTAAGATACATTATACGGGGACACTGGCCGACGGCTCGGTGTTTGACTCATCGGCCGGGCACGAACCGTTGGAATTTAAGATTGGCAGCGGTCAGGTTATTGTCGGCTTTGAAGAGGCGGTTCTCGGAATGGGCGTGGGCGATTCTAAACGTGTCACGATTCCTGCCGAGAAGGCCTACGGTTCCTATGATGAGGCCCTGCTGATCAAGGCGCCGCGCGAGCATATTCCCGCAGATCTGGACCCGCAGGTCGGTCAGAGGCTGCAGATGGGAGGGGCGGGCGGGGAACTCGTCCAGGTCAGGATCATCGATGTCAATTCGACGCATGTGACCCTGGATGCCAATCCGCCTTATGCCGGGAAGGATCTTACTTTTCAGATTGAGCTGGTCTCGATAAGGTAGTTTTCAGCAGTGACAAAGACTAGCAAAAGAACGGGGCATGGTTGGAGGTAAACAGCGGTGGATCGTTCCTGAGGATCGGGGCGATCAATGGATGACGGCGGAACTCCTGGTCGAGAAATCTGCGGACTTCCTTCCGGTTCCAACCGCGCGGGTGGGTAAAATTGGTGTATAAAGAGAGGTCCTCCTCCACGCCGTCGGTCTGCAGGCCGGCGGCTTCACTGCTGCAGATGGGCATATTAAAGATGGCCAGGTTCAGGAAGGTAATGGCCGTGTGGTGCCGGGCAACGAGCTCCATGGTTTTTCGAGCCTCGGTAAGGGATTCGGCCGGGGTGCCGAACAGCAGATAGACATAGGTGGCGATCCCGGCTTCCTTCAGTGCCGTCAGTGCCCGGGAGACCATACCGAGATCAATACCCTTGTCCATCGTATCCAGAACAGTCTGATCGCCCGATTCGATGCCCAGTTTGAGCATCCTGCAGCCCGACCTGCGCAGACCCCGGCAGAAATCAAGGTCGGTCAAAGCGGCAGTGATCCTGGAAAAACCATACCACGGGATATTCCGGCTGTCCTCGACCATGGCCCGCAGCAGGGCCGGGCTGATGGCGTTATCGAGAAAATGGAGCAAAATGGGCGAGGTCTCAGCGGCAAGCTGGTGGATATCCCCCAGGACCGTTTCAGCTGAAACCGCGGAATAGGGATTTCCCTCGGCGGTCTCGGGGCAGAAGGAGCATCTGCTCCAGGAGCAACCGGATGAGGCGGCATAGGGAAGAATAAACCCCGGTGCCAGGTACCCTTCACGCGGCAGGCCGTTGTAATCAGGGCGCCGGTGGCCCTGGTCTTTTTTTTGGACCAGCGCCAGGAGGGGCAACTCGCCTCTGCCGGCGATGAGATGGTCCACCAATCCGGCAAATGGACGTGTCCAGGCAGGGTTGCGCATCCAGGATGTCAGCAGACCACCACCTAAGATCACCGGCAGGCCGGGGTACTGCGCTTTAATATAGCCTATCATTGCAAAGGTGGTGAGCGCCTGGCTGAGATAATTCAGGGAAAACCCGATGAACGAAGGTGCCTTGTCTGCCAGAAGCTCGGGGAGTCGCGAGGAAAACCACGGAAAGAAGATATTGTTCTGCGGATGTTCAGCCGATTGGAGCAGATCGCAGCTCTTGAGCGGGGACAAGTTGTCATCCTGGTAGTTGGCAAGATTAATGACCAGGTTGTGCCGGAGTCCGGCAATCTCGATCAGGTGGTTGAGATCTGCTACTGCCCGCTGGTAGCGGGCTGGACTGGCATAGAGCTGCGGGGAGCGCAGTGCGGCAAGGTTGGCTGCCATATTCCGGCAGGCCCGCCTGCTCCAGGCATCCCCGGTTGGCCGGGCCGACGCGATCAGAAAAAGAAGGCCCTCCAGATTGGCGTCGAAAACCGTGCAGACAGAGCCATGAGCGCGCAGGGTTCCGGCAAGATGGGCAATGCCTGCAGGCGGTTCGCAGGCTTTGGCTGCCGGTGGATGGATCAAAAGCATAGAAGGGTCCAAACGGATGGCGACAGGAAAAAGCCCTTTTCCGATACCCGGTGCCGGGTCGGAAAAGGGCTGCGTTCACTTCGTTATCTGCCTCATTCTGCAACAGAAAAAAGGTTTCAAGACAGGCCTTGCAAGAGGAGAGACCTTGCCCTTCTTATTTGTCCGAGTAAAGGGCATCGCCCGGGAATTTTTTTGCTATATCGGCTGCGGTAACATCATACATGCCGCTGCCGGCAACATAATTCTTGTCGCCGTGTTTGACCAGAACAACATAAGAGATCTTGGGCGAACTTTCCTTCTGGCCTGGTTTCGGCCAGGCGTAGGGAACCCATCCTTCACCTTTATCCTGAACCAGCTCATTCATTGCGGCGAAGAGATAGACGCCGTTGACATCACGCAAGTCGAGGACGTTGGTACCATCGAGAGCCGGTTTAATCGGGTGCATGACCATCTTACCCTCCAGGTTATGAATCCATACATAGCCTTCACCGTTGGCAAACATGAATTCGCCCTTCGGGTCTTTGATCTTGTCAAAAGCTGCCTCTCCTTCCGCTTTTATCAGCGCAGCAGCGGCCTTGGCCTTTTGCTTGCAGAGTTCGGGAGTAAGGGGTTCGGTGTAGCCTTTGGAAATAAAGGCAACTACCATAACAGCCGCGATGATGATTGTGTAGATTTTTCTGGTCATGAGTTCTCTCCTGTTTTGGTGTTGATACCATTCTTGGTAGTTGTGATGCCTTCTCTGCTCGGCGGCATAGGCCCGATCCATCTTTGACTGCCGGGGCCTGCGCCCCAGACATACGACGCTGAGCAGAGGTGCTTTTTGCTTAGAGACTGAATTTGCCCACCAGGGTTTTAAGTTCCCCCGCCAGTCTTTTCAGGTCTTCAGCGCTCGTTTTAATCTGGGAGCTGCCGTTCTGCACCTGATTGCTGGTTATTTTCACCACCCCGATATCTCCTGAAACCGATTCCACAATCTTTGTTGCCGAGGTGACATTCTTGTTCATATCCTCTATGCCCATCGACACCGAGGCGATATCCTGGGCTATCTGGTCGGTGGTTACCGCCTGTTCTTCAACGGCACCGGCAATTACAACCACGATCGAATTGATGTCATTTATTACTTGGGATATCTCCTCGATGGCGGTAATGGTCATATCGCTGGATTGCTGGATAGCGGCGATTTTCTCCCTGATATCCCCCGTGGCCTGGTTTGTCTGCTTTGCCAGTTCCTTGACCTCGTTGGCGACAACGGCAAATCCCTTACCCGCATCACCGGCCCTGGCTGCTTCAATCGTTGCATTCAGCGACAGGAGGTTGGTCTGATCAGCGATATTGACGATCACGTCGGCCACCTTGCCGACCTCTTTGGCTGCTTCAGACAGTTCCGTCATCTTTGTTGTCGTCTTCTCTACGGTGGTAACAGCCTTGGCCGTTACTGCCCGGGCTTGTTCGGCATTTCCGGCAATCTCTTTAATTGTGGCACTCATCTCCTCGGTGGCCATGGCAACATTCTGGACCCTTTCCATGGAGTCATTAGCTATTGTCGATATATCCAGAATGGAGGAGGTCATCATCTCGGTGGAATGGGCTGCATCAGTGGATTTTGTGCCCAGATCCATCGCGCTTTTATCAAGGTCCTGAGACACTCCTCCCAGGCCGGTTGAGGAATCGGATAGATTTTCCGAAAAACTGCGAATCTGTCCGATCATCTCCCGAAGATTGTCGATCATTGTGTTTGTATCACCGGCGAGCTCTCCCAGTTCATCGCCGGAGGTGTTCTGCACCTTTTTCTGGAGATTGCCATTGGCTATGTCTTTGGTTGTATCGGCCAGACTATGGATCCTGCGGGAGAGGTAGCGGCTCATCAGAGTGCCCATTACAGCAGCTATAACCACGGCGGCCAGGGTCAGCAAGATCAAGGTGGTTGTGCCGCTCTTTTTTGTGGCATCGGATACATGCAAGGCATTTTTCATTTCCAGGGCGGAGTCTGTCATCAGACTGGAAAGTGCCTTGTTGATCGTCTCGGCGGATGCCGTCATCGCTGTCTGCTTGGCACGTTCCGTTGTTTCCAGGTTGTTGTAGAGAGTCTCACTGAGAGTGTGAAGCTGTTGGAAGTTTCTTTCGATCTTTGAGGTGGTTGTGATTGTCCGGTTAAACGTGCTTGTTTTATCTGCAGCCGAGGTCTTTTTATTTATCTCGGCCGCCAGATTTCTGATTTTTTCTATCTGGGCAGAGAGTTGTTCGACGAGCTTCATCAGATCCTGGTTTTCAACCTTGTAAGAGGTGAGCCACTCGCCAAGCAGACCGGCTTTTGGATTAGTTTCCCCAGAAAAGACAGCCTCCATTCCTGCTGCGTCTTTGAGTTGCTGGACCCAATCTGTCTGGAGTCGCTGGGTAAAATTGAGAAAGGACGGCAGCGGATAGATCTTCCCGTCTTTTGCGATAACCGAATATGAGGCGTATTCCTTGTGGGCTCTGATAAGATCAGTGGTATTGGTTTTAAGGTTGGTGCTTTCCTGCAGGATTTTTTCCGTTACCTGTTTGATTTTTTGGGACCCTTTCGGGGTGAAGACCGTCAGACCCTTTGAGGTATAAAGACTGCCGGACCTGCTGCTTTTAAAGTCCTTGGATTCCGTTCCGTTCTGAAGCATGGAAATCCACATGTCGAATTCGTCGAGATAGGCGGTCAGTTTTTCTTCCAGGTCGTGCAGACCGGTTGTGGCGCTGCTGTACTCAACCGTATATTTTTGAATTTTTTCGAGGGCCAAAGCGGCATTCATGACGGCATATTGGACGGGGGCCTTGTTTTTTCCGACGGTATCTGCCGAGTTTGTGACTTTATAGAGGATAATGATACCTACAATTCCAGAAAGAAGGACAAGTGTCGCCAGTCCTAAGAAACTAAAACTCAGTTTCTTGCCAATGGTCATTTTCATCCGGTGCCTCGTTTGGAAAGGTTATAAGGTCTAGTGTATAAATACCGTATTTAGGGAATTCGATATATACGGTAGAAGATCTACAAGGTGCGTTAATGATGGTCGGATCTATATTCAGTTTTCTGTTTGAAAAAATTCTATAATATTTATAAGGGCCCTGTCAAATAGAGAATAAAAAAAAACCAGATTTATTGAGAGCTTGATAGTACCTGAAGCCGGATTCACAGGTGATGGTGAGGATTTTACGGAAAAGACATTCATAGCGATGGTGTTGGGGATGGCAGTGATTACCATGGCTCATACGGGTAAGTGGGGAAAATGCGGCCGGTAAGCCAATGGATACCAATTTTTACATGACAAGCGTGCCCGGAGTTGCTAGTGTCTTCTGCAGTAAAGTAGCATTAAGGGCTTATTTACGGACAAGCTCTAAGCCTGGAATGTCTGTTTTGTGTATTCCGGAAAATCATTAACCTGAAGAAAAGTGACTATGAATATCGCTATAAGAAAATTAGTGCCGTTTATCCTTGTTTTTCTGGCCTGTTTGTTGTTCGAATCCGGCGTTTCGGTCCAGTATGCCGATGCCCGTACCGGTTCCGGGGGCAAGTCTTTCAGCAGGTCGACCCCGCGGCAGTCAAGCAGTCCCAATACGTATCAGGCACCGTTGAATAACCAGACGGGCAGCTTTTCACGTGGACTGGCCGGTGGTCTTCTGGGTGGTGCCCTGGGCGGAATGCTCTTTGGCTCCATGTTTGGTGGGCATGGCGGCGGCCCGGGGATTCTGCCTCTTCTGATTCTCGGCGGGATCGCCTATTTTCTGTATAAAAAATTTTCGAACCGCCCGCCCGGAGGTGGAAACCAGGGAGGGAGCATGTCGCCGCTTTCAGGGCTGGGTGACATGTTTGGTTCATCCATGTCCGGCAGTTCAGGACCGCCTCCGCCGCCCCCGCCTTCGGGTCCGTTCGGGTTGATCGAGACGGGGCTTGCCGATATCCGGAGGACGGACCCCGGTTTCGATCCGAAATATTTCACGGAGATTGCCTCCGATGTCTTTTTTCAGGTACAGGCCGGCTGGATGCGCCGGGATCTCCAGTCTTATCGACATCTTCTGGGCGAACAGCTGGCCCGCGAATATGAGGTGCGGTTTGCCGAGATGCATGCCAAAGGGCAGATCAATAAACTGGAGAGCATTGCAGTGCGAAAGATCGAGGTCGTCGATGCGGGGAGTGACGGCAGGGAGGATTTTGCCACGGTGCTCTTCACTGCCAACCTGCTCGATTATACGGTGGACGACAAGACCGGCAACCTGATCGAAGGCTCCATGACTATACCGGTGAAATTCGAGGAAGAATGGACCTGGGCCCGCCCCACCGGTACGATGAATTGGAAGCTGGAAGGGATCAAAGTGGTCAACGGCTGAACCGATTATTTTTTGCTTGTAATGTACCGATAAATGACGGACCTGCCATGGGTCCGTCATTCTTTTTTTCTTGAGGTTTATTTTGGATATCAGTCATTTCCGGCGTGACTACCTGAAAGGTGGTCTGCAACGCACGGGTCTCGATCCGGACCCGGTTCTCCAGTTCAGCGCCTGGTTTGAACAGGCCAGAAAAACCGCGATCGCTGATCCGACGGCGATGATCCTGGCAACGGTGGGCAGCGATGGACAGCCCAGCCAGCGCACGGTGCTGTTAAAATATTTCGATACGAACGGTTTTGTCTTTTTCACCAATTACGGCAGCAGGAAGGCAACCGAGATTGCCGGAAATTCCAGGGTCAGCCTGCTCTTCGTCTGGCTGGAGCTTGAACGGCAGATAAGCATATCAGGCACGGCCAGCCGTATCTCCACCGTCGAATCCGCCAGGTACTTCATGTCCCGGCCCAAGGACAGCCAGGTGGCGGCCTGGGTGTCGAGCCAGAGCCATCCGCTGTCCTCCCGCCAGATGCTGCTGCAGAAGTTTCAGGAGATGAAGACTAAATTCGGCGAGGGAAAGATCCCGTTGCCTTCCTTCTGGGGAGGATTCCGGGTGGTGCCCTGCGCCATCGAGTTCTGGCAGGGACGTGAGAACCGGCTGCATGACCGGTTTCTCTACACTCCCGATGGGGACGGCTGGAAGATCGAGCGGCTGGCCCCGTAGGCGGAAACGGATTACCACGAAAAAGTCACGGTCATCTCCACCTGGTCATTATGGGCATATCTGCCGAAGATCGACTGCGGCGGACCGTCCAGCAGCAGGCCGTTGATGCTGACCTTCCACTGGTCGGACAGGATATAGACAATGCCCGGCCGGACCATGCTCGCCCCGTGTTCAGGATTATAGGCGACATTCAGGCTTGTCTCCACTTTCTGGTTCAGCCAGCTGACCTTGAGATTTGCCCAAAGCAGGGTCTCCCGCTCCTTCTCGTAGAGTGAAGCGGGTCTGTCGAAGATTTCGGTCTGCTGGGCCTGCAGGGTCAAAAGCCAGTCTTCCATCAGCCGGTAATCGGCACCGATCCCGTAATCCAGGCTGCTTCGTTCGACCTCCACCGGGTTCAGGGAATACACTCCCGGTTCGAGCACCTGCGGATATCCCCAGAGTTCCTGCCGGACATTGAATGTCCTGGCAAAAGTATAGGCGGCCTCCGCTCGCAGACTCCAGTCGCCGATGACCGTGGCCCCGTCTGCCCCGAGTGTTGTTATCTTATGAAAGGACGGTTCAAATCCCGGCCCGATGCGGAGCTTCTCCCCTGATTGACTGATCGTAAGCGTTGTAGTTTTAAAGACCGGGCGCGGGTCATAGCCATGAAAGAGGGTGAAGGCCCAGTCGATCATACCAGGGTGCTGCACACGGAGACCAAGGGAACCGTTAGCGATGGTCCGGGCCGGAAGGTCCGGCTCCTGCGCGGTGATCTGCGCCTCCTGGTTGCCCGTCAGGGCGCTTCCGGCGGGAACGACAGACCATCTCGCACCGGGGTCGGGAAGACGATAGGGGACAAACCAGGGTTCCCAGACCAGTTGGCAGGTCCAATCCTTCGTATTTACATTGACCGAAACCGAGGGCACCCCGATCTTTCTATCCTCAGTGGATTTGATGAGAAACCGGTTGTAATCCCAAGGGTTGAGCAGATCGTTTGCCGGATATTCATCAAGCCTTCCCCAAGAGAAGCGCTGGATGCCGATCCTCCACTCCATGTTTCCAATCCCTCGTTCCAGATAGAGTTCCTTGAACTCCGCAAAGGGCGAATTGTCCTGATAGACATGCGTAAGGTCCTTGAGTAGCGAAGTATCTCGCGGCTGATCGCGGACTGTGCCGTCCCACCCGCCCTCGATGAATGCGTGCAGACGCCAGAGGGTTTTCCGGGCATCGATCTCCAGCCGGGCGGTAAGGTCCGGGTCTTCGTTTGCACCTTCATGGTCAATGTGTCCTGTTCCTCTGAGACTGATCCTGCCGGTGGTCGAGATTGAGTCGGCAGCATGGACGGAAACGGAAGCAACTAACAGAAGGAGCAGAGAGACGAAAACCGACTCCTTCATCGTCCGGCCCGTTCAAGGGAGCGCTGGCTGAAGAGGTCGTCGGGAAACCGGGTATGGTATTTGATATCGTCAATCGTCAGCTCCGTCTTATGCCCGGTGGTGAGGTTTTCCATATGTATCTTGAAGGAGGTCGGGATGTCGTCAACCATCCGCACATCCGTGAAGGAACCGGCGCGATAGAGCACTTTGTCCTGATAGTAGGCGATCTTCAGATGGATCCAGAGGTCCTTTGCCACCCAGGCCACAAAACGGGTGTATTTTCTATGTACCTTTGGTGTTACGTCAAGAATATAGCACTGTTTCCCATCCACGGTCTCCTCGCCCTGGACGGTGAACACATAGTCATCGAGATTGGGCGGTCCGCCGAAATCATCGTAGGAGAAGTCGGTGCCGAAGAAGGCATCGTCCTGGGAGGTGGTCGGGATCCGCCGGACGCGCTTGAATTCCGGGAAGTAGGCCCAGAGATCCCGATCCGCGAAGGTCCGGGCATGGATGAGAAAGCCGACATCCTTCAGATCCGCTGGAGTCTGAAAAACAACCAGGACCTTATAGGCCTCCGGGTCGGCCTTTTTGCTGTATTCGATGAGGCTGCGGGTGCGGGTGGAGCCGCCCTTATCGTAGAGAACCAGGGTGGCGGTCGTCTGGCGATCAAGCGCCTTTTGCCGCAGCTCGTGGACCTTTTCATAGACCTCCCGGCCGGTCATCGCCAAGGCGCAGGTGGTCTGCCACAAGAGAGTGATCAGGCAGAGTGCTGTAAGGAGATATCTATTCATAGGTTAAGGCCTCCACGATATTGATTCCTGCCGCCCGTCGCGCCGGGTAAAATCCGGCCAGGGCCGCAAGTCCCGCCGAAAGCAGGATGGCCCAGATGACGGATGCATAATGAATGTGATAGACAATGCTGGCGCCGTAATCGAGGCGGAAAAACCCCTCAAGTTCGATCCAGCCCATCAGCAGTCCGGTAGCAGAGCCGAGCAGCCCGCCCAGGGTGCCGATCAGGGCCGATTCGATGATCACCACACCGGCGACCTGGCTTTTCGTCATGCCGATGGAGCGCAGGACGCCTATCTCGCGGGTACGCTCGAGCACGGCGGCCAGCAGGGTGATGACAATCCCGAAACCGGCAATGATCAGAACGATGATGTTCACCGCGTGGGTGACGATGAAGGTGCCTTCCATTATCTTCCTGATCTCGTTACGGAATTCCAGAGCGGGCAAGGCGAAGAGGTGCCGTTCTTTTCCGAGACGGTCCAGAATCTCCTGGCGCACGGCCGGGATATTTTTCTTGTCCTTCACGAGCACCTCGAAGGTATCGACCAGGGTATCCTTCCAGTGGTGCCGGTAGGTGTTGATATCCATCCAGAGAACACCCGAATCCGATGTGTAGCTGACCACGATAGCCGCCACCCCGAAACGCACCGGGCCTCCCGGTGTCGGAAGAACGATGGAATCTCCCCTGTGGATGTTATATTTGGCGGCAAAACCTTCATTGACGAAGATCATGTCTTTTCCCGGTACGAGCCGAATCACCTCCTCCTTATTGCCGTCTGCAAACATGCCCGGACAGTACTCATAACGCATAGCTACATCAAAAATCTCAAGCAGAATCTTCTTCCCCTGATAGTTCAGAGATCCCTTGCGAAATGGCTCCACCGATTGGACACCGGGAATTTTTTCGATATCGGCGGCCAGCGAATCCGGCATCGGAATATTGCGGGCGCCGCCTGTTGCAAGCGAGTGTCCGGAACTGATCAGAATGTCGGCACCGATGATGGAATCGACCCAGTCGAACATCGAGACGCGCAGGCTGTGCATGGCGTTTGCCGAGCAGACATAGAGGGCGATGCTGAAAAAGATCGCCGCAACCGCCACTCCGTTGCGTGAGATGTTTTTCTGCAGGTTGATGCCGGCCAGTCTGCCTGCCACGCCGAGCCGGGGTGACAGGAAACGGTGAAAAAAAAGCATCGACCAGTGCAGGAAGCCGGGTGTCAGCAAGGATATGCCGACGATAAGGAACAGGCTTGAGACGACTGTTGCGGATGTGGACCTGAAGGCCGAACCCGGAGCGGCTGTCGTATAGGCGGCGAGAATCAGGGCGGAGAGGGAGAGCAAAGAGGCCGAGACGATAAGGATTTTTTTGATCAGGATAAATTCTCCTCCCGAAGAGACTACGGGGCGCAGGGCTGAAATCGGTGAAAACCTGACGCTGGAAACGGCAGGGTAGGCGGCGGCGAGAAGACTTGCGAAGACACCGATGGCCGCATCCTGAAAAAATATCCCTGAAGAAAAGCTGAGCGATGTGACCGATGTCTTCAGATAGACCTCGGTGATGCTCTGGGCGACGACGCCGACGGTCAGTTTCGCGAACACCAGACCGAGACCGAGACCAAGCAATGAGCCAACGGCCGAGATGACGCAGGTCTCCGCGAAAAACAGCGCAATAATCTCGCCTCTTTTGGCTCCGAGCGCCCGCAGGATGCCGATCTCCCGGCGGCGCTGGACGACCGATATCGAAATGGCATTGTAGATCAGATACATGCCGACGAACATGACCATAAAGCTGATGAATCCCATACTCTTCTGAAAACGCTCCAGCAGAATGGCAACCTGTCTGGTCCGACCGGCCGGGTGTCCACGGCGTATCCTTCCGGCAGCACGCGCTGGAGCCTCTCCTTCATCATGTCGAGATTTTCTCCGGGCAGGAAGCTGACATCGATCCGGTCGATCCGGCCTTCCTTGCCGAAGGCCATCTGCGCCGCATAGACATCCATGATCGCGATGTCTCCCCCGGCTACCCGAGCCGGACCTTCGGGGTTCAGAAGGCCGCGCACCTTGAAGGTCTTGATCCCCTGCACGGTCTGCACCCGGATCTCCTGGTCGATGGCGATGTTCTCCTCCCGGGCCATGGTCCGGGAGAGAAGGATAGAATCTTTTTTCGCCAGGAAGAGGAGGGGATCGGGGATGTCGGCGGCGTCATCGGTCAGGCTGTAACTCCGGATCTTGTGATCCTGGAGCACATCGACTCCCAGAATCATGAAGGCCCGCTCACTACCGCCTGACAGATTGGCGTTGGCCTCGATCACCGGGACTGCATATTCAACCCCGGCCACCTTCTGCACCTGTTCGAGCATCTCCTCCGGAAGGCCTGTTTCCGCCCCGCTGATCTCGAGAGCGGCCTTGCCGGAAATGTGATCGATGGATTCGGCAAAGGAGCGGAGAACGCTGACATTGATGATGTCGATGGCGGCCATCGCGGCCACCCCCAGGCAGATCCCGGAGATGGCGATGCAGAGCTGGGTTTTCTGGAGCCGGATATGTTTGAGGCTGATATGGCGCAGCAGGTTGAAAAGGTTCATGATTCATGCTCCCCGATAGAGATATCCTGGGCTGGAGCGCCATCCTTCAGGGTGACGATGCGGCTGCCGTAGGCCGCGGCCTTCGGGTCATGGGTCACCATGACGATGGTCTGCCCCTGGTTGTTCAGGGATTTCAGCAGCAGGAAGATCTCTTCGCTGGTATGGGAGTCGAGGTTGCCGGTGGGCTCATCGGCCAGCAGTACGGCGGGGTTTGCGATCAGCGCCCGGGCGATGGCCACCCGCTGCATCTCGCCGCCCGAGAGCTGGTCCGGCCGGTGCTCGGTCCGCTCGGCAAGGCCGACCTGCCGGAGGAGGGCGCAGGCCCTGGGCTTGACCTGGGAGAAGGGCAGGCCGTCGAGCAGCAGCGGCAGGCCGACGTTTTCGGCGGCGGTCAGCAGCGGCAGCAGGTTGAAGAACTGGAAGACGTAGCCGATATGTCTGCGCCTGAGCAGCGTTACCTCGTTGTCCGTGATACCGTGCAGCGGCCTGCCGTCCAGAAATACTTCGCCTTCGGTCGGCTGGTCCAGGCCGCCCATCAGGTTCAGCAGCGTGCTCTTGCCGGAACCGCTGGGCCCCATGATGCTCAAGAACTCGCCTTTTTTGATGACGAGAGTGACATCTCTGAGCGCCTGGATCTGTCGTGTCCCCTGTCGAAATTTTTTGCCTGCATGCCTCAGTTCGATCATTGATTGGTCCTCTGTCTGTGCAAAAAACCTCTTGCAGAATATTTTAGTACCCGGTGGTCATTCTTTGCCACCAAGGGCAGCCTTGATCTTGATTTCGCAGTGTGTCAGCCATTTGATGTCCGCCTCGGCGTGGAACAGGCCCACATCCACAAGCAGCTCCGTGGTCAGGGCATCGGGATTGTCGGCTTCGGTCTTCAGGGCGATCTTCCGGCGGGTTAACTTGTTCATATGTTTGAGATGGAGCGTTTTCTGCTTTTCGATGAGTGCAAGGACAGCAGCCGGATTGTCCTTATCCATGAAGACGAGTTTGATAAAGAATTCATCCCGGAGCGCCCGCACCCTGGCAATGGGCGCGGATAGCCATTGTGTAAGTTCGGTCCTGCCCTCGGCGGTGATGCTGAAGATCTTCCGGTCGGGACGTTTATCCTGGCTCTGCCGGTCATGGGTGACCAGGCCGTCCTTTTCCAGACGGTCGAGTGTGGAATAGATCTGGCCAAAATTGAGGCTCCAGAACTCCCCGATCGTGGCATCGAAGCCGGCCTTCAGCTCATATCCATGCAGATCCTTCTTGGCCAGGATCCCGAGGATGGCGTACTTAATCGACATTCATATTCTCCTTTTATATATATAAAAGTATATACTGAGAACTCAGCAGGTGTGTCAAGAAAAAACCTGTAGGTTTCTCTTGCCTGGATATGAAGCAGTTTATCCTCAGGGAACTGGATGCCGCGGGTCTGCCCCATAAATACCTTCACCGAAGATAGTCTGGCACTTAACGGAATCCTGAGAAGGACTCGGAATCTCAGCCTTCCCTGTATGATAGAGGTGGTCAGGTTACAGAAAAGAACCATCGGCACCGATATGGTCAACCAGTTCCTGACCCAACCTCACAGGAGAATAGCGCGGAATATGGATCAGGTCGATACGGCAAACGGTCAAAAAGCTCTTTGGCCTTTTGCATCGGTTATACACCAGGCTTCTGATACCGGCGGGGTAGAGGTTGTTCGGAAAGCAATATGGGATTGGACGAGACTCATAGGCATTTGACCTTGACTGTAATACCCGTATGTCAAGCCTGATAATCATCTAAAAGGCACCTCCCTCAGTAGGTCAGTGGATAAGTCCTCTGGTATACTGAGAAGAAAGCGTCCAAACTTTCAAGAGGAGGTGCCATATGAAACTATACGCCGGAATCGAT
>CAIUQR010000106.1 GCA_903901335.1 uncultured delta proteobacterium | reverse complement strand
TCTTGTATTTGACAGTCTTGATGCCTTGGAAGACCATCTTGAAGCGTCACTTCGGAAAATGGAAGATAATACCAAAAGAGTCTTTTCTATTGTTGCCTGGTCATGGATAATAGATTCACTTTTGAATTAGAAATGGAATTACTTATCCGTATACGTAGCAAACCTCATGGCCAAAGGTGAATATCATTTCCAATGATGGCCTGTAAGCTCAACACCCGCCGAGAGTACCCGTCCATAATCGCCACCAGGTACGCGAAACCACGCGCTAGTCGGATAGACGATGCCGCAGAGATCAAATATCCCGGTCTATCTGATGTGCCAGCCAGAGAGAGCCGAATTCTTCAACCTTCAGGTTCAGGATATCAGTTCCTTTGCCGCCAAGCAAGCCTGTAACCTTTTCCGGAGATCCAATGTAGATCTGGGATATGACTTTGGGCTTGCCATCGACTCTGGCAATCTCCCGGACATAGAGATAGGGCCTTCTCTTTTTGGTTTTTATGTGGAAATGCGCCATGCAAGGACAATAACAGCAGGGTCTTACATGTTAAGCAAAATATTTATCGGGTGTTCTTCAGTGCTAACTTATCTTTTCAGGAGGGTCTTACGATAAACAATTTAGCAACTTGCTGATATCAGAGGAAATTGCTGGATGGAAAAAGATTATCTCCGAAACTCCTGAAAAAGCGTTTATTAAGAGCCATATTAACTGCAAATATAACCTTCCCTCTGGGAGAGGTTTACTTACTTCTGACACTGAAAATCTCAGCTATCCTAAGCAGGAGATGGTATGGGCGTCTCACTCCGCTGGAGAAAAAGAAAAGAGAAGGGAGAGCAAGTTGAGCACTATATTGATATCGAATACCCTGTTTCAAGTTCGGCGATTCTACGCAGAGTAGAAGAGTCATTATGCTGCGGAGTTTCCCCTGCTACCGTTCTATGAACCCTTTTTGATCCGACGTGATTACCTTACTTGCCGCCCCAAGGCATTATGGGCACCGTGGAGATCGAATTCTGAGGACTTCCTTCAATCAGCTTCTTGCTGACGGCCAAATAGATCAGGGTGTCATGCTGCTTGTCGAACATGCGGATGACCTTGGTGTTCTTGAAAAAGATGCTGGTTTTTTCGCTAAAGACATTCTCCTGATTGGGCAGTTTTTCTGGCAGAGAAATGGGACCGGTCTGCCGGCAAGCGATGGAGAAGCGCGAGGGGTCTTCGGTGAGACCGACCACACTGCCCCAGCCACCCTTTCGGGCCTGGCTGATATGGCAGGTCACACCGCGCACTTTGGGGTCCTCGAAAGCCGAGACGCAGACCGAATCGTTGGGGCTAAAAAACTTGAAGGTCGTATCCAAACACCCGATGTCGTCGGCCCAGGCCGAATTTATCCCGGCGAGCAGCACGCAAAAAAACAGTGCCAATATCGTTGCTAACGTTCTCACATTTTACCTCCTGTTGTCTGCAAATCCATTTAAAAAGCCCCTTGTCATACTATAGGCTACCTTGAAAAGGTGGCCTATACTTTAAAGCGTCCTATCATGGCGTTGAGCTGACTGGCAAGTTCAGACAGACTTTTTGCACTCAGCTGTACCTGATTGCTGGTATCTCCAACTTGGATTGATTTCACGTTTATCTCAGCAATGTCGCTAGTAATGTCTGCAATGACAGTGGTGGTCTGTGCCACATTCTCGTTGACTTCCAGAATGCCCTCTGAGGCCTGGGAGATATTGTTGGCAATCTCGCTTGTCGCAGTGGACTGCTCTTCCACAGCTGTAGCTATCCCACTGATGACGTTGTTGATGTCGGTAATCACTTCGCAAATCTTCTTTATGTCGCTGATGGTCGATGAGGTTGTAGATTGCATGTCATTAATCTGGCTTTTAATGTCAATTGTCGCGGCAGCCGTCTGACGGGCAAGTTCCTTTATTTCGTTTGCCACAACAGCAAAACCTTTGCCCGCCTCGCCGGCCCGAGCAGCCTCAATAGTGGCGTTCAAAGCCAGAAGATTTGTCTGTTCGGAGATTTCGGTGATTGTCTCGGTAACCTTTCCTACTTTTTTGGCTGACTCACCAAGTGCCGTTACCTTCTCAGAGGTGAGGTTTGATTGAACTACTGCATTTTCTGAGACGGTGCGGGCTTTTTCGGCGCTTTGACCAATTTCATTCACGGTTGCCGTCATTTCTTCCGTCGATGAAGCCACCATTGAGACGTTGCTTGAGGATTGTTCCATAGCAGCTGAAACTGACTGAATATTGGTGCTCATCTCTTCTGCCGCCGCTGCCACCGAACCGGATTTGGCTGTCATATCGCCAGCCTTTGCGGACATTTCATCGGAATGATTGGTCAGTTCAGCAGCCATAGTTCCCAAGACATTGGATTTAAGACCTATTTCTTTGATAAGGGGCTGAAGTTTATCCAGAAAAGTATTGAACCATACTGCCAGTTGTCCGACCTCATCCCGGCTGACCACATCAAGACGCTTTGTAAGATCACCCTCGCCTTGGGCAATGTCCTTGAGTCTCGAAACCACGGCATTGATAGGTTTGACGGTTACCCTGCTTATATAAATACTGAGTAAGATGCTGATGGCAACACCGACAACCATGGAGATGCCGAGAACAACTGCAACCTGCCGGGCCATGGCACCCGCCGCCTCACCGCTTTTTTTCGCCAATTCTTTCTGATAGTCTATGAATCCTACAATCTGCTCTTGATATACTTCCTGTTTTCCCCGGACATCCGTTAACAACGCCTTTTTGGCCTCTTCCACCTGTTCGGACGCGACCAACTTCATGAAGTTCTCAGTGGCTTTGACATAGAGCTTACGGTTTTCAGTAACCGTCTCCAGTATTTTAACCTCTTGAGCATCATTTGCGGTTGCTTTGAATTGGTCGTACATTTCCCCGATTTTTTTTCGAGAATTGGCTATTTTTTGTAGTTCCTTTTCCTGATTATCCTTATTGGTATCGATGATTATATCACGCAGGCTCCTGGTGATGAGGTTGCTGTTATCAATTATAGTATAGGCCTGCACCACCTTGATCATTTTGTCATTGACGACGATATTAATTCTTTTATCAAGCGATTTCACTGCATTAAATGAGTATCCACCCACGACCAGCAGCAATACGATGATGACGCCATATCCGATGACCAACCGCGTTCCAATCTTAACATTATTCAGCATATTTCCTCCTGTTCTATTTTGTTAAGAAAGCCCGATGAAAGTGAATTTAATCCGAGGCCACTGTTCTTTATTATACTTAAATAATGAGATAGAACAAATTTCCCATGGGATTAAGGGGATGTTGTTGCCTGGCATGCAGAAAAATAATCGACACGTAATTTCGGGATAGTGCGCAACAACGTCCCTGCCTCAACTCTCCCAATTACATATTTTCAATGAACAGACATGCCGTATGGTCTGGCCGGCCCTGTTGCTTTAACCTTCCCACTGAGAAAAAATTATACACCCTTCCCGAACTGGATAATTTCTACCCACGGATGCAATACATCCGATTTCTATCAAGTCTTTCCCACTTCTTAATTTGTTGATATCATTACTGATCCTGCTATAAAAGAGTGGACACTCGGTTAAGCCAATATTAAAGGAATTGGCAGGAGGAAGATATGAGTGTTCAACGAAGAAAATACGATCAGGATTTTAAACGAAATGCCGTTCACCTTGCTGAAGAGCCAGGAAG
>CAIUQR010000105.1 GCA_903901335.1 uncultured delta proteobacterium | reverse complement strand
GGAATAATTTGCAATGTGTGTGCCTACATATTTCAATCGCATCCTAACACTCATGTCTCGCACTATGTTGTTTTCACAAATAATATTTTTGACGCTGTAGCGAAATAGAGCATTTTTATGCCTACTGGCCGCAAACGCAAGTGTGAATCCTTGTCGCGCCAGATGGGAATTCAGGATACCCGGGTTCGGAAGCAAGCGGAGATCAGGATCTTAACCTTGTAGCCGACTCACCAAAATATTAGTTCAATATCCCTCTTTCTCCCCATGTCCTACAAAAAAAACATAAAATCATCAACGTCCCGACCCTCCCATTCCTTCCTATTAAGTGGCGCAATAAATAATTGCGCCAGTAAAAACGAATTATTGTGGCGTGATTTTAATAATTGCGCCATAATAATTTTACTATGCCAAAACAAATCTCTCAGAAAGACCTCGATAGTATTGTAAAAGCAGTAAGTTCCTTCCCGAATGGGAGTGGAATTGAAGAAATCAATTCTGCACTAGAATGGATACCTCGTCGAACCTTGCAGCGGCGTCTGGCACTGCTTGTCGAACAGAAGCGTCTCATAGCAGAAGGCAAGGGCAGGTCTAGTCGCTATCGATTACCCAGTACCCTCGATGTCGTAATCCCTCCACCAATAATGGCTCTATCGGGTGAAACGTATATCCCTTTATCTCCGGAAGGAGAAGAGATAAAAAGGGTTATTCGTGCACCCATCCAGAATCGCAACCCTGTGGGCTACAATCGCACCTTTCTTGATGCATACCACCCAAACCGGACATTCTATCTTACTGAGGACATTCGGCACAGGCTGTACGATATGGGACGATCGTCGGACGATCAGCAATTCGCCGGAACCTATGCGAGGCAGATCTTCAATCGATTATTGATTGATCTTTCCTGGAATTCCAGCCGATTGGAAGGAAATACCTATTCGCTCTTAGAAACCGAACGACTTCTTGAGCAGGGTGAAGCTTCAGAAGGCAAAAATGCCATGGAAACGCAGATGCTTCTGAACCATAAGGATGCCATCGAGCTCTTGGTTGAGCAGGCAGCTGATGTAGGTTTCAACAGATACACCATTCTCAATCTGCATGCCTTGCTGTCCAACAATCTTTTGGCAGACCCTCAGGCATGCGGGCGATTAAGAACCACTCCGGTAACGATTGGTGGGAGTGTGTATCATCCCTTGGAAGTGCCTCAACTGATTGATGAATGTTTCGGGCAGATCCTTACCCTTACATCAGAAGTTAAGGACCCTTTCGAACAGGCCTTTTTTGCAATGATACACCTGCCATATCTGCAGCCGTTTTTGGATGTTAACAAACGTGTTTCGCGTCTTGCCGCCAATATCCCGTTGATTCGTCGAAACCTCTGTCCTCTATCATTCCTTGATGTGCCGAATCAGGCCTACATTGACGGCACTCTGGCTGTTTACGAGTTGAATAAGGTTGAACTCCTTCGTGACGTCTTTGTCTGGGCCTATGGACGATCCTGTAAGCGGTACTCTGCTATCCGGCAATCCCTCGGCGAGCCCGATCCCTTTAGGCTGAAGTACCGGCAACAGATAAAAAAACTCGTGGCAGAGGTGGTGCGTGATTGCATGGATAAGCGAAAAGCTGCGAACTGGATAGCCAAGATGTCAGAAAAAGAAATTCCAACCGACGATAAGGCTCGCTTTGTTGAAGTGGTCGAGACAGAGCTTATCAATCTGCACGAAGGAAATTTTGCCCGTTACCAATTACGTCCCTCAGAATTCTTAGATTGGAAAAAGGTATGGCATTGAGGTGGAATGCTTCACAAGGTCAGTTTTGCGGGGGAATAGAGGGACGCCCTTCACATTTTAACTTCGCTAATTTTCAACCCTTCTCATCAACATTGCCAGATCCTGTGAAACAGATAGGCAGTAAACGACGTGAGTAATCCCTCGATCTTATCATGTCCTTTTTTTGAAATATCAGTTTCATAGGTCTTCCAGCAACGTTGCAATCTCTTTTGGTGACGGCAATTGCCCTTTCAACGCCTTAGGTAAAGTCTTGGTGATTTCATAGGTTGCAACAGGGAAATGGCGCTTTATCACACCCCCAGACCTAGTTTTTCGAAGAGGGATTTTAACTCAGGCAAGCGCTCCCGTGTGACTTTCCAGACTGTCATCAAGTCGACGCCCATATAATCATGGATGAGCACATCCCGCATCCCGGCCATTTTATTCCAAGGTATGTCAGGATATTTTTTTCTAAAAGAGAGCGGGATATGCTTGGTGGCTTCACCAAGAACTTCAAGGCTTCTGATTACTGCATTTATGGTCTTCTTATCCCCTGAAAACATTTCATAGGACATGCCAAACGTGAATTCCTCGATGTCTGTAATAGCAATTATGATATCGTTAAGGTAATCGGTGAGTTCCTGCTCCTTAGACATACTCGACCTCAGCCAGGATGCGCTTGCCGATGGCTGGCTTAAGAGCTGATTCCATTACCAGGTCAACTTTGGCGTTGAGTCGACTTTCAAGAAACTCGCGCAGGTCCAGAAAGTCAAAGAGATCAATATCTCGGTTAAAGGCGACGAGTATATCGATATCGCTCTTCTTTCGCTGCCGCCCCTTGACATAGGAGCCAAAAAGTCCGAGCCGCTGGACTCCGAAATGAGCTTCCATCTCGGGCTTGTTGTTTCTGATTGCGTTGATTATCTCTTTTTTATCCATAATTTTTTATTTAATAACAACGACATAGAATGTTGCCAAATTTCACTTATCTCATTGCGCTGGTGAAAAACAATTATGATACGGGCGGGTAATCACCATTGATCAATAGTGCCTTATGTATGCCGTAAGTATATGAGAATATTCTTTACGTGTCAACGTGATGGTAATAAGCAATCACATTGCTACGGAAGTTCCCCAATAAGCGTTCAAAACTCATCGTCCTCTGCCTGACCGTCGTCCCAAACGAGCATGGGCTATTTTTTCTGCAATACGTCGTTCAAATGCTTCAACAGTGGCTCTAAGGTCATCAATGAGTTCCGCAATCCTTCTAAACGAACTTCTGTTTGAACATGTTGGGCCTCCAAGATCGCCATCCTTCTCCCCAACTCGTCTATTCCCATTGATTGAGCTGTTATCTCCATCTCGGAATTCCGTCTCCATTCTAGCAGTGTATTTTGAATAAATCGTTCCAACTCTGTCATATCCTTCCTCCTTTACTTTAATTCCAAGGCTTGTCGCCCGTCCGTAGTGGTCGCTGTTCTCGTCACTTTTAACCCTGGATCGAGAACGATATATCTCTTGCCGTCTATGGTCTGAAATTGTATTCCCCAGGTCTTGTGGTGCAGATTGGACAGGGTCTGTTGTTCGATATCCTTTGCCTGGTTCAACGTGGAGATTTCCTGTTTCAATGTCTGGACCTGGCTGCCCATCCAGGCCATTACTCCCCAGCCTCCCGCAAACAGTCCCGTCATCAAGGCAATCCCCAGCAGGAACATTTGCAGCAACCTGCTCCCGAACAGCAGGCTCACCGTGCTGCACTTGGCACTCAATCGGAACCGCATTGCCTCGATCTCGCGGGCGATATCTGCCTCGGTTGTAGTCAGAACGTTTCGTGATGATTCGCTCAAACTCTTGCTCAAGAGTTTGAACTGATCGTCGGTCATCTTCTCCATCTCCTGCCGGGTCTGTTCTGTCCTGGCCTGTAATTTTTCCACCAGGGAGCTCACGTGCCCCGGCGAAATTCCAGGATTCTCCATATATTCCTCCTTTAAGCCGTATCTTCTCTCCGCTCTCCGGATCTTTGACCGTGATATAGTCCTTGCCGGCACGATTGATGGCAAATCCGATCTCTTGCAGTGCGGTCAGGATATCATGCCGATCATGGATGAGGCCTTCAGACAATAGCTTCTCGACATATTCATGAATGGCCGCCTTTGTTTCCGCTCGTTCATCTTTGACAAGCTTTTTGCCCCGGCGGAGAAGACGGGCATTGAAGATTTCGGCATGTTCCGGCGTATGCAGTCGCCTTCGTGCCGGATCGTCAGGTCTGGCCCAGTTTTCCCGAAAATTATAGAGATCCCGGAATACGTCAAAATCTTTCTGCCACCCGGGTGGGCAGGGATTGAAGGCCTTTCCCGTAGTCAGTTCAACACGGGGAATAAGAAAATGCAGCTCGTGGTGCCCGGCATGACCATGACGAACCCACAGAATGCTGTAGGCATCCCGATCCAGCCCGGCAAAGGCAATACGCTCGAATTCCTCGATAACGTTATCTTCCTGCTGGGGCGATACGATGTCCTCCGGATGCCATGAAAGCGCACCGGAGGTAAACTTCCACTTCGTATCGAGCGAATTGATGATCGACAACACCACCTCTGGATCGCCACGCACGACTTCAGGTGATTTCTTCTCTCGCCCCGGGTAATCAGTCCGGATCAGGTAGTGGACGGCCGCATTCCCGGTCCCGGTACCATGTGAGAAGACTTTCATGTACAAGGATTGTCTCCTTCCTCATTAGTCAGTTTTACTTCCTGATTTTTCACCACTCGTTCCAAAGACACCAGCGCACCAAGGATGGTCATCGCCTCTGCCCGATCCTTATAAGTGTTGGCCCAACGGGCAATCTGGTTCAGGTTGTTGCCAATCCGGGCAAGTTGACGGACCCGTTCTTTCTCATCCTGGTTCTTCCTCAGCCGGTAATTCAACGCCCTCTGTCGAAGGAAGTCGGCAAGGGTCTGCGACCGAGCCGACGCCTTTTCCTCAATGGCTGTTTTTTCCTCTGGTGAAACCCGGAAACGAATGACACGATCTCGTTTCATGACTTTTTCTTTTTGGTTTTTAAGGGGGGATTGAAGGGGGCGAAGTCCCCTCACCAGCCCCGGTGTGAGACACACGAAGTGTGGCCACAACGGGTAGGCTGGCTATGTTTTCTGGCGATGACATGGTTATGCCCCCTTGTGTTGCTTACTCATTGCCATTTTTTTGTTGTAAACCAGGCCAGACATGTTCCTTGAAATACAACTCCAACCTAACTTGAGCAGGTATCATTCGTACCTCGGGAGGCAGGGAAGAAGTGTCCTTCTCAGGTGCGATGCTCTCACGATCTTCGAGAGGCAACCCTCCGACCCATAGCGCAAATTCGGCTTTCAACCTGGCCTGTCGTGCCTTTTGGAGACGCTCGGCTTCTATTGCCGCATCCTGTTCCATCTTCTCCTCCGGGGAAACATACCCCGGAGGCCGGGGATAGTATCCTTGTCTGGCCAGGATGCTGAATACCCAATTTACAGGATTGCCGACCGGCTCTCCTTTTGCATCCTTCATGCAGCCATTCTCAAGTGCCCATTCCGCATGGCGGAGACCGCTGATCACCTTGTCAGTTTTGACATCGATCTGTTCAAGGCGCTTGATTATCTGTCCAATTTGTTCCATTCCAAAACCCTGTTTGGCAAGCTCCGGCCAATGAAAAGCCAACGCCTCTTCATCGAGGAGCTGCAGGTTGCACTGCTTTGCAGTTTTTTCGTAAGAGATAGATAGATCTTTTCTATCTATCTTATCTATTAGACTAGATAGAGGTCCGTTTATCGCGGAGCGTACGTCCGGCTGTGCTTCCGACTGCATGGCAGACTGTATCGCGGACTGCATGCATTCCTTCCAGGATGGAATCAGTCGGCATGGTTCATGATTTATAGCATACAAATTACCTTGCCTCCTGCCCTTGCATCCTCGTTCACGCACAACAAATTCCGGCGTGAAAGTCGTGCCATTGCTCCCCGCACAGAGCCTTCGCTGGCGGGCATTCCGAAGCATTGAGTTACTATGTCCGCCACCTGCCAGTAGGCGAGAATATCCCGGTATCCTTTGATGATGCAGAGGATATTGATCTGCAGGTCGGAAAACCCTTGTGAACACCTCCCTTTCCTGGTTGGGAATGGAGACGACTGTACCTCCGGCTGTTCGGCTGCCTGCACGTCCGACTGTATTTCCAACTGTACCGTTGACTGCATGCATGCACGACTGCATGCCGGACTGCATGGACGGCTGCATGGTTGGGTGTTCATTGGACTGTTCGACTGCATGATCGAGTGCATGACTGAGTGCATGGCGGACTGTATCATTGCCTGCGTGCAAGTTGTGGAGCTGTTTCTTTGGTATACACCGAGCAGGAAACGAAATAAGTTTCCAAATCGTTGAGGTCGTAGAGAACGCGTCGACCAATCTTCGAATACTTGGGACCGCGTTTCTGGCAACGCCAGACTTCGAGCGTGTTGGGCTTCACGCCAAGGAATGTTGCTGCTTCCATGGTATTGAGTTTTTGCTGTGTCATAGAGAAGGCTCCTTTCTTGATAATTGACAGAGGACGGTTCAGTCTGGTGCAATTTGAAAGAATCGTATCCATCTTGGTGAGAAGAAAAAGAGCAACTTCTATCCTCGACAAAAAGAAAACCTCCCAGTTCTATAAAGAACGGGAGGTTTCTGAAAAAAGTATCGCGTTACAACAAATTAGACGTTGTTGTCTTTGACGGCACTACCTATTTTTTTTCAATAGAACTCAGAGGTTTTTGGAGGATTTTCCCCTCAGCTATTGAAAAACTGAGAGGATTTTAACGCAAGGGGTTGTTCTGCATCTCAAGGGCACAATGTACATCCTGCAAATTCAGCATTAGCGTCATCGGATCTAGAGGCGATATTATGAAACCGTGGTGAAGGTAAAATGCTTTTGCCTCTTCCGACAATGCGTGAACCAGTAGAGCACGAACACCCACCTGTTGAGAAACATTATAGGCTCGAAGCACCGCGTCTCGCAGCAAACCGCTGCCGAGGCCAGATCCCTGCCATTTCCGATCAACAGCCAGGCGACCCAATACCATTACTGGGATGGGTTCAGGCATTTCACGTTTGATTTTTCCGGGGGCTTGCCGGCGGAGTATACTTCCCGTGGCCAAAGCATAATAACCAACCACTTCATTGCCTACGCAAACGACAAAAGTCCGGGATGCGCCTGATGCCTCATTCTTTAAGGCTTGCCGCTGAAGCCAATGATCAAGGGAGGAAATCCCGCAATCAAAGTTGTCAGCACTATGCACCGTATCAATTGGTGCCGGTGCCGTCAGCTTTCCCACGGTGCTTTCTTGGCTAAAAGCTTATGAAGCGCGGGATTGTCACTGACAGGGGCTTTCATTGCTGATTCGAAGGCATCGTAGTCTTCATCATTGAGATGGAATAACCGCCTATCCAATAAAACATTCTCTGCTTCTTGGCAGGCAGCTTCAAGCATGAAGTCAGAGCGGGTTTTGTTTCGCACTGCCGCAGCCTTGTCAATCAGATCCCTCTGCGCTCGCAAGGCACGAATATTAATCAAAGCCTCACGAGTTTCTATATGTCGCATAATGACACCTCATTTGTATTTACAATCAATTTACATCGGCGTGTATCCATTGTCAACACATGATGGTTTGATGACAGTACGAACGCAGAGAATGAATCCGACCCACCAACTCTGGATAACATCCCGAGTGATCCCGCATTTGAAAACAAGCCTGAATTTCGGCGGTAAAATATATCCTTTGGCACCCGTTGGCGCGGAATGTATATTCAACCCGAGATGCTTCTGAACATTGAGGTTTGGGTAAACAGTAGGAAGCTTAAATTGAGGTGAACATCAATATTAATGAGGTTTGCCTGGCAATCTCAATTTATTGATGTTCAGGAAACATCTTGAAATTACATCTTCAACAAATATATCCGTCAATCGGCCAAGCCTGATTTATACGTTTTATCTGTGACTATGATAGCTTTGTCATGCCTGACCCCTTTTCATGCATTCCACTCTTTTTGAAGCCATATAAATCCAAATAGTTAAGTCATAACGCGAAGACTGTCTCCTGTTGCCTGTTATCTCAGAAAAACAGGACAAAACCTGTATCAATACGATATGAAGGGATATCGAATTTTTGCCCGAGATCTACCTGACCGCCAAGCGTCAGGTGCAGGTTGTTCGATATCGACTCCGGCACATAATCGACTCCGGCCCTCAATTCGACCCAGTCTTTGCATAGCTCAACGCTCTCCTTAAAAGCGCCCGATGTCCCGAGCCCTACCAGCGAACCGCTCACCGGATTGCGGGTACTTGAAAGACGCACCATATAATTGGCGTCGACGTTGAGATCGAGGACTGGCGACAGGATCTGTTTAACCTTCACGCCTCCTCGTACATAGCTGTCTTCAAGGGAACGGTTATCAAAATGGGTGGGATATGCGCCGCCGGTTTCGGTGTATGCACCCAGGCTGCTGCGAATCCATTCATAGCTTGCAACTGGGGTTATCAGGGTCCGGGGTGCAACACGGAATCCATAGCCGATCTCCGCCGCAAAGCCGTACTGTTCCAAGTCCATATGACCGGTTGATTGGTCGGAGCCAGAGCCGATCAGGTAATTGCGGGTAAGATCCGAGCCCCCATTCCCATAGGCAAACGACATTCTGCCTCTCAATCCTTCGCCTCTATAGTCTCCATAACTCAGAAGTCCTCCGAATATGTCGATGTCATTGTTCATTTTGCCGTTATCGTTCATGTCAAGCCGCTCTCCAGCCCGAATATAACTAACCCCGAAACGCCACGAATCAGATATACCATAAATCAGCTTTAAGACGCCACTCAACCCATCGCCGTCCGCCATGTCTTTGGTATAGCTGTCATATATTCCTTGCGACGAAAAGGCAAATTGCCCGCGAGAAGGGGCGTTGTTTTGCAGGTCGGTAGTGACGGCTGCCAGCATCCGTTCATGCAGAATTGCGCCTGCAACTGTCGGCTGCCGTAAAGAGTCCTGAAAGTCGGTGACACCAAGTACACCCGAAAGTCTGGCAATAAAAGCCTGCGCAACTCCGTTTAGGTGACCGTAACCGGTCACCACCTTGCCATCGGCAGAAACACCATATGCAGCATCAAGATAATTGCCGGATGCAAGCCGACTGCCGCCATTTGCAACAATCCAGTCTTCAACCGATTGCATGCCGGTTGCCTGAGTCCAACGGAATGCGTGAGTTGAAAGTTCATCGGTCAGCGTCGACCACCCAACAACAACTGTTCCGTCTCCATTAACTCCCGAAGCTCCCGAGTATGTACCGCCAAGCGTACCAAGATCATGCATGGTGTGGCCCGACAGGGTCCAGCGGAAGCGTGTACATTAGAGTTCTCTGTACTCGCCCACCCGACAACGACAGTACCGTCGGCATTGACTCCATTAGCCTGCGAGTACAAACCGCCGAGTGTACCAAGATCGTGCATGGTGTTATCCGACAGTGTCCAGCGGAATGCATGGTAATTTGCGTCGTTATCCGTGTATGCCGACCCGACAACGACAGAGCCGTTCACATTGACTCCATAAGCCTCCGAGTACAAACCGCCAAGTGTACCAAGATCATGCATGGTGTTATCTGACAGTGTCCAGCGGAACGCGTGGCCATTGTCGTTGTCGGTATACGCCCCACCGACAACGACCAAGCCGTCAGCATTGACTCCATTAGCCCACGAATATGTACCAGAAAGAGAACCACCAAGAGAGCCGAGCCATGCTAAATCAGCAGCGTCCCCCGGAACTGTAAAACCAACAATTGCAACGAATGTTACAGCATACTTGAGAATAGCTGTCCAACGATAACATGTTATTACCATCTTATATTCCCGTATTGTTTTGTAATATTAATAGGTTCACTATTCAGAGTCTTACGCCGACGTCACTCAAGCCATCGAAAACATACGACGTAAACTTAAAATGAACTAGGTCGCAGGTTCGGAAAAGGTGATTCCTAACGTATTTTGAATATGTTATACCATCGTGGAAACCATTCGACAATTCTTTATTGATTACATGACCTTGTCTTTTAAATATTCCTTGACAGGAATATTCGCTCTGGCTTCTAAAACTACGCGAAGTAGGCAGGCAATATCGCTGCTATCAAGACCATGCTTCTCCAACTTGCGTTTGCGGCCAGTAGGCATAAAAATGCTCTATTTCGCTACAGCGTCAAAAATATTATTTGTGAAAACAACATAGTGCGAGACATGAGTGTTAGGATGCGATTGAAATATGTAGGCACACACATTGCAAATTATT
>CAIUQR010000104.1 GCA_903901335.1 uncultured delta proteobacterium | reverse complement strand
GCCACCACCACGGGTCATCCACATGACCGAACAGGGCCAAAATCTGTAGTAACACGACCACAATCGCCACCCGGCTGAAACCCTGGGCCAGCAAGGGTTTCAGCCGATTTACAAACTTACTGCCCGCAAACGCAAGCTTTAAGGGGGCAAGAATTTCGTATTCCGGTTGCCACCGTTCTTTACGGACATATATCTAAAACACGAAAGGGAAACTCAGCTTTTTGCAGATCCTTGCAATACCGTCTTAAGGTTTCATAGATTGCAGAAAAGGCCAGCTCATCCCACGGTATTTCAGCGGGTGAAAAGAGCTTAACCTCAAGGCTTTCGCTGCCGGCATGAAAGTCATGATTGATAAGCCGGGCACGATAGATAAAATAGAGCTGATTGATAAATGGCAGGTTGAGAAGGACATAGGGTTGCAGATCTTCAACTTTTGCCCACGCCTCCTCAAGGGTTTCACGGGTGGCGCAAACTGAGAGAGTTTCCCCATTTTCTAGCCATCCGGCGGGGAGTGTCCACATATTCCGACGCGGTTCGATAGCCCGTCTGCAGAGAAGGATTGTATTGCTCATGACCGGAAGTGTGCCGACAACCATTTTCGGATTTTCATAATGGATGGTGCCGCAACCATCGCAAACACATCGTGGCCTGCCATCTCCCTCTGGTATCCGCAGCGTCACTTTTTCGCCGCACTGTGTACAGAAATTCAAGATTGTCCCCCATTACCCTTTATCGAAATTCCTCTTCATTGTCATATGGGAAAAATAAGAGGAGCAAGCGAGTAAAAACCGCATTGCTATTGTTTACAATTTTTTATGCCATATAAGTATAAAAATGGAACAGGTTAAAGGCTACCCTAACTGGAGAAAAGTTATATGGATGTGAATGAAAATAAGATAACCCGCATCGGTGTCAGCTCCTGTCTGCTTGGCAATAAAGTCCGCTATGACGGGGGGCATAAACACGATAGGTATATTACCGAAACACTCGGGAAATATTTTGAATTTATACCGGTTTGTCCTGAGGTGGAATGTGGTCTTCCAATCCCCCGTGAAGCAATGCGCCTTATTGGCGACCCTGAATCACCCCGACTCGTGACGAATAAGACAGGAGTCGATTTTACGGACCAAATGAACGAATGGGCAGAGCAGCGAGTCAATCAATTGGCTGGGGAGGATCTCTGCGGTTTTATATTTAAAAGTAAATCTCCCTCCTCCGGAATGGAACGAGTAAAGGTATACGATGGCAACAATATTCCCCATACAATCGGCGTCGGTCTTTTTGCCAGGGTATTTAAAAACCGGTTTCCATCTCTGCCTGTTGAAGAGGAAGGTCGCCTGAATGATATGGCACTTCGGGAGAATTTCATCGAATCCGTCTTCGTCTATCGTCGCTGGCGTGATATCGTGAGCACATTCACTGCCGACAGCCTGGTCACCTTTCATACCGAGCATAAACTGCTGCTTCGGACTCACAGTGAAAAATTCTACAGGGAACTTGGGCGTATTGCTGCCCAGGCTGGGAAACTGAGCGCTGAAGACCTTCTCACCTCCTATCAGGAGAATCTGGTGGCAGCCATGAAACTTCTGCCGACGGTGAAAAAACATGTGAATGTTCTCATGCACATGATGGGGTATTTCAAAAAGGTGCTTTCCGGCGATGAGAAACAGGAATTGCTCGAGGGAATTGAACGTTTCAGGAATCATTATGTGCCGCTTATTGTCCCGCTCACCTTGATAAATCACTATGTCCGCAAGTACGATGAACCGTACCTTCGAAATCAGTATTATCTCAATCCTCATCCGATGGAGTTGAAACTGCGCAATCATGCATGAAAAACATATACAGAAAACGGTTCTGGTGACCGGCGCCACTGGCTATGTCGGCAGGCGATTGACAGAGAGTCTGTTGGAAAATGCATCCTGTTCCGTGCGGCTGCTGGTGCGAAATCCTGCCAAGGTTCAGGCAGGCATCGCCCATCGAGCTGATATTCGCAAGGGATCGACCTTTGACAAGGACCTGCTGGCTGCGGCCCTGAACGGGGTGGATACGGCCTTCTATTTGATTCATTCCATGGGGGACACGCAGGATTACCGTGAACTCGACCGTCTCAGTGCTGAGAATTTCAGAGATGCGTGTATCGCTGCAGGGGTCAGTCGTATCGTTTATCTTGGAGGCCTGGGAGTAAAAGAAAGTGCGAGTGATCATCTCCTCAGCCGGATTGAGACAGGTGAGATCCTCTCGGCAAAACCGGACAGAATCCAGACTATCTGGGTACGTGCTGCGGTGATTATAGGTTCAGGGAGCGCCAGTTTTGAGATAATCCGCCATCTCGTCCAGAAGCTGCCTGTGATGATTACTCCGCGTTGGGTGCGGACGCGAATTCAGCCGATAGGTGTAGACGATGTGGTGTCCTATCTCCAGGCATCTATCGATTTTGTACATGAGGGAAATCTGATGGTCGATATCGGCTCTGACGTCCTCACCTTCCAGCAGATGATGCAACAGGCCTCAGAGGTGATGGGTCTCAAAAGGATTCTTTTTCCTGTGCCGGTACTCTCTCCACGACTTTCATCCTATTGGCTGATTCTTTTCACCCCGATCCCTTACAAAATGGCCTCTGCCTTGGTCGAAGGGATGAAAAGTGAAACAATCCAGCAAAATGATCATGCTACGCGCTATTTTCCAAATATTCATCCGATCTCTTTTCGGGAGGCGGTAGGTCGGGCTATAGGGGAACTGGAAAAAAATCAGGTTATCAGTCGCTGGTGTGACAGTACCGGTCGGCAGGCATGTGATATCAAGGAGTTTGATAATCCTGCAGGAGCTATTCTTCGGGATGTTCGCATAATACCATTCGAGAAGGGCCAGCAATCGGAGGATGTATTTCGTTCCGCCTGTGAGATCGGCGGAGCCCGCGGCTGGTTTAGATACGATTTCCTTTGGAGGCTTCGCGGTCTGATGGATAAGCTCGTCGGCGGATATGGTTTGAATCGTGGTAGAAGGCTCGACAAAGAACTCCGCCTTGGTGATGCTCTCGACTTTTGGAAGGTGGCAGATATCAAATCGGGGAAAAGACTGCTTCTCTATGCCCAAATGAAGCTGCCGGGTCAGGCGTGGCTTGAGTTTGATGTGCAATCAGATCAACTCGTGCAGACGGCCCATTTTCTCCCCCGAGGTGTTCTTGGAAGGCTGTATTGGTATTTGGTAATGCCGCTGCATCATTTAGTTTTTAACGATCTTGCCCGGACTATTGTCAGCTCCTCCACCAAATCAGCTTGATAACCCTATAAACCAGAGGGAGACTCCATGGATATTTATAAGGTGGCGCTCGACTCAATCTCGGCTCATGTGGCGATACTCGACGAATCCGGGTTTATTCTTGAAACAAATCGGGCTTGGAGAGATTTCGGCGTGGCTAACGGCATCCAAATAGAGCCATCATGTATTGGTCTGAATTATCTGGAGACCTGTGACCGGGCCAGCAAAGAACCCTTCGACGAACCGGCGGTTATCGCTGCCGGCATACGGCAGGTCTTTCGTGGCGAGATAGAGGAATTCTGTATCAATTATCCCTGTCACTCGCCGACTGAGGACCGCTGGTTCGCCCTGCGAGTCGTGAGATTTCGTGATCCCAAGCTCAACAGAGTGGTGATGTCGCATGAAAACATCACCCCGCTCATGCGGGCACATCGCGAGCTCGCCGCCAATGAGCAGAATCTCAGGGACCAGACGGAGAAACTGGCGGAAAGCAATATTGCCCTCAAGGTTCTCCTAGAGCATCGGCAGAAGGACCGAGTTCAACTCGAAGAAAATATACTGGCCAATGTCCGAACCCTGATCCTGCCCTATATCCAGCAGCTGATGGAAACTCGGCTCGGCAAACGCGAGCGAACAATGGTGGAAATCGTTGAAGAACGCCTCAACGAGATAACCTCACCCTTTCTTAACCGCTTGGTGGGACTGAACACCATTCTCACCCCCCAGGAGATCAAGGTTGCAACCATGGTCCGGGAGGGCCGAAGCAGCGCTGAAATTGCCGACGTTCTGCAAATTTCCGTCAGTGCTATTGATTTTCATCGAAAACGGGTCAGAAAAAAACTCGGCCTCACCGGTGCTGCGACCAATCTTCGCTCCTATCTGCTTGGATTAGTTTGAAATTAATGAACGTCTAGATTCTAAAAACTTGGCACGAGTAACAACTATGGAAGACCCGACAGTAAAGATTCTGGTACTGACCACCTGTCCTCAATGTAAGGCTTTGAGAGATTTACTTGCCGCCCACAAGATCCCATTCGAGGCAACTGATGTCGATCTGCTTGCACCAGAGGAGCGGAAGGAATTATTACTCCGGATGGCCCCGCACAATCCCAAAAAGGCCTTCCCGATCACCTTTATCAATGGCAAAGCAATCATTGGTTATCAAAAAGACTTACTGATGGAAGAATTGGGGCTCAAACCATGAACGCAGAAAGCCTTTACCGGCAATTACAGAAAATAAACGAAGCCAAGGGCTACTATTTTAACCGGGATATGGAAAAAACCATGTTCCTGCTCGAGAGCCTTCTGAGAAACAAGGAGCGTTACGGGTATATGTGTTGTCCCTGCCGCCTGGCCCAAGAGGATGCCAAGGCAGATCGGGATATCATCTGCCCCTGTGATTACCGGGAAGCGGATGTGCGGGAATTCGGGAGTTGCTATTGCCATCTGTATGTTTCGAAGCAATGGAACGACGGCACGATACCCAAAGTCTATATACCGGAGCGGCGTCCTGAGGAAAAATCCTGAGTTGTCCGATTGAGGCCAATATCATCGTCTACCCCGGGTTCCTCGATAAGTGAATACCCTTCATTCATAACCCGTTTTTCATGAACTCATCTGGCTGTCTTCTGTAGATGGGCAACCGCCTGATAACTGGAGCGAACGGCATCTTCATGGAAGCCGTAGCCGAAATAACTGCCGCAGAACCAGGTGTTTCGAGCACCGTTTAAGTTTGGCAGACTTACCTGAGTTGCCATCGAGGCATTGGTGTAGGTGGGGTGGTGATAGACCATTCGAGCGATTACCTGCTTTTCATCATAAGCGCTGGGGCGGTTCAGTGTCACCAGATACTGCTTGCTCGTGGTCAGGCCCTGGAGCAGGTTCATCGCGTAGGTGACATAGGCCGGCTGGGTAGTGGAACCGCTGCCCTCGCGGCGGAAATTCCAGCAGGTCCAAGCCCTTCGCATGGGGGGCATGACGCTCACATCGGTATGCAGGACGGTGTGGTTCTCTTCGTATTGCCAGGGGCCGAGGAGTCGCGTTTCTTCAGGCGTTGGGTCGCCGAGCAAATGCAAGGATTGGTCGGCATGGGTGGCAAGCACCACCTGATCGAAAGTTTCATGGTGCTGGTCGGCAAACTGCACCTGTACGCCGCCATCCGTGCGAAAAATACGCCGAATCTTCGTGCTCAGGTGAACTGTGCCGGTGAACGAGGCTGTGAAAGCCTTGACGTAGCTGCTGCTGCCGCCGGCGACGGTTCGCCAGGCCGGGCGATTCCACAGATCGAGCAAGCCATGGTTTCTGAAAAAGAGCAGAAAGGCGCGAGCCGGGAAGGCCGTCACCTCAGAGGTCGGGGTCGACCAAATTGCCGCCGCCATGGGTTTTAAATAATTGTCGACCATGAACGGCAGGAAATGGTGCCGCCGGACATATTCTTCCAGGCTGCCCAGATCTTCCTGCGTTTCAACATCGACCTTTGCCTGGCGGCAAAACCGTCCTATTTCCAAGAGAAACCGGTAAAACTGCGGCCTCAGCAGATTTACCCGCTGGGCAAACAGCCCATTCAGGTCATTACCGGCATAGACAAAGCCAGTCTCACGGCAATGAAAACCAAAGGACATCTCGGTCAGCCTGGAGGGAACCCCTGATTCCGCTAAAAAGCCGATGAAATGAGGGTAGGTTGCCTCATTAAACACAATGAAACCGGTATCGACCGGGGTGCCGGCATCCGGGCCATCAGGGATGGTGATGGTATGGGTGTGGCCACCCAGATAGTCACCTTGCTCAAAGAGTGTCACCCGATGGGTTTTCTGCAGGAGATGGGCCGCCACTATCCCGGCCACTCCGCCACCAATAACCGCAACTGTACCTTTATCCCTGTCGTTTTGTTGTTCCATTATTGCTTTGACCCCTTCGAGGGCAATGAATTGATCGGGCTGTTACGCTCAAACCAAGGGAAAAATGCATTGGTTCTTGCCTTGTAGGCTTCAAACTCCGGATTTCCCTGGTACTTCACCTCGAGCATGGGAATGCCCGAGACCTTGAGGAGAAGAAAGGCGATGGTCAGCGGACTGATCAGTCCGTACAGGCCGGCCGGTGAGGCGAAGCCGATAAGAAAAATTCCCCACCACAAGGTTGCCTCGCCAAAGTAGTTGGGATGGCGGCTGTAGCGCCATAGACCGTGCATGATGATTTTGCCTTTGTTCGCTCCTCCTTTCTTGAAAACGGTCAACTGCCGGTCGCTCACCGCCTCAAAGAAAAACCCCAGAGAAAAGAGCAGAACGCCAAGAAGATCGCTCCAGGCCAGGTCACCTCCAGGTGCGCCTATGGACAGCAGAATCGGTGTTGCGACCACCAGCACAACCGCGCCTTGGAGCATGTAGATCTGCAGAAAGCTGCGCCAGATTATGGTATCACCCCAATTCTCACGAAATTTGCGGTAGCGGAAATCTTCCCCTTGGCCGCGATGCCGAAGGCCGACATGCAGACCAAGGCGCAGCCCCCAGAGGGTAAGGAGGCCAAGCAGCAGTAAGGGGCGGAAGTGGAGTGCCATCGCCCCGCTTGCATACCAGGCGCCCCAGCAGGCGACAAGAAAGGCGGGACCGTAGGCGATATCAATCAGACTGTTGTCCCGAGCCCTCAAGCCAACTATAAACATGCAGCACATATACAACGCAAGCAGCAAAGCGGCGTTAAGGAAGATGGAGGTCATCGTGAGGTTCTCCTTTTCTGCTACCTGAGCCAGGAGCCAATCAGATAAGAGCTGCCGCCAACCAGGGTGCAGAGCAGCGTACCCCAGGCGATATCGACCACGACCACGGCAATCGGCCAGTCGCGCAGGGTTGCCAGATTGGTGAGATCATAGGTGGCATAGGTGAAAAAGCCAAAGAGTGCCCCGAGCAGACAGGTCCTGGCGAGAGACCCGGCCTCAAGTCCTGGGCGGACGGCAAAGATGATAATCCCGACAATGTAGACAAAATAGAAAAGAAAGGCCGCCAGCCAGTTCACCTCGGGACTGAGCAGGTGATGCAGTTGAGTCTTGTAGAAATTTCTTGCTGCATAACCGAGCCAGATCATATCAATGGCGAAAAATACCGGAATGGTGAGCAGATAAAGCTTCAGCCAGAATACAGTGTTCATGGAAAGCACCTCCTTTATGGGAGCAGCAGGTTGTCTCGGACAAATCCCTGTTTTTCTACCTTCAGTAGGATCTTTGCAAGAATTGCAGGGTGCATTTCCGGGGTACGGCTGAGTATCCAGAGATATTTCCTGTTGGGGGTGCCAACAACTGCATATTCGTATTCCTGCCCCAGGTCGATGATCCAATAATCTCCCCGGAAAGGCCAGAAAAAAGAGACTTTGAGGCGGGCGTTGCAGGCCTTGTCGACCACCCAGGCCCGACCCTTGGCCTCACGCAAACTGCCATCCTGCTCGTCCCGGCAACTGTTCAGTACATCGATTTCGCCGTTCGGACGAGCTGTATACAGGGCTGTGCTGCCCAGGCAACCCTTCTGGAAGCTGTTCGGGTAACGGCCGATCTCGTACCACAGACCAAGATAACGATTGAGATCTACATGGGCGACGGTCTGGAGTGGTGGCGGGTCGGAGATAGCCCCATGCCGGGAGAGCACACACGAGGTGACAAGGGCGGAGACTGCAACAATGGTTATGGCTTTCATGGAACCTCCTGCTCAATCTGGTCAGGTCGGTCTGCTTGACGTAGGGATGTGTCCCCCCAGTGCCTCCCTGCTCTTCCTTTCGAGTCTAATTGATTCTGTTTGCCCATGGTATTTGTGTAACTCAATGAGGTTTCAGGTGTTTTTCCCTCCCGACGGGACTCAAGGAAATCCTGTTATTGGATGACTCTCTTCTGTGATAATCATTACTGAACCTCCGTCAACAGCAGATGCAGGATTGGCAATGGTGAATGATCGGCCTCAGTATGGTGGTGCGATCATCACAAAGCATATCATGATGAAAAATCGAATTGCATGACTTCCTGGAAGTGGGTTACCAGATAGATATGCTCAATTGTCACTTGAAACAAAGCACAATCCGGTGCGGCAATAAAATCAGTGAGGTGCGGATGTTTGGCCACATAAAGATTATGCCCCTCTCTACGATCCGCTTCGGTCAGTTCCTTGGCTGTACCGAGTATGGTTGCTGCGGCAGCCTGGCTGAAATCGGTTACCTGGTTGCTTCGGTTATCTATGAGCAAGGATACCTGTGGGTTAGACGAGAGATTGTGCCATTTCCTGGTAGCGCGAGAGGTGGCGAAAAAAAGGTGGTGTAAGTCGATGGCGAAGGCAACGGCCACCAAATTGGCATAAGGAGCGGAACCAGCAGCGGTGGCGAGAACGGCGAGCGGCTGGTTGTGGCAGAGTTCTCTCAGGATATCTGGGAATTTATCGGAAGTGGTCATTGTGGGATGCATACCTCTATGAAGTGGACTGGCAGGGTTCTTCGCCAAGGCAATACGCCCTTTCAGAGCGAAACCGGCGGATGGAAAACCGGGAAGAATACCGGGTGAAGATAAGGAATACGACTTATGGTATCATAATATGTTGTGAATGCAACTCTGTTTGATAAAATGCGTTGTGAGGCAAGGGATACTATGCGTTTTGGTTTGTGCTGTCTGTTCAAAGATGAGGAAATTGCCTTCCGGACAACCACCGCCAGGGCGCTTTCCGTTATGCCGCGCGGCGAGCAGCTAAAAAAACTGTCCGGGATCTGTCACAGTAACACCCAGAGTCTGGTGCGGGCCGTGCAAGCCGTCCACCGACTGGGTATAGGTGCCTTCCGCATTATGTCGCCGCTGTTTCCCCGGATGACACATCCCGATGTGGGCTATACGCTTGATGATCTGCCCGATGCCGATGTAATAGCCGATCTGCTATGCGCCACCCGGTCCTTTGTTCAGCAGCATGACATCCGTCTCAGCTTTCACCCCGATCAGTTTGTTGTCCTCTCATCGCCGCACCCGGCGGTAGTTGCCAATTCCATAAGAGAACTGGAGTACCAGGCCTGGTTGGCGGAGACGGTGGGGGCCGATGTTATCAATCTTCATGCTGGTGGGGTCTATGGCGACAAATCCCTGGCCCTGATGCGTTTTTGCCAGGTGTTTGCAGATTTGCCGGAAAATGTCAGGAGCCGCTTGACCCTGGAAAACGATGATGTAAGCTATACCGTATCCGAGCTGCTGCCGGTGTGCGAAAAGCTCTCCATCCCGTTGGTGTACGATGTCCATCACCACCGCTGCAAACCGGATGGGTTGTCTGTTGAAGAAGCGACCCGGCTGGCCGGTGCAACCTGGCAGTGTCTGGGAAGGGAGCAATACTGCCACTTGTCGTCACCGAGGGCTGGCTGGGGGGAAGGTGATCCCAAACCGCACGCCGATTATATAAATCCGGCGGATGTCCCGAACTGTTGGCGGGAAAGGATAATGACTGTCGATATTGAAGCGAAAGCGAAGGAGCTGGCGGTTGTACGCTTGATGAATGATTTAGTACCTTAGAAATTCGTTTCTTGTATTTATAAACGAATTTCGTGAAGGTACTTATCCCGCTTGGTCGGGGTTAAAAAATGACGGTTGCCAATGATACACCAACTGCGAAGGATCATACTGATGAGCATTTTATCGAGTATCCTGGCGGCTTGCGCCGGGGAAAGGCCCGACAACCTCGGAGTACGAGATGGCAGATTAACAGAGTGCCCTGGTTCACCCAATTGTGTGTCAAGTCAGGCGGTGGACGAAAGGCATCGTATGGCACCGCTCGTTTTTAGCGACGATCCTGCTTCGGCCTTTGCCCGCCTGAAGCAGATCCTCGGTCGTCGGGAAGACACCTCAATCATCGAAGAGCGTGCCGGTTACCTGCGCGTTGAATTCCGGACCACCTTCTTCGTCGATGACGGAGAATTTCTGCTGGATGGCGAGCAGCGGCTGATTCAGGTTCGTTCGGCGTCACGTCTTGGATATTCGGATTTGGGCAAAAACCGCAGCCGGCTGGAAGAGATCCGGCGACAGTTTAACAGTTTGCCGAAACCATGACCTACCAAATAGCTGCAAACAGCTATTTGGTAGTATTCACTATCATTATCCTCTTTGATATTAGCCGTTGTCTTGTAGTGGATCGGGCTTACTGTTTAAGGCAACGGAACGCATCCATCGATGCTTCTTTCCAAACAATAAAACAACCGATGAGGTGTATTATGAATAGTGATTTCGGATCCCTGATATGGGTAAATGATAAAGAAGGACACGAGTATGTTTGTATCGCCAAAGGCAACGATAATGACAAGAGAGATCTTGATGAACTTTCGAAAAATGAACGAGCAACATGCAGTGATGTAAACGATTTTATCGGTACCGATCGCTGGTAATTGTAATAACCTGTGTTCTCAATAAAAGCGCTGCAAATCCAGATTGAATGAGGGTTTGCGGCGCTTTTTTCTTTTTGTTACGTATGGGCTACTCGCAAGAGATCACCCTTGTGCTGCAAGATCATCAGGGTGATGCACTGTTTGCCGTGCGGCAACAGCCATAACCCCTGCCCATAAAAATGCCCAAACCACAGCCAGAACCATAAGTGAAGAAAGCAGCGGCCAGTGGAAGGTCGACGCACCAAGGCGAACTCCAGCCCAGTAGGCAAGTGGTCCACCGAAAGCGCCAAAGAGCGCCGAAAGCAGCATTCGCTTTTTCATCCACGCCAGACTGTGATGCGGGAGGGCGGCCAAGGCTACCCAGATAACCGCCAACCACAGTGGTATGGGAAAGCCCGCCGAGGTAAAGCTGAAGAAACCGATGGCCTGAAGGATGCCATCGATAACGACCCCTATAAGCAGGAGAAGACCAATCATCTGCAGGTCAGCCCTCTTATGGGGAGAAAGAAGAATATTCACAACCAGGAGGGGCAGGGCAAAAAGCGCCCAGGCATTGCCCCCCAGGACGCAGAGGAACCAGATTGCCTGATTAATCGCGATATTGATGAATGGATTCACTTGCGAACCGTTCCGCCCCGGTTGCCCGGCCGGGTAGCCACAAGGTGAACAACGCTGATCGAACGTTCCTGGAAACCTCCTTCACAATAACAGAGATAATACTCCCACAGTCTCCTGAAACGCTCATCGTAACCGTGTTCCCGGAGGGAGGGGAAGGCCTTGGTGAAACGGCAACGCCAGTCGTGCAGAGTCCTTGCATAGTCGAGGCCAAAGTCTTCAAGGCTGCGGACCACCATGTCGGTCTTCTCGGTCAGCAGATTAAGCATTTTAGTAACCGACGGAACGTGACCGCCGGGGAAGATATGGCGTTGGATGAAATCAACGGACCGAGTATACTGGTCATACTTATTGTCGCGTATGGTAATCGCCTGCAGAAGCATCGTGCCGTTATCGGTCAGCAGTTCACTGCATTTCTTAAAAAACGTCGGCAAATATTTCCGTCCTACCGCCTCAACCATCTCAATACTCACTAACTTATCGTAGCTGCCGTCTAAATCCCGGTAATCGCTTTGCAAAAGGGTGATACGATCGGTAAGTCCGGCGGCTTCAATGCGGCTTTTCGCTTCTGCATATTGGGCGTCGGATATGGTTGTAGTGGTAACATGGCAGCCGTAATTGCGGGCGGCGTGAATGGCAAAACCGCCCCAGCCTGAGCCTATTTCAATTACCCGGTCGGTCGGCTGCAGGTCGAGTTTCTTGCAGATGATCTCAAGCTTATGCTGTGATGCCATTTCAAGGCTGCTTGATCCATTCGGATAGATGGCCGATGAATACATCATGGTCGGGTCGAGGAAGGCCCGGTACATCTCATTTCCAAGGTCATAGTGGGCTAGAATATTACGTTTGGATCCTTTACGTGAATTGTTGTTAACGGCGTGACCAAGGAGCCGAAAGATGTTCAGAATCCAGCCCAGGCCACGTTCCATGCGGTCCAGCAGGTCCATATTTAGCACCATAATCCTCGAAAGGACCGCAAGATCGTCAACATCCCAGAGATGGTCGACATAAGCTTCCCCTGCACCAATAGAGCCACCGAACGCTACCTGTCGATAGAAGCTCGAATCACGCACGTTTATGTGTGCGGCGAGGGTCTCGTCTGTCCCAAATGTCCACCGTCTTTCACCGTCTCTGATCACAATTTGTCCAAACTGCATGGCATTGAGCAATCTGAAAACCATGTGTTTTGCCAATCTGTCAATAAAGGATGGCGCTTTTGCTTTGATGGTTGCGGTACATCTTTCACTGGTGGCTGCACTATTCATACTGCCTCCTTTTTATAAGGAACGTAAGGAATGCCTTTTAAATATATTTTTAACGCCTGATAATAGATGCCGCCAACTACAGAGGCGGTCATAATCGGTTTTTTCAGCAGCATGCGGCGAACGGTGGCCTTGTCCAGCTGTTGCCTTTTGAGTTGCAGACGGGCCTCAAATATTTCTCCCCGCCCATCGCTGACCATAATCGACACACCGACGGCTTCCCCTGGCGGACCGATCCGCCAACTATAATGCTGCTGCAGGGGATTAAACGGTGAAACCTGAAAGGCTTTGGGCTGCGTCAATTCATAGTTTCCGTCGGCCACATGATAGGCGTAGTGGTGTCGCTCATTCCAAGGAGTATTCGAAACCTCGGCAAGAAAATGAGTGAAGCGGCCATCTCCATCAAATCCGTAGTAGAAATTAACCGGGCTGAAGTAGAGCCCCATGGTGCGCATGTTCATCAAGCCGCAAACCTGGCCGGTGACCGGATGGCCGGTGAGCTCCAACATCCGAGCCCTCACAGTATCAGCAAGAGGCAGCTGTGGATCGCTCAAATAATCGCTGCGTTGCATGCGGCTGATCGCCCAATGATTCACGGAAAACCACCAACCCAGGTCCGGCAACCCTTCAAGTTCGTCAAGATTGAGAAACCACATGAAGAAGGGATAACGGAAACGGTGGACCTTCGGAATATTCCTCTGGTGGGCAATCTCTCCTACGTAGATGGCAGATTTCATGATTCTCCCTTCGGTTGATCGTAGTCCGTATTGCTGAATATCTATCACATGTTGCAACACCCTTACAAGGCCTTCATCTAGCCACGAAATTTTCCCCTGATTTCCTCAGCAGCCGGTCTCTCAACTTATCGTCAATGGGTTGAACCGCGCCCAGCCATATACCAAAATAGGCCTCGGCGAATTCTTTGGAGGGAACAGCAACCAATTCGGTGTCATTCAGGGTCAGGGTGGTCAGGTGTTGCGGTGCGTCATAGCAAAGATAGTAGCTGTCGCCCTTCTGAACATCCCGGTAGGCCGCATGCAGCAAATCGATTTCCTTCCGCAGTTTAGTGATTCCCTCTGGAGAATGCTGACGGGCGAGAATGGTTTCAGCGCCAAGAACAAAGTCCTTCGTCGTAAGAGAAACATCATAGGTGAGTTTCAGGCAACGGGAAGTTTCAGAATCCATCACCACCTGCCCAGTATTTTGAGTGTTGGCATATAAGGCTGCATCATAAACCTTTATGAAACCCAAATAATAGACCTCCCCATTTCCCAGCAGATTCATTCCGGAAAGTGTAGCATAACCCGGTCTGGAAAGGAATAGTATTAGAGTTACGAGTATCGTAATAGCTCGAAACATGGCCCTACCTCCATTCTTGTTTACCGTCTTTGCGAAATACAATCATTACCTCACCAACATGCAAACTAAATTTGCTCATGGTGGTTCGGTTTATCAGAACATTATTAGGCTGGAGAAACATCCAGTCGTCGAAATCTAAATGCCAGGTAGTACCTTCGCTTTCCAAAGCCAAAACGTAGTTCCAGCTTAGAACATTTCCGTAGGCAATCCCCTGGGCCTTATCAATTACATCCCCGGCACGGCCAACATAGGAATGTTCACCCTCTTTGCTGATCCGCCAGATCCGTTTTGATTTTTCACCATCGCTCCAATTGAAGTCTTCATCCATAATCAGATCGCCTCCATTATCAACCTGGCCGTCAATGGTCACCACAAATTGCCGAGTGAGCCTGCCGCCTCGATCCAGAACAATTCCCCACCCTGTTGTGGATCCCTGGAAATACTGATAAAGATCGAACTTCGGGGTATTCCTTTCGTACTGCCTCACATCGATTCCAGCACATCCGCATAAGGCAAGAAAAAGAACTGCAATAAACATTGAGCGCATTGTCATACCTCCTGGCCGGGTCAACATTGGAAACCGTTTGTCGTCTCTTTTAAGATGTTCTTCGCCGCATCATAGGTAATAAGGTAAGCAAGAGCGCATTGGGGGGCAATAGTATGTTTATAGTATTATAATGATAGTTGATACTATTATCATACAATCATGAAGGCTCCCAAGGATAAGGGAATAGTGGCGAGAAGCAAAGCGATGTATAACATGTAGCAATGCGGTGAAAAACTGGGATTATATTCGTACTTAAAATATAGAACATGCTCTTACGCATCAAGAACCGCCGACGGCAAACCCGAATACCCTTCCTTCACCTCTTCATGAGAAATTATGGAACTGTGGTGAGAATCAGAGTTTCCCTGGAATACTATGGGCAGTGCTCCAGCAGTTGCGGTAAGGGATCCGCCCCTGGGGATATTGAGCGGCAGATTGATTTCGCAGGGTCCTCAATTAAAAACTGCCTCGACTATACAAGACAAACCGAGAACACATCTAACTAATAGGAGTATGTACTATCATTAAGCCCACCTTAATCTGCCATTGCAATCGAGCCTGACCATATCTACTGTTATTCCATAGAGAGATTCGCCGAGGGGGATTAACAACAAACGTCTGTATAGTGGAACTTGACAAGAGGATTTTTCCAGGGTTGAAAATTAACCCGGCTTTTTCTCACTATTAATCATAAAAATGAGAAAAATTGCTGCCTCGATCCAAATGAGATTTGAGTCGCAAGTTGGCAGGAACAACAAAGTGGTAATGTATTGCGACTGCAATACATTACAGTAACCGACATAATACCCTCATAGCACAAAGGAAGATCATGAAAAAATTACAGGAATACTTCGAAAGTTCAAAAGGATTTGGCGTGTTGGCTACAGCAGACAGCAACGGGAAGGTCGATGCTGCGATATATTCGCGTCCCCATTTTCTCGAGGAGGAAACCGTGGCCTTTATCATGCGCGACCGCCTCACTCATCATAACTTGCAATCCAACCCTTCGGCGACCTTCCTTTTTGTGGAAGAAGGAACAGGGTATAAAGGAAAACGACTCTTTCTGAAAAAGGCCCGCGAGGAAAACAACCCGGATCTGGTGAAAAAAATCAAACGCCGCAAATATAACGATGAAAACGAAGAACCAACATTTCTGGTATATTTCACCATTGAAAAGGTACTTCCTCTTGTCGGCGCTTAGACACAAGCGGCTTGGTGAGTGGGCCAAGAGTTATATCACTGCTGGCGAATTAGCTTAGTGACACAATTCTATGGAGAGAAGTTTTCTCTGCTTCCCAAAGGCATTGCTTACTAAAAGGACAATGGCTGAGAAGTCCACCCGGCCTGGCCCGGGGTTTATCATAAAGTAACTTGGAAACTGCCCAAACACCTGCAACATATCAATATTCATGCAGCAGGTATCGACGTTGGCTCTCGGAGCCATTTTGTGGCAGTGGCGGAAGGGACAAGCGAACTACCGATACGAGAATTCGAGAGTTTCACCGATGATCTGCACCACATGGCCGACTGGCTGATTATTTGTAAGGTCGGCACTGTCGTTATGGAATCGACCGGTATCTACTTGATTCCCGTCTTTGAGATCCTGGAGAGCAAAGGGTTTGAGGTAAAGCTGGTCAATGTCCGTCATGTCAAGAACGTACCCGGCCGTAAAAGTGATGTGCTCGACTGCCAATGGTTGCAGCGACTGCATACCTGTATAGCGCTGACACCACTGAGGTGGTGCGACGTTTTGAATAACGATACCCCGCTCATCAGTCAGTGCGATCGACCAACCGTTTGTGGAAGTAATTCAAAAATGCTTATCTAAAAATGAATTGAGAGGGGGACGTTTTAACAGCAGCGGCAACAACCGAGTTTAAATTAAGCAGAGTAAATGCGAGTACCTTGATTTAGTGGAGAATAAATAATGACACAGGAACGAGCTGTTCTGGCGGGCGGCTGCTTTTGGGGCATGCAAGACCTAATCCGACAGATCCCGGGGGTTGAGGCCACCCGAGTGGGGTACACCGGCGGAGATGTTCCCAACGCAACCTACCGCAATCACGGTACGCACGCCGAGGGCATAGAGATTTTGTTCGATCCTGACAGGATTTCATATCGCCGCATTCTGGAATTTTTTTTCCAGATACACGACCCCACAACCCTTAACAGGCAGGGCAATGACCGGGGTTTGTCCTATCGCTCGGCAATTTACTATGTAGACGAAGCGCAGAAGCACGTCGCACTTGCTACCATAGCCGATGTGATCGCCTCGGGTTTGTGGCCGGACAAGGTTGTAACGGAGCTCGAACCTGCAGGCGATTTTTGGGAGGCAGAGCCCGAGCATCAGAATTATCTTCAGCGCTTTCCCAATGGCTACACCTGCCATTATCTTCGTCCGAACTGGGCACTGCCGCAGCGTGAAACGTAGAGAGGCATCACATTTCAGGTAGACTGTGCTCTCTTTGACTGTCTGGCGTTAAAAGCTATAGATAGAAAATAATAATAAACAGGTAAACCACCGGCTCTGCCGGTGGACTCCTAAAGTTTGACAATTACGGGAATAAGAGGGAAGTCTCACAATTCTGAACCGCTCAAAGTTCAAGAAGAGGAGACTTCCCATGTACGACGAACAGAGTT
>CAIUQR010000103.1 GCA_903901335.1 uncultured delta proteobacterium | reverse complement strand
TTCTCTACCAATTAGTTCTATGCGCCGCTGTACGTTAACAAACTCCTGTCCAGATTCGTCTGGAATCACTGTCCGGATTCAAATGGAATCGGTGTCCGAAATCACGTGGAATCGGTGTCCGGTTTGCTCTGGAATATGCAATGATAAACATGAGATCGGGAGTTCGTGAAAAAGAACTAATCAGAGGTAAGCAAGGACAAATGATAGTCAGTGCCCTGGTGTAATTACAAATAAAATCAGGCGGTGTCGCTATGAGGCATAAGAGAATATATGTTCGTGTACCCTTAAGTGGAGAGGCGATTCTGTCAAACAGCAGCAATCCGACAGTAAAAGCCCGCACAATCGATATCAGCCAAGGCGGAGTCGCCGTCTCTGACTTCTCAGAGGAGGTTCCCACCGGTGAATACCAGATCGAGATTCTTACCGAAGCGGGGCAGAGAATCCAGATTTTTGCCAAGCTTGTTCGAGTCATTGATTCCATAGCAGGTTTCCAGACTCTGGAGATAGATCAGAAGAGTCAGGAAATCATCAAGAATTTGATATTTGAATACCAGAAATCCATTGACTTCATCAAACAACTGGATGAATGCAACCTACACAAAGTTCTAGATGAAGGAGGAAAAGAGATCGAGATCACCTTTGAAAGGTGACTTCGCCCTCATTATTAAACCTCCACCCAAAGGGTGCCGAACGAAACGCCTTCTTTCATTAGCCGTTATATGTTTTGTCCTTTCGCTTTCTAACTGCGCCAGACACAAGACCATCGAAGGAGCCCCATCAACATGGGAAAAACCAGGCGCTACAGATACAGATCTGCGGCAAGATAAGTATGCATGCAGTAAAGATGCCCGGGTGGGATCTGTGACAGCCAGCGAAGATTCGCTTACTGTCCGGGGGAAAAGGGCCACAGTATCCCAAACTGAAGCCAATCGACTCTATACCCTGTGCATGGAAGCGAAAGGTTGGACAACTGTAAAATGATCGTCAGAGCACACCAGACGAAGTCCGGATTTACATGCGGAAGGAAAGCAATTGTTTAGATGAATTCGAGGTAATCAAAAGGGGCGAGCGAATAAAGGAAACCGTGACTTCAGGTAGCTCGAGGAGGTCCAGGGGAGAGAGAGCGCCGAGCAACCCTCCGTCGCGGCAAATTAAACTATACTACATTGTGGTGATTTTACAAGGGAGGGCAAAGGATACAGCCCGAATTTTTAGCCCAAAACACAAGGGGATGAATGGAAAAAGAAAAAATCATTGGCCCCTCCATTCCTCTGGTACGTGTATCTATACTTTATGGCCTGATCCTCGACGTACCCACTGAATATCATTAATTGTCAATGTGGGTGTTTTTATCAGTGATCCCTTGGTTAAATATTTTCTTGACAGTGTCGTAGTAGATATAGGTGCAACCTCACCGCTTTTTTCAGGAGTTCCGGTCGGTACTTATGTAGCGTTTGAGAATCTGAAGTTTCCGAATTCAGATTATAACTATAACGATGAAAGTTTTGTCTTCACCAATGTAAATTCAAGAAATTCTGTTCCCAACCACCGCCATGCTCCTCTTTGGCACTGGCTTAGCAGGACTGGCTGGAATGATAAGGAAGAAAAGAGGCTGATCGTCTGTTCAACATTACAGACACACCAAGGCAGGGTCATTCATTTGGCTCTGCCTTTTTTTATTCCCTGCACACGAGTACGAACATCGATTTTTATCAGATCACTGGGTAGCCCCACAACACTTCTTGTATTTCTTGCCCGAACCGCAGGGACAGAGGGCATTCCTGCCGATTTTGTCGCCGTCGCGCTTCTGAGGTTGTTGAGCCCCCGGTTCACCGCCGCCGGCCGCTCCCCTGTTCAGCCGCATCTCCCGCTCCTGGCGCTGACGCCGCTCCTCCTCCATCCGCTCAACATCGTCTTCCCGGACGACCCGAACCCTCATAATCGTCGAAACAGTCTGGATCTTGACTGTTTCAATCATACGAGAAAAGAGCTCGTAGCCTTCCCTTTTATACTCATTGAGAGGGTTTTTTTGTCCATACCCCCTAAGCCCGATCCCCTCTTTCAGATGATCCATGGACAGGAGATGATCCTTCCAGTGCGTATCAACCATCTGTAACAGGATGACCTTCTCCAGATGCCGCTGGACCTCCACGCCGTGCCTCTCTTCCTGAGCAGCGTAGGTCTTCTTGACCAGATCTTCGATTTTCTCCCGGAAACCGGCCACCTCCAACCCCTTGCGATCTTCCTCGCTCCAATTGGGCTGGGTATGGAAATATTCGATCATCCGCTCTTCGAAACCCTCCCATTTCCAATCCTCCGAGGCCGAACGTTCTCCTGCAAATTCATTGACAACCGCATCGATGAGATCCTCGGTCATATCCTTTAGAATAGTGGTGACATCATCACCCTTCAGGACCTCGCGGCGCTGACGGTAAATAACCTCGCGCTGCTTGTTCATGACATCATCATATTCAAGCAGATGCTTCCGGATATCGAAGTTGTGACCTTCAACCTTGCGCTGGGCATTTTCTATGGCCTTGGAGATCATGTTATGTTCGATGGGTTCGTCCTCCTCCATCCCCAATTTCTCCATAATCCCCGAAATCCGGCCGGAACCGAAGATCCGCAGCAGGTCGTCCTCCAGGGAGAGATAGAAACGGGATGACCCCGGATCACCCTGACGGCCGGAACGGCCGCGGAGCTGATTGTCAATCCGCCGGGCCTCGTGTCTGGATGTTCCAAGGATATGAAGTCCGCCGACGTCAGTTACCCCCGGTCCGAGTTTGATATCCGTTCCCCGCCCGGCCATGTTGGTAGCGATGGTGACCTTGCCCAGTTGTCCGGCACCGGCGATAATCTCCGCCTCCCGGTCATGCTGTTTGGCGTTCAGGACTTCATGCTCAACCTTCTCCTTCTTCAGCATCCCGGAGATCTTCTCCGACACATCAATGGAAATGGTGCCGACCAGGACAGGCTGCCCTTTTTCGTGTTTTTCCTTGATCTCTTTGATCACGGCCCGGTATTTGGCGGCCTCGTTCTTATAAATCACATCCGCATAGTCAACCCGGATCATCGGCATATGGGTCGGCATGACCACTACATCCAGGTTGTATATCTTCTTGAACTCGGGGCCTTCCGTATCCGCCGTACCGGTCATCCCGGCCAGCTTCTCGTACATCCTGAAATAATTCTGAAAGGTGATCGACGCAAAGGTCTGGTTTTCCCGCTCGATCTTCACATTCTCCTTGGCTTCCAGGGCCTGATGCAGGCCATCACTGTAACGCCTTCCTTCCATGGTCCGGCCGGTGAACTCATCGACGATGATCACCTCGCCGTTTTTGACGATATAATCCACGTCACGCTTGAACAGGACATGGGCCTTCAAGGCCTGATTCAGATGATGGAGTTGCTCGATCGCAGAAGGGTCGTAGAGATTTTCAACATCGAGCAGCTCTTCCGCCAGGCCGACCCCCTCTTCGTTGAGGGCCACCTGCCGGGCTTTTTCATCGACCGTGTAATGCTCGTCGACCTTGAACCTGGACATAATCTTGTTAACGCTCTTGTAGAGATCCGTGGAGATGTCGGCCGGACCGGAGATGATCAGCGGGGTCCTGGCCTCATCGATCAGGATCGAGTCGACCTCATCGACAATGGCAAAGTTGAACCCTCGCTGACAGAAGTCGACAAGATCAAATTTCATGTTATCGCGCAGATAATCGAACCCGAACTCGTTATTGGTCCCGTAGGTGACATCGGCGGCGTAGGCCTCGCGCCTTTCAGTATCCTCCATGCCATGGATAATCTTCCCGAACGTCAGGCCAAGAGATCGGTAAACCTTCCCCATCCATTCGGCATCACGACTTGCCAGATAGTCGTTGACGGTAACGATATGCACACCCTTGCCGGTCAGACCATTCAGATAGACAGGAAGGGTTGAGGTTAACGTCTTACCTTCACCGGTCTTCATCTCGGCGATTTTCCCCTGGTGAAGAATGACCCCGCCGAGGAGCTGCTCATCAAAATGCCGCTCACCGAGAACTCTCCAGGCTGCCTCCCGCATGACCGCAAAAGACTCGGGCAGCAGTGCGTCAAGCGGCTCGTTCTTGGCCAGACGCTCTTTAAACTCAACCGTCTTGGCGGCAAGGGAGGGGTCATCAAGGACCTGGATAGATTTCTCCAGTTCGTTGATCCTGATTATAAGCGGCTTAATCTGTTTCAAAACCCGCTCATTTTTGCTGCCGAAAACCTTTGTCAGTACTTTCTGAAGCATATCTGTATCTTCTTTGTTAAGGGGGCTGTTTTGAATGGAAGCCCTTTATTCCGTATTCTAGAAATATCCCGACCTTTTTTTACGACACCGCCAGCGCGAAGGTAAGCATTAACCGGAAAACATACAATAGAAAATCGGGCACTGTGGCCGTTTCTGTCTTTTGTTTTGTTACCTGTCTGCCGGATTCTTTTTTGCCCGTGTAAAAATTAGGGCCTCCTCATCGCAATCCGGGAACATCGGACAGTGGACACAGTCCCCCCAGATCTTATGGGGGAGTTCTTTTTTATCGATATCTGTAAATCCCTGTTTCCGAAAGAAACCAGCCTGATAGGTAAGGGCGAAAATCCGTTTAATACCGAATTTCTCCGCCTCTTCCAGACAGCATCCGACCAGCTTCTCCCCAATGCCTTTTCCCTGTGCCTCTTCTCGTACGGCCAGGGACCGGACCTCGGCCAAGTCTTCCCAGATAATATGAAGGGCACAGACCCCGAGGATTGTATCCTCCTGGTCAACATAGACGATAAAATCGCGCAGTTGATCATACAGCGAACTGATGGAACGGGCAAGCAGCAAGCCCTGAGCAGCAAAATGTTTCAGAAGAGCATGAATTTCCTTCACATCCCCGATTCTTGCATTACGTATCATACAATTCTCCATGTGGAGAGCGTCTCTCTTTACCATATTGTTTTCTTTTGTTTTTTCGCTGCCAGGGGACCATCGTCACATCTTTTCCGGGGCGCTGAGGCCGACAATCTGCAGACCGTTCCGGAAAACGACCCGCAGTGCATCCACCAGATACAGCCGCGCCTGGGTCAGACCGGTATCATCCGTCAAAACCTTGTGCTTGTTATAAAAACTATGAAACAGACCGGCGAGTTCCATCAGGAAAAAGATCACCCGATGCGGAGCGAGCTCCAGCGCCGAGCTTTCGATCATTCCGGGAAAAGCGGCTATGTTCTTCAATAATTTCAGCTCCTCCGGCTCAGCGAGAAGGGCCGGTTCGACATCCGTAAACGGCAGACGATCCACCCCCTTTTCCTCTGCCTGATGCAGGATCGAACAGAGCCTGGCATGCCCGTACTGGACATAATAGACCGGGTTCTCCTGGCCTTCCTTGGTGGCCAGCCCCAGGTCGAACTCCAGCTGACTGTCAGCCTTGCGCATCATGAAAAAGAAGCGGGCCACATCCACACCCACCAGGTCGAGCAGCTCATCGACGGTGACAAAGGTCGCTTTCCGGGTCGACATCTTCACCTGTTTGCCGTCACGGGTGAGCGTCACAAACTGATGCAGAACAACGGTCACTTTGGATGGATCAAAGCCCAGCGCCTGAACACCTGCCAGCACATCCGGGACGGTGGCAATATGGTCGGAGCCGAAGATATCGACCAGCCAGTCGAAATTACGGCGGAATTTTTCACGGTGGTAGGCGATATCCGGCAGCCTGTAGGTCGGCTCTCCCGTACTCTTGATAATCACCCGGTCCTTCTCCTGACCAAAGTCGGTGGTCTTGAACCAGACCGCACCCTCATGTTCATAAACCAGCCCCTTGGCCCGCAGCTCGGCCACTACCGAATCGATATGGCCATCATTATATAAAGACTGTTCGTTATAATAGTTGTCAAAGGCGATTCCCATCCGCGAAAGCGTGGCAGATATATCCTTGAAAATCAGCTCCTCGGCCTTGGCCGTAAACGGTGTCACATCCTTATGATTTTTAAGCGAATCCCCCGCCTCATCGATAAGGGCCTGAGCGATCTCTTTGATATACTCGCCTTGATAGCCATCCTCGGGGAAGGGATGCTCTATGCCCAGCAGTTCCAGATACCGCGCCCGCGTCGATTCACCGAGGACCCGCATCTGCCTGCCGGCGTTGTTGTAATAGTATTCCCGATAGACGCTATGACCGGTAGCCTCCAGAAGGCGGGCGATCGCGTCACCCAGAATGGCCTGTCGGCCGTGGCCGATGCTGAGAGGACCGGTCGGGTTGGCGCTGACAAATTCCACCATCACCCGCCGACCGTTGCCTATCAGGGAACGGCCGAAGATCTTTTCTTCAGCCAGCACGGCCGGAATCAGCCGCTGCCAGACATCCGCTCTGATATGAATATTGACAAAACCAGGGCCTGCAATCTCGAGACGGTCGATAAAATCAGTCTGCTTTTCGAGGAGCTTTACGAGAACCGAAGCGATATCGCGTGGTTTTCGTTTTTCAATGCCGGCAAGCACCAGGGCCATATTGGTGGAAAAGTCGCCCTGCCCTTCGTGCTTAGGCACCTCAAGTGTAAATCTCCCGGCACCCTGGTCTGACCAGGAACCGTCGTCAACGCCCTGCCGGAAGCAGGCATCAAGAATCGTCTTCAGCTGTGAACGGATCATATCTCTTCATCTGTATAGGTTCTTTCATTATTGTTGCCGATCAGGCAGAGGACCTCATAACTTATGGTATCTGCCCAACCGGCTATCTCATCGGCAGTAATCGACTCCTGCCCCTGTCTGCCCATCAGCACCACCTCGTCTCCGGGCAGAACGCCTTCGATCTCAGTGATATCGGCCATGCACAAATTCATACAGATCCTACCCCGAATGGGCGCCCTGCGACCTTTTATCAGGACCTCTCCGCGATTGGAAAGACTGCGGAGATACCCGTCTTCATAGCCGACAGGAAGAATGGCCAGGCGGGTCTCGGACGGGGTTATATAGGTGTGTCCATAACTGACTCCTGTCCCCGCCGGCACCGTTTTGACCTGGAGCACCTGCGTTGCAAAGGACATCGCCGGAATGAGCCGCTGCCCCTGAGCCCGTCTCATTCCTACTTCTCCGTCCGGGTAGTAGCCATAAAGGGAGATTCCTGGTCTGACCATATCGCCGCAGGTTTCCGGAAAATTAAATATCCCGCCTGAGTTGGCTATATGCCCAAGTCCGTCGCACTGTCGTCTGATCGTGTTGCACATGCTTGTAAAGACGGCATGGCTCTTTCGTGTATTGTCCGATTGCAGATCGTCCGATTGAGAGAAATGGCTCACAATTCCTGCAAGATACACGGAAGGAAATAAACACATCCGGTCCAGGAAGTCATTCACCTGGTCCGGCAGCAAACCCAGTCTGCTCATCCCGGAGTCGACCTTCAGGTGTATGCCGATCTTCCTGCCTGCTTTTACTGCGGCGGTTGAAAGCCATTCAACAGTCTCAATCCGGAACACAACGGGGGTCAGATTATACCGGAGGACCAGATCGACCTGCTCACGGACAAACCCGAGCATAATAAAAATTTCGCCCCTGATTCCAGCCTCCCTCAGGGTCACCGCTTCACCTGTCTCCGCCACACCGAAGATTTCACAACCTGCAGCAGCAAAGACCTTAGCGGCCTTTATCATATCATGACCATAGCCATCGGCCTTGACCATAGCCAGGACCTTGACTCCCGGCACCACCTTTTCCCGGATAATCCTGAAATTGTTCTGCAGGGCCTGCGGGTTAATAGTTACCCGGTTATATGAGTGCACTGTCATTTTGCAACCCGCCTCCGATGCAGAGGGCTAGATACCATGATACCAGCAGATCCACGCATGTCTGCTGGACATGAAAAGGGCCCAACCGATCATCATATAGAGGAAACCGAGGAGGTAGGCCGGCAGAGAAGAATGACGCAAGCCATATCCAGCAATCATCATCAATGAAACCAGCATCCAGGTCTTCACCGAATACACGGCACCGAGGCAGGTCCCGTCCGCCAGGCGGAGAATGCGGTCCAGGCTTCGTCTGGCTGTCTTATCAAGAACCACAAGCGATTTGATGGTGCCAAGAGCCAGGGCCGGCAAAACCAGCCAGCTCCGTTCTGCGCCTATCAGCCATATGATCCCACGCACCATAAGCACAATCCCGATCCCTGTCCAGAGCGACGCCGCCAGCATAATATGTATACGCCGTGGCACTCCGGGTTTGAATCGAGCCAATGTTTTCTTGAACATAGTTATGGATGCCAAATAAAATAAGCCCACCCCCCTTTGCAGGGAGATGGGCTTATCATACAACTGAATACCGTATTGCTTAACTTTCTGTGACGGTAATTGCGCCTTCAGGACAAACCTCAACACAGGTCTCGCAACCAAGGCACTCGTCCATCTCAACGGGCTCGGATTTCCCATCTTCAATCTCGAAAACCTGCGCAGGACAGGCATTCACACATTCTTCGCAACCGGTACATTTGTCTTTATCTACAACAACTTCAAACATGATACACCTCCAGGGTAATAGAATTAAAAAACAACTCGCATATTTTTAACAAGCAAATAGCTGCTGGCACGAATTCGTTTTTTTGCATTACGATCCATTAATTCAGGACCGGATTTTTGTCAAGAAAAATTCTCCCTAAATATTTTTCAAATCCGCCACTTCTGCATGCCCCTGTTCAGGTTCTTTCTTGACAAAATCTTGACAAGATTTCCTGGCGAAGTAACATACAGGAGAAAGCAGCCGAGATCCGCTCAGAATTGAACGGATGCGGGGGAACCAATCAACTGGGGCGTATTCCAAAAAAACGGTCGAAACCGTTTGCGGATAGAGAACTTGCAGTCTCGAGCCCGTCAGCTAACCTCGTAGGCACCTGGAAGGGCTACCGACAGCGCGATCAATGCCGCTGGCTTCGCAGGCCGGCGGCATTTTTTTTAAAAACTGAACAAACCGGCTGGTTGAGAGGACTCAGGTTGATCGCCCTTGGTAGTCACATTGATTTTACGCAGTTCTGAGGTTTTTATGGAACACGAAGATACTAGCTCGTTCTGGGGTGGGGTTACCCGATCGATGGGACTGGTATTCGGCGATATCGGTACCAGCCCGATATATACGTTGAGCGTTATTTTTTTGCTGACCAAGCCGACGATAAGCAACGTCTTCGGCATCCTCTCCCTGGTCTTCTGGACCCTGACTATTCTGGTCACCGCCGAATATGCCTGGCTGGCCATGAGCCTCGGTCATAAGGGAGAGGGCGGCACCATTGTTTTAAAGGAAATCCTTGCCAAGAAATTATTATCCGCCCGAAAAATGGGTTTTGTCATTTTTCTCTCCTATATAGGCGTCTGCCTGCTGCTGGGCGACGGCGTCATTACTCCGGCCATCTCGATTCTTTCAGCGGTTGAAGGACTGGCCTTCATTCCCGGCCTGGAGACAATACAATCCTGGAAACTGCTCCTGATCGCCATGTTCATTACCGTGGGGCTGTTTACCGTGCAGTTTAAAGGAACGGATAAAGTTGCAGCCGCTTTTGGTCCGATCATGCTGGTCTGGTTTGCGGCCCTGACTCTCTCGGGTCTGGCCTACATTATCACCATGCCCTCTATCATCAAGGCCATCAATCCGTACTATGGACTGAATTTTATGCTCCATCACGGACTTGTCGGCTTTTTCGTTCTCTCCGAGGTCATCCTCTGCGCCACCGGTGGCGAGGCACTCTATGCCGATATGGGCCATCTGGGCCGGAAACCCATCGTACATGCCTGGTATTTCGCCTTCACAGCCCTGGTCATCAACTATTTCGGACAAGGTGTCTATTTGATCAACCATCCGGAGGCCAAAAATTACCTCTTCGGGATGGTCCAGGATCTCGTTCCCTACCTCTATATCCCATTCCTGACTCTGGCCGTGCTGGCCACCATCATTGCCTCTCAGGCGATGATCAGCGGGGTATACTCGGTGGTCTATCAAGGGATCACCACCCGGATCCTGCCGATGCTGCGGGTGGATTTCACCTCCAAGCACATCAAGTCCCAGATTTATATCGGTTCGGTGAACTGGATGATGATGCTGTCTGTGCTCCTCATCATGCTGATCTTTCAGAAATCTGAGAATCTGGCGGCCGCCTACGGTCTGGCGGTTACCGGCACCATGACCATCACCGGTCTGATGATGATCATGATCTTCAATCGATCCAACAGGCGTTGGAAGGTGCCTGTCGTCGTATTTATCACACTGGTCGACCTGACCTTTTTTATTTCCTGTATGTACAAGATACCCCATGGCGGCTACGTGTCGATCATCCTGGCCATGTTCCCGCTGGCGACCATCCTGATCTGGACCAGAGGACAGCGGGCGCTCTACCGTTCGTTCAAGTCTCCCAGCTTTTCGACCTATCTGAAAAAATACGAAAAAATCTACCGGAAAAACCATATCCCCGGCACCGGTCTCTTTTTTGTCAGGGATTGGCGGACAATACCTCCCTATCTGGAGCATTGCACCACCAGAAGCAATATTATTTATGAACGCAATATCCTCATTTCCATCGCCACAACGGACGAACCGTTCGGCCTCGAGAGCGTCTTGACGCCTGGCCTCGGGACCGGGCTGGAAGCCTTTGAGATCCGGGCAGGCTACATGGAGATGTTCGACATCGAACACCTGCTGAAGGTAAACGGCATACGCGAAAAGGTTATCCTCTACGGTACCGAGGATATCACCACCTCCAACCCCATCTGGAAGGTTTTTGCAAACCTGAAAAAACTGACGCCAAACTTCGTCCAGTTCCACAACCTTCCCGCCGAAAAACTCCAGGGGGTTGTCACCCGTATGGAAATTTAATCATGTCTGAATGGCTTCTTCTTCTTGTCGCCCTCGGAGTAATCCTGCTGGGAGCCACGGTCTTCACGAACGGCCTCGAATGGTTCGGCAAAAAGATGCACCTCTCCGACGGTGCGGTGGGCAGTATCTTCGCTGCAGTCGGCACAGCCCTGCCTGAGACTTTAGTCCCGATCATCGCCATTCAGTTCGGCTCGAAATCGGCTGGTCATCAGATCGGCGTGGGGGCCATCATCGGTGCGCCTTTTATGCTCGGCACCCTGGCTATGTTCATCAGCGGCCTTGCTGTATTGCTGAACCGGAAAAAACGTGACGACTATCCTGTTATGCGTGTGGACACAAAGGTTATGCAGCGTGACATGGAATACTTCCTGATTCTCTATTCCCTGGCAATCGGCGCCACATTTGTGGCGACGCATCCGGTGGTCAAGGTTTTCATCGCCCTGCTGCTTATCCTGCTCTACGGAAATTATGTGTTAAAAACACTCCGGGAGCACGGCAACCACGAGGTCGAGGAATCCGACCTGGACCCGTGTTATTTCGCCCCCCGTTCTCACGATCCCCATATGATGATCATCGGATTTCAGGTAATCAGCTCTCTGCTCCTGATCGTCTGGGGTTCCTATATCTTTGTGGAAAAAGTCCAGATTATCTCCGGCCGAATGGGCATATCTCCGTTTATTCTGGCCATGATTATCGCCCCCATCGCCACTGAGCTGCCGGAGAAGTTCAACAGTGTGATCTGGATTCGGAAAGGCAAGGACACGCTGGCCATCGGCAATATAACCGGTGCGATGGTCTTTCAAGGCTCGGTGATCACCGCCATCGGGATCCTGATGACCGAATGGCGGCTGGATGCAGCAGCGCTTGCCACCGTGGCGTTGACGTTCGGCTCGGTTGGACTGGCCTACTGCCAGATCCGTCTGCGGAAACACCTGACCCCGGGGACACTTCTGGCCGGCGGCTCCTTCTATTTTGTGTTTATGCTATTGATCCTTACCGGAATCATCTAGCGTTTATCTGAACATATCAAGAACATGTTGATTTCGATGCATGTCACGAAAACAAACTGTACCTGATTTCCGAATCAATCGACCTGCCAGAATCCACCTTTGCCGGCAGGTCGAAAAATGGAACGGACCTTACACCTTGAACTGCTTGATCAATGTATCCAGCTTGGCGGCCAGATCCGAGAGCCCCTGAGCGCGCCCCAGCACCTGACTGCTGCTCGCTCCCACCTGGTTTGCCTCAAGGTCGATCTCGGCAATATTCTTCGTAATATCGGATACAACGATAGTGCTTTGGGCAACACTTTCATTGACCTCGGCGATTCCTTGAGCCGCCTGGGAGATATTGCTTGCAATCTCATTGGTGGCGGCGGACTGTTCCACAACAGCCGTCGCAATACCATTGATGACAGTGTTGATTTCAGCAATGACTTCGGAAATCTTATCGATATCCTTGATGGTTGTATTCGTCGTGCTCTGCATCTCATCAATCTGGTTCTTGATTTCCACCGTCGCTGCAGCTGTCTGTCGTGCCAGTTCTTTGATTTCGTTGGCGACGACCGCAAACCCCTTGCCGGCTTCGCCGGCCCTGGCTGCCTCGATCGTGGCGTTCAAGGCCAGCAGATTGGTCTGTTCCGATATCTCAGTGATGGTCTCAGTAACCTTCCCTACCTTCCTGGCCGATTCACCAAGGGCACTCACCTTTTCCGAGGTGATCCGGGATTGTACGACTGCACTTTCGGAAACAGTTCTGGCCTTTTCTGCACTCTGACCGATCTCATTTACCGTGGCCGTCATCTCTTCAGTTGCGGTTGCGACCATGCCGACATTACTCGATGACTGTTCCATTGCCGCAGAGACAGAATGAATATTTGTGCTCATTTCTTCAGCTGCGGCGGCAACCGTACCGGATTTATGCGCAGTATCAATGGCCGAGGCTGACAACTGCTTCGCAACTGCGGCAAGTTCCTCAGACGATGTAGAGAGCTCGTTGACGCCGCCAACAATCTCAGCAATCATTGACCGCAGTTGTGTCACTGTAGCATTCATCGAATTGGCCATGCTGCCGATTTCATCTCTCTGATCGACATCGAGTTTGGTGGTTAAATCTCCTTTGGCCATGGTATTGGCAAGTACGACGGTTTTGTTAATTGGGCCGGTAATAGAACGGATGATCAGAAATCCCAGAAAGACACTTGTACCAAAGGCGGCGATCAAAAGAATAATAATCAGTGTTTCTGAATGGGTGGCCGTTGCTTCCGCCTCCTTGGCAGTCTCTTTGGCGGCCTCTGTCTGATATGTGATCAGTTCTTCGCAGGCTGCAAAATACTTCTTTTGAGCATCCCGAATCGTGGTTAGCAACATGCCCTTGGCCTTATCAATCTCGCCCACTTTCACAAGCTCGATATATTTTAGATACTGCTCAACATATGCAGTGCGAGCCTCAAAAAGCTTATTGACAAGCGCCTTTCCCTTTTCATGTGTAGTGGTTTCCTGGAGAATTTTGATCTGTTTGCCGATTTGTTCCCGGGCTTCAGTAATCCGCTTGATTTCAGCTTCCTGGGTTTCCTTGCTGGTATCTATGATGATATTGCGAAGCGCCCGGGCAATGATATTGACATTATCGATAATGTCATTGGCGCTTTCCGCCTTGGGCATGCGGTCGTTAGCCAATGTCTTCACCTTATCGCTCAAGTTGCTGATGTTGTGTACTGCAATCAGGCCATTGACCAGCAGGAGCACCAGGACCAGGCCAAAGGCCAGTGTCAGTCGTGTTCCGATTTTCATGTTCTTCAGCATTTCATTTCTCCTTAATTGTTGTTCCAAACATGCTATGCAATTAATATATTGCAGTATGAAGGATTTACGAAGCGGAATCAAATTTTCGATTCTTTTTTTCTATGTTTCCAAAACATTCCGAATTTTTTGCACCAGGGTCTCCTGTGAAAAGGGCTTTTGCAGAAATTGAACCCCTTCATCGAGAATACCGTTATGGCCTACAACATTCGATGTGTAGCCGGACCAGAATAAGCATTTGATCTCCGGTCTGATGGATTTAAGTGCTTCATTGAGATCTTTGCCGTTCATGCCGGGCATCACCACATCGGTAATCAACAGGTGAATGTGGCCAGGATGGTTCCTCGCCAGAGTCAGGGCCATATCCGGATCGGATGCTGCGAGCACCTTATATCCATAGTGCTCCAACGTGCGCCTGGCTAGATTTAAGATCGACTTTTCATCCTCCACCAGAAGCACCGTCTCCCTTCCCTGCAGGTTTTCTCTCTCCACAGGTGCAGGTTCCTCATGAATCCCCTCATCGGTACCGGGCAGGTAAATCTTGAAGGCCGTTCCTTGTTCCGGTTCACTGTAAACGTTGATGAATCCTTTATTTTGCGTGACAATTCCATACACTGTCGCCAACCCTAGGCCGGTTCCCTTGCCCAATTCCTTGGTTGTAAAAAATGGCTCGAAAATACGGTTGCAGGTCGCCTTGTCCATCCCCGTTCCTGTATCGCTGATCTCCAACAATATGAACGACCCCGGAGAAACACCCGGATGGGTATGACTGGAGCTTTCATCAATAGCCGCATTGCTTGTCTCGATGGTAATGGCCCCAATGCCTGCAATAGCATCTCGGGCGTTAACCATCAGATTAACCAGGATCTGGTCAATCTGACTCGGATCCATCTTGACAGACCACAAATTCGGGCCTGGAGTCCAGGCCAGGTCGATGTCTTCGCCGATTATTCGTTTGAGCATCTTCAAAATGTTTGAAACGGCATCATTTACATTCAGAACCTTGGGGCTGATCGTTTGTTTACGGGCAAAAGCTAAGAGTTGGCGCGTCAGATCTGCGGAACGTAGAGCGGCATTTTTAATTTCCAGGACATTACTGTGAAGCGGATCTGTCGGAGCAAGCTGATACGATAACATCCCTGCATGACCAATAATTACAGAGAGCATATTGTTGAAATCGTGGGCGACTCCACCGGCAAGCCTTCCCACTGAATCCATCTTCTGAGACTGGATAAACTGTGCCTCTATAGTGTTCTTTTCCTCTTCCGCCCGGTTCCTTTCGGTGATGTCATGCGAGGTAATAACTATGAACAGCCGCCCCGCCCGGTTTAATAACGACTTGCCGATTGTTTCAAGGATGCGCCATGAACCGTCTTTGTGCCGACCTCGCATTCGGACGGAGACACATACTTCAGGCGTAACAAAGCTGCGTCCGTACTCATCCACTACATGCGACAGATCATCGGGGTGGATCAATTCACAGGCACGTTTACCTACCAGCTCATCGGCCGAATAGCCGAGAACCCGTTTCAGCGATGGACTTTCATAGCGGACAATTCCGTAGCAATCGAGCACCATGATAATGTCGGAGATATTCTCGATGAGCAGGCGGAAATGTTCTTCACTGTTTCGCAGAACGGCCTCTGCCTGTTTGCGTTCGGTAATATCCCGGAAGGTTATTACTGCCCCTGAGATCGTGCCATTCTTGGCAATAGGAGTGCTCGAATAGGCAGCAGGAAAACTCGAACCATCTTTTCGCCACAGCACTTCGTCGTTTACCCTGCCTGCTGTCCCCATACTCAGTGTTCTATGCATGGGACAAAGCTCCAGCGGATAGGGTGAGTTGTCCGGCAAGGAATGGTGTATCATCTGATGCAGGTCTTGTCCTAAAAGTTCATGTACCTCATACCCGGTCATAACTGCTGCTGCGGGGTTAATAAAAACTACGATTCCACAGGCATCCAGGCCCACGATGCCGTCCCCTGCTGCATTGAGGATCAGCTGGTTTTGTTTGCTGAGCAGCCTGATTGATTCCTCGGACTCCAGGCGTTCAATTTCCCTCTCCGTCAGGGCTGACATCATCATATCAAAGGATTGGGCCAGCAGACCGATTTCACCTCCCTTCCTATGAGATATTCCGGAGCGTAAAGCAAAATTTCCAGTCCCCATCTGCCGAGAGACCTCGACCAGCTGTTTTATCGGATTGACTATCGTCGCATTACCCAGAAAATAGGCTGCGGCTAACGCGAAACAGCTTGCTATGCAGAAAAAAAACAAATTATGATTCAGCCGAATATGGGCGGAGGAGAGTGCGCTTTCTTCCGGTATTCCGACACGAATATAAAGATAAGGCCTGTCATCTTCTTTCAATCGAAGTTGAATATAACCATATATGCGGCGCACACCGTCCGCACCCTCTTCCGTATATGTTCCTTTTTTTTGCGGACCGGAAATAGTCTGCCATATTTTTTGCGGCAGAGGTTGTCCTGCTTCCTCATTGATCATCCCCTCTAATTTTGGAAAACGGCAGAGACGGATTCCCTTTGAGTCTTCTATTCCAACGATAGACCCCTCCGGGAAGCCCATGTGGTGAAAAAGTTCTTCATACTGATCCAGTCTGACAGTAGCGACCACCGTTCCTCTGATCTGATCGTGATCGTTGATAACCGGAAAGGCAAAAGGAAACGCAGGAACGTTGTTTGATCTGGCAACTACAAATTCCCCTGCGGCAAACCCTCTGGTCTTAAGAGCTTTTTGAAAATAGTCTCTATCGGCCAGATTGAATGATGTGCCGGCATTTCCTGCAGCAAAGGCATTACCGTCCAGCTGCGTAGCAATAAGAGTACCAAGGTAGGAGGACTGGCGCAGCAGACTCTCAAAGAGTTTGTTGCAGGCCTGAATGTCACCGTTTTGCACTTCAGGATACTGGGCAATGGTCATGAGCATCTGTCTGGTGCTTGTAGTAATGGTATCCTGAAGTCTGGCCAGATTCTCAACAGTTTGCAGAAGAGTTGTTGCAGCCTCTTCGATGTCTTTTTTTTGATCCTCAAACCCGGTATGAAGAATAAGACCTAAGGCAGGCAACACCGACATCAAGACCAAGAGCACCAAGCGTGTTCGAATGGACCATGCCCCCCAAATATGGGTGTTACGTGTGGTGTTTCTTCCGGAATTTTCTATATTCATAGCTATCTAGTCATATTTCTTGTCAACTTTTCGGGACAATTTTATCAGATCGCTGTTTCGTTAGCACTAATCATACCAGCTTGTCCTCACCGGACAATTTTATGAAAAGATATTGAATTTACTATGGCTCCAGAAAAATATTGGAGGCAGCTCCTTTGAGGTGGCGGCAACGAAAGTGTCCACAAAAGTGAACACTGACAACTTTTGTGGACGAGGAAGAGAATCATCAGGCAACGAAGGAGGCCATGGCAAGGCTGTCGTCCGCTGATTGTCCACTTCTCAAAACTAGAACTGCTTGCAGTGACGGCACGGTATTAATCATCTGGCCCTCAATTAAACGTGTTTATGTTTATCAGTCATCTGTGAAAGTTACTGATTTTTTCTCGGATTTGTGTTTGAATAATTCAACAACGCTCTGTATGAATTTTATTTTGTTCCGTTTTTCATTTCTTATCAATCCAACAAAAAAAAGGAGATCTCCATGAAAGCTACCATTACAAAACAGTGTATGGGTGACAGAAATTGCAACAAACTCTGTGCCGAGGTATTTGAGTACGATGAGGATCAACTCCTTTCAATTGTCAAATTTGACGTAATCCCCAAACATCTGGAGGCGATTGTGCAAAAGGCTGCAGATCAATGCGGCGCCAATGCAATCATTATTGAAGAATAGCAGGAGACGCCATGGTCGCTTTTCGAGAGAGCCAGACCGCCAAAAACCTGCTCACCTCGTTTGCAGCAGAAGCCCAGGCGCGGAGTCGGTATAATTTTTTCGCCGATCAGGCCAGGGATGACGGTTTTATGCAGATAGGACGTCTCTTTGATGAAACAGCCGCTCAAGAGCAGGAACATGCGCTCAGGTTCTTTAAGTTTTTCAACGGCGGTGAGCTGGAAATACAGTGGAGTTTTCCAGCTGGAGTGATCAAAGACACCCATGCGAACCTGATTGCCTCGGCAGAGCTGGAATTCTTCGTCCATGACAGTATGTATAAGGGGTTTGCAGCAATTGCCCGGGAAGAGGGATTTGAACGGGCTGCCGACACCCTGGATGCGATAAGCGTGGCGGAAAAAAACCATGAAAAGCTTTTTCGGGAGCTTGCCGAAAATATTGTCGCCAACCGAACTTTTATCCGTGAAGAAGAAAAAGTCTGGCGATGTCTGAACTGCGGCTACCTGCATACCGGAAAAGCTGCGCCGGAAAAATGTCCGGCCTGCGTCAAACCCCGGGGACATTTTGAACTCCTGGGGAAAAACTGGTAGAACCAACAACCGAAGGGCCTCGGGGATTTTCTCCTGGCCCTTCGGCCGCTATATATGCTTCCTGCCTGTATCCAGCCTGAACAACAGATGGCTGACGGCGTTCTCTGCTTTTCACCGCCACTCTTCCAGCCCAAAGAAGGCAATACGCCTTGCAAACTTGTATGAAATGATTACTATGGATGCCAAATAGGGTTTTAGTAAAGTTGAATACAGTTCGAAAGCAACCCCAAAATGGGTTATTCAACTGGATTTTTATCGGCTTTCTATAAAGAAAAGAGTAAGGAGCAGACATATGTACGGAAACTCGAATCAGATGACATTGACACAGGCCAGGCAGGAGGCTTCGACAGTTTTTCTCGCCAAGGTATTCAACTGGATGGCCATGGGCCTTGGCATAACAGGTATTGTCGCGTATATCACCGCAAATACAGGACTGGCAAGGTCTATAATCGCCAGTCCTCTTTTTTTGATCCTGGTGATCGCCGAGCTTGGAATGGTTTTCTTTCTATCGGCCAGAATCAATAAGATCCAGGCAGGCACCGCCTCCGGACTCTTTATCGGTTATTCGATTTTGAACGGCCTCACCCTTTCCGTTATCTTTCTGACCTATACCAGATCATCCATCGCCGGGACATTCTTCATCACAGCCGGGATGTTTGGGGCAATGGCGGTTTACGGACTGGTAACCAAGCGTGATCTGTCAGGTTTGGGATCATTTCTTTTTATGGGACTTATCGGCATATTGATTGCTTCCGTCGTCAATATTTTCTTGAAAAGCTCCAGTATGTACTGGATAATTTCTCTTCTCGGCGTATGCATCTTCACAGGTCTTACTGCCTATGACGTGCAGAAGATTAAAAATATGGGTGAACAGGGGATAATGGCCGATGGAGAAGAGGCTATCAAGAAAGGGGCCATTATGGGTGCTCTCGCACTCTATCTTGATTTTATCAACCTTTTCTTAATGTTACTGCGATTTTTCGGCGGCAGTAGAGATTAATCCGACTTGCGGTTTATGTGCCTGTTTTCTAAAAAGCATGTCCAGCACCGTCCGGACATGCTTTTTTTTTGATGCCATCAATCCATCTCCAATCAGGGGCTTGATATGCCTACCTCTTTTGCTGGAAAAAGAATCGTTATTGGGATCACTGGGAGTATTGCCGCCTTCAAGGTCGCCGGCTGGGTGAGTACACTTGCCAAGGAAGAGGCCCGGGTGACAGTTATTATGACGGATTCGGCAATGCGATTTGTGACCCCTCTGACCTTCGCTTCCCTTTCCGGAGAGAAGGTCTATTCCGATATGTTTGCCGATGGTCCTGATATTTCTCATATTAACCTGGCAATGGACGCAGATCTTTTCATTATCGCCCCAGCAACCGCCCATACCATTGCCAAGCTGGCCCATGGACTTGCGGACAACCTTCTTTGTGCCACAGCTCTCGCCACCAGAGCAAAAATGATTGTCTGCCCGGCGATGAACAGCCGGATGTATTCGCATCCGGCCACTCAGGCAAATATCGCCAAATTAAAAGAGCTGAACTATCAGATCATTGAGCCTGCCTGCGGCATGATGGCTTGCAAGGATGAAGGACAGGGTCGTCTGCCGGGGTGGGAACAGGTACAGGAAATTTTCTTACGTTCTGTATCGGCTGGTGATCTGAGCGGGCAGAGAGTGCTGGTCAGCGCCGGTCCTACCCGGGAGCACATCGATCCGGCAAGATTTATCAGCAACAGATCTTCAGGTAAAATGGGATATGCATTGGCCAGGACCGCCTATAGACGGGGTGCCGACGTAACGCTTATCAGCGGCCCCACCCATCTCCCCTGCCCTGAAGGTGTGAAACGAGTCAGTGTTCAAACGGCAGAGGACATGAGGACGGCTGTGATGGAACATTTTCCACAAGCCACCGTCATTATCAAGGCAGCCGCAGTCAGTGACTTCAGGCCCGAAACCAAATATACGGACAAGGTCAAAAAGGAACAGGCAGGACTGTCATTGGGCCTTATTGCAAACCCGGACATCCTTCAGGAGCTGGGTGAAAGAAAAAACGCCCAACAACTTCTGGTCGGTTTTGCCGCCGAAAGCTCCGATTTCTTAAGCGAAGGAAAAAGGAAACTACAGAAAAAGAATCTTGATCTGATTGCAGTCAACGATATCACCCGTGAGGATAGGGGATTTGAAGCGGATACCAATCAGATAACCCTGATAGATCATCAAGGTGTTATCGAATTGCCGCTTGTCAGTAAAGAACGGACGGCAGATCTGCTTCTGGATCGTATCGTCACTCTCCTGCAAACCAGGAGAGAAAGTCACTACCTACAATGAACAGTCCATACACTTAAAAGGTAGTGACAATATTCAATTTCAATTCCTGCGTAATCTGCGTAGCAGTCTCTTCAATGGACTTCCCTTCTGTATAAATCACCGGGACATTATATTTCAGAAATATTTCTCTGGCCTCCTTGATTTCCTTGCTACACGTTGACATTTCCGCATATCTGCTGCCTTTATAGCGGCTTTCCCTGAAAACATGCAACATCTGCGGAGTGGTGGAAAGACCGACTACCCGTTGAATATTTCTGACCACATCCTGCGGCAGTTTGAAGCCTTTCAGGTCCTCATCCACGAGGGGATAGTTGGCCGTTTTCAGGCCCATCTGTGTTGCCAGATAGACAGAAACAGGTGTCTTGCCTGCACGGGAAACACCGACGAGAAGAATATCCGCCTGGTCATAATCCTTCGTGCCTATGCCATCATCATGCGAGATGGTGTACTGGATTGCATTGACCCGTTTAGCTATGAGGGTGTCGTCAAGATGTCTCGAAAACCCTGGTTCTCGAAGAGCTTTTTCCTCGAGCAGACTTTCCAGGTTACCAAGGAAGTAGTCGAAGATATTAAAGAAATCTACCTCCGGCGTATCGAAAATGGCGTTCAATTCTTTAAAAAAAAGTGTGGAGAAAACAAGAGGAGAATTCTCGCTCGACCGTTGCAGTATTTTTTTCAGGACTGCCCGAGCTTCATCTTCTGTCCGGATAAATGGAAACGACTCCTCATGAAAGTTAATTTCCGGAAATTGGCCCAGAAGTGCCTTCCCCATGTTTTTTGCCAGAATCCCCGTACTTCCTGAGACATAATAAACGTCTTTTGTTTTCAAATGGGCTTCCTGTCAGATCATTGCCGGGTAGTCAATTCAGGGACAGTGTTCGCACCGAAAACAGCACCTCCGGCCCCCCCTTTAAACAGGGTTTCTCCTTCCTTGACGATGATAGCATGTTCAAGGACTTCGTCCATGTGGTCGACGAGGCTGATATTCAGGCTCTTCAGGATATTGGCCGGAACATCATGCAGGTTCCGTTCATTTTCCTTCGGGATCAGGACATCGGTGATATTCCCTCTTTTGGCGGCAAGAAGTTTTTCCGTCAGACCGCCAATCGGCAGGACACGTCCGCGTAGGGTGATTTCTCCAGTCATCGCCAGCTTATGCTTCACCGGTGCTTTGAGGAGTGCGGAGACAAGGGTGGTTGCAATCGTGATTCCTGCCGACGGACCATCCTTCGGTATCGCCCCTTCCGGGACATGGATGTGAATATCCAACTTCTGATAAAAATCACTCTCCAGGCCAAGCATTGCGGCCCTGGAACGCACATAGCTGAGCGCCGCCTGAGCGGACTCCTGCATCACATCCCCTAATTTTCCGGTGATAGTCAGCTTGCCTCCCCCGGGCATCAGGGTCGCCTCGATCTGCAGCAACTCCCCTCCCACCTCTGTCCAGGCAAGGCCGGTCGTCAGGCCGATGGCGTCGTTTTCTTCAGCCAGACCATACCGGTATTTCGGGGTACCGAGATATTTGGCAATGGATTGGGCGCTGATTCGATACTTCTTATCCCTCTGCTCCTTCTTCAAACGATCGCGAGCCACCTTCCTGCAGATCGAGGCAATGTTACGCTCAAGGCTCCTGACACCGGCCTCCCTGGTATAGCGCCTAATAATCTCCATGGTTGCCCCGTCGGTCAGGCAGATATCATCAGGTTTGAAACCGTTGGCTTCAAGTTGTTTGGGAATAAGGTATCCTTCTGCAATCTTTTGTTTTTCTTCCTCGGTATAGCCGTTTATCTGGATGATCTCCATCCTGTCCTGTAAGGGCACGGGAATACCATGCAGGTTGTTGGCGGTGGTGATAAAAAAGACCTCGGACAGATCATAATCGATATCCAGGTAATGATCATTGAAGGCAACATTCTGTTCCGGATCAAGGACTTCAAGCAAGGCCGATGACGGATCGCCACGAAAATCCATGGACATCTTGTCGACTTCGTCGAGACAGAAAACCGGATTGGACACATTGGCCTTCTGCATGGCCTGAATGATCTTGCCAGGCATCGCCCCGATATAGGTACGGCGATGACCACGAATCTCGGCCTCGTCCCGGACTCCGCCCAGTGACAGCCTGACAAATTCTCTATTCATTGCCCGGGCAATTGATTTGCAGATAGAGGTCTTTCCGACACCAGGGGGACCGACCAGACAGAGAATCGGCCCTTTGATCCTCTTCACCTGTGCCTGTACGGCCAGGTATTCGACTATCCGTTCTTTCGGCTTTCTGAGGCCGTAATGATCCTCATCAAGGATAATTTCCGCCTTGTTGATATCGATTTCGGCCTTGCTCTTCTTCTTCCACGGCAAGCTGATGATACAGTCGATATAATTGCGAACGACCGTAGTCTCTGCCGACATCGGCGGCATATTCTTGAGTTTTCTTAACTCCTTGGTTGCCTTCTCTCTGGCCAGGGCCGGCATCTTTTTCTTCTCGATCGTCTTCTCGAGTTCGGCAATTTCGTCCAGGCCATCCTCACCGTGTCCCATCTCGGTCTGGATCTCCCGCACCTTCTCTCCAAGATAGTAATTCCTCTGGGTCTTGCCCATCCGCATTTTCACTTTGGCATTGATGGTTTTTTCCAGTTCGGCAAGCTCGATTTCACGATAGACGAATTCAAGGACTTTTTCTATCCTGAGGACCAGTGTCTCTGCCTCAAGGACCTGCTGTTTTTCCTCCGCCTTCAGCGGCAGATGGGCGCAGATTATGTCAACCAGTTTGGATGGATTATCGATATTATTGACCGATTTCACCACCTCTTTGGAAATCTTTTTGTTGATTGTCGCAAATTCATCAAAAAACTTTCTCAACTCCCTTTCGTAGGCAAGGACCTCCCCGGAAATCTCCACCTGATCAGGGACTTCCCGAACCTCCACCTGCAGAAAGTTATCGTTGGGGACATAGGAGACTATCTGCCCCCTGCGCTTTCCTTCGATCAGTGCCTTGATCGTGCCGTCCGGCAGACGGAGCAATTGCATCACAGCCGCAAGGGTCCCGGTAGTGTAGATCTGGTTCTTTTTCGGTTCATCGACAGACGAATCTCTCTGGGTCACGAGGAAGATCTCGGTCCGCTTTTCCATCGCATCTTCCAGGGCCTGAATGGATCTTCGCCGTCCTACCACCAGCGGCGCCACCATATGGGGAAAGATCACAATGTCCCGCAGAGGCATCAGCGGATACAGTTTCGTTGCACTCTTTTCATTTTCCATTACACAAACTCCCAGCCAAAGCCAATACCGATTCAGGCAGTCTTCAGATTCTCTTCAGGTCTATTAAAATACAGGATAACCGGATAATCTCCGTTGGTTATCACCTGTTCGCTGATCACACACTCCTGCACATCCTTTTTGGAAGGCAGATCATACATCACATCGAGCATGGCCTTTTCCATGACCGAACGCAATCCCCGGGCACCCGATTTTCGCTCAAGGGCCTTTCTGGCGATTGCGGTCAAAGCGCCCTCTGTGAAACGCAGCTGGATATTCTCGAACTCGAATAGTCGCTGGTACTGTTTGGTAAGAGCGTTTTTGGGCTCCCGCAGGATTCGGACCAGATCCTCCTCCAGGAGTTCCTCCATCGTCGCGATAACCGGCAGTCTGCCGACAAGCTCAGGAATCAGACCAAATTTCAGAAGATCTTCCGGCTGCACGGAGGCAAGCAGTTCTCCCAGTTTTTTCTTTGACTCGCCCACCACCTTGGCGCCGAAGCCGATGGATTTGGTGCCGAATCGTCTTTTGACAACGTTTTCAAGTCCGATAAAGGCACCACCACAGATGAACAGTATGTTGGTGGTGTCAATCTTCACCAGTTCCTGCTGGGGGTGTTTCCTCCCGCCTTTCGGCGGAATGGAGGCAACAGTACCCTCGATTATTTTCAACAGGGCCTGTTGCACACCTTCACCGGAGACATCACGGGTAAGAGACGGGCTGTCGGATTTGCGGGCAATCTTGTCAATCTCGTCGATATAGATGATGCCGCGCTCCGCTTTTTCGATATCATAATCAGACGCCTGAAGAAGATTGACGAGGATATTTTCCACGTCATCCCCGACATATCCCGCCTCGGTCAAGGTTGTTGCATCGGCCATGGAGAACGGGACATTCAGGATTCTGGCAAGCGTCTGGGCGACCAGGGTCTTGCCGGAACCTGTGGGCCCGATCAAGATGATATTAGATTTCTGCAGCTCAACCGCCCCGTCATCAGCCGGTGCATCAATACGTTTGTAATGGTTGTGGACCGCCACAGAGAGGACCTTCTTGGCATACTCCTGCCCTATCACATATTCATCGAGATGGGCCTTTATATCCATCGGTTTCAACGAAGAGGTTTTAGGGCCTTTCTTCTCTGCTGCCGCAGAACCGCTATCATCATGGACGATCTCATTGCACAACTCAATGCACTCATCACAGATGAACACATCCGGTCCTGCGATCAACTTCCCCACTTCCTCTTGACTCTTGCCGCAAAAAGAACAGTTGCAATCGGGTTCTTTTTTCTCAATATCACTCATCTTTCTTTTCCTCAGCCGGCTCTGGATCCTGACGTTTCAGGAGCACTTTATCTATTATACCATATTTCACAGCTTCCGAGGCACTCATATAATTATCACGTTCCGTGTCAATTCGTATTTTTTTCACGGTCTGTTTTGTGTGCTTGGCAAGAATCTGATTGAGGTCCTCACGCATGCGCAGAATTTCTCTGGCATGGATGTCCACGTCGGAGGCCTGTCCATGAAAGCCGCCGCTCGGCTGATGGATCATAATCCTTGCATTCGGCAAGGCATAGCGTTTCTCCGGCGCACCGGCAGCAAGCAACAGCGCGCCCATCGAAGCGGCCTGCCCCATGCACAGTGTGGCTATATCATTTTTCACATATTGCATTGTATCATAAATCGCAAGGCCGGCGGTTACCACCCCACCGGGAGAATTTATATAAAAGGTGATGTCCTTATCAGCGTCCTCCGCCTCCAGAAAAAGGAGCTGGGCAATGACCACATTGGCCACATCATCATCCACGGCCGAACCCAGAAAGATAATGCGTTCTTTCAGGAGGCGTGAATAAATATCATAAGCGCGCTCTCCTCGTGGGCTTTGCTCGACTACCATCGGAATAAGATTCATTCTATGACTCCTTAAAATAACTCGACTGCAGTAAGCCCGAAGCCCGCTGCAGTCGCAAATAATGTATTGCCCGGAAAGCCCCGCAACATTAAATCATGGGGAGGCCGGATGGTATTTTTCTTTACCGGAAAAAGAAATCCAACCAATCAGTTTCCTTCCGCTTCCTTCTCATCTTCGACAGGAGCAGCTACCGGCTCGATAATTTTGGCCTGATCGCGGAGAAAATGGAGTACTTTTTCATTCAGCATCTCATTCATGAACGGCAGCAGATCATCGCGATGCTGAAAGAACTCCTTCACCTTCGCAACAGACATATTGTATTGGTCGCCAATGCGTTTGAAACCACGATCCATATCCTCATCATTCACTTTGATATTTTCAGTCTCTGCTATCTTTTTCAGGATAAAATCGCCACGCACGCGTTGTATCGCCATGGGTTCGTTGTTTTCCGCCAGCATCTGCCTGTTCAGACCGGCAGCCTCGAGACTCAGACCGGTCTTTTCAAACTGTTGTTCCGTCTGTTTGATCATCTCTTCCACTTCAAAACGGACCAGGCGTTTCGGAACGTCGAACTCATGATTCTTTAACAGCTGCTGCATAAGCCGGTCGATGAGCTCACCGTCCGCGCTCTCAGCTTTCTTCTTCTGGATGCGCTCCCGGATCGTCTTCTTCAACTCGTCAAGAGTGGTGAATTCCTTGCCGACATCTTTGGCGAATTCATCATCAAGCTCCGCTAAAACACGCTCCTGCACATCCTTAATTACAATTCGGAAGTTGACCTTTTTACCCGCCAGGAGTGGATTAGGATGTTTCTCAGGGAAATCAACCTCATGTGAGGCCTCTTCTCCTTTGTTCATGCCAACGAGTCTGTCCTCGAACTCCGGCCCCATTCTCCCTGAACCTACCTCCAGAGAATAGTTGTCATTCTTCACCTGTTTGATCGGATTGTCATTATGAAAGCCCTGGTAATCAAGGATAATCACGTCACCCTTCTGTATGGCTCGTCCATCGACGGAACGAAGGGCAGCCATGTTTTTTTGCATAGCTCGCAGTTCCGTGTCAATCTCCTCTTCCTTGATTGTCGTATCGGGCCTTTCCACCTCAAGACCTTTATAGTCCATCAGCTCGAATGCCGGTTTGATGTCAACCTGGGCAATATAGGTAAAGGAACCATCTTCGTTGAAAACAGGTGCTGAAATCTCCGGGTGAACAACAGGATCTATCTTCTGTTTTTCAACGGCGCTAAAATATGTATCTTGGACCAGTTTCTCCCCGACCTCTCCCTCCACCTGAGGTTGATAGGTCTTGACGATGAGGGACCGGGGCACCTTACCGCGCCGGAAGCCCTTCATCTTCGATTCCTTCTGCAGCTTATCATATGCCTCTTTCAGTCTTTTCTGGACATCGCCTTCAGGCAGAGTGATTGTCATCTTTTTTGTAAGAGCGCTAACCTCTTCAACAATTACTTCCATCTGTTTTTATCCTTTTCATTGATGTATTGATAATTCGGTTGTGCATCGTGCCTCTCAAGGTATCCATAACAGTATACCTCGTCACCTCTCAGGGCTCTCATGAAAAAACTGCATAAAAGGATCAACCTTTTTTTGAACCCCGACAAAAACTCCATGCACAATACAACTGGTGCGAGAGGGGGGAGTCGAACCCCCATACCGCAAGGCGCCAGATCCTAAGTCTGGTGCGTCTACCAATTTCGCCACCCTCGCAACACATTGATTCCTAATGTTTTTTGCACCACAAATAATGCAAGCAAAAATTTTCTGGCCATAGCTGCCAGGTAAAAACACAAGAAAAAGGGGTGGATCAGTGAGTCATTAAATAATTCACATTTCTGCACCCGTCAAGGTCATGCCTGATATGAGATGGCCATAAAAAGATTTTATAAATACCATCATATCCCAGGCATGACCACAAATATTTTTTTCAGGGTCAAAAGACATGGAAATCTTCCTGGGGAGAGTCCCGATCCCAGGATGTGTTTCAATATGCAAATCATTCAGTTTATGTTCCTGTCTTGCAAAACCTTTTTTCAATGGCTATTATCTTGTACTCTTCTTGGTGCTTTGGTTATTGAAAACTCCACCCCAAAACGAACAATAGGCTACGAGGTTATTATGTCGAATAAACTGATACTGGCAGCGTTTGCAGCTCTGATCTTCTGCTCTTCGGCTGAACCGGCATGTGCCGACCCAGGTGACAATCCCCCCGCGAAGGTTGATTGGCAGGTACAGGGCGAATGGAAGCTGCCTTCCACACCGCTTGCTGTCGTCTATTCTCTTGACCAGAAGCATGTATTCGTACTGACCGACAAACATCAGGTTCTCGTCTATGATGCCACAGGCAAGCTTGAAGGGACCATCCCCGTTGCCAAGGGAGTAAAAGCAATCGATATCGCTCCACGCGGCGAAAGTCTTTATCTTATCGACAGCGAAAAAAACACGTTTGTAACTGTAGCCGTTGACTTCATTCTTCCAATCAACATCGCCGGTTCTCCTTTTGAGGGTAAAGAAAATGCACCGGTCACCATTGTCGAATTCTCGGACTTCGAGTGACCTTATTGCGGCCAGATAGGGCCGCTCCTTGAGCAGGTGCTCAAGACAAACCCTGAAACCGTTAAGGTGGTTTTTAAAAACATGCCTCTCCGGTCTCATCAATTTGCCGAACTTGCCGCAAGAGGAGCCCTTGCGGCCAAAGAACAGGGGAAGTTCTGGGAATTTCATAACGAGCTTTTTTCCACTCCAAAGTTAAACGAACAGGCCATCGAGGCTATCGCCGTCAAACTGAACCTTGATATTGCGCGCTTTAAACAAGATATTGTTTCGCCTAAGATTCAACAGGAACTCACCATGGATCTGAAAGATGCCGAGGCTGCCGGGGTTACCGGAACTCCGGCTATCTTCATCAATGGACGGGCGCTCAGAAATCGCTCTTTACAGGTCATTCAGCAAATTATTGATAATGAATTAAAAAAGGTACAATCACACCATTGAACATACATAAACAACTCAGCCGTGACCTTCACTTCCCTGAAAACACCCTGGCGGGGGCACTCTATGGCGATCTTAATAAGAACCTGCATATCGTTGAGAAGAGCTCAGGTGTACAGATCAATGTGCGCGGGAATTCCATTAATATCACCGGCCGCGAGCATGAAGTCGAACTCGCGGCTAACCTTCTCCAACAACTCTATGATCTTATTGGAAAAGGATACCCGATTTACTCGTCGGACTTTGCCTTTGGCCTGCGCATACTCGAATCAACCCCGAAGGCCCATTTAGACAAGATCTTTCTGGATAAGGTCTATGTCACCACCAAAAACAGGGTGATCTCGCCGAAGACCCGGAATCAGAAACTCTATATTGACGCGATCCGCCAGAACGATATCGTTTTCGGCATCGGCCCCGCCGGAACCGGTAAAACCTATCTGGCGGTAGCCATGGCCGTATCCGCCTATGTCAGCGGGCAGGTCCGTTCGATTATCCTGACCAGGCCTGCCGTCGAGGCTGGGGAAAAACTCGGTTTTCTGCCAGGCGACTTGGCCCAGAAGGTCAACCCGTACCTGCGGCCTCTGCATGATGCATTGAATGATATGCTTGGCCCCGAAAAGAGTGAGGAGCTCATCGAAAAAGGGGCAATTGAGATTGCTCCCCTTGCCTTCATGCGCGGCCGTACTCTGAGCAATGCCTTTATTATCCTGGATGAAGCCCAGAATACCACGCGGGAACAGATGAAGATGTTTCTGACCAGAATCGGTTTCGACTCGCTGGCCGTCATTACCGGCGACAGCACCCAGGTCGATCTCCCGGTTCCGAAACAATCAGGCCTGCTGGAGGCAAAAGAGCTTCTGAACCGCATTGAAGGCATAGCATTCTGTTCTTTTTCGGGGGAGGATGTTGTCCGGCATCCCCTGGTCCAAAAAATTATCCAGGCCTATGAAAAGAAATAGCCGATCCTCAGCCCAGGCCCTCTTTTCACATACTTTTCCCTTCACCGTATAACCATGCCCATTTTCCTGACAAATAATTACCCGTCGTCAGCTCTGCAGATAAATACCCGGCTGATTATCGCCTGCGCCGAGCAGCTTCTCGATCTCTGTGATATGGCAGGTTACAGCTTGAGCATCCTGCTTATTGACGACAGGGAAATGACAGACCTGAACAACCGTTATCGTGGAAAAAACGTCCCGACCAATGTCCTTTCTTTTCCTTTTCTGGATGGGGCCGATGACACGATTTCCTCCTTACCGATCAGAGAACTGGGAGATATTATCATCTCGGTGGACACCGCCGGAAGGGAGGCAACGGCATCCCGGCAGACTCTTGCCGAACGTCTGGCCTGGCTGATAACACACGGTCTTCTACACCTGCTCGGATACGATCATGAACGATCCGCACCGGATGCCGCGCTCATGCAGGATAAAGAGAATGAGCTTATATCGAGATTACAACTGAACAGGAGCAAACCAATGACCCTTCTCGCCATCAATGTCGATCACATCGCCACTATCCGTCAAGCCCGAGGGACCATCGAACCCGACCCTGTAACCGCCGCCGCACTCTGTGAGCTGGCCGGGGCCTCCGGAATCGTGGTGCACTTGCGGGAGGACCGGCGGCATATCCAGGACCGGGATGTACGGCTCCTCAGACAGACTGTCAAGACCAGACTCAATCTGGAAATGGGCGCAGCCAAGGAGATCATCGATATCGCGCTCGATATTAAACCGGATATGGTGACCCTTGTTCCGGAAAAACGGTTGGAGCTGACGACGGAAGGCGGACTCAATGTCACCGGTCAGAAAAAGAAACTTGCTGGAACCATCGAGCAGATGGCCAAGGCTGGCATCCCGGTTTCTCTCTTTATTGACCCCGATTTCAAACAGATTAAGGCATCACACGATATCGGTGCGACCTTTGTTGAGATCCATACCGGCAGATACTGCGACGCAGTAAGCGAAAAAGAGCGGGATTGCGAATTTCACCTGATCGCCTCAGCAGCCCAGGAGGCAGACCGATTGGGATTGCAGGTTAATGCCGGCCATGGCCTTGATTATCGGACCACCGCCCGCATTGCAGCCCTCGACATCATAGGGGAACTCTCCATCGGGCATGCCGTTATCGCCCGCGCCGTCTTCATCGGACTGGAACAAGCTGTAAGGGAGATGCTTGACATTATCCGGTTCGCACGACATGGCTTCTACTGATAGTCCTGATATCACAGAATTATGGTGCGAATTTGAAGTTGGTTTCTGAGTCTGATTCCGGCCTGAAATCGGTGTTTGCCGATTGACAAGCTCGATCGGCATATGGTAAAAGCACACATCCTGCCTTGGTGGTGGAATTGGTAGACACCCGGGACTTAAAATCCCGTTGGAGCAATCCAGTATCGGTTCGAGTCCGATCCGAGGCACCAAATAAATTAAGGGGTTAAGCGGAAATCGCCTAACCCCTTAATTTTTGATCTGTGTCCACATTTGTCCATATTTTTTACTTGTCAGGATCGTCGCCTTCCTTGAAGATGGATACTTCCTGGAACTGCCTTCCATCCCCACAAGGCTTACGGGTCACCACGACTAGCCCAAAAACGCGCTATGCCCGTTCAATTCCTGCCGTTCCCGAAATAAGCAAAGCCCATTTCTCTTAACTTACAGGGCTCATACACATTGCGAAGATCGACGAAAACCGGTTCTTTCATCTTGTCGAGTACCGCCTTCAAATCTAACGCCCGATACTGGTTCCATTCCGTCAACAGAACGATGGCATCAGCGCCGGAAAAAACGTCGTAAGGGTTGTTGACGTATGTAATTCCATCGGGTAAGTACCTTGCCGCCTCCCTCATGCCCTGCGGATCATGGGCGATGATTCGGGCTCCCTTCTCCATAAGGGCCGGCAAAATCGTCAGGGCGGGCGCTTACCCCGTACTCCTGTACGGTGCGGAGAAGCGCCACGGTATCCTTCGGAAAACAGGAACCGCCGTAGCCAGGACCTGGGTGAAGAAATTTTTTACCTATCCTGCCATCAAGCCCGATGGCCTTGGCTAGGGCGACAGCATCGGCCCCCACAGCCTCACAGATATTGGCCATCTCGTTGATAAAACTTATTTTCACAGCCAGAAAGGCGTTGGCTGCATATTTGATCAGTTCGGCGGTCTCGATGCCGGTGACAACGATAGGGGTCTCGATAAGATACAACGGGCTGTAAATCTCCCGTAAAATTGCTGCTGCTCTTTCGTTTTCCACGCCGATGACCACTCGATCAGGCCGCATGAAATCTCCAATTGCAGCTCCTTCCCGCAAAAATTCAGGATTCGATGCCACGTCGAAATCAGCTGTCGGGTTCGTCTCACGAATAATACGGGAGACCTGTCGGGCAGTACCAATCGGCACGGTGCTTTTATCGACCACCACCGTGTACCCGGCAAGACAGGGAGCCATTTCCTTGGCTGCGGCATAAATATAGCTGAGATCGGCATAGCCGTCACCGCGACGGGTCGACGGTGTTCCCACGGCGATAAAGACCGCATCAGCCCTCGGCACAGCCTCGCTGAGGTCGGCAGTGAAGCGGAGCCGGCCACCGGAGACGTTCTTGGCCACCAGATCGGCCAGACCGGGCTCGTAGATCGGGATCTGCCCCTGGCAAAGCGCCGTGATCTTGGCTACGTCGTTATCGACGCAGACGACCTCATGTCCAAACTCAGAAAAACAGGCTCCGCTGACGATGCCCACATAACCCGTGCCAATAATAGTAATTTTCATAAATGCTCATTCCTCAGGTACGACACGATGCCCCCCTGCAGCCACCAAGGTGCCGGTTACATCCATAAACGTACATATATAAGAACATGGGGTCACAGGCATCAGCCCCACACAATGTGCTGATTAGATATACAGATTCAACATCCTTTTCCAGCTTCCACCCTGGACTTGCCTGGCGGAATGCTTCAGACAGCCGATCCCAGGCAGTCATCTGGAGGTGCACCAGCAAAGAACCATTAGTTCCTTGGTCGTTGCAGCCATACTCTACAGACTGAACGATTGCGCCTGAGCCACCTCGATTGCCAGCTGGGAGCGGGCGTTGGCATCCTTCGCCAGGTTTTTCTCCTCGCACCACTTCGGGAAGGTCAGGGGGTCGATGAACACCTTGATCACCTGGTCCCCTTCCGCTTCTATTTCGGCCTTTTTTTCCTCGGCACGGGCAAGCCAATCCTGATAGGTCAGCGGCAACAACTCGACATCATCAAAGAGAGTTAGAAGTTCCTTATAATGCTCTTCTTTGTACCAGACCATGGCCTGGATCATCGGCTGCCTCACCGGTTGTTCTTGTTTCTGCGCCTGCTTCTCTTTCAGCCTTGCAATAGTCCGGCCGGAACCGGCCGACGCCTTCTTTTTTACCATCAGTATTTCCCGATTTTTAGTGGATAGGAGCAGACTTATCTGCCGTAGGTGACAGTGAGTTCGGCCTGTGCCAGCACATGCTGACGCAGATTAAATCCAAGCATGGCACCAGTTGTATCAGCCGTCAACGGCAATTGTTCGACGTCGAGGGCCCATACGGTAAACTGGTATCTATGTTTCTGGGTACCGGCCGGCGGACAGGCCCCGCCATAGCCCGAAGTGCCGAAATCGGTCCGGGCCTGGATGGCCTGTTTGGGCATCAGCCCCTTTTCCGGGTTGCCGCTGTTTTCCAATAGGCTGTGAATGTCTCCTGGGATATTGAAGACCAGCCAGTGCCACCATCCGCTCCCGGTGGGGGCGTCAGGGTCATACACAGTGATGGCAAAACTTTTGGTTCCGGCAGGTTCTCCGTGCCAGGAGAGATCCGGAGAGAGGTTATCGCCCGTACAGCCGAAACCATTGAACACCTGCCGGAAAGGCAGAGTGCCGTTTTTCTGAAGGCTCTGGCTCGTGAGTTCGAAATTGCCGGCAAGCGCGCTGGATACCCCAAAAAGCACCCAAAATACAACAAAACAATGTATTCGTTTCATGTCACCTCCTTTCAAAAATTGTGGGCAAATAATGCAATGCCATCTTCATCAACTCATTTAATTGAAATAACAGGACATTCTGCCTTAAGGATAACATACTGCCCCGTTGAACCAAAGAGCAGTTTTCCGACCTTGGATCGGCTTTTTATCGCAATGATGATCTCCTCAATGCCGTTCTCTTTGGCAAAAAGGACAATGTCCTCCCCCGGACTCAGCCCTCTGACCAGGAGATGGACAGTATTTTTCACCCCCTGGCCATCGAGATAGTGTTTTGCTTTTTCGAGATTGTCTTCAGCCCCTTTAATCTTCTCCAACTCGGTCGTTGCCCCGCCGAACAGAGAGGTGACGACATGCACTTCCCCGCCGAACGCCTTCGCCTGTTTGACCGCCTGATCCAGCAAATCTCTGCCTACTCCAGTCCCCCGATAACCCACGAGAATCTTCATCTATTGTGTCTCCCTGTAGTATTTTATCCCAAAAGCACCTGCTCAGGTAAGTTTCTGTAATGTCAGGTGGCTAATGGTTTGATCAGCGACCCTGTCCTTGTTTATCGGCAGTATTTACAGGTTTGGTTTTAAAGCTCATTCTGTTTAAAAATCCATTCTCACCAATAGCTGGTCCTAATAACCATCCTTTATGTAATAATTCCTTTTGATCAATATACTGAGAAAGCCATGACCAATAATTACAATTCTGAGCCTCTTGCAAAAGTCTGAGCCGTCATTGCCCGGAATGCTGTTTCATCAGTAACCGGTCAATTTTATCAACTGGTCGGCAAAAAGAGAAACAATGCCAAACATCAAGTGCAGCATTACTTTCGCCGGGCTACGCACCA